>CAJTSR010000020.1 GCA_910579035.1 uncultured Muribaculaceae bacterium | reverse complement strand
CCTTCGCCTCAGTCACATAGCCACCGCTATGCTCTTTCGGCTCAGTAATAAATCCATCTCAAACTTTTTGGCCTGTGCTTTAACAGATATTATTAAACACCCTCTAAAAATACCCCGCGGATATCAATATAAACATATCCGCGGGGCTTATCGTTCAGCAATTACGCATCGATTGTAGCGTAAGTTGCATTTGCTTCTATAAAATCGCGTCGTGGAGCCACGTCCTCGCCCATCAGCATCGAGAACACACGGTCGGCTTCGGCGGCATCGCTTATCCGCACCTGCTTGAGGATTCGGTGTTCAGGTCCCATGGTGGTGGTGCGCAGCTCTTCGTCGCTCATCTCGCCAAGACCTTTGTAGCGCTGCACGTTGGTTCGCTCGCCGAAACGGGCTATGAACTGCTGCACCTGCATATCGTTCCAGCAATATTCCTCGTTCTTGCCCATCTTGCACTTGTAGAGTGGCGGCGAAGCGAGGTAGAGGTAGCCTTGCTCGATAAGCGGACGCATACGCCTGAAGAAGAATGTCATCAACAGCGTGGCAATGTGCGCGCCGTCGACGTCGGCATCAGTCATAATTATCACCTTGTGGTAGGCGAGCTTGGAGAGGTTGGGCGCCTTGGGGTCGTCCTCTGTGCCTATCGACACTCGCAATGCCCGGAAAAGGCTGGTTATTTCCTGATTGTCGAATATGCGGTGGTCCATCGCCTTCTCCACATTCAGGATCTTGCCTCGCAGAGGCAGAACGGCCTGAAAGCGGCGGTCGCGTGCCTGCTTGGCCGTACCGCCTGCCGAGTCACCTTCGACAAGGAATATCTCGCAGTCTTCAGCCGTGCGGCTGGAACAGTCAGTGAGCTTGCCGGGAAGTCCCGCGCCGAAAAGCGGCGACTTGCGCAGCACCTTCTGGCGGGCAGCGAGAGCAGCGTGGCGAGCCTGGGCGGCAAGAACCACCTTCTCCACTATCACCTTGGCCTCCTTCGGGTGTTCCTCGAGATAATTGCGCAGAGCCTCGCTTACCGATGTCTGCACGGCGCCTATCACCTCGTTGTTACCGAGCTTGGTCTTTGTCTGGCCTTCAAACTGCGGCTCCATCACCTTTACGGAAATCACGGCGGTAAGACCGTCGCGGAAGTCATCGCTGGCAATCTCCACCTTGGCGTTCTTCAACAGGTTGTTGTCCTCGGCATACTTCTTAAGTGTCGAAGTAAGGCCGCGACGGAAGCCGGTAAGGTGCGTGCCGCCTTCGATGGTGTTGATATTGTTTACAAAGGAGTAGATATTCTCGTTAGACGTGGTGTTGTACGTAAGCGCCACCTCCACGGGTATACCCTGTTTCTCGGTCGTAAGGTCGATTACATCGTTTATCAGCGATTCCTTGTTGGAGTCGATATACTGCACGAACTCGCGCAGGCCTGTTTCGCTGCGGAATGTTTCGCTGCGGGGCTTGCCTTCGGCATCAAGCTCGCGCATATCCGTAAGGTGGAGCGATATCCCCGAATTAAGGAAAGCGAGGTCGCGAAGACGGTTGGCAAGTATCGAATAGCTGTAGACAGTGGTGGTGAAGATGCTGCCGTCAGGCTTGAATGTCACCGAAGTACCTGTTTCGGAGCACTCCCCTATCACATCGACAGTGGTGGTGGGCTTGCCGCAGCTGTATTCCTGAGCGTAAATCTTGCCGCCCCTGCGAACTTCGGCACGCAGATATGTGGACAGCGCGTTCACACACGACACGCCCACGCCATGCAGACCGCCCGACACCTTGTATGAACCCTTGTCGAACTTACCGCCGGCATGCAGCACGGTCAGCACCACTTCGAGAGCACTTTTGTGCTCCTTCTCGTGCATATCGACAGGAATACCACGACCGTTGTCGATAACGGTTATCGAATTATCCTCGTTTATAATTACCTGAATATCGGAGGCAAAGCCGGCAAGGGCTTCGTCGATAGAGTTGTCCACCACTTCATACACAAGATGGTGCAAACCCTTTTCGGAGATGTCGCCTATGTACATCGCAGGGCGCTTGCGGACGGCCTCAAGGCCCTCAAGCACTTGGATATTACTGGCGCTGTACTCCTCGTTATGTTCTGCCATATTTAATACTTGTACGTTCTATTTAAAGCATACAAAGGTAGTCATTTTTTCAGACATAAGCAAATCTTTTACCAAAGCGCCATACATATAAATTATTTGCTAATTTTGCATACGTCATTGCAACAAATACAAGCAATGCAACGTTATTGCAGACATAAAACAATTATAAAAATGAAAGCTATCACACTGTCTATTAAAACACTTATCCCGGCTCTTTTAGTCGGAGGCGCCATGCTGCAAGGCTGCGACGGCACACCCAAGTCCAAAGCAGCAAAAGACATGGGTATTTGCTTCGAACGCATAGATATAGAAAAAGCCTACACGCTTGAAAATTCAGCAAGCGATTTCGACAATGAAACAGACCTTTCGGCAGGCTGCAAGGCAGAACTCGTCCTTCCGACAGAATACCTCGGCCAGGGCATCAAGGCATTTCGCGACAGCATATTCCGCATAGCCTTCGACACCATAACTCCCGACGCATCAACGGCCATAGAGTCCTATTTCCTAAACAAATGCGAGGATATGGGCTACACCCCCGCCGCGCTTGATGTCACGGAAGCCACGGCCGACAGCCTCGCTTCCTCAAAGGCTTCCCTGAATAACTACGACGGGTTCGTGGGAGTGAAAGGCGACGTGGCAGCGCTCACCTCCGAATATATATCATACGGAGTAACCCTTTCGGCCTACTACCCGCGCGCGGCCCATGGCATGTACACCACCCAATACGTCACATACTCGGCCACTGCCGGAAAAGTGGTGACACTCGACGAGCTGTTCACGCAGGAAGGCCTCGCAGCCCTGCCGGCCATACTGCGCAACCGGGCCAATTCGATGAAAGGCTATATCGGAGAAACCAACGTCAACGAGTTGCCAAGCGGCAACAATTTCTATCTCAACGCCAACGGTGAAATAGTATTCGTATACCAGCCATACGAGGTGGCAAGCTACGCGCAAGGACGCATTAGCATACCGGTGGAACCGTACTCGGTAAACAACTACCTGAGCCCGCTCGGCGCCAAAGTGCTCCTCGGCGAATAACAGCAAGCCAATTTCACTCTTTTAACACTCGGCAGCACTTCGGTGTTGCCGTTTTTTTGTATTTTTGCAGAAAACCGCGCACAGCATAATGACACGAAAATGGAACTTCCCCACACTATCGTCCGAGGAACAACGGCTCGGGGCAGAGCTTGCGCGCCGTTTTGCCAACTGCTCGCCGATTAGCGACCTGTTGGTACAAAGGGGTATAACGACAATAGCAGCAGCCGAGAAGTTTTTCCATCCCTCTCTGCGCGACCTTCACGATCCCTTCCTAATGCCGGACATGGATAAAGCCGTCGAGCGGCTGAACCGGGCGATGGGCTCAAAAGAAAAAATCCTCGTATATGGCGACTACGATGTGGACGGCACCACGGCCGTGGCCCTTGTGTACCGCTATCTGCAGAATTTTTACTCCGAGCTCGAATACTATATCCCCACCCGCTACGAGGAAGGCTACGGCATATCCCGCAAAAGCATAGACGATGTGGCCGAACGCGGCATAAAGCTCGTAATAATTCTCGACTGCGGAATAAAGGCCATCGACGAGATACGCTATGCAGCCGAACGCGGCATCGATTTCATAATATGCGACCACCACGTGCCGGACGCCGAGCTTCCGCCTGCGGTAGCCATACTCAATCCCAAGCTCGAAGGCTCCACATACCCCTGCCCGCATCTTTCAGGCTGCGGCGTGGGCTACAAACTGATGCAGGCGTTCTCTATAAGCAACGGCATAGCCACGGCCGAGCTTGAGAGCATGCTCGACCTCGTGGCCGTGAGCATAGCCGCCGACATTGTTCCGATGATCGACGAGAACCGCACCATGGCGTACATGGGGCTGAAACGCCTTAACTCCAACCCCAATCTCGGACTGAGAGCCATAATACGAACCTGCGGACTCGGCGGCAAGGAGATAAGCATAAGCGACGTCGTATTCAAAATAGGACCGCGTATAAACGCCTCAGGACGCATGCAGAGCGGCAGCGAGGCGGTGGAACTCCTCGTTGCCCGCGATGCCAAGGAAGCCGCCCGCAAAAGCATCGAGATAGACCAGTACAACAAAGACCGCAAGGAGCTCGACAAGCGAATAACCGAAGAAGCCAACACAATCCTCGAAGGCCGTGGCGAGATGCACTCTCCAAAAAAATCGATTGTAATCTACAACAAGGACTGGCACAAGGGAATCATAGGCATTGTGGCATCGCGACTTACAGAGCTGTACTACAAGCCCTCGGTGGTGCTGACGCTATCCAACGGACTTGCCACAGGCTCATCGCGCTCGGTGCAGGGCTTCGACATATACAAGGCCGTGGAGTCAACCCGCGACCTGCTGGAAAATTTCGGCGGCCACGCATACGCTGTCGGCCTGTCCATGAAGGAGGAGAACATAGCCGAATTTACCAGGCGCTTTGAAGAATACGTGTCGGCCAACATACTGCCGGAGCAACTTACCCCGCAAATCGACATCGATGCCTTCCTCACCTTCTCGGAAATAACGCCGGAGTTCGTTTCCACGCTCAGACTGTTCAATCCTTTCGGCCCCGGAAACCGCAAACCCACTTTCTGCACACGCCGCGTGAAAGACTTCGGCACGAGCAAGCTCGTGGGACGCAATCTTGAGCATATAAAGCTCGAACTTGTCGACGACACCTCAGGACGCGTTGTCAACGGCATTGCGTTCAACATGGCCTCGTACTTCGACCACATACACTCAGGACGTCCGTTCAACATCTGCTACACTATCGAGGAAAACAAGCACCAGAACGCTTCGTCGACCCTGCAACTCCTCGTGAAGCAGATACGCGCCGACCTCGAATAATGGATTGTCCAGAAGGATACTACGATTTTTCAGATGATTACAGCGACAACGACGGCTATCCGGCCGACGATGCCGACATACATTCCGTCCTGAAAAAATACTGGGGCTACGACAATTTCCGCCCCTTGCAAGAAGACATAATACAGAGCGTGCTATCTGGCTGCGACACCATAGGGCTGCTGCCCACAGGGGGCGGCAAATCGCTCACATTCCAAGTCCCTTCGCTCGTACTCGACGGCCTCACAGTGGTGATAACGCCGCTTATCTCCCTGATGAAGGACCAAGTGGACAATCTGAAAAAACGCAGGGTTCCTGCAGCCTGCATATATGGCGGAATGACTCGCGCCGAGGCCGACTACGCCTACGAACGGCTGCGCCAAGGACGCATCAAACTGCTCTACCTCGCCCCGGAACGGCTGCAACGCGACAATTTCATAGCGCGCATGGACGCGTGGAACGTGGCAATGTTCGTAGCCGACGAGGCTCATTGCATATCCCAATGGGGCTACGACTTCCGCCCGTCCTACCTCGCTTTGTCGGCACTGCGCGAACGCTTCCCGGAAGTGCCGTTCCTCGCCCTCACGGCATCGGCGACACCGCAGGTTGTGGCAGACATCGCCGACAAACTCGAAATGCGCTCACCGGCGATTTACTCCCGAAGTTTTTCGCGCGATAATCTTTCATTTTTGGTAAGGATATGCGAGAGCAAGCTCGACAAACTTCTGCGAATCCTCACCTCGACCTCCGGCTCGGCCATTGTGTATGTGCGCTCGCGCAAACGCTGCAAAGAAATTTCCGACTATCTGGCCGGAGCCTCGATACAATCCACCTACTACCACGCCGGCCTTGAATTAAGAGAAAAGACTGAGCGCCAAGAGGCGTGGCATTCAGGCGCGGTGCGGGTAATGGTGGCCACAACGGCTTTCGGAATGGGAATCGACAAGGCCGACGTGAGGCTCGTGGTACATTTCGACCCTCCCTCCACACTCGAGGAATACTATCAGGAAGCAGGACGTGCCGGTCGCGACGGCAAACCGTCGTTCGCGGTGCTTCTCGCCACCGAGCGCGACAAAGCCACTTTCGGCAAACGACTCGCCGAGGCCTTCCCCCCACGAGAATTTATAGCCCGAACATACGACGAGATTTGCCGCTACCTCGGCATAAGCATGGGCGAGGGATTCGGGCAAATCTATGAGTTCCGCCCCGACGAGATGTGCGAGAAATACCGCCTTCCTCCGAGGCAGGTAGCCGGTGCAATAGGCATACTGGAGCGCTCGGGATACTTCGTATACACCGAAGAGATGGACACGCGCTCGCGACTGATGTTTGTATGCACCCGCGAAGAGTTATACTCTATGCACTCCGACCCGCGCACAGAGGAAATTATCCAAACTCTGCTACGGAATTACCCGGGATTGTTTGCCGATTATGTATTTATCGACGAAGATATGCTTGCTCGAAGGTGCTCACTGCGCACCGACGAAGTGTATCAGACGCTTATAGAGCTGCGGCGAAGCCACGTAGTCGGCTATATTCCGCGCAAGCGCACCCCCTACCTCTACCAAACCATAAACAGGGTCGCAGGCTCACAGCTCATAATCGACAAAAATGTGTACGAGGATCGTCGGGACGCTATGAAAACGAGGCTCGAGGCAATGAAGGATTTCATATACGGCTCCGATTCGTGTCGGGTAAGCCGCATGTTGTCATATTTTGGCGAAAAAGACGCCGCCGACTGCGGCCAGTGCGACGTATGCCGGGCAAAGAAAGGCATACGGGCGTTCGACCCGGAGGCTTTCGACGAACGACTGAAGGAATTTTTCAGTATGATAGCACCGTACAAAAAGCTCGACACACGCTCTCTGCAACCTCACTTTCCGCACCACGCCAAAGAAGTGGCCGAACGCATAAGGCAGCTTGCCGAAGCAGGAAAAATAAAAGTCGACGGATTCTATATATCAGAACTCGACTGACAGGCGCACATTGAACTGCCGGCCTGTAAGATAGTTGGGCACGGCATACTGTATGTCGTTCACATCTGTCACCCAATAATAGCTACCAACATTGCTGATACCTAAGAGGTTGAAAACATCTACCCCCAGCCACACGCTCTTGAAATAGCGCAGAAAGCCCGAGCGCCTCACACCTGAGGCATCAGGCACGACAAGTCCGTAGGCAAGACCGACATCGACACGCTTGTAAGCCGGCGCGCGGAAATAGCCCTTGTCGCGACTCTCGTGCGGAGCTGTCATAGGCAGTCCGTCGGACAGCACGCCCCTGAGATTAAATTTAAGCTTTGGCAGCTTGGGGAAATAATCAGTAAAGAACAATGCGAAAGAATAACGCCTGTCGGTAGGCCGCGGCACCTTGATGCCGCCTATATCTTCCTGCGTCTTCATTAGCGAAAAACTGAGCCACGAATCCGTTCCCGGTACAAACTGCCCGAACAACTTGAAATCAACACCTGTGGCGAATCCCTTGCTCAGATTCTGGCCGGCATACACAATTTTCAGATTGTCGATCTCATATGGAATCAGATTGCTCAGGGCCTTATAATAAGCCTCGCCGGAAAGTTTGAAAGGCCGTCCGAATGCCCGGAACGTATAGTCTGCCCCGAGTATAAGCTGGAAGGAACGCTGCGACTTTATCGACGAATTGAGGGTTATTATCTCGTTGCCCTCGGCATCGGTATGCGGAAGACGCAATTCCTTAAAGAACGGAGTCTGATAATAAAGCCCTGTGGCGAAGCGCAATGCAAGCCGGGACATACTCTGCGGCACAAAGCCCACGCTCGCACGCGGACTTACGAGGAACTCCTTGTTGTAGTCCCAGTACGAAAATCGCACGCCGGCATCGATATTGAAGAAACCGGCCGAGCTTTCAAACCTGTAGCTGTCGCGGACAAATGCCGAAAAACGATTTGAAGCCAAGTCATTTCGGGAACTGAGATTATAAATCACCCTTACGGCATCGGGGTCGGCAGGCAGGGAAAAGCCGGCCGAGTCGCGAAGCTCCCACTCGCGGGCACGGTCAAACACGGTTTCATGCTTGAAGCCCAAGCCGTAGTTGAGATTATGGCCGCGTATGCCGGTAGCGCCTTTCAGAGCAATATCCACTACCGAGGCCTTGAAGCGGTTGCGGGCATGCTCGTGGTAGCGTCCCACGCCAAGCTCTCCGCCCACGCCTCCGTTGTCGGCATCTCCGGCACCGGCCTGGTCGAGCCAGTACTCTCCTGAAATATCATAGCTCACAAGCTCATTGGTGAAGAATCCCGAAGCCTGCAAGGCAAACTCTGTCTTTTTAGACGGCTTATAGCTCAATGTGGCAGCACCGAAATAGGTTTCAAAGCGGTCTTTTTCCATACCGTCGAAATACACCGTAAATTCTTTCGCGTCTGTGGAAGTGCCAAACTTGGTAGTGCGCGTGTGCGGTATGAATTTGTAATTATTCACAGCCACATTGCCAAGCACCGACAACTTTACCTTCGGCGAAAAGGCATATGTCATCGAGGTCTGATAATCAAAAAAACGCGGGTCGTAATCGCCTTTTTCCTCAAGCGAGCCGAGCAAAGAGGCATTCTGCTTGTAGCGTATGCCGTGCAGCTGCGAAAAATTGCGCGAACTCGAACCGATGGCAGCACTCGCCCCCATAAGCGACACCGCCACTGAACCTTCGAAAGCCTCCGGCTGCCGATATGCGATGTCGAGCACGCTGCTCATTCTGTCGGCATACGAAGCATCAAATCCGCCCGTTGAGAAACCGATCGCGCCCACCATATCAGGGTTTATAATGCTCAGGCCTTCCTGCTGCCCGCTGCTCACGAGCTGCGGGCGGTATACCTCTATCCCGTTTATGTACACGCTGTTCTCATCGTAAGAGCCGCCGCGCACACTGTAGCTGTTGCTCATTTCGTTGGCTGCACTCACACCGGCCATCGTGGTCAGAAGCGACTCCACGCTGCCTCCGCTCACATCGGGCGACAAACGGTACGACCCGTTGTCTATCGTCTGCATACCCGAGGTCTGTTTTCGGTAGTCGCTCACCTCGATGCCGCCAAGGGCATAGCTCGCCGGACTCATCTTCACGTTGAGCGTCACCTCGCCTGAAGCATCGATAAGCCTGCGCTTGGATTCTTCAAAGCCAATGCAGGAAAAAATCACCCTTATGGTATCCGCTTCTGGAGCAGTCAAGCTGTATCGACCTCCGGCCTCGGTAATCGTCCCGATTGCCGTGCCTTTAATCTTTACTGTTACAAATTCGAGAGGTTCATTCTCGCTGTCGGTAACGACGCCGCTAATCTTCACCGGGCCTTTTGCCTCGATAAAAACAGCGGAAAGAGTATATATAATCAGAACTAAGTATAAGCGCTTCAACATATAATGATAACGCTGCAATGCTCAAAAAATTGCTCGGCAGCCACGCGCGCTCACGGCAGCAGCTCAATCAAAGGCATTTCGCGGCCACGCAGCTCTATGCGAAGCGTCCCGCCGTGGTAGGCTGTGGAGTGCGCTTCGCGTTCAAAAGGCGCAATGTCTACACTCCATTCGCCATCTTCCTTGCAATAAATCGTGGCAACGGACAAAGCGCGCTTTTCCCCAGCGTACTCAACGGTTCTGGCCAGATATCGAATCGGAGCTTTCTTCATCGTTGAACTTACGTATCTTGCGCACAATGTGGCGCCCCGCGTATTTTTCAGGGTTAAGACGCTTTCTCACCATCTCTATACTGTCGAGCCTGAGATCGGTGCCGGACTTGCCTTCGCCTTCAAAAAATCCGAACACGCGCCGCGCCGTAAGCGTGGAATCAGTATGTATCACCAACTGGTTCCAGCCATCGCCGGAGAATTTGCGCGCTATATATTCCACCGAGCCGTCGGTATATTCCACCGCGATAGTCCACCGGGAATCAAGCGCATGGTTGAAAAACTTGGCTCTCCATGTGTATGAGTCGCCGGGCTCCCAGTTCTCGTCTGCCGCAAAAGAGAATGTGGCAAAACGCGACGGCATATGGCTGTTGAATGTGATGAATCGTGGATTAGGCCACACGTCAACAGAGTCGCCCGCTATCGAAAGGGCGGCATCGGCCGCAATGCGGTTGCCGGTTTCTATCAGACGTCTGTCGAGTATCTCGATTGTACGGTCATACACCTCCATATACTGGGAAATGTTGCGCCCGTACCACCCGAACGAACTGTCTACCTGCTCTGCCGTGACACCATGGCGGGCATATACACTCTGCTTGTAGGCCTGCTTGGCGGAATCGCTCGAGAACTCCATTCGGTTCATGTCTATCACCGACTCACCTGTATGGATATCGGCGAGCAACTGCGCCATTTCTTCGGGAGCTATCACCCCCGAAGGCACCTTGGAGCAGGCCGAAAGCGCCAGCACGGCCAAAGCTGCGGCTACCTTAAGCTTTCTTGCCCTTGTCCTGTTCATTTTTGATATATTCTGAGCCGAGATACTTGGCATAGAAGAATATTATCATACCCATGCCTATGGTAATGGCGGCATCGGCGATATTGAACACCGGGTCGAAAAACGAAAACACCCGGCCTCCGCACAGAGGCATCCACTCCGGCCATGTGAACGAAAACAGCGGGAAATAGATCATATCCACCACAAGGCCATGGAAAAGACCGCCGTAGCCACTGCCCCACGGCACGATGGCAGCTACTTCAGGCGGATACGGATTGCTGAAAATCTCGCCATAGGCCACACAGTCGATAATGTTACCGAATGCCCCCGACGCCACAAGAGCCACAGCCACCATATACCCTGCCGGCACACGCGCTAACTTTGCAAGACGCGCTATATACCACCCGAGGAAGCATACAAGGATAATCCTGAAAAGTGTAAGGAACAACTTGCTTCCAAGCTCTATGCCGAACGCCATACCATTGTTCTGTATGAATCTGATATGGAAAAACGACAGCACCTCGACGTCCTCGCCGAGATAAAAATGAGTCTTGATATAGAACTTGAGTATCTGGTCGAAAATAACGACCAGCGCGGCTACAATAGTTGCGAGCAGAAGGAGTCTGCGGCTTTTGCTTTGGTGCATTTACTAATGGTTGGGATTGTTTTTGGCTTCTACACATAGTGTTGCGTGGGGCACAGCGCGAAGACGCTCCTTCGGTATAAGCTTGCCCGTGGCACGGCAGATGCCATATGTTTTGTTATCAATACGCACAAGAGCCGCACGCAGATGATTGATAAACTGGCGCTGGCGCTCGGCAAGACGGGCGTTGGCCTCGCGTTCGAGTGTGCTCGCACCCTCTTCAAGAACCTTGAATGTGGGCGACGTGTCGGCAGTATCGTTTCCGTCGTTATTACGCAAAGAAGCGCACAGTTCCTCGTAAAGCGAGGTGGCGCTCTCTATTTTGGCAAGAATAAGCTGGCGGAATTCCTCCAGCTCTTCGTCGGTATATCTTAATTGTTCGCTCATGGTTGGATTAGGAGGTGATAATTAGGGGCGGGAGGCCTTTCCGGCCTCCCGCCCTACATATACGTTATGCAGGAGTGACCACTACCCCGAACTTGATCTCGTCGAGGTCGAGTATCTCGACAGAGTTGGGGTCGGAAGGTTCGCCTGTGGTTATAGAATCGGCAAGTACCTGCGCTCCGATGTAGCCGCCGAATCCGGCAAGTACCTCTTCGATTTCAGGACTTGGCACAAAGAGCAGATTGATATGGTCGGTGATGTCGTAGCCACGGCTCTTGCGAATGTTCTGCACGCGGTTGATGATTTCGCGGGCAAGACCTTCGCGCATAAGCTCGGGCGTGACATCGATGTCAAGAGCCACCGTGAGGTCGCCTTCGTTGGCCACAAGCCAGCCGGGGATATCCTCGGAAATCACTTTCACGTCGGCAAGCTCGATATCGACAGAGGTACCGTCAAGGTCGATGCTTATCATACCGTTCTTTTCAAGGTCCGATATGCTCGACGCGTCGAGAGCCTTTATCGCTGCCGCAGCCTGCTTCATAAGCTTGCCCATCTTCGGGCCGAGGCGCTTGAAGTCGGGATCCACGCGTTTCACGAACACTTCGTTGTCGGAGGCCACGAGCTTAAGGTCTTTCACATTGACCTCTGCCTTCACTATTCCTGCGATAGCATCCACTACCTCGGCAGTCACCGAATCCGATGCCGGAACGAGGATTTTGGCAAGCGGCTGACGCACCTTTATGTTGGCTTTCTTGCGCAGAGAAAGCACGAGCGATGTAAGACGCTGAGCTATGTCCATACGTTGCTCAAGGGCGGCATCCACAGCCGAATCGTCGCACACGGGGAAATCAGCCAGATGCACAGACTCCACAGTTCCCACTCCCGCAGTAAGGTCGCGGAAGAGGCGATCGCTGAAGAAAGGTGCCACAGGAGCCATAAGCTTCGACACTGTGAGAAGGCAGGTGTAAAGAGTCTGGTAAGCGGCGAGTTTGTCGCGTTCAAGCCCTCGGCTCCAGAAACGTTTGCGGTTCAGGCGCACATACCAGTTGGAGAGTTTGTCAAGCACGAACTCATGTACGGCGCGTGTGGCACGTGTAGGCTCGTAGTCGTCGAATTCTTCCGTAACTGTCTTCACAAGTGTGTTGAGCAGCGAAAGTATCCAGCGGTCTATTTCGGGACGCTCTGCCAAGGGTATCTGTGGTTCGTCGCCGGTAAAGCCGTCGACATTGGCATACATCGCGAAGAAGTTGTATGTGTTCGACAAGGTGGAGAAGAACTTGCGCGATACCTCTGCAACGCCGTCGTGGTCGTACTTAAGGTTATCCCACGGCGAAGAACTCCATATCATGTACCAGCGCAAGGGGTCTGAGCCGAATTTCTCGATTGTTTCAAACGGATCTACAGCATTGCCTTTGCGCTTGCTCATCTTCTCGCCATTCTTGTCAAGCACAAGACCGTTGGAAACCACAGCCTTGAATGCCGGTGAGCCAAACACCATAGTGCCTATGGCATGCAGGGTGAAGAACCAGCCGCGTGTCTGGTCGACACCTTCGGCTATGAAGTCGGCAGGGAACAGCTCGCCGTTGTCGAAAGCGTCTTTATTCTCAAACGGATAGTGAATCTGGGCATAGGGCATCGAACCGCTGTCGAACCACACGTCGATGAGGTCTGTTTCGCGATACATGGGCTTGCCCGTCGGGGACACAAGCACTATGTCGTCGACATAGGGACGGTGCAAATCGATTTTCTCGTAGTTTTCGGCAGAATAATCGCCCGGCACGAATCCTTTGTCGGCAAAAGGATTCGACGCCATAATGCCGGCAGCCACAGCCTTCTCTATCTCGGCATACAGCGTGGCCACGCTGTCGATGCACATTTCCTCCGCACCATTCTCAGTACGCCATATCGGCAGCGGAGTGCCCCAGAAACGGCTGCGCGAGAGGTTCCAGTCCTGCAAATTCTCAAGCCATTTGCCGAAGCGGCCCGAGCCTGTGGAGGCAGGTTTCCACTTAATCAGACTGTTGTTCTCTATAAGTTCGTCGCGCATAGCTGTGGAACGCACAAACCAGCTGTCCAGCGGATAATAAAGCACCGGTTTGTCGGTACGCCAGCAATGCGGATAATTGTGCACGTGCTTCTCGATGCGGAATACCTTTCCTGTCATCTTAAGCTCCATGCAAATCTCTATGTCGAGCGTTTCATCACCGGGCTTGGCATCGGCATTATAGTCGTTCTTCACATACTTACCGGCCCAGCGCGAATAAGCATCGACGTCTACCATCTCGGCAACAAAAGCCGGGTCGAGATCCTCTATGCGATAGAAACGGCCTGTAAGGTCTACCATCGGGCGCAGTTTGCCGTCACGGTCGATAAGATGCAGAGGCGGCACCCCGGCAGCTTTCGACACCCTGAGGTCGTCCGCACCGAACGTACCTGCTATATGCACGATACCTGTACCGTCTTCAGTGGTCACATAATCACCGGGAATCACGCGGAAAGCGCCCTCGCCGGGGTTGACCCACGGAAGAAGCTGGCGATAGTGCATTCCTACCAGCTCGCGCCCTTCGAGAGTGGCCACAACCTGCCAAGGCACGATTTTGTCGCCCGCATTGTATTCTTCAAGAGAAGCATCGCGGCCTTTCGCTCCGAGAACGGCATCGGCAAGATCCTCTGCCACTGTCACGGTGATTTTCTCTCCCGAATAAGGATTGAAAGTACGTGCCACGACATAGCGGATAGACGGCCCCACGGCAAGCGCCGTATTCGACGGCAGTGTCCACGGAGTGGTGGTCCATGCAAGCATGCACGCCTTGCCCCAGCCCTGCATAGGCTCAATAGGATCTACAAGCTCGAACTGGGCCGTGCACGTGGTGTCCTTTACATCGCGATAGCATCCGGGCTGGTTAAGCTCGTGCGAGCTAAGGCCAGTACCGGCGGCCGGCGAATAAGGCTGTATGGTATAGCCCTTATAGAGCAGGTTCTTGCCATAAAGCTGCGAAAGGAGCCACCACACACTCTCGATATAACGATTGTCGTAGGTTATGTACGGATCGGCCATATCGACCCAATAGCCCATCGTGTCGGTGAGGGTTTCCCACTCGCGGGTATACTTCATCACCTCGCGACGGCACGCCGCATTGTATTCGTCGACAGATATTTTCTTACCGATATCCTCTTTGGTAATGCCGAGCGAACGCTCAACGCCAAGCTCCACAGGCAGTCCGTGGGTGTCCCAGCCGGCCTTGCGCTTCACGTGGAAACCTTTCATGGTTTTGTAGCGGCAGAAAAGGTCCTTGATGGTGCGGGCCATCACATGGTGTATGCCCGGCATGCCGTTTGCCGAAGGCGGGCCTTCGTAGAACACGAACGACGGTGCGCCCTCGCGAAGAGCCACGCTCTTGGCGAAAAGCCCGGCTTCGCGCCATCTTTCGAGCATTTCCTTGTTAAGCTCGGAAAGATTGAATGATGAATATTCGGTAAATTTCTTCATGTTAGCAAATTAGACTATGTTTGCCCGCCCGTGCGGCAAGGCTGTGAAAGGGGAGATAAAGCGCAAAGGGCGTGCCGGCCAAAATCGGCGGGGCACACCCTTTGGGTATTATTGGTGAAGAAGTCGGATTGCAGATTATTCTGCAGCGGGAGCTTCAGCCTCGCCTTCGGCGGGAGCGGCTTCTGCTTCTGCGGCTGCCGCAGCTGCTTCTGCTTTCTTCTTGGCTACGGCTTCTGCCTTAGCTTTGTTCTTGGCTTCTTCTGCTTCAAGACGCTGCTTTGCTTCGAGCTCTGCGCGGTCAGCCATAGAAGACTTCTGCGATGCTACTTTTGCGTCTTTTTTAGCTTTCCAAGCGGCGAAACGACGTTCTGCCTCTGCCTGGTCGAATGCACCCTTGGCGACACCGCCCTGAAGATGCTTCATCAGAAGCACGCCCTCGTTGGAGAGGATTGTGCGTACTGTATCGGTGGGTTGTGCACCGACATTCACCCAATACAAAGCCCGTTCGAAGTTAAGAGTAATTGTAGCAGGATTAGTGTTCGGATTATAAGAACCTATCCTTTCAATAAATCTACCATCTCGTGGTGCCCTGCTATCGGCGATGACAATAGGATAGAACGCATAGTTCTTGCGACCATGGCGTTGTAATCTAATTTTTGTTGCCATTTAGTGTTTGTTTGTAAATTGGTTTTGTATTGTTTTGCGGCGCAAAGGTACGCTTTTCCCGCCAATTCTCCAAATCTTTTTTAGAGAGCGACAAAGAAATAAAAAAAGTGGAGCTATGGAAGCTCCACTTTTTGTTGCCTTGGAGAGATTCGAACTCCCACAGGCGGAACCAGAATCCGACGTGCTGCCATTACACCACAAGGCAATTTTGCTCAGCAAGAAGCTTGTTCTTTGCTTTTGCGCTGCAAAGTTACTGCGTTTTTTCAAACCTTGCAAATTTTTTTGAGCATTTTTTCCAAAAAAATTTCGCCGATTTTTGACTACAGCGGTTAACTTGCTGATTATTCAATAAAAAAGCCGGTGGCCGCATACAAGTACGGGCCACCGGCTATATGGCTTTTTTATCAGAAGGGGAAATCGATACCGAAGTTGACCGCCATATTCGAGTTAAGCGGCACTCCTGGCTTTGCAAGTTTTCCGAGTGTGTGGTCCATGCCGAGGAAGAGATTGAAGCCTGTCACTTTCACGTTGGCAACCCAGCCGAAAGACCAGCCGAAAGTTCCCACGGCCACGTTAGCGCCAGCCGAGAAACATTTCACCGGAGCCACATTGGCAGAAAGGCGGAACTGGGTCCAGGTATACGCTCCCTGTATGCGTGTGGAATTAAGCAGACCGAACGAAAGCTTTTTGTACATAGGCAGGCGATACTGCGCGGCAAGATTAAGCGTCGCACCGAGCATGCGTGCACGGCTTCCGCTGTCGCCCCTGTCCTCAAGTTCGTAAAGTTCGGAGAACTGGTTGCGCAGACGGTCCAGCTCGTTATCGAACGAATTGGAGGCATCGTCATCGACATTGAAGGTAAAGGCATCTGTATTCACAGTCTTGGTGCCACCGGTTGTGGCCCACTGTGTGTTGCCCCACGATATAAAACCGAGGTCGATAAGAGCGGCCGAGAAATTCCAGTCCGACCATTCGTATTCCGCGCCCAAGTCGAAGGCCATACCGAAGCCATTAGGCCCATATGTGCCCATCTCCGCGCCCGAAACATATTCGTGGCCAGTATTCTCGTTTGTACTTCGGCTATATGTAAGACCCTTGACCGAAGCATATATGTCGGCATTTGTCCGAGCCGTCCAGCTATTTTCACCAAGGGTGAGGTCGGCCTCGTGGAAATAAGCATCGACATTGCCCGCACCGACAAGGAATTTGACGGCAGCGCCCACACGCAGACCTTTCACCTGCTTTATCTCCCGGGAATGGTTGAATGCCACCTCGGCATAAGCATCGGCATGCGCACGCAGGTTGCTGATGTCATAGGTCTTGTTGGCCACACCTTCTTTAGCAAGAGAGAAGAAAGCCCCGGGTATGCCGGCACCCACATTAGCCACGGCGTTTATGCCAACGGTATTATATCCGCCGAAGGCCTTGAATCCGGCGTTAAGTATGTTCAGCTTCAGGTTCGCCTGAATCCTGTTGTCGTCGTGGAATTTGCCCATGGCTTCGGCAACGCCCACGCCTGGGTTGGTGAACAGCACCGTGCGGCCGTCAAGGTTATAGAACACAGCCGACGTATGGAGGTTGCCGCGAGTGGCTATGTTGATATTTCCGAGGCCGGGGAAACCGACATAGTTGCGGTCGGAGCCGAACGCCGGATTCATCTGGCTGCGATAGGTGTAATTCTCGAGGAAATAGCCTGAGTATGTGTTCTGAGCGGCTGCCGCCACCGTGGCAAGGGAGCAAAGCGCGAGCGCGGCACCCTTTATATATATGTTGTTCATCTGATTGCTGTTTCGGAGGTTAGAGTTCTTTTGTATAGTGGCCGGAAACCTTTGCTTTGAGATTCTTCAGCACGATGTTCTGCTCCGGCGAAAGCGCGGTCTGGCCGTCGGCCTTGACGTGGGCTGTGAATGTGATACCGTCGAGATTGGTCACTGTCTGGCCCTCTCCAAGGACGATTGTGAACGGGGAGTCCTTGGCATTTGCAGGAAGTTCTACCGACGAGAGCTCTGCATCAATCGGCTTTCCGTCTTTTCCGAGCACCTTTGCCGTGAGTTTGACAGCAAGAGGCACGTCGGTGGTGGCGGTAGCGCTCACTTCAAATTTCTCAATGGTGATAGCGTCCACATTTTCGTCGCTCCAGCCATCTTCAGTATCAGTATATATTATAGTGGAGCCGTCTTCAAGAGCAAGAGGAGCAAAAAACTCATAAGAGCCGTCAACGCCTGCTATATCCTTGCCAAGACCGAAGTCTGCCACTGTCTGCGTGGGAATGCAGGGGTCGTTGAGGCGTATGCCGAGGCTGGAAGGAAGACCGTCGCCGGACAATACGCCCGAAAGTTCTCCGAATCCCACGTGGCTCAGCTCATTCACGGGATAACCGGGAAGAACATCAGCAGGGTTAGAAGGCGAAAGACAGAAATAATACGGACCTTCGCCCTTTTCGTAGCCGATTGTGAAATAAGGATTATCGATTGTATATGTGGCAGATACCTGCGAGTTGCGTATAGCCGAGAGGGTAAGACCCGTGCGGCAGTCGAGGCGGTCGTTGCCTACAGGGTTGTTGACCGTGAGGTAAATCTGCGGGTTCACAAGGGATATATCGGTGCCTTCGCCTGCAAGAAAGTCGGGCAGGTCTGAGAGATCGACATCGTTCACGTCGACACCCGAAAGGTTGTACTCTATCTCGCCCGAAAACGCTGTGGCTTCTATATCGGCAAAATCATACGATGTGGTGAAGTCAATAGTCGCAGGGAGTTCGCCGCCGGTGGTCACAACAGTTAGCGTGCCAGAACGCACCTCCATCTTACCGCCATAATTCAGCGAATGGCTCTCGTAGTTCAGCACAGAGCCGTTGGCGGCCATATCGATAGCAGTGACAGTGACAACGACCTTGGCCTCGGCACCCTGAGCCACAAGCCTGTCTATCGAAAGGAGGCCGGTAGCGCGGTCATACTCGCCGGCAGAAGCAGTTGCCGTAAGTCCTTTGGGCATATATATTTTAAGGTCTTCAAATGTCAGCGAAGCCACTGAGCCTCCCATGTCGGGTGTCGAAAGCGACAGCACTATAGCCATCGGCTTAACCTTGATAGAGCTTACCGAGCGGATAGCTTCGTCGATATTCTCAATGTCGTAAACGAACTCGCTTTCGGACGGATCTATTTTATAGCTCATCGACATAGCCGCAGCGCCACCCGATATTTCGGGCAACCGAGCAATCTGTATCGTGTTAGGCGCGATTATCGGACCGGCACATACCACCTCGTCAACAGTTATGGGGTCGGATGTAAAAGTGCCGGATTCTTTGACGGCATAGTACCGGCGACCGTCGGCAGTAGTATAAATCTGGATTTTGCTGTCTTCGTCAATGTCAATAACGCTTTTCAGAGTGATAGCATCAAGATTTACCGGAATCACGAGGTCATTGACCATAAAACGGCTCGTTGTATCAATATCTGTAAGGTCGTAACCTTCTTCGATACATCCGGCAAGTGTTAAAAGCAGCACCGGCATAGCCAGCACCCGCTTCAGGCACGAAAGTTTCATTGTTTAGTAATATGTAAGATTTGGTTTATACGCTATGTCGCAATGACATATCTTTCTGAATTTGGAGTGCAAAGGTAGTGAAATTTCTGCAAACCAACGTTAACACCGCAAGAAAAAAGCACCAATTGTCGCAACATTTAAGACAAAACACGCAGCAGCCCCCTGCTCTACCGAGGTAAAACAGGGGGCTGCCGTATTTATAAACGGATTATCAGCCTTTTATAAGGTCTGCGCCGGTCATTTCGGCAGGCTGAGGCATACCGAGTATGTGGAGTATCGACGGGGCCACGTCGGCAAGTATGCCATTGGCTGTCGTGGCGTTCTTGTCGGCTGTCACATAGACAAAAGGCACGGGATTGAGCGAGTGGGCCGTGTTTGGCGTTCCGTCGGCGTTGGTTGCGTTGTCGGCGTTACCGTGGTCAGCTATGATAATCACCTCGTAGCCGTGAGCCTTGGCAGCTTCCACGGTGTCACGAAGACAGTTGTCGAGAGTTTCCACAGCCTTCTGAATGGCAGGATATATGCCGGTGTGTCCCACCATGTCGCCGTTGGCATAGTTTACAACGATGAAGTCGTACTTCTCGGTGTCGATGGCGCCGACAAGTTTGTCCTTAACCTCGTACGCGCTCATTTCGGGCTTCAAATCGTATGTGGCCACTTTGGGCGACGGCACCAGCACACGCTCTTCTTCCGTGAAGGGAGCTTCGCGGCCACCGTTGAAGAAGAATGTGACGTGGGCATATTTCTCTGTTTCAGCTATGTGGAGCTGCTTCTTGCCGTTATCCGACAGATATTCGGCAAGCGTGTTTTTCACATCTTCCTTGTTGAAGATGATATGCACGCCCTTGAACGACGAGTCATAAGGCGTCATACAGTAGTACTGAAGCCCGGGAACGGTATGCATGCCTTCTTCGGGCATGTCTTTTTGTGTAAGCACCTCGGTAAGCTCTTTGGCGCGGTCGTTGCGGTAGTTAAAGAAAACAACGCAGTCGTCGGGCTTGATTGTGCCGTCGACAGTGGAATTGTTTATCGGTTTGATAAACTCGTCGGTCACATCGTTGTCATAGCTCTGCTGCATGGCAGCCACCATGTCGGTAGCCTGCTCGCCTTTGCCGTCGACAAGGAGGTCGTAAGCTACTTTCACACGGTCCCAGCGGTGGTCGCGGTCCATAGCGTAGAAACGACCAACTATCGATGCTATCACGCCGGCGCTCTTGGCGCAGTGCTCCTGCACCTGGCTTATGAAGCCGAGTCCGCTGCGGGGGTCTGTATCGCGTCCGTCCATAAAGCAATGGAGGTACACCTTCTTGAGTTCGTAGCGCTTGGCTATGTCGCACAGCGCGTAGAGGTGTTCGAGCGAAGAGTGCACACCACCGTTAGAGGTAAGTCCCATAAAGTGCATAGCCTGCCCGGTACGCGCGCAGTATTCAAAGGCGCTCTTGATTTCAGGATTCTCAAGTATTGAGCCGGTAGAGATAGCCTTGTTGATTTTCACAAGGTCCTGATACACGATACGTCCTGCGCCTATATTGAGGTGTCCGACTTCCGAGTTGCCCATCTGGCCGTCGGGAAGTCCGACGTATTCGCCGCTCGCCTGCAGTTCGGAGTGCGGGTATGTGTTAATCAGATAGTCCCAGTAGGGAGTCGGGGTGCTGTATATGGCATCTGAATGCGAGTGGTTGCCGATGCCCCAGCCGTCAAGAATGATAAGAAGTGCTTTGTGAGCCATTTATATGAGTATGTTATTTGTTTTTTAAATCATCTTCGCGTTCCTTGCGCAGACGCTCCCTCCTCTTCAGGTTAAAATGAAGAAGCACAATTATCACAAGGGTGATACCTATAATACCGAAGTAGTATTTAGCCGACATATGACCGGCGTCATATTCTTTATAACCAATGCTCGCCATCACGCCGAGATAGCAGAAAAGAGCGAGAGGTATTATGGTAGAACGTCTGAATTTCATTTTTGTTGAGGTTCGGGTGCGGGTTCAGGCAGATGCCTGTACGGCGAGTTCATATAATCGAACTGCCCGTGCCTGAGGTAGGTGTATATCTTAAGACACGCCCACGCGTCAATTGCGGCATAGGCCTGCTGTGCCTCCGTGAGTGTGTCGGCCTCCCAGTTGGTAAGGCGCTGGCTTTTGGATATGCGCTCGCCGAAAATTATGGCATATATCTTCTGAAGCGACGTGTCTGATATGGTAAAACCCTTGACATAGGCCTGAAGCTCTATAAATCCTTTAGGCTCTATGTCGCCTGAACGACGCAACACATTGAAGTCGTCATGCACAGACAACCCTATCTTGATTATATCGGGATTTTCAAGAAAGGCCTTAAGTTCGGCACATATGCCTATTTTGTTGAGGCGGAAAAGGAAGCACCGCTCGGCAGTTGAAATCTGCATGAGAGCCACTTTGTGCACGCAGCCCTTGCGGAACGATGGGCGGGTTTCGGTATCAAAACCCACATATTTTTCTTTCGACAAAGCCCTCAGTGCCGCGTGAGCCTCTGCGGCAGAGTCAACAAGCGTTATGGCCGCCGGGTACGTGAGCACGGGGAGGTCTGCCAGAGCTTCTTTGTCAATACTTATTATGTAATCGGACTCCTTCATATGGCTATGCGCGGCGCAAAGTTAGTCAATATTGACGCAAGGGACCGTGGGTTTAACTTTTTTTAATTTAGAACAGGCAGGTCTATCAATTCGCAATCCGGGAAATGCCTGCCTATATAACGTTCGATAAAGCCGTGGGTATCAGCCGCTATCACCGAGTCTTTATCAAAATAACGATTATAGACCACTGCTTTCAGCTCTATGCCTCGCGCTTTGACAGCTTCGAGCGACAATACGGTGTGATTTATAGAACCAAGACGCCCGTTGGTGACAAGCACGAGCGGTAGCCGGCGCGACTCTATATAATCAATGGTGAACAAATCGTCACGGATAGGAACCATCAATCCTCCCGCACCCTCCACAAGCACTCTGTCGTAGCGTTCGAGAAGAAGCGCCGTGGAGGCATCGACAAGGCCGAGGTCTATCTCGCGACCGTCGATTGCGGCAGCAAGCTGGGCCGAAGCCGGATAGGTGAATATTATCGGCGCGGTAATGCCCTCGGCATCTTCGGGCAGAGGCGCACAGCCTACAAGGCGCCGATGTGCCTCAATATCCTCCGAGGTGTCGCGGCACCCAGTCTGTATAAACTTCTGTGTGGCCACTGTCAGTCCTCCGTCCATCATGCGACGGGCAAGAAAGGCTGTGGCATATGTCTTGCCGGCATCTGTGTCGATACCGCTTATAAATAAGGCTCTGTTTTCCATAAAGCTCATTTCTTGTACAGCAACAATATCGCGGGCTTATAGCTTATCCTGTATTTACCGTCGAGCGATGCAGGAAAACTGCGTATCACACTCCTCAGCCCGGTTTCACCACGCCCCAGCGAGTTAACCCCCGTGGCTTTAAGATGGCGGAATATATCGATGGCCGAGTCGAACTCCATCACCTCGGTATATTCCTCGGCCAGAGCCACGTCCAAACCAGCCGGAACAATTTTGAGCCAGTCGGCAAGCGACAGCAGGGGAAGTCCCCGCCCGGTCAAGGACGAAACCTCTGCGAGATTTCCTTCCACATAAGTACCCACGAGGAGGCAGCCGCCGGGAGCAAGCACCCTGAGGCATTCGCAGAGGAAACGCGAAGGCGAGTTGAACCACTGCACCGTCGATGCCGACACTATGAAATCGGCACTGCCCGATGGTTCCCGCATCATAATCAGCTCGGCGTCGCCCGTGCGGAACTTACGCATAGGCCCCGACAGCGGCGCGCCCGAAGCCATGTCCCACATCTCGACAAAGCCGAAACGCCCGGCATAGCCGTCAAGCACTTTCGACAATTTACCCGTGCCCGAACCGATTTCTATTGTACGGGAGCCGCGACGACACATATGCGCAGGCAGCGATGCGCGCTCCATTACCACCCGCATTCTCTCCACCAAACCCGACTGAACGCTCGCCTCGGAGTCGTATGTAGACTCACCGGCGGCGAAACGTTCGCCGGTCATATCCTTGTCGACCACATAACGGTCCAGCAAAGCCTGAAAATCCGGCAGGTGCGGAGTATCGATAAGACTGTAAGGATATTTCGCCCACGCTCGGCACTGATTGGCCGGGGGGAAAATGGCATCGTCACGGCCTATCACAGCCCTGTCCCATCTCTCGTCAACCTCGTTTTCAAGTATAGGCTCCGTGCGGAACGATGCAAGCTCCTCTTTAAGCTCAGCAACGGAACGACGCGGCATCTTTGCCGAGAAAGATTCAAAGGCAGCCCTTGACCCGGCCACGCGCCTGTAGAACTTCGTCAGATTGCGCTCGTCAAGCCCGGCAAGCGTGCCGTCGAAAACATCGTCGGGTATGCCCTCAAGTCTGTCTACCGGCGACATCGTGCCGTTAACGGCAAGGCGCAGGGTAACCCGCGAACTAATGCCGCGGATAGCACGGGCTGCCGAATAGACGCCCAGCGACCACGCCACCACGCATATCTCGGCATAGCCTGAGGCACAGCTCCAGTCAATATCCGAGCTGCGATAGTCCCAGACCACCATGATGTCGTAGCCCGGACGCCTAAGTCCGGCAAACGGCGCGGCGTCCATGGCCCAGCCGGCAAAAATTATTATCAGTCGAGGATTTCCCTCCTTATATATATGGCGATGCTGCATCAGAGAGTGGCGCGGAATAAAAAACGCCGCAAATTTACCCAATTTAGCCCAACAATCCAAAAAGGCCCGCCAAGTTTGCCCCGCGGCAAAGTACGCACTATTTTTATTTTGCGGAGGGCCAAAAAATAGCTAACTTTGCGGAAAATTTGGAAAGGCTTGCCAAGCCGCCTTAAAAATTTGAGTTTTCAGTAAATATTTCTATGGATATTATCACTAATCTGCTACTGCCCGGCAACGTTTCGATAGCATCGACGCTGTTGCTCTACTCTTTCGTGATAGCAGCCGGTATCTACATCGGTAAAATGAAGATTTTCGGCGTGTCACTCGGAGTGACATTCGTGCTCTTTGTGGGCATTCTGATGGGCCATTTCGGCTATGTGGTCGACGAGGGAATCCTCAAATTCGTTAGGGAATTCGGCCTCATACTCTTTATTTTCTCAATTGGTTTGCAAGTCGGCCCCGGCTTTTTCTCATCGTTCAAAAAAGGCGGCATGCGCCTCAACATTCTTGCCGTCACCGGCATAGCCTTGAACGTGCTGATAGTTCTCGGCATATATTTCTTCGGAAACGTAAACGACATTTCCGCTTTGGTGGGCGTTATGAGCGGTGCCGTCACCAACACCCCCGGCCTTGCCGCCGCCCAGCAGACGATATCCCAGATGACACAATCCGCCGAAGAAGCCAACCTTATGGCAAGCGGATATGCGGCCGCGTATCCCCTCGGCGTTGTAGGCATAATCCTGTCGATGTTTGTAATCAAGGGAATTTTCCGCATCAACACCGACGAGGAAATACGCAAAATCGAAGAAGAACAGGAAGACTCCCGCCTCAAGCCCTTCATACTCACCATCAAGGTAAGCAACGAGCTGGTACACAATATGACCATCGTCAAGCTCCACGACGTGGTACAGACAAATTTCGTTATATCCCGAATCATGGGCAACGACGGAGTTGTGACAATACCCAAATCCAGCACCACGATTCACACCGGCGACCTTCTCCTTGTGGTATGTTCCGCTCAGGATGCCGACCGCTTCAAAGCCGTGATAGGCCCGGAAGTGGAAATGGACTGGGAATCGACACCCACCCCCGTATTCTCGCGCCGCATTGTGGTGACTAAGAGCCAGTACAACGGTGTGGCACTTGGCTCGCTACGCCTCCACAACGGCTACAAGCTCAACTGCACCCGCGTCAACCGCGCCGGCGTTGACCTGCTTGCCTCTCCCAACCTGCGTCTCCAGATGGGCGACCGCATAACAGTGGTAGGCAACCTCGAAGACATCGAGCGCCTCGCCGACAAGCTCGGCAACTCGATGAAGCGCCTCAACCAGCCCAACCTCATCACCATCTTCGTAGGCATCATACTCGGTATCATACTCGGCTCTATCGATATAGGCTTCGGTATGAAGCTCGGTCTTGCCGGTGGCCCGCTCGTGGTGGCTATACTTCTGAGCCGTTTCGGCTACAAAGCCAAACTTGTCACATATACATCAAGTTCAGCCTCGTTGCTGCTGCGCGAACTCGGCATATGCCTGTTCCTTGCTTCGGTAGGTATCGCAGCAGGAAAAGACTTCGCCGCATCTGTATTCAACACCACCGGCATGTGGTGGGTAATCTGGGGATTTGTAATCACCGTGGTACCCCTCATCATAGTGGGCTGCATCGCACGCGGACACGATAAGACGAACTTCCTCACCATTATGGGTCTTATGTCGGGCGGCTGCACCGACCCCCCAGCCCTTGCATATGCCAACAACTCAACAGGCAACGACGCCCCTGCCGTGGCATACTCGACTGTTTACCCGCTCACCATGTTCCTGCGAGTAGTGGCTGCCCAAGCCCTGATACTCTGCCTCGCCTAAGGACTAACAGCATAACACATAAGCCGGCCGTGGATTCCTCCACGGCCGGTGTCGTTCTTGGTATAGATAGTGAAAACATTAGCGGTCACTTAAGGCCCGCTTTCGCTGTAATAACACCTCAGAAGGCCGAAAAGATATTGAAATACTCTTTTTTAACACTTATGCCGCCCATTGGATATTTTTTTGTAATTTTGCGCAAAGAACTCGCATGAGTCCAAGAACGTTCATTAATGACCATACTCGAATCTATAAATCATAATCATCGGGCCGAGCTACAGCGGCTCAACGAGCGGATATCCAACCAGTTGGAGAACTCCAACACACTCATGAGCCGCATAGTGATGTCGCTGCTGCGCACCAAGGGAAAACAGATACGCCCACTGATGGTGATGATATGCGCCGGAATGTTCGGTCCCGTCGACGACAAGGTACTTGCCGCCGCCGTGGCCGTAGAGCTGCTCCACAATGCTTCCCTGATACACGACGACGTGGTAGACAACTCCCCTACCCGCCGTAATATGCCTACCGTCAACGCCGTGTGGGACAATCATATCGCCGTCCTCGTAGGCGACTTCTTCACTTCGTCGGCCATGCAGGAAGCCATATCCACCGCCGACCTGCGAATAGTCGACGTGCTATGCCGCCTTGGCCGCAGTCTGTCGCTGGGCGAAATCGACCAGATATACAACGCCCGCGAACATTCCTTCAACGAAAACAACTATTACCGCATAATCGACTACAAGACAGCTTCCCTCTTTGTGGCAAGTGCCGAAATGGGCTGCCTTGCAGCAGGAGTCGACGACTACCGTCTTGAAGCCCTTTCGGAGTACGCGCTGCTTTTCGGACGCTGCTTCCAGATACGCGACGACATATTCGACTACTTCCCTGCCGAAAAGGTAGGAAAGCCCACCGGAAACGACTTGCGCGAAGGAAAAATGTCGCTACCGCTGCTCTACGTGCTCAACCGCGAAGGACTCGAAGGAGTGGACGACATAAAAAAGATGCTGATGTCCGACACACTGAGCGACGCAGAAATATCGCACATTCAGGCTTTCGCCCGCGACAACGGCGGCATCGACTATGCTTTCGACGTTATGGAACGTCTGCGAAAACGTGCCTGCGAATGCCTCTCCAAACTTCCGCAGTGCACAGGCCGCGACGAGCTGGAGCAGCTTATTGACTTCACCATATCACGCAACTTCTGATTATGGACGGCAGGAGGAAACAGCACAGAGGCATGCGCCTGCTGGCTTGGGCGGTAATATCCACTCTTATGGCGGCTTGCGCAAGCATGGGACGCCCCGAAGGCGGCCCGCGCGACGAGGTTCCACCGAAATTCGTGCGCTCTGATCCCGCTCCCGGCGCCACAAACGCCATGCCTAAGCGTATGAGCGTGATTTTCGACGAAAACATACAGCTCGAAGACGCCTTCACCAAAGTTGTTGTGTCGCCCGCCCAGAAACAGCCGCCCACAATAAGTGCGAACGGCCGCAGGCTCACAGTCGATTTCCGCGACACCCTGCTGCCTAATACTACATACACCATCGACTTTGCCGACGCTATCAAAGACCTTAACGAAGGCAATATCCTCGACGGTTTCGCGCTCGATTTCTCCACCGGCGACACCATCGACACCCTGCGCATATCGGGAATGGTGCTCGAAGCCAAATCGCTCGAACCGGCGCAAGGCATGCTCGTGGGAGTATATTCCAACCTCGCCGACTCCGCCATAAGCACACTCCCGCTCGAACGCATAGCCCGCACCAACCAATACGGTCAATTCACTATCCGCAACCTCAAAGCCGGCAAATACCGCATATTCGCCATAAACGACCTCAACCGCGACTATCACTGGGACCGCTCGGAAGACGTCGCCTTCTATGACGCCATCGTAAGTCCTTACGTCGAAAACATCGAAGTGACCGACACTCTCTATGCCAACGACGGAGGCGACTCCCTCGTGGCTCGTCCCGGCGTGCGCTATCTGCCTAACGACATACTCCTGTCGTGGTTCAACCAAGGATACAAGGCAGCATACCTCTCCGACTACAAACGCCCCGAACGACGTCGCATCACATTCAACTTCGGAGCACCGGCTGACACCCTGCCCGAAATACGCATAGTCGACGGCGCCGGAACCCCGGGCAGCGATATCTCGGAGTGGGCATTGCTCAAAGCCAACGCCACGCTCGACACTCTCGAATACTGGATTGCCGACACAGCAATCGTGGCAGCGGACTCGCTCCGCCTGTCGGTACGCTATCTGCGCACCGACACCACCGACCAGCTGACTTGGAAAACCGATACCCTGCGATTTAACTTCCGCGACCCTGCCGACAAAAAGAAAAAGAAGAAGAAAGAAGAAGACGAGAAGCCTCGTTTCACAGTCGACACCGTGACCGGCGACACTACCTTCCTGCCGCCGGCCGACATGGAATATCTTGCCATAAAGAGCCTCGGAGGTAGCGCACAGGAGCTTAACAAGCCTCTCATCATAGAAGCAGGACTGCCATTGGCAAGCCTCGACAGCACAGGCGTACGCCTCCAGATACAGGTCGACACCCTTTGGAAAAACGTGCCCGTAAATTTCCGCCCGGACTCAGCGAACCTGCTTATGCGCCGCCGCGCCGACATCGAGTGGCAGCCCGGCTCCAAATACAGGCTCGAAATAGACACCCTCGCGGCGATGAGCATATACAACGTATGGAACAAGCCGTTCTCTACCGAGTTCACCGTCAAGCAACCCGAGGACTATTCCAAACTCATATTCACACTACCGGGGCTTGACAGCATACAGGCCGTGGTGCAGGTGCTCAATTCTTCCGACGCCCCGGCCTACGAGGCCGTCAAGGCTCCCGGCAACACACGCGTGGAAATACCGTTCATAGCCCCGGGCACGTACTATGCCCGACTGATTATCGACGCCAACGCCAACGGCAAGTGGGACACCGGCCGGCTGCTCGACTCAATCCAGCCGGAGGAGGTGTACTATTTCGCCAAAAAGCTTGAGCTGAAAAAGAACTGGGACATCGAGCAGGAATGGAACATCTATGAGCTACCGGTAGACGCGCAGAAGCCATACGCCATAAAGAAAAACAAGCCCAAGCTGAAACGCGGCGAAAAAGCTCCCGGCGAAGAGGAAGAAGAAGACGAATTTGGCAACGGCTCCTACGACCCGTTCTCAGGCCAAAGCGGAAACCGGGGTGGTAACCGTGGCAACGGAGGCTTCGGAGGCTTTGGCGGAGGCAGTCTGCGACCGGCCAACAGAGGCGGAGGATTTGCCCGTTAACAAAAACCATATTTAGTGAATTTAATATAATGAGTTTCACATTCTCGCAAATACTCGCTATTTTTGTAATACAAGCGGACGGCACAGAGCCGTTCGGCATACTACAATCTTAGCACATTTTATTTATGAAGAAGAAACTCATCATCACATCGCTTGTTGCCGCAGCAGCCGCTTTCTGGGCGTTTACCTGGGCCAACGAGCCTGCGCGCTCCGATTCGGAAGAGTCTTCCGACACCCGTATGTCCGGTCGCCTGATATCGCAGGACGACTTTACCCGAACGGCGGAGAACACCGTAAACGGCGTAGTAAGCGTCAAGAGCTTCGCTTCTCTGCGGTCGCGGGAATACAACAATCCCAACGAATACTACTACGACCCGTTTTTCGACTTCTTTTTCGGCTCGCCGCGTGGCCGCAACACGCCTAAGGCACAGCCCCAGCAGCCCAGCCAGCAGCAGACAGGGCTCGGCTCGGGCGTGATAATAAGCCGCGACGGGTACATCGTTACCAACAACCACGTCATTGCCGACGCCGAACGCCTCGAAGTAACACTCAACGACAACCGCAACTTCCCTGCGACGATAGTAGGCTTCGACCCCGCCACAGATTTGGCTCTTATAAAGATCGACGCCACCGACCTTCACGTAATCCCTATGGGCGACAGCGAGAAGCTTCGCGTGGGCGAATGGGTGCTCGCCGTAGGCAATCCTTTCGGCTTCACCTCCACCGTGACATCGGGCATTGTCAGCGCCAAGGCCCGCAACATATCGAGTATGACCGGCGAACCCGCGCAGGGCGGCATACAGTCGTACATACAGACCGACGCGGCCGTTAACCGTGGCAACTCCGGCGGAGCCTTGGTTAACCTCGACGGCGAACTGGTCGGCATCAACACTGCCATATACTCCCAGACAGGGGCTTACGCCGGCTGCTCTTTCGCCATCCCTACCACGATAGTCCAAAAAGTGGTAGCCGACATCAAGACCTACGGCACAGTGCAGCGCGCCGTTCTCGGCATACGCTTCGGCGAAATTACGCCTGACATCGTTGCCAAATACAATATCAAAGGCGTGGTACGCGGCATATACGTGTCGGAAGTGGAAGAACGCTCGGCAGCCCGACAGGCCGGTTTGCAGCAAGGCGACGTAATCGTTTCGATTGCCGGACGCCCCACCTACACCACCGCACAGCTGCAGGAAGTAATTGCCGGCCTCAGCCCCGGCGATAACGCCGAGGTGATATTCTATCGCGACGGCAAAAAGATGAGCACCACAGTGACCATGCGCAACAATCGTGGCGACGTGAGCATAACCCGCCCCGACGGCGACCTCGGCCTCGGAGCATCGTTTGCAGCCCTCGACGAAAGCACCGCGCGCAATCTCGAAATACGAGGAGGCGTGGCCGTGTCCGATATCGACCCCGACGGACGCTTCGGCCGTGCCGGCGTACGCGAAAGCTTCATAATCCTCGCAGTGAACGGCAGCAGAATCACAGAACCCGAGCAGCTCAAATCAATCTGCAAGCAGCTTGCCAACTCGGCAGCCCCGCAGGACAGGGTATTGTTCCTCTCCGGCCTTTACCCCTCGGGCAAAGCTGCATATTACGCAGTGCCCCTCTCTGATTAAAAAATACGCCGGGCGGCGAACACTTGCGCGCCGCCCGGCGTTAATACTTCAGATTTTTAAAATTAACAACTAACCCCTATAAAGAATACCGCAATGAAAGGACTTCCCATTATCATCGCAGCTCTCGGAGGCGCCCTCGTAGGCGCGGCAACCGCACTCCTTTTCGCGCCCCAGAAAGGCAGCGAAACCCGCGACGCCATCAAAGGCTTTATCCGCAGCCACGTACCCGGAATCAAGGAGCAGGAACTTGAAAGCCTTGCCGACCAGATTGCCGAAGAAATCAAGGAAGTAAAATAACCATACCCTCCCGACAACATGAAAGGTCTTCTCGCATTCGTATTCGGCGCTGCCGTAGGCGCTGCCGCAACCGCGCTCCTCACACCCACAACAGGTCCCGAACTGCGCGAACGCATCAAACTGATACTGCAGAAACGCGGCATCATCGCAGCCAACGACATCGACGAACTCGTCGAAATGATTGCTTCCGAAGTAGAAGGAAGCAAGTAAGCTCACAACCCGCACGCGGCGCCCGCCGGCGTCTGCGCGTGGGTCGGACTTATACCCCGGCCCACGAAACACCCCTATAAACATCGCATTATGGAAAACAGCGACCACCGCGCCTCAACAAGCGCATCGGCAATAAGCAACACCGCCACACGCTACATCAAACTGTTGCTCGAGGATACGCGCCTCAACATTGCCGAAAAGCTCACAAGGCTCATATCGGCCATCACCGTATGCGCCCTCTTGCTGGTATTTTTAATCGTGGCACTATTGTTTGCCTCGCTTGCCGCAGGCTATGCGCTAAGCCCGTACACCGGTCACCTTGGAGCATTCTTAATCGTGGCCGCATTCTACGTGTTGCTCGCCATAGTGCTGATATCCTGCAAACGCGTATTTATCGTTAACCCCATTGCGCGCTTCATCAGCCGACTGATGCTCCAAGCGCCAACTCAGGAACAAGCGAATGATAAACCTGCCTCCGTATCCTAAAGCCCCCGACAATGGTTGGAAGGGGCTGACGCTCGACGAAATACGTATGCGCCGCGCACTCGTGCAGGCCCGTATGGAAATTCAGAAATACCATCTGCAGACACATCTGGAAGGTATGCGCGAGCGCACGCCGCTGTTCGGCGGTTCGTCGTCGCTGTTCTCCCGTATCACCGGCGCGCTAAGTTTCGCCGAATACGCCTTTTTAGCCGTGCGGCTATTCCGTATGGTAGCCCCGATATTCCGAAACAAGAAATAAGCCCTACACACAACGGCGCCTCGATCAGGCGCCGTTTTTTATACCCCCACTGATAAAACCGCGCTTTTTGTTGCTTTTGCACTCGACTTATTCGTATCTTTGCACTATATAACCAAGCAATTATACCCATATGCACAAATTAGCAATGACAGCAAGCGCACTGCTTATGGCGGGTAGCGCCGCCACTGCCGGCGGAGGCGTCTTCGACATCGAAGCGCTCGAAGCTCTCGGCCGCGTCAGCGCTCCCTGTGTGGCTCCCGACGGCAAAACAGTGCTCTTCGGCGTAGCCTACGAGAATCTCGCTGAAAACAACGCCAACAACGACCTCTACACAATAACCATCGGCAGCGAATCTGCCCCCACGCGCATCACCGACACGCCCAAAAGCGAAAACGGCGCTGTGTGGTTCGACGGCGGCCGGCGAATAGCGTTCCTCTACCCCGATGCAGACGGAAACGCGCAGATGTGGACTATGAATGCCGACGGATCCAACCGCGTGCAGGCAACCGAACACGCCGGCGGCATCTCTGGATTCCTTCTGTCGCCGGATGAGAAAAAGATAGTGGTGATAGGCAATGTGAAATATGCACGCAGCGCCGGCGACCTCTATCCCGACCTGCCCAAAGCCACTGGGCGTGTGGTCGACGACCTGATGTACAAGCATTGGGACGAATGGGTAACCGAAATCCCCCACCCCTTCATAGGCACGTTCGACGGCACCAAAGCCACAGGGCTATCCGACATAATGGCCGACGAGCCGTTCGAGGCTCCGATGAAGCCCTTTGGCGGTGTGGAGTCGTTTGCATGGAGCCCCAATAGCGACATGCTCGTATACGTGTCGCGCAAGAAAACGGGTATGGAATACGCCTTGTCGACCAACTCCGACCTCTACATCTACAACCTCGAATCGGGCGAAACACGCAATCTCACCGAAGGCATGGAAGGCTACGACACAGCACCCGCCTTCTCTCCCGACGGCAACTACCTTGCTTGGCTGAGCATGGAACGCGACGGCTACGAATCTGACCGCAACCGCCTCTTCCTCCTCGACTGCAAGACCGCCATCAAGCACGAGCTGCCCACCGACTGGGACTACACCATCAATGAATTTGCGTGGGCGCCCGACGGCAAATCAATAATCTTCATCGCACCCAAGGGCGGCGTGGCACCGGTATTTGAAGTTAGTCTGAAGAACCGCAAGCCGGTGGCCCTCACCGACGTGCAGGCAGACTTTGCAAGCCTTCAGGTGACTACCGACCACATCGTCACCATGATGCACTCAATGCTGCGTCCCAACGAGGTAATGACCATAGCCCGCCACCCCAAGGGACGCCGCTCGGCACTTCAGCCTCTTACCGACATCAACGGAGAATTGCTCGCGGGTATCGATATGCCTACCGTGGAAAAGCGCATGGTGCCCACCACCGACGGCAAACAGATGCTTACCTGGGTGGTATATCCTCCCAAATTTGACAGAACAAAAAAATATCCAGCCCTGCTGTACTGCCAGGGAGGCCCGCAGCAGCCCGTGAGCCAGTTCTGGAGCTACCGCTGGAACTTCGCCCTGATGGCTGCCAACGGATACATAGTGATAGCTCCCAATCGCCGCGGTCTTCCCGGATTCGGCTCGGAATGGAACGAACAGATATCGAAGGACTATCCCGGACAGAATATGGCCGACTACCTCGCCGCTGTCGACGACCTCAAGCGCGAACCGTACATCGACTCCAAGCGCATAGGCGCCACAGGAGCAAGCTACGGCGGATTCTCAGTATATTATCTTGCCGGCAACCACGACGGCCGCTTTGCCGCCCTTTTAGCCCATGCTGGCATCTTCAATATGGAAGCACAGTACCTCGAAACAGAGGAAATGTGGTTTGCCAACTGGGATATGGGAGGCGCTTACTGGGAGAAAGACAATGCTGCAGCACAACGCACATTTGCCAACTCTCCCCACCGCTTTATCGACCGCTGGACAACGCCCATCATGATATCGCACGGTGAATACGACTACCGCATACTCGCCTCGCAGGGAATGGCGGCCTTCAACGCAGCCAAACTACGTGGCATCCCCGCCGAAATGGTGATATTCCCCGACGAAAACCACTGGATTCTGAAACCGCAGAACGCCGTGCTGTGGCAGCGACTTTTCTTCCGCTGGTTCGACAAGTGGCTCAAGTAAATGTCTAAAGCCGCTTTAAAGAAAGAACTCGAAAATCTATCGCGCGAACAGCTCATCGAGGTAATAGGCGCGGCCTATTCCTCGTCGAAAGAAGCTCGCGCATACTTCGAGTTCTTTCTTAACCCCGATGCCGACGCCCTCCTCGACAATAAAATCGATATAATAAGCAAGGAACTGGCGCGGGCTAAAAGAGGATATTCCAAAGCACGCATTACCGTTATAAGGAAAACCATCAAGGATTTTTCGTCATTCGGCGTCGGCGACGAATACGTGGGGCGGCTTATGTACGCCGCCATACGAATGATAGCCGGAATGGAAGGATACTATTACTACCCCGCCACACTCACGAACGGCGTCCTCAAGCTCGTAGAGGAATACATCGCCCTATCCGACCTCAACGCCTCAGCAGGCGAAGCAATGGCGAACATAGAGCGACTCGAAAACGAGAATATCGGACGCCCGGCAATGCGCTCCCGCATAATGGAAACAGCCCGCCACGCCATAACCGGCCAGACATCGCTCAAGCCCATAAAAACTAATTCTAAAAAACGATAATATGATACGCAAATTAATGGCCGTACTGTTCGTTGCCGCGATGCCCTGTATTGCATCGGCTCAGTACGCACAGACCAAAGTAGGACAAAAACTCACCTATACCGTCACCGACAAGGTGAACAACAAGACTAACACAGTCAACGTCATAGCCGACTCCATATACACCACCGCAGAAGGCACCGTAACCCGTACTAAAAACGTCATACCGAGCGAGAATCCTCTGGCCGATGACGTTGTGGTATACGGCGCAACAATGTACACCACAGCCGACGCCCCCACCACAGTATACCTGATGCGCGGAGAAGACTTCAAGGCATTCATACTCGGTGTTATGACCGAAGCGATGCGCCAGAGCGGTCAGGCAAGCGAAGAACAGCTTAAAGAAGCCGCCGAGATGTTCAAATCCAAAGGCGACCTCATGCTTGTACTCGACCCCAAGGCAGCACCCGGCACAAAAATCGAGTCTTCGCGCCTTCGCCTCGACGTGGGCCCGCAGGTTATGAGCATGGCGGTATCCAACGGCGTTGTCGATGGTTTTGAAGACGTCACCACCGATGCCGGCACATTCTCCTGCATCAAGGTTAGCTATCAGATGCGCTCCAACACCCCCGACGGAGCACAGAAAGAATATGTAACCGACTGGTACGCTCCCGGTATAGGACAAGTAAAGGAAGTCAAGACAAACAAAAAGGGCGAAGTGCTTACCGAACAAGTACTCACCGCCATATCCGAATAATCGTGCAGCAACAAAAAGTCGCCGCGCTGGTGTTTCAGCGCGGCGACTTTTTGTTGTATGCTTACAGGCTTCAGAATGCAGCCTCGATAGCGTCTATGTCTGAGGCGAGTTTTTTCTCTGTCGCCATTCTGTCCTCTATGTTCTTGCAGGAATAAATAACGGTTGCGTGCGTGCGGCCAAGCTTATGACCTATCGTCGTGAGCGGCATCTTGGCCACCTTCTTGGCAAGATACATCACCACCTGCCGCGCATCAGATATCTCGCGCTTGCGGCTCTTGGTGAACAGGAGGTCGGCGCATATGTTATAGTGCGTGGCAACCGCGTCGGTTATCATCTCAAAGTTGACCTGACGGCGCTTAATCTTCACGGCGTTTGCCATAACACGCCGGGCAAGGTCAAGCGATATTTCACGATTCAGAACCGTGGCATGCGCCAGAAGCGACACCACTATGCCCTCAATCTCACGCACGCTTTGCGTCACATTGGAAGCTATGTATTCGGCCACTTCACCCGGCAAGCTCAAACCGTCCTGCTCTGCTTTCAATTTGAGCACATCGCGGCGCAGCCCGAGGTCGGGGCGTTCCAGCTCCACCTGCATACCCCACTTGAAACGGCTGAGAAGGCGCGCCTCAAATCCTTCCATCTCGGACGGCGCGCAATCGCTCGACATTATTATCTGACGGTCGTGCTGGTGGAGATGGTTGAATATGTGGAAAAATGTATTCTGCGTGCCGGGCATATTCTGCAAATCCTGTATATCATCGATAATCAGGGTGTCTATGCTCTGGTAGAAATGGAAAAAGCTGTTTATGTTCTTGGCTGCCGCTGCCGTATACTGGCTCTGGAACAGTCGGGCTGTAACATAGAGAACGCGCGCATGCGGATTGCGCTCTTTCACGCGTATGCCTATGGCTTGGATAAGGTGTGTTTTGCCAACGCCCGAAGGACCGAAAACGAACAAGGGGTTAAAGGTCTTCAGCGAAGGATTGTCGGCGATGGCCATACCTATCGAACGGGCAATCTTGTTGCTGTCGCTGGCGCAATAGTTCTCAAACGTATACTTCGGATTCAACTGCGGGTCGAAGTCGAGAGTATCCGGCTGCCTGAAAGGATTTGCCGGCTGAGCCTTGCTCTGCGCCAAGATTGTGGGCGACGAACCCGAACTTTTCTGTGAAACAGCCGTCGAGGGGTCGCTCTGCACAGTGCGGTAGCGGTAATAGAGCTGCACACCTTCTCCGTACACTTTCTTTATACCCGCGCGCAGAACACCCTGATGGCGCTCTTCGAGCTGATCGACAAAGAAAGAAGACTGCACGGTAAGCACAAGGCGACCATCGGCATAACTGTCGGAAGTTATGTCGCGGAACCACGTGTCATATTGCTGGGGCGTTATGTTGTCTTTAATAAATTGACAGCATTTAGCCCAAAGTTCTTCGTGCGTCATATTGGATAGTCGGGAAGTTGTTTTAGCAGTACAAAATTCGCTCAAAAAAAATTAAAAACAAAAGCTGAAATTATTTGCAAAAAAGAAATCAAGCGTAAGTATCGAAATTTCAGCGCATTAATCCCAGCAAGATTTATGCGGGCTGTAAAAGCGCTCTCGAAATCAGCTTTCTGTCTGAAAATTAGCATACTTACCTGTATCTTGCCCGAAATATGCCGGGGCACCGTCGACCGACGGAATGCCCCGGCATATATCTGTAAGCGGTCTAAATGTTAAATCCGAGAGTTCTTCCTATTTAGACTCATTCTAAATTAGAATCAGAATACCTTTATGCTGATATAACGCTTGGGATTGCGCTTAATATCGACAAACAGGGAGTCAAGCGATGTTATCGTGGCATTTAGATTGTCGTACAACGCAGGGTCGGAGGTAAGTTTGCCCACACTTCCGTCAGGATTGTTGAGCGATTCCGTAAGCTGCTTCAGGTTTGCCATCGTAGCGCTGAGATCCACGGCAATGCTGTCGATAGGTGCTTCGCGCAAGCGTCCGCTCACCACGGCAAGATCGCCGGTCATCGTGTCAACATTGCCGGTTATGCTCTTGATATCTGTCGTAATCGGGCCAAGGCTCGCAGTCGCGGCACGAAGCGCGCGCAGGGTGCCGTTAAGCTCGGCGGTGATGTCATCGAGCCGGTTGATGCTCTGGTGCAGTGCAGGATTGGCCGCAATGGCGTTCAGGCTCGTAAACAATGAGTCGAGCTTGGGTATCATCGCGTTCACAGCCGGCATAAGATTGTCGGATATGCTTGCCATCATACCGGCATTGACCTTGCTCACAAGGGTATCACCCACGTTGTGGAATCCGGCTCCGGCAGGAACAAGCTTGAGGGCTATTGACGCCGTGCCGAGAAGATCGGATGCAAGAACGGCTTCCGAACCGACAGGAACCCGCAAAGACTTGTCAACGCTCATCTCCACTATCACGTGGCCCGGATTGCTGTAATCATATTTGATATCGCGCACAATGCCGACTTTGAAACCGTTGATTGTGACAGGTGCGGACTGTGCAAGCCCCTCCACGTTGCCGTACACGGCGTAATAGTAATTAGAAGCCTTGAAGAGATTTACTCCTTTCAGAAAATTGATACCGAAAAAAAGAATCAGCATGGCCACTATAACTATCAGGCCGATGATAACTTCTTTACGTAAAATTGATTTCATATAGAATTGTTATTTTTGATTCTTAAATCTTTGCCTGTATTCCTGCACCGCGCCAAAGAGCGCCTTGGCGCACTTTTCGCGCCCGCTTTCCGATGCGAGGAAACGCTCGGCGGCAGGATTGCAGATAAAATCAAGCTCGACAAGCACCGACGGCATACGCGTAGCCCACAGCACGAGGAAACCTGCTTGCCGCACGCCCTTATCGGCGCGTCCGGCACCATCAACAAGCCTCGTCTGCACCATACATGCCATATCTATGCTCTGAGCCATATGCATATTCTGGTCAAGCTCGAAAATTATATACGATTCCGACGACGACGGGTCAAACCCCTGATATGTTTCGCTATAATCCTCCTCAAGCTCTATAACGCCGTTTTCGCGCATGGCCACCCCGAGATTCGCCTCGCTCTTATGAAGGCCGACGGTATATACAGATGCTCCGTGCACCTTCTCGCGCCCCTTGCTCCGCAAGTCTATAGAGTTGACATGTATGCTCATAAAGAGGTCGGCTCCGGCATCATTGGCTATGGCGGCGCGCTTGTCGAGAGATATGAAGGTGTCGTCCTTACGAGTAAACACTATATCCACGCTATCGCCGCAGGACTTGGCCACAAGCTCACCCACCCTCTTGGCAACGTCGAGAACAATCGTTTTCTCATTCGTGATACGCCCTATGCAGCCGTAATCCTTCCCCCCGTGACCGGGATCGAGTACAAGGACGAACGGCTTTTCTTTATCTTCTCCTGCGTGCGCCGGAACAGCCGCAGCCATAAGCACAAGCAGCAAGAACGCCACAGAGGGCATATATCGAAATACGCGGGGTGTAGTCATATCTTTGCAAAATTACTACTTTTTTCGGCCACGGCATTGGTATAAAAGGAGAAAATGATGTTTTATTAGTCATATTGCACTATCTTTGCCTCTACAATCAGGAACTTCATGAGCAAACACAGCATAATTCCATATGCCTTTGCAGCTCTTTTGGCTGCAATCACAGCCTGCAACACTTCCGGCGACAAAGAGTATCCTCCTGCAGAAATAGCGGAAGTGCATTCCACCCTGCGCGACTTCAGCTCCTCGGACAGCACCACCCGAAATGCAATAATACAAGCCCAGCACATCGAACTGGCGGCATTTCTAAAGGCTGTGGGCGATGGCGAGCCGAGCGTGAAAACTGTCGTATCAAGGGCTATGTCGCCGGCAAGCACCGTGTTCATTCCTCTTGTCGACAGCGTGTTCCCCGACATATCCCCCTTGCGCCAGACTCTTGGCGACATCCTCGGCCGCGCCGCCGACATCGGCCTTTCTATCCCTGATCGACGATATGCCACCGTGGTATATGGCAGGCCGCAGTCGATACTGTTCGTAGACAGTACGATGCTGATAGCGCTGAACCATTATCTCGGCGAGGAATTTCCCGGCTACAGCCACCTCCCCGCGTACATAAGAGCGACCAAAAATGCCTCAATGCTGCCGGCAGACATCGCTGAGGCCCTTGTCGCAACGGCCTATCCCTACAACGCGCCCGCAGGAACATCCGCGATAGCCCGACTGATATACGAAGGCGCGCTCGCACATACCAAAATGGCTCTGACCGGCACTGCCGCCGCGCCCGAAACAGCGCTCGGCTACGACATCAGCCAATATCAATGGCTTGAACAAAATGAAACCTCATTATGGCGGACACTTGTGGAAAAACAGCTTCTATACGACACATCGGAAGGAACGACCGACCGACTTGTCGCACCCTCGCCCGCCACTTCCATACTCGGCCACGGCACACCGGGACGCGCCGGCCGCTTTATAGGCTGGAAAATAGTGGAATCATACCTCCGTCGCAATCCGGCCACGCCGGCCGACAGCCTGCTCAGCCCGGCGTTCTACACCTCTCCGTCGGTACTGCGCCAAAGCGGCTACAACCCAAGGCCATAAAACCGCACAAGGCATCAAAACGTTATATTATGCAGAAAGGAACCACAGAGAATGAAACACACCCTACTCTTGGCAGCCATCTGCATAGGATTGATATTATGCGCGGTAGGCTATAGCGACTCCCAGTACCGCACAGCGCTCGGACGCCAGGCGCCTGACTTCTATGTGGACAATGGAAACGGACGAGTGTCGCCGGCAAGCCTGCGGGGACAATACGCGTTGTTGAATTTCTGGTCTTCGACCGACGCGCCCTCGCGCACATCGGCAAACATATATACCGCCTGGCATCGCAAAAATCCCGATAAGCAGCTTAAACTCGTGTCGGTCAATTTTGACGATTCAGAAAATCTGTTCAGAGAAATAGTGCGGCTCGACAGCCTTATACCCGCCCAGCAATACCACGCCGGAGGCGACACCGCGCGCGCCATAAGCAATAATTACGGTCTTGACGAAGGCATGGGTTCGCTCCTTATCGGCCCGGACGGACGCATACTCGCCCACAATCCTACGGCCGAAGAACTCGACAATATCCTTGCTAATCACTGAGCGGGCGCACCGAGGGTGCGGCGGAGCGCCGCCCTCACGGCGTCGGCCTCCGGGCGCCGGGTGCGCAGAAGGGAGATAACACCGTTGATATACCTGTCTTTATTTGAATATCCGCACAAGGCTGCCACATTGCTGCTTGCAAGCATCGACTTCTGGTTAAACACTCGCAGCACATTGGCATAGTCGCCGCTATCGGCATAGCCGTGGAACTCCCTGCACAAGCGCTCGTAGTATTGCCGGGGCGCGAGCTCGTCCAAAAGACTCGCCACGTGTTTTTCCAATGTGGCTATATCGGGAAAACGGCCGTCAACCCGGCGTTCCATCATACGCTTCATATAATGCCGCGTATGCTGTAGCGCCTGCTGCCGCACATCGGCCTTGAACAGCGCTATGACCGTGCGCTTCACTTTTGCCACCGCCCGCACGGCATCGTGGCCGCCGACAGTGGCCATTGCCCGCACCACGTCCTCGATAAGAAACATATTCTCTATCTCAGCCACATCGGGCACCATCACACGCTTGCTCCTGAGGTATTCAACTTCTTGATCGTCGCGCCTGTCGCGATCAACGATACCGAATGAATCCATACTGTGGAACGAGGCCAGACCGTTGAAAGTCCTTGTCGACTCTATAACCTTGTTGCAGCTGCCGAGAGAACGCACGGTGAAATCGGGAAATATAAGCGGATACAGGCGCGCGTCGATCGAGCGACGGCTGTCGCCCTCGATGAAGAGAACAGGCTTGCGGGCGCCAACAAGGCTCATATACAGCTCCGGAGCTATGCCGTCCTGCGACGGCATAAGGGCGTAATCCCACGCCATTGTTTCAGGCTCATAATCGCGCACCCATACCACCGGGGCACCGTTGCGCGACGAGGCAAAGCCGGGATCATGGGTGGTGTAACAAAACACGCAGTCGCTCCGCATAGCTTCGAGCCTGTTCCACAGCGAGTTGGTAAGAGTCGGGTGCAGGAATATTTCAGGCGAATCCACAAATATAACCGCGCCCTTGGGAGCATAGCACACCGCCCCTGCATAATAAAGCACGGCCCGTTCTCCGTCCGACAACTTTATTTCCGAGTAGCTATCCGGCGCCATACCTCGCGAGAAGAGTATCTTACCGCTGTCAATCAGCATCTTGTTGTCGGGAAACACACCCTGCCACAGGTCTATCACGCGGTCAAGGCGTGTGCGTTTCAGACTTGCACCGCCATTAGAGGCAACAGCAAGCTTGTAGCCTATGAGGTTGAGCATCTCCTCGTGCATAAGCTGGGCGAGCAGCATCTCAAGGCCGGTAGGCACCGAGCCGCCGCGCTCAAGAGCCGCCACAACGGCATCGTCACAGCGGGAACGAAGCGACGAAACCGCCATATCCGGCACACGGTGCCTGCCATAAAGACCGTCGAGAGCCGACACGCGGAATGCCGATGCTCCGATAGATTCAACGACAGCGGAGGTAAACCTCGTCTTACCCGCTCCGTTGGCTCCGATAATCACAAAAGAATTGCCGGCATCGATACTCAGATGCTGCGGCTCGCTGCCGTCACTACGACGAGGGAGAGTAAGCTTCATTGCGTGATTTTTTTATTAGGACTGGCCGCTTTCAGGCTTTGGCTTGCGGTGGCCTTTGCGATAATTGCGTTTTTTAGGCTTGGCGGTAGATGCTCCGTCGGCAGCTTTTGCCTCGGACGGCACAGGGCTTGCTGTCTTTTTCTTGTCGCGCCCGGCTTTGTCACGGCGCCCATATCCCTTGCCCTTGGCTCCCGGACGACGCCCCGCATCGCGCACCTTTTGCTCAGGCTTATATTCAGGTCCCTGCCCAAGCTCCGGTGGCATCTCGGCCTTGCGCACCTCCGTGCCGAGGAAGCGCTCTATGAAGCCGAATCGCTGCTGGTCGCGCTCGCTGACGAATGTCACCGCTATTCCGTCGGTATTGGCTCGAGCCGTACGTCCCACACGATGAACATAATCCTCTGCCTCGCGAGGCACATCGTAGTTCACCACCATTGCGATATCGTCGATATCGATTCCTCGGGCAAGTATGTCGGTAGCTATCAGTATATCCACACGCCCGGCTCGGAAATCGAGCATCACGTCTTCGCGAGCCTTCTGGTCGAGGTCGGAGTGCATTTCGGCGGCCTTCCACTTAGCCCGGCGCATGGCCTGCGTAAGCTCGCGCACCTTCTGCTTGGAAGAGGAGAACACTATTACACGCTTGTTGTGGCCCGCTGAAAACAGATGCTTCAGCAAAGCCTCTTTCTGCCCCTCATAGCATATATACGCCGACTGGTCTACCCGCTCGGCAGGCTTCGACACGGCTATCTTCACCTCTTTAGGCTCGGTGAGTATCGTCGAGGCGAGTTGCTGTATCTTTGTCGGCATAGTGGCCGAGAACATCAGCGTCTGCCTGTCTTTGGGCAACTCGGCAACAATGCGCATTATGTCTTCCGAAAAACCCATGTCGAGCATGCGGTCGGCCTCGTCAAGGACGAAGAACTGCACACCCGAAAGATCCACATAGCCCATCTTCATATGCGCCAACAGGCGTCCGGGAGTGGCTATTACCATATCCGCACCCTGCCTGAGGGCGTGCTGCTGGCGCGCAAATTCCTTTCCGTCGTTACCACCGTGTATGGCAAGACTGCTCACAGGTATATAGTATGCGAACCCCTCCATTCGACGATCTATCTGCTGGGCCAACTCGTGGGTAGGCACCATCACCACGCACTTGACCTTGGGCGTAGGCTCGGTATCGGCCAGCAGGTCGATAATGGGCAGCAGGTATGCGGCTGTCTTGCCGGTACCCGTCTGGGCGCAGGCTATAAGGTCGTGTCCCTCCAGAATAACATCGATGCTCTGCTCCTGAATGGGGGTGCACTCTTTAAAATTCATTGCATCGAGGGCGTCCAGTATGTCGTCGCTCAGCGAAAGTTCGTCAAATCGCATAATCTAATTATAATAAATAGTCCGGCCGTATGCCTTATAGAGGTGTTTGAATTTAACTCAAATACATATTGAGAAGATTTTCGGAGGTATTTTTGAAATGATTCACTATCATTCGAACACTCTCTTAATCAAACTCGTCGAAATCCTCCGAATCAAAGTCGAAGTCCCAGCCGTCGGCATCAGCGCCTTCCGTAAATTTGGCCAGTTCGCGACCCTCGCGTTTCGTAGGACGTCCGAGTCCTTTGCGACGGTCAACAAATCCTGATATTTTAACGACCTCGAGAAGATCATATTGCTCCTTCGGGGTGATATTCTCCATATATTCCGGCACAAGCTTGGCCCCGAGGCGATTCTCTGTAAGAGCACGCACACGGAAAGAGAACGTGACCGGCGGTTTCCGCACGTTCACCACGTCGCCAACAGATATCATACGCGAGGGCTTGGCAATGATGCCGCCCTCCCCTACCGTTACACGGCCTTTCTTGCATGCCTCGGAAGCTATGGTACGGGTCTTGAAAACCCGCATAGCCCAAAGCCATTTATCTATCCGCACTTCGCTCTTAGCCATATTTATGCCCTTTCTATTTGTTATTATAGCGGCACATTGCATTGCCTATGCCGGCCAGCACAAACTCCCGCACGGCATCGACGGCCACAGGTATGCGCTCGGCGAGCACGGCTTTCTCCGACGGCGGGAAGTTGCCAAGCACATAGTCAATCTGGCAGCCTCGCGGAAAATCGTTGCCGATACCGAAGCGCAGGCGTGGATATGCCTGCGTGTGAAGCATTTCTGCAATATTCTTAAGACCGTTATGCCCGGCGTCGCTACCGCTTCCCTTGACGCGTATAGCCCCGAGGGGAAGCGCGATGTCGTCGACAAGCACAAGGATATGGTCTACGTCGATTCCTTCCTGTTCCTTCCAGTAGCGCACGGCGTTGCCACTCAGGTTCATATACGTAGAAGGCTTAAGCAGGACCACCTGCTTGTTCTTTACACGGCCACGACCCACATCGCCATAGCGCCCTGTGGAGAAAGAAATATTGGACGCCTCGGCAAAGGCGTCCAATATCATAAATCCAATGTTGTGGCGCGTGTGGCGATATTCGTCGCCTATATTGCCGAGCCCAACAATGAGGTACTTCATCTATGCCCTCACAATTATTTAGCGGCGGCAGCAGCGGCACCACGTGCGGCACGGGTGAGCTGAACGGCGCAAACAACCGCGTTCTTGGCATTCACCAGTTCAAGACCGTCGAAGTGGATATCGCCTACCTGCATGGACTTGCCAAGGCCGAGGCTGTCGACATTGATAACAAGACGCTCGGGAACGGCGGTATAGGGAGCGCGCACCTTGAGCTTCTTCATCGACAGTGTGAGCTTACCACCGGCCTTAACACCTTCGGCGTGGCCTTCGAGCTTAACGGGCACTTCGATTACAACGGGCTTGTCTTCCTTCACTTCGAGAAGGTCGATGTGGAGAATGGTGTCCTTAACAGGGTGGAACTGGATATCCTTCAGGACAGCCATACGGGTCTTACCCTCTACGTCGAGCTCGATAGCGAAGATTTCGGGAGTATAGACGAGCTTGCGCACAGCCTCCTGCGATACTACGAGGTCGGTAGTGATGAGGCCTTTGGTGCCGGCATTGTCGATAGTAACGATTTTCTCGCCTTCGTTGAGGGTGCCTGTGTAAGGAAGATCAACGATTGCGCCACCGTTAAGGACAACGGGGATAAGACCTTCGCTGCGGAGAGCCTTGGTGGCCTTCTTGCCGAGCGATGTGCGGGGCTTAGCTGAGAGCTGGAATGTTTTCATTGCAGTTTTTAAATGTTTGTGTTACTCAAAATTAAGACAGCTTCTTAATTTCCCATCACACGGGATGCTAAAAAGCGCTGCAAAGATAGCTATTATTTCTCAAATAAACAAACCGCCGACAAGTTAGCTTACAAAATCCAAAAAACGCGGGGCGCCAAATGACGCCCCGCGCGGACTGGCGCCACACAATGACGCGTCAGCGAATTATTTTACGCACATTGCCGTCGAAGCGAACAATGTAAGCGCCCGGAGTATCCGGCAGCCTGAAGCTGTCTTCAGCCACATAACGCGCCAACAGCATACCAGAAACCGAATATACCTCCACACATCCGACCTCGGACGAAAATTCCACAACACCGTCACGACCTATCGAAACGATGTCCTTGCCGCCAACCGACACGTCGGATATACCCGACGCAGCGCCGTCGGTAACTCTATAAACGCCCAGACCGTTGCCCGGCACATATACAGCCACCATGGCGCTGCCCGCATCAACTGTAGCAACATCGACGGGCGCCGAGCAGGTAGTGGAATTAACCTTGCCCATACCTCCCTCGGGGAATTTCCAGAGAAGCCCTGCATCGGCAAACGTCGCAGACTTGCCCGATATGATATTAAACGTATATCCGGCCGACTCGTGGTCGCTCGATGCATATACATACAGATGCTTTCCGCCAAGAGTGAAATATTTTATGCCGTTGCTTCTGTATCCATCAGGCATAAGGTCGTATATGTCGTCCAGACGGTTCACAATATTGCCCGTGCTGAAATCGTAAGCAGCCGGGGCTGTATCTCCGCCATCTACTATCACCTCGCCGGGACCTAAAGCCAAAGTGCGCGGCGCGATACCGAAACTCGACTTTGACGACGGCGACAATTCATTGACAGTCACATACTCAAAGGTGGTTTTGCCTTCTGCAACAGTCCAGCGGGCAATAATCTTGTTGCTCGCTATTGCGGCATAAACATAGAACACCGGATCGTCAACGCTGCCATACACACAGCAATGGTCCACACGGCCGCCACTAAGGCCTTCGCCCAAAAGCTCGGCTACGCGGGTAAGCTCGCCGGTTTCAGGATCAACCCGATGCAGCACCAAAGGCGTAGTTGTAACATTAAGGACAAGGTTGGCGATAAGCAGATTGCCGCCGGCGTCGGAAAAAACATCGTTACACGGCAGATACGACACCTTGCCGTCGGCCGAAAGATTGATGTCGCGTATGTGTTCGCCTGACGCAAGAGAGTACTGCTTAAGATAGATATCGCTCTTCGATGAGGCCTCCTTACGCCCGCTCATATACACATAATCGCCCGCTATGGCAATACCTCGGTTATTCGAGCCATTGCCCTCAGGCGAAAAGTTGGAATTACCTACGGTTCTGTACCATACGTTTTCAAATTTATACTTACCGGCGTCGGCATAGAGGGCATCGTCGGTCTTCACTATATAGCCAGGTTCAAAATTGCCTACATCAAGATGTGTGACACTGAACTGGTACACAGCCGAAACACCAGGGAGATAATGGCTGCCCTCGGCCACTACGCGCCAGTAGTAAGTGCCTATCCCAAGCACTGAGGACACAAGCCTTACAGTAGTGGTGTTCTCTGCAACCTTGATAGTGCGCAGAATGTCGGAAAATGAATCGTCCGACGCAATTTCGACAGTATAGCCTTCAACATCGTCGGCCGACGCTTCCCATGTCAGGCTGAACTCGTCGGCAACCTCGGCCTTGTCGGCCGGCGACACAAGCACAGGAGCCGCAGCTGCCACACGAACAGGAGATATAAAACTATATGCCTCGCTCCATACCGGCAGTTTGGACGGCTGAAGCGACGATACCCGCCAGAAATATCTCTTGCCGGAGTCGAGGCTGCCAAGGTCAAGGCTCACTCCGGGCGCTGTAAGTTCGGGACATTCTATATCTATTTTTGAAAAATCCTCAACAGGGGAAATCTGAAGCGTGTATACCGCTCCATCTACCGCGCTCCACGCGAAATCCACGCCCCAGTCCAACGACTCGCCGTCGGCAGGAGCCTTGAGCACTACTTTCTCCGAAGGACCGTTGGGATAGTTGGCAACAGCTATCTCCGATTCATAGCCGTAACCATCGTAAACGCACACACCATACCAGTATCCCGAAGCCTTGTCGGCCGGAAGAGTATAGCCGGTATCATAGCTTACACCGAGCAGGTACTTGCTGTCGAGGCCGTCGCCGTCGGCATTCCTTGCCGATGCAAGATCAACCTCAAGAGGAACCGCGTACACGGTATAGCGTATAATCTCATTACCACGCCGCCCTATGGTAGCCTCCCACGACAAAGCTCCTTTATCAATGGAAAGATTGGCAGGAGCGGCATATACCGGGTGTTCCTTCCACGACGTCACTGGCACAAGGCTCTTGGTAGAGAAGCTATGCTCAAGCAAGTAATCACCCCAGCCCGAGCACACGGGGCCATCCATATATTTGGCGCTATAAAATATCGAACCGGGAGCATTGTCGAGAGTATACTCACGGTTAAGCGAAATCTGCTTGCTGAGGTCTTCCCAGCTTGCCTCATTGTTATATACAGGACTTCCGTTGCCGTCGCACATCCTGTAAGGCGCCTGACTGCTGTAGAAGTGACGTCCGAAATGATTGGCAATATCACTCCACCACTTTGCAAGCGGAGTATACGGGGCCGCAGACGAGTAACCTCCCGTCCCCGGTGTGGCAAACCAGTAAATCTGAGGCGATATAAAATCGATCGAACCGTCGCTGAGCCACTTCAGCGGATCTGAGCATATGCTCTCGTACTGCCAGTCGGAAGAACTTATCGGAGGAGCCGACAGCCCGTATTGAGGTGCTGATTTACCGGCCACGCCCGCAGGACTGATGCCGAACCGCATATCAGGCCTGTCTGCGTCGACCTGCTCACGGAGCTGACGCACGAATTTGGCTATATTCTCGCGCCGCCAGTCATTAATTTTGCCGGGAGCGCCGCCGGGCACCTGCTCCTGATAGTCCTCCCAGTCCTCGGCGGTCATGGCGTCGTCCGACTTGTATGGAATGTCGTTCGGATAGAAATAGTCGTCGAAGAGTATGCCGTCCACCGCATAATTGGTGTATATCTCCCGTATAACCCGAAGATTATGCTGCCGCACCTCCTCAAGGCCGGGATTGAACACCGCATAGCCGTTGTGGCTTATAATCCAGCCCTTTGATATATACTCTTTGTCGTACTCGGTATCTCTGGCCGCATTACCACGGTTGAAACGGTACGGATTAATCCATGCCCAGCATTCGAGGCCGCGCTTATGGCATTCTTCCACGGCGAAAGCCAGCGGATCCCAGCCGGGTTCTGCTCCGCGGGTATTGGTGAGATACTGGCTCCACGGTTCATACGACGACTTATAGAACGCGTCGGCCATAGAGCGTACCTGCAGGCAGACTCCGTTGAAGTTGCGTTTCTGGTGATTGTCGAGATACGCAAGCAGCTCTTTCTTCATCTGGGCCTGCTTTGCCTCCGACGTGCCTCGCGAATCCGACGAAGGCCAGTCTATACACAGATACGTGGTTAACCACACGGAGCGCAACTCGCGCTTGGGAGGCTCAGTAGCCTGCGCGCTGGCCTCGACCGCCGGAAGGCCGGCCGAAAGAAACAGGGAAAGCGCAACAGCTGCGCTCGCGATGTTTTTTTTCATAATCGCTGTGATTTAAGGTGTTGGATATAAATGGTAGTTATATAATTGTGTATATATGTACTCAGAGCCCTGATTCTTTCGCAAATATAAGTTTTATTCATCATTTAACAAAACTTTTTTCACCAAGCATAATAAACAAGATGGTGTTTCATAAACCAAAAAGGATCTAAGCACTTGCATTTCTGAAGATTTACAAATAGCGGAACTTGAAGAACGCAAGAAAACCGACAAAATCACCAACTACGTCCTTGCTGAAAACGACGGCGAATACATGCTTGAGTTCATAGTAAGCGACAGCAGCAACGGCAAACTCAACTGCGTCGAAGTCGACATACATTATTACCGACAGCTTACCATACAAGGAAAAAAAGCCTCCGTACTCTGTTTCTACTCTGCCAGAGCGTACAACGACGACATACTACCATTTATGGAGTCGATTCCCGCACACCGCGAAAAATGGTACGAAGCAATGGTAAAACTCAACATCACCCCGAAATTCAAAAGCGGTGGCACAACCGCAACCGAGCGGAACTTATAGCGCCCTTACTCGGCGACCATAAGAATTAGAGCCAAGGCAGAGTACCATTCTTGCCGGGCTTGAAAACAAGCCTGTAAAGAACATAAAAGAACCATCCCACATAAGCGACAAGCACTACGTAGCAGATGACTTTTAACAGAAAACTTAGCATAATATAAACCAGCCATTTATAAACTTAACGTTCCACAAATATAGGAAATAAAAACGACACAGCAAACGTTTTAGACTATATAATCAACCTTGCAGATTTGACTATATAGATTAGTCTAGTTCAGTTCGGACATTATATACACAACTAAACCAATATAGACGAGAGTGGACAAAAAAGAAAAAGTTTTTACTTATTCTTTCTGATAGGAGTTATTCTGATCTGTCGGCGACTTCTTGGTTGAAAGTCTTTATTTCGTAGGCGATTAGTTGTTTCAGCTCTTTTTGAGGAACGATAAGTTTGTATTCGGCGACGCCAATGGGTTTGGTAAATCCTTCAAGTGCAAGTTCTACTTCCACGTTGTCTTTTTCGGCGCATAGAATAATGCCAATTGATGGATTTTCATCTTTGCCACGTTCAAGTCTGTCAAGCAATGAGAGATAAAGGTTCATCTTGCTGACATATTCGGGCATGAACTCGGAGATTTTCAAATCGACGGCAACGAGCGACCTGAGTCCGCGATGAAAGAAAAGCATATCTACCTTGTAATCCTTGCCGTTATAGGACAGGACGTGCTGATTGCCGATGTATGTAAATCCCTGACCAAGTTCAAGAAGAAACTGCTTTACCTTCTCAACCAATCTCCGCTCAAGCTCCAGTTCAAGAAGCGGCTCAGTCACGCCAAGAAATCCCATGCAATAAGAATCCTTGAAAACCTCGTTAGCGTATGCGACCTGAGCCTCTGGGAGTGCGACGGCGAAATTATTTGACACGTTGGCTTCAGGCTGATGCTTGTGCATCTCCAACTTTACAGCGTTGATAAGCAAATCTCGACTCCAGCCCTTTTCCTGATACTTGCAGGCGTAGTATTCTATCGCTTCATCGTTATCATCGAACTTAGACATGAGGTAGTTTATATGACCCCACGGTAAAAGTGCAACAAGCTGTTGCACTTTTGGATTTGCTTTATGGAATCTTACATAAAACCTCTTCATGTTAAACAAGTTGCGCACTGACATTCCCATTTTCGGATATGATGATTTGAGGTCAGCGGACAACCGCTTGACTACATTGTCTCCGTGTTTGCTGTCGAGCTTCCGCTCATATAGCAGTTGACCTATTCGCCAATACATTTCATTCGATGTACTGACAATGGCACGGGCGGCATTACCTCTCGCGGTTTCAATTACTGCAACAGCCTGTTGCAATATTTCATTATATTCTGATTCGTTATGAATACGAACAATTATCTCCATACACAGAGTTAATACTTTTATATTGACTTTCAGCTATGTGCAGACACTTTGCCTTGTCGAAAATTTCACGACGCAGATAAGCCCTCCCATTATAATAGCCTACCGCACCGAATTTGACATACATAATGCACAAGGCGAAATTAGTATCCTCCCGGTCGGAGGCGTGCCAAAAGCAGCCAGTGCACGCCCCCGGCGTAGTCGCTTTATTTTTTTGCAGAACATCTCAGCGCTTTTTCCTCGGGAGCGGCTGGACGGGCAGTGGCTCGGCGGGAGGGGCAAACTGCGGAGGCGATATCTGCGACGGGCCGAGGCTGTCGGCAAACGCCGCCTCCCACATTCGCCGATGGCCAAGCAGGCGCATAAACAAAATTCCTTCGACACTCTGTATATATCCCGATAACAGAATCACCTTAAAGACGAAGCCTTCTCGTAAATAAGATGAAACCACGCCCTTGCTTTTTCGAAAAGAGTCTGCAATCGCATCACACCTCTTCGAGCTATACGTTCCTCTGCAAAATTCTGTCAACAAATCAGCCCGATAACCAAATGTTGTATCAGGTTGGGCTCCGTGGACAAATTCCCATCCCGTTTCTATTGAAAACAGACGATAGTGAAAATCAGAATCTCCAAAATTATAAATGTAAACAGCTCCTATGGTGTCATTATCGGAATGTGGCAGTCGTTGAAAAAGTCCAATCTTTGGAACCATATCCTCATGCAATGGAAGATGCTCCTCAAGCAACGAGAACAACAATGAATCAAGTGAGCCGGCCTTGATTCCTGCATATTCCTTCTTCCCAATCTCTATCACCGACAGCCGAGGGCAAAGAAGACTATTCTCATCCACATCCCCCGGCCTATACATTCCGACAGAGCATATGCTAATAAACACTATAATAACAAAGATAACAAACGTTCTCATCTTAATTCTGTTTTATACCATATTGCCTTTGAAATTTCCGCATGCTTGCATTAGTATTTATCCGACGGACAACATCCGTATTATTATCAAAATACTCCTTGCATTGTTCGTATTCGAAGTACATAGGTTCTTTTGTCCCATAGGGAAAATCATCACTAACTGATCCTATGATACCATAGCCAATTCTATAGCCTAATCCGTATTCTCCCCCGTGAAGACCCTGCTCATGCATAATAAGATTTTCTCCTGTTATAGCCCATATATCGTCTGTAAAATAAGGCTCTCCGCCTATATAGCCCCAGATTTTTGGGGTGTAACCGCTTAAAAAAGACTCAGTATGGAACATTTCGTGTGCCAAAGACAAAAATGCCGGTTTTTGTAAAGTCCACTTTCCTCCATCAAAAGTATAATTTCCCCAAGATTTCTTGTTTGAGTCCCAAACAATGGTTCTTGAGCTATGATCGTACATATTGGATTCGCCGTCTTGGGGGGCGCGGATTGTGATTACCTCGATATCCTCGACGAGGGAACGCACAAGGGCGTTGCCGACAGCCTTGCACTGGAGAGTTCGGAGACTTCGGAGTAGTTCGGCAACGTATTGGTTGTCGCCATCATATTTTTCGCCGTCGTAATAGAAGTTCCAGCCCTGCCGCCCACACTCGTAGGTGTAAAGCTTGCCGTCAATCATTGTGGTGATGATATTGCCGGTGGGGTCGGAGTAGCGGACGGGGTTGGAGGCGCAGAAGGCATAGGGCGACAGCCACGGGTAGCGGGAGGCGCGGGGGTCGGGGGCGTGCCAGAGGGCGGCGGCGGGGTTGAGGAAGCGGGCGTGGAAGTCGTAGTCGTTGAGGCCTCCGAAGCGGCGGCGCTCCTTGCCGCCGTAGAGGTAGGGCTGCCCCTGCGGCTCGCGGTGGGGCTCGCCGTAGGGGTAGTACTGAACGTGCTGCTCCACCTGCCCGGAGTCGTCGACGGTCATGCCGACCGAGCCGAGGCCGTCGCGCAGCAGCCAGTGAACGCCGCCCTTGTCGAAGTAGCCCCCGGGGAAGTCGACACGGTCGACGGTGCGGCCCGCCAGCGAACGTTCGCCTATGGTGAAGCCGTCCACGTAGATCGATTTCTCTATCAGCATCAGGGCGCCGTGCTGCGAGCGGCTCGTGGCGACAAGGGTGCCGTCGGAGCTGTAGGTGTTCGATATGCTGTAGGTGCGGCCGCTGACGGCGGGGTCGGTCACCTGGGTCGACACGGGCAGTCCGAGATGGTTGTACCTCACGGAGGTGATGCCGCGGTTGGCGTCGCCGACGAGCAGTCCGGCGCTGTTGTATTCATAGTCATTGACGTACTGCGCGGCGCCGTACCCTGTCTGCCCGTAGAAGGGGGCCGGCCAGTTGGCAGCCCTTACCGACGACAGGCGGGCGCCGTCATAGTAATGCCTTATGTTGTCGAGCGGCCCGAACTTCTCGGCGGTGCCGTCGAGGCGGGTGACGCCCCAGCGGCGGATGCGGGTGGGGCGGCCTATGGCGTCGTATTCGTAGGCGGCGGAGAAGTCCTCGCCGGGGGGCGCGCCGGGGCCGGGGGTGTAGTCGGCGGCCACGAGGCGGTCGTGGGCGTCGTAGCGGTAGTCGTAGCGGGCGCCGTTGGTGAGCTCGCGCGACGACACCTCGCCGGTGTAGCGCGGGCTGGCGCCGTCGGCGTAGCGGAGGGTTTCGACATAGCGGTCGGCAAAATCGACGACGGTCAGCCCGCCCGGGGGCAGCTCGATGGCGCCGTAGTAGCTGTTGGGCACGGGAAGGAGGAGGCTGTCGGGGTCGAGGGCGGGCGGCCTCGGCCTGAAGTCGATGGTGCGGCCGAGGCTGGTGGTGATGACCGCGGGCCAGCCGTGCTCGTCGTAGGCGTACTCGCGGGTAACCCGGGCGCCCATCTTCTGCGAGGCCACCAGCCCGGCGGAGTCGTAGGCGGTGGTGGTGACGGCGGTGTCGCCGCCGTGGACGACGGTCTGCCGCACGGGGCGCGCGGCGCCGTCGTACTCCGTGACGATCTCGCGCACGGCGCCGCCGACGGAGGTGCGCACGGCCTCGGGCGCGCCGTGGTAGGCATGGCGGGTGTCGGTGACGGCGAGCCCGGCCGCC
>CAJTSR010000019.1 GCA_910579035.1 uncultured Muribaculaceae bacterium | reverse complement strand
AATTTAACAATGGTGCCGTCTTGGCGTCTTTTTGTTAACCTGCCCATTACTCATCGGTCACATAGCAACCGCTATGCTCCCTCTTCTTAATGAACAGTTTAAACAAAAATACACCAACCTGTGCTTTAACAGATATTATGAAACACCCTCTTTGTATTTTTGGCTAATCGCCTTAGATACTCTCGCTCGGCAAAACTAAATATTTGTTTTGCGCTCGACTTATCCGTATCTTTGAGCGGCTAATACGTTTGGAACGTATTAGCTTATATTCCTGAATCAACCAAACCGATCATATATCATGAACAAGAGCCTTACACTCTGCCTCGCTTTGGCCGCCTCGCTGAATTGCGCGGCCGTCAACGACTGGGAAAACCCCGAAGTGTTCGCCCAGGGACGCCTCGAACCTCGGGCGACATTCTATCCATATGCCGACGCCGCGTCGGCCAAAACCGGCGAACATGCCGCGTCGGAACGCTTTATGAGCCTCAACGGCCAGTGGCTGTTCCACTACTCCCCGACTCCCGCCGAACGGCCTGCCGACTTCTACAAACCCGGATTCGACACTTCGGGCTGGAAGACCCTGCCAGTACCCTCCAACTGGGAAATGCACGGCTACGGCACGCCCATCTACACCAATACCCGCTATCCTTTCCCTGCAAATCCGCCGCACATACCGCACAACGACAACCCAGTGGGTTCATACAAGCGCAGCTTCGACATTCCCGCAGGCTGGAACGGCCGCCGGGTATTCCTGCACTTCGACGGCTCCACGGCCGGTATGTACGTATGGGTAAACGGCAAAAAGGCCGGATACGTGCAGTCGGCCAAAAACCCGTCGGAATTCGAGATTACCGATTTTATCGTTCCGGGCAAGAACGAGCTTTCCTGCGAAGTATACCGCTGGACCGACGGCTCGTATCTTGAAGATCAGGATTTCTGGCGCCTGTCGGGCATAGACCGCGACGTATATCTTTATTCTACCGACGCCCGGGGGCGCATCGCCGATTTCTTTGTGAAAGCCGACCTCGACGCAAAATATCGCGACGGCCTTTTCTCAGCCGACGTGCAGGTAGACAGCAAGGAGCCGATGAAGCTCAGCGCCACACTCTACGACCCCTCCGGCCGCAAGGCATACTCAGCAGGCCAAAAGGCAAGCGACAACACCGTATTCACCGCGAAGCTTGCCAAGGTCGACAAGTGGAACTACGACCACCCCGCGCTCTACACCCTCGTACTCGAGCTGAGCACCGCCGACGGCAAGCCCGTCGAGGCCACGTCTGCCAAAATCGGATTCCGCAAAGTCGAAATAAAGGACGCACAGCTGATGGTCAACGGCAAGCCCGTCGAAGTACACGGCGTGAATATGCACGAACACCATCCAGAAAAGGGTCACGCCATAGACCGCGAAACAATGATGAGCGATATCCGCGCAATGAAGCAGCACAATATCAACGCTGTCCGAACCTCCCATTATCCCCAGCCGCCGCTGTGGTACGAGCTTTGCGACCGGTACGGCATATACCTCGTTGACGAAGCAAACATCGAAACCCACGGAATGGGCTACTCCAAATTCAACCACGAAGGAAAAATCGTACAGCCGGCATTCCTCCCCGAATGGAAGGCCGCAATGCTCGACCGCCAGAAACTGCTTGTAGAGCGCGACAAAAACCATCCCTCCGTAATCGTATGGTCGCTCGGAAACGAATCGAGCAACGGCGACAATTTTATGGATTGCTACCAATGGATAAAAAACCGCGACAACAGCCGCCCCGTGCAGTACGAACAGGCCGGAGAAGGCACCAACACCGACATCGTGTGCCCCATGTACGCGCCTATGAGCCGTCTTAAGAAAGAAGCAGCACGAACCGACGCCACACGTCCGTTCATACTCTGCGAGTTTGCACATGCCATGGGTAACTCCACAGGCAACTTTCAGGATCTCTTCGACGTGTTCCGCTCAGCACCCCACATGCAGGGCGGATTCATATGGGACTGGGTAGACCAAGGCTTCAAGACCACCGACGAGAACGGACGCACATACTGGAGCTACGGCGGCGACTACGGCGCCACCGTCTACACTCACGATGAGAATTTCTGCATCAACGGCATGGTATTCCCCGACCGCACTCCGCACCCCGGCCTTCTCGAAGTCAAAAAAGTATATCAGGACATACGTTTCTCGTCGAAAGACCCCAAAACGGGCGCGATAACTGTTGAAAACCACTTCCCCTCACGCTCGACAGAGCCTTACACCTTCTCTTGGGAACTGCTGCGCGAAGGACGGCGCATCGACGGCGGCAACTTCGAGGCAGTGGTAGCTCCCGGAGCAAGCAAGACTGTGAAGCTGCCCGTTCCGGCGCTTGACGACAATACCGACTATGCCCTGTCTGTCTATGCGCGCACCAAGGCCGGCGACGAAATAATACCGCAGGGTCACGAAGTGGCCCGCGAACAGTTCGTGCTCGCCAACCGCGACCTTGCAACCACAGCACTGGCCGACGGCAATGTTAAATTCGAGCAGAACGACCGTTCTTGGACTGCCGAAGCAGCAGGAGCTGTTATGACATTCGACAAACGCAGCGGCGAACTCACCGGATACACCGTCGCTGGCCGCAACCTCATCGCCGACGCAATGCGACCGTCGTTCTGGCGCGCAACCACCGACAACGATTACGGCAACCGCTTCAACACCCGCTCCAACGCATGGCGCACTGCCGCCGACAACCGCCGTCTGGTATCGCTAAACCGCGACGGACAATCGCTCAAAGCCGTATACCGCCTGCTCGAAGTACCCTCGGAGTACACCGTGGTCTACACTCCGCTTGCCGACGGCTCGCTGAAAGTAGAGGCTTCGTGGAAGGCCGACCAAGGGGCATTCAAGCCCGAACTGCCTCGCTTCGGTATGATTATCACCATGCCCAAAAGTTACGACAACTTCGCATGGTACGGCCGTGGCCCGTGGGAAAATTACTCCGACCGCCGCACCGCCGCGTTCCTCGGCCGATATAGCGGCAAGGTAACCGATATGCGCCACCACTACATACGCCCTCAGGAAACAGGCAACCACACCGATGTGCGCGAGGCATCGCTGACAGATGCAAACGGACTCGGCTTAGAGGTGAAGGGATTGCAGCCGCTCGAAGTAAGTGCTCTCGACGTGCTGCCCTCTGATCTCGATACCGGCCTCGCAAAACACCAGCAACACGACAGCGACATATCGCCCGATATCGACCATGTGTACTTCTACGTCGATCTCGCCCAGCGCGGCCTCGGCGGCGATGACAGCTGGGGCGCCCTGCCATATGAACAGTACCGGCTCGACGCACCCTCCTACACCTACTCCTTCATCCTGTCCCCCAAAAAGTAACACACCCACAAGGCCGCCGCAACCCCGGCGGCCTTTTTTATGCCAAATCAATCAGCCTGTCAATAATTCTTCGTACATTTGCTTTTAGCACCAATTACAATAACATACTACTAAATTCCAACACGTTGTCGATATGAACGGATTTCTTCCACAAAGAGGAGGCTACCGTAATCTCCGAGTCTACAAAATGACCGAGATTATATATGATCTCTCTGTGATATTCACAGAAAGATTCATCAAAAGAGGAAGCCGTACAAAGGACCAAATGGAGCAGGCAGCTCGAAGCGGCAAGCAAAATATTGCGGAAGGCAGCGTAGCATCAACAACCTCAACGGAAACAGAAATAAAACTGACAAATGTGGCAAAAGCCTCTCTCGAAGAGCTTTTGCTCGATTATGAAGACTACCTGCGCCAAAACAATCTACCACAATGGGGTAAAAACCATCCTCGCACACTCCGACTACGCCAATATCTGAAAAGCGCCGAGTTTATTTCAGCTCCGACAACGTTCGCCCACAAAATAAATGCCGAAGAGTATTGTAACCTATGTATCACCCTTATCAATCAGGCTACATACATGCTCAGGCGACTGCTCGAACGGCAACAAGAGCAGTTTATACAGCAAGGAGGCATTCGCGAACAGATGCACCGCGCCCGCACCGACTACCGTAACCGCCAGAACAGTTCAGACTCGTCTGACGGGCCTGACAAGTCCAAAAAGTCTGGCTGGTAAAGTTGCGGCGTAGGAGAAAAAGCTGTAATTTTGTTGATATGGATATTTGTGAAATACGCGATATGCTGCTTGGCGCCGCAAGACTCCGCGCGCTGAAGAATCTTTCGGCCAAGGGCCGCTCTACCGTGGTTGGTGCACCCGGCTCCTCTGCGGCAGTAATGCTTTCAGGCCTGCCTTACACGCAGGGACACCCTATCCTCGTGGTCGGTGACTCGCTCGATGATGCCGGCTATCTCTACTTCGACCTTTGCCGCCTTGCTGGCGAGGATGCCGTGGCCATGCTGCCGTCGGGCTTCAAACGCGATATCAAATACGGCCAGCCCGACGCGCCCAATCAGATATTGCGCACAGAGGCGCTCAACCGCGCCAAAGCCGGCACCCTCCGCTTTCTGGTAAGCTACCCCGAGGCGATGGCAGAATGCGTGGCATCGCGCGAAGAACTCGACACGCACACGCTGCAACTTGCCGTAGAAAGCACAGTGTCGATGGACGATGCCGAGAAATGGCTGCGTGAAAAAGGCTTCAGGCAGGTAGACTATGTATTCGAGCCTGGGCAGTATGCCATACGCGGTTCGATATTCGACATATTCGGTTATTCGGAGGAGCTGCCCGTGCGCCTCGACTTCTTTGGCGACGAAATCGACTCTATCCGTTCGTTCAATGTCGAAACACAGCTATCCGAGAAAAAGCTCGAAAACGTGGCCGTGACCGCCAATGTGAGCCACCGCGGCAGCCTGAAGTCGATACTCGACTTCCTGCCCGGCGACACCCTTGTGGCTATGCGCAACGAGCAATACACCGTGGAGCGTCTGCGCGCGGTGACTTCCACCGAGATGTCGGCATTCACCCTGCTTACCGAGGACGGTGATGCCGACGCTCTCGACGTGCTCGTTGATGCCGACGCCTTTGAAAAACACCTCAATGCCTTGCGGCGCATCGAATTTACCGCGGCCACCAATCCCGGCGACGTATCTAAAGGCGCCATGCTCGACTTCGACTGCTCGCCACAAGGAGTCTACCACAAAAATTTCGACATAATAAGCTCGTCCTTCATACGCTTCGAGGCCGAAGGATACCGCTTGTACATACTCTCCGACAATCCGAAGCAATTCGACCGCCTGCGCGAAATCTTTGCTGACCGTGGCGACGAAATTCACTTCGAGGCTGTCGACGGCACACTGCACGAAGGCTTCGTGGACCACGCCGCCAAAGTATGCGTGTTCACCGACCATCAGATTTTCGACCGATTCCACAAATACACCCTCAAAAGCGAGCGGGCGCGCTCAGGCAAGATGGCGCTATCGCTCAAGGAGCTGGGACAGATCGAGCCGGGCGACTACATAGTGCACGTAGACCACGGAGTGGGCAAATTCGCCGGACTGTTGCGTACCAATATCAACGGCCGCATGCAGGAAGTCATAAAGCTCGTGTACCAGAACAACGACATCCTGTTCGTATCCATACACTCGCTCCACAAACTCGCCAAATACCGGGGCAAGGAGGGCGTTCCGCCAAAAATCAACCGCATAGGTTCCGGAGCCTGGCAGAAGATGAAGGAGCGCACCAAGAACAAGCTCAAAGACATAGCGCGCGACCTCATAAAGCTCTATGCTGCCCGTCGCGACCAGAAAGGATTCGCCTACTCGCCCGACTCGTATATGCAGCACGAGCTTGAGGCTTCGTTCATCTACGAGGACACCCCGGACCAGCTGTCGGCCACACAGTCGGTAAAAGCCGACATGGAAAGCGACCGCCCCATGGACCGCCTCATCTGCGGCGACGTAGGCTTCGGCAAGACCGAAATCGCTATCCGCGCCGCCTTCAAGGCCGCCACCGACGGCAAGCAGGTGGCCGTGCTCGTGCCCACCACCGTGCTCGCCTACCAGCATTACAACACTTTCTCGCAACGACTCGCCGAGTTCCCGGTACGGGTCGAATATCTGTCGAGAGCACGCTCCGCCAAAGACGTCAAAGCCATCCTCGCCGACCTCGAAGCAGGAAAAATCGACATTCTCATAGGAACCCACAAGATAATCGGCAAGGGAGTCAAGTTCAAGGACATAGGCCTGCTCATTATCGACGAGGAGCAGAAGTTCGGCGTGGCCGTAAAAGAAAAGCTCAAACAGATGAAGGTCAACATCGACACCCTCACCATGAGCGCCACGCCAATACCTCGCACCCTGCAGTTCTCGCTCATGGGAGCCCGCGACCTTTCCACCATAGCCACGCCGCCGCCAAACCGCTACCCGATAATCACGTCGGTCGACGCTCTTTCCGACGACATCGTGGCCGAGGCTCTTAACTTCGAGCTTGCCCGTGGTGGACAGGTATTCTTTGTCAACCCGCGCATAGAGGGCCTTTACGACCTCGAGGCAATGATAAAGCGGCTCGTACCCGACGCCCGCACCATAGTGGGCCACGGACAGATGCCTCCCGAAAAACTCGAAAAAGCCATCAACGACTTTTCCGCACACGACTACGATATCTTGCTGGCCACCACCATTATAGAAAGCGGCATCGATATGCCGAACGTCAACACCATCATAATAAACGACGCCCACAAATTCGGCCTCAGTGAGCTGCACCAGCTCCGCGGACGCGTGGGCCGCAGCTCCCGCAAGGCGTTCTGCTACCTTATGGTACCGCCGTCGAATCCGCTGTCGCCCGACGCCCGCAGGCGTCTGCAAGCCATCGAAAGCTTCTCCGACCTCGGCTCAGGAATCCACATCGCCATGCAGGACCTCGACATACGCGGCGCCGGCAACCTGCTCGGAGCCGAGCAGAGCGGCTTCATCGCCGACCTCGGCTACGAAACATACCAGAAAGTGCTCCGCGAAGCCGTTGTAGAGCTGCGCACAGAGGAATTTCCCGACATCAAGGACGCATCGTCTGAGCAGGCCGACGGCGAGGACTATGTTGCCGACTGCATCATTGAGAGCGACCTCGAACTGCTGCTTCCCGCATACTATGTGCAGCAGGAAAGCGAGCGCATAGCCCTATATCAGGAACTCGACAGCATAGAGCGTCCCGCCGACCTCAAAGCATTTGAAGAACGCCTCGTAGACCGCTTCGGCCGCATACCCGACGCCGCCCGCGAACTGTTGCGGGTGCCTATGCTGCGCCGTTACGCCCGCAAGCTCGGCATCGAGAAAGTGGTGATGAAGCAAGGCTCTATGTTCCTGTTCTTTGTCGACGACTCCAACAAGGCATACTACCAAAGCCCCATGTTCGGACGCTTGCTCAACTATCTTCAGGCTAATCCGCAGAGGGTGCACATACGCGAGCGGAACGGTCGCCGCAGCTTTGCCGTCGACCGCGTGCCCATGGTGTCGCAGGCCGTCGACATGCTCAAAGGCATACTCGACCTCGACGCGATATAGCAGGCTCGGCAAGTTTTTTGCACACGGCTGATTTTTTTCGTAACTTCGCGGCATAAACCTTTTTCATAACCAATTCATATATGTACCGCAGTCTGACCATTGACGAGATAGGCGCCCTTGAAGCGCAGGGATGCACCGCTGCCGACTGGGCAGAAATAGAAGTTAGCGAAAATTTTTCCACAAGCCGCATACACGATGTCGAGTTTTCAGGCAAGATCCGCTTAGGGCGCCTTGACGGCACATTCCGCCGTCCGGGTGGCCTCGAAAGGCATTCGGCTATACGCCGGGCCACGCTACACAACGCAAGCATAGGCGACGACGCATATATAAGCACCTGCAACATCGCCAACTACGACATTGCCGCCAATTCCTACATCGAGAACGTCGACAATATAATATCGACCCTCGATTCCTCCTTCGGAGTAGGCACAGAAGTGTCTGTGCTCAACGAAACGGGTGGCCGCGAAGTGCCCGTGTACGAACGCCTCTCGGCACAAACCGCCTACCTCATAGCGATGTACCGCAACAGGCGCACGATGGTAGAGCGCCTAATAACGATGATTAAAGTACACGCGGCCAAACTATTCGGCTGTCGCGGACAAATAGGCGAAGGAGCCGAGATTGTCAACTCCGGTTCGATTACCAATGTCAACATCGGCCCGCACACACAAATCGAGGGTGCGGCACGCCTTGCCGACGGCACCATAGCCTCAACAGCCGCCGACCCTGTGTATGTGGGTCGCGGCGTCATTGCCGAGGGATTCGTGTTCGCGTCGGGCAGCCGCGTAGCCGACGGCGCCGTGGTACACCACTGCTTCATCGGGCAGGCCACGCGCCTCACCAACCTCTTTTCAGCCCACGACTCGCTGTTTTTTGCCAATTGCAGCTGCGAGAACGGCGAGGCCGCAGCCATATTCGGCGGCCCGTACACCGTCACGATGCACAAATCAAGCCTGCTGATAGCCGGAATGTTCTCATTCCTCAACGCCGGCTCAGGCTCCAACCAGAGCAACCATATGTACAAGCTCGGACCGATACACCAAGGCGTGGTGGAACGCGGCTCCAAGACAACGAGCGACTCCTACATACTGTGGCCGGCAAAGATAGGCGCGTTCTCGCTGGTAATGGGGCGCCATGTCAACCACCCCGATACCTCTCGCCTGCCGTTCTCCTACCTCATCGAGGGCGGCAACGAATCGTTCCTTGTGCCGGGCATCAACCTGCGCAGCGTGGGCACCATACGCGACGCCCAGAAGTGGCCAAAACGCGACAAACGCCACGACCCCGACCGCCTCGACTGCATCAACTTCAACCTGCTCAGCCCATACACGGCAGGCAAGATGATGAGTGGCATACGGCTGCTCGACGACCTCGAACGCACAGCCGGGCTCACCGCCGGGCGCTTCGCCTTCCAGACTATGACCATCGATGCCCACGCCCTTCGCAAAGGCCGCGACCTCTACCGCCTCGCCATCGACAAATTTATGGGCAACTCTGTGATACACCGCCTCGGCACAGAGCCTGTGGCCGACAATGCCGAATTAACACGCCGACTGCAACCCACGCACCCCGCAGGCACAGGCCGCTGGGTAGACATCTGCGGAATGTTCGCCCCCAAGACCGAAGTCGACAAAGTATGCGACCACATATGCGACGGCACCATCGACTCGCTCGAAGCTCTCGAAAGCCGCTGGCGCAGTCTTCATGCCGACTATTACGACATGGAGTGGACCTGGGTGGCCGAGAAGTTCGAGTCGTGGTACGGCAAGGCGCTCGCCGACATCACTCCGGCCGACATTCACGCCATAATCGACCGATGGCTTGCCTCCGTGACATCGCTCAACGCCATGCTGCTCGAAGACGCCCGCAAAGAGTACTCCCTGCGTTCACGCACCGGTTTCGGCATCGACGCCCCCGACAGCGAGGCCGACGACGACTTCAACTCTGTGCGCGGCCAGTACCGGGCCGACCCCTTCGTGGAGATGGTGACACGTCATTCCGCAACCAAGACCGCCCTTGCCGGCCACGCCCGTTCCCTGCTCCCCTCATAAATTTGGCCATTTCCGGAGGTATATTTGGAAAAAGAGTGCTAATTTTGCATTGTGAAAGAATGCACTATGAAAGAATGCACTAATAGCGGCGCAGGAGTCGGCAACGATGCCCTGCGCGAAGAGATACTCCGGCTTAAAAAGGAGAAAAACGCCGTTATTCTGGCACACTACTATGTGGACGGCGCCTTACAGGACATCGCCGACTATGTTGGCGACTCCCTCGCGCTTGCCCAGAAAGCAGCCGACGCCGCCCGCGACGCCGACGTCGTGGTGATGTGCGGAGTCAATTTCATGGGTGAAACCGTAAAGGTGCTCTGCCCCGACAAAACCGTGCTTATGCCCGACCTCGAAGCCGGCTGCTCCCTCGCCGACAGTTGCCCTGCCGAGGAGTTTGCCGCGTTTGTGGCCGCACACCCCGGCCACACTGTCATTTCATACGTAAACACCTCTATCGGAGTCAAGGCCCTGAGCGACGTGCTGGTGACAAGCAGCAACGCCCGCCGAATAGTCGAATCGTTCCCGGCCGACGAAAAAATAATCTTCGGGCCCGACCGCAATCTCGGCTCGTACATCAACTCCGTCACAGACCGCGAAATGGTGCTGTGGGACGGCGCCTGCCACGTGCACGAACGCTTCTCGCCCGAGCGGATAGCAGAGCTGAAAGCCGCACACCCCGACGCCCCCGTGCTGGCCCACCCCGAGTGCCGCCGCCCCGTCCTGCTTCTGGCCGACAAGGTAGGCTCCACCGCCGCCTTGCTCGAGTACGCCCTTGCAAGCCCTGCCAAGGAATTTATAGTCGCTACCGAAAGCGGCATTCTGCACCAGATGCGCAAAGGCGCTCCCGAAAAAACATTCATAGCCGCACCGCCTACCGACAGCACTTGCGGCTGCAACGAATGCGCCTATATGAAGCTCAACACCCTCGCCAAGCTCCGCGACTGTCTGCGCGACGGAAAGCCTGAAATACAGGTCGACCCCGAGCTGGCCGAGCGCGCGCTGCGCCCCATAGAACGAATGCTCTCCCTTTGCTAACCCCGAACAAACAACAATCCGATGGAATTCAATCATAAAGAAATAGAAAGCCGTGTCAGCCAATACTGGAAAGACACCGACATATACCACGTGGAAATCGACCATTCGCGTCCGAAATACTACGTGCTCGACATGTTCCCCTACCCCTCCGGCGCAGGACTCCACGTAGGCCACCCGCTGGGATACATAGCCAGCGACATCGTGTCGCGCTACAAGCGCCTGTGCGGCTTCAACGTGCTCCACCCCATGGGCTACGACGCCTACGGCCTCCCCGCCGAACAGTATGCCATACAGACAGGCCAGCACCCCGAGATAACTACCCGCCAGAACACTGCACGCTACCGCAGCCAGCTCGACAAGATAGGTTTCAGCTTCGACTGGAGCCGCGAGATACGCACCTGCGACTCCGAATTTTACCGCTGGACGCAGTGGGCGTTCCTCAAGATGTTTGAATCGTACTACGACAAGGACGCCGACCGCGCCATGCCCGTGGAAAAGCTCCGCGAACACCTTGCGGCTCACGGCACCGAGGGTCTTAATGCAGCCCAGAGCAAGGAGCTGCACATATCCGCAGCCGAATGGAACGCCATGGCAGCCAAGGAGCAGAGCGACATACTGATGAACTACCGTCTTGCATACCTCGGCAACACGATGGTGAACTGGTGTCCGAAACTCGGCACCGTGCTCGCCAACGACGAGGTGAGCGAAGGCCTGTCGGTACGCGGCGGCTACCCCGTGGAGCAGAAAGAGATGTGGCAGTGGTGTCTGCGAGTGTCTGCCTACGCGGAGAGGCTTCTCGAAGGTCTGAACCGCATCGACTGGTCGGAATCCATCAAGGAAACACAGCGCAACTGGATAGGCCGCTCGGAAGGCGCCGAGATGCGTTTCAAAATCGACGGACGCGATGACCTCGAACTCGAAATATTCACCACCCGCGCCGACACGGTGTTCGGCGTCACATTCATGGTGCTTGCTCCTGAAAGCAAATACGTGGCCGAAGTCGTCACCGCCGACCAGAAAGAGGCCGTCGACGAATACCTGCGCTCTATCCGCAACCGTACAGAGCGCGAACGTATGATCGACAAGCGCGTCAGCGGCGTATTCAGCGGCTCATATGCCATCAACCCGCTTTCAGGCAAGAAGATACCGGTATACATCAGCGACTACGTTCTGGCAGGCTACGGCACCGGAGCCATTATGGCCGTACCGGCCCACGACAGCCGCGACTACGCCTTTGCACGCCACTTCGACCTGCCCATAATACCGCTTATCGAGGGCGCCGATGTGAGCGAGGAGAGCTTCGACGCCAAAGAAGGCACGATGATAAACTCCGAAGGCCCCGAGCTGAATCTCAACGGTATGACCGTGAAAGAGGCCATTGCCGCCACCAAGATCTTTATCGAAGAAAAAGGAATCGGACGCGTGAAGACAAACTACCGTCTGCGCGACGCCATATTCAGCCGCCAGCGCTACTGGGGCGAGCCTATACCCGTATGCTATGTCGACGGCATTCCGACAGCCTACGAAAATCTCCCGCTCGAGCTGCCCGAAATCGACAAATACCTCCCTACTGAAACCGGCGAGCCGCCTCTGGGACGCGCCAAGAACTGGGTTACGCCCGAAGGCTACCCCTTGGAACTTAACACTATGCCCGGCTTCGCAGGTTCGTCGGCATACTACCTGCGATATATGGACCCGCACAACGACAAGGCCCTCGTATCGCGCGAAGCCGACGAGTACTGGCGCTGCGTCGACCTCTACATCGGAGGCAGCGAACACGCAACAGGCCATCTGATATACAGCCGATTCTGGAATAAGTTCCTGTTCGACTACGGCTGCGTGGTCGACGACGAACCGTTCCACAAACTCATCAACCAGGGTATGATACAGGGCCGCACAAGCTTCGTATACCGCATCAAGGACACCAACACCTTCGTGAGCGCCACCCTGAAAGACAACTACGACACGACCCCGATACGCGTCGACATCAACATAGTGGGCGACGGCGACGTGCTCGACACGGAAGCCTTCCGCGCATGGCGTCCCGAGTTTGCCGATGCCGACTTCGTGCTCGACAACGGGCGCTACATCTGCGGCCACGCCGTGGAAAAAATGTCGAAATCGATGCACAACGTTGTCAATCCCGACGACATGGTGGAACGCTACGGCGCCGACACGCTCCGCCTGTACGAAATGTTCCTCGGGCCGCTTGAAGCCAGCAAGCCGTGGGATACCAACGGCATCGACGGCGTGTTCCGCTTTATGAAGAAGCTATGGAGCCTATACTGGCGCGGCGACGACTGCCTCGTAAACGACAACGAGCCAACCCGCGACAACCTCAAATCGCTCCACAAACTTATCAAGAAAGTGACAGCCGACATCGAGGGATTCTCTTTCAATACCTCTGTGGCAGCCTTTATGATATGCGTCAACGAGCTGGCTCAGCAGAAATGCGGCTCGCGCGCCATCCTTGAGCAACTCGCCGTGGTTGTGGCACCGTTCGCGCCGTTCACAGCCGAGGCACTGTGGCAGGGAGCGCTCGGACACGACACAAGCGTGGTCGATGCCAACTGGCCCGAACACAATGAAGACTACCTCAAGGAGGACACTGCCACCATGGCGGTATCGTTCAACGGCAAGGCACGCTACAACATCACCGTGGCTGCCGACGCCGCCCGCGAGGATATCGAAAAAACGGCCCTCGAAGCCGAAGGCGCCGCCAAATGGCTCGAAGGCAAGACTGTACGCAAGATTATTGTCGTGCCCGGCAAGATTGTGAACATCGTAGTGTCATAATTGGCAATAAGTGGCCTTATATCCGCGTTAAAACATTATGAAACAAATTGTTTTTGCGAGTAACAACCCCCACAAGCTCCGCGAACTGCGCGAGCTTGCGGGGGCTGATATGGCCATACTGAGCCTTGACGACATAGGCTGCCACGACGACATACCCGAAACAGCCGATACTTTTGAAGGAAACGCCCTGCTGAAAGCCCGCTGGGTGAAAGAACGCTACGGCTACGACTGCTTCGCCGATGATTCGGGCCTCGAGGTCGACGCTCTCGGCGGCGAACCGGGAGTGCGCTCCGCGCGCTATGCCGGAGAAGGCCACGACTCTGCCGCCAACAATGCCAAGCTGCTGAGCCGGCTATCAGGCACAACCGACCGCCGCGCCCGCTTCCGCACAGCCATAGCCCTGCTCGCAGGCAACGACGAGCCGCGTTTTTTCAACGGCAGCGTGGAAGGAGAGATTCTTACCGAAGCCCACGGTGAAGGTGGATTCGGGTATGACCCCTTGTTCCGCCCCCTCGGCTGGGCCAAGACATTCGCCGAAGCAACACCCGACGAGAAAAATGCAGTAAGCCACCGAGGCAACGCTGTAAGGCTTCTGATGGACTTCTTATCGCAGCAGCCATGGCAATAAAGACGAAAGCGCTCCTGATGCTTGCAGCACTGTCTGCCGCAACGGTTCACGCCAAGCCCTCGGCCGGCAACTGGGCCGTGTACCCGCTCGTTGACTACACGTATGAGAACGTTGTCGACGCCGCAGACCGCACATACTTCCTAAGCGGCGGCACACTGTTCTCCCGCAGCCACGACGATGACGAGATATACTTCTACACCAAGGCCAACAAGCTGTCCGACACCTCTATAAAAGGCATATATTACAACGATGCCGACGGCTTCCTCCTGCTTGCCTACGAAAACGGAAACATCGACCTCGTTTTCGACAACGGACGCACCGCCAACCTGCCCGACATCAAAGATGCCATCCTGACATCTACCCACGGCATACGCAACGCCTGCTTCCACGACAAAAAGATATATCTTGCCACCGACTTCGGCTTCGCCATATACGACAGCGAACGCCTCGAAGTGACCGACTCCGGAATCTATAACATAGCGGTCGACAACATATTCCCTGTCGGCGACCGCCTCGTGCTTATTTCCGGCGGCAAGCTTTATTCAAGTCCGCTTGAAGGGCGCCACTCGAAATTCGACAGCTTCACGCCGCTTTCGGGCAATTTCCAGGCACAATCCTCCGTGCTGTTGTCATCAGGCACGATAGCATTTGCCGACAATTCAGGCATAATCAAAACCGCCGTGCCTGATTTTGCCTCAAATACGGTGGCAATCACAACCACGGCATATACAGCCGCCGACAAAAAAATACGTCCCGCCGCCCAAGGCGGGGCTTTCGCACGCGCGGCCGACAAATACATTTTCATATCTCCCGACGGCACCATCAGCTCAACAGCCATACCCGAAGGCGCGGCCGGCAAGACGGCCTATTCGTTTACCGGGCCGCAATCAGTATGGATTACTACCACTGCAGGAGCCGCCCGGTACCGCCTTGACGGCGACAACCCCGCTATAACAACCGCGGAGTTCCGTCCCGAGGCATTCACTGTGGCCGAAGCGGCGCACTTCACATGGAGTCCCGACGGAAACAGGCTGTACGTGCGCAACGCAGGTCCGGCACAGTACTACACATCGTCGGACTACGACAATTACGACGGCATACAGACTGTCAACATCTTCACGCCAGACGACAACGCCATACGCGACGTCACCGTGATGGAAGCCGAGCCTATAAACAGCGCCATGGCCGCACGCCAGCAACGAACCAACTGGAAAGGAATCGTAGGCGGCGCCACCCGCCTGGCCGAAGATCCCGACGACAGTTCGATATGGTATCAGGGCACAAACTCGACAGCATTCTTTGTGATGCGCGGCAACGAGGTGCTTACATACTTCGACCACAACAACAGCTATGACGACTGGGACACGCCCCGAGGCTACGACCTCAATATCGACCCGGCAGGCAACCTTTGGCTCGGCCTCGGACACCGCAGCGCTCCGGCTCCGACATATCTGGTGCTGCCGGCCGACAAACGACGCGGCGACCTCAAGGCCGTAAAGCATTCCGACTGGATTCGCGTGGTGCTGCCCGATTACTGGACCAGCCGCGAAATGAATGTGCTTTTCTGCCGCCACTCAAACCTCCGATTCTTCACTCAGGGAGAGTACAACAACATAATGGTGATGGACAACAACGGCACGCCGCACGATTTCTCCGACGACCGCCTGCGCCTTCATCAGGAATTTTTCGACACCGATGGCCGCGAGATAGAATCTGCCCGCAGCCCCTATATGGTGGAAGACCGCAAGGGACGCGTGTGGATGCCGACAGTCCAAGGGCCTATCGTGATAGAGAAGCCTGCCGACGCCATGGGCGACGTGCTCACTTTCCGGCGCCCGATAGTGGCACGCAACGACGGCACAGGCCTCGGCGACTACCTCCTCGACGGAGTGAAGGTTGTAGGCATCGCCGTCGATCCCACCGACCGCAAATGGCTTGCCACGGAAACCGACGGAGTATACCTAGTAAGCCCCGACGGAACAGAGATACTGGAACACTTCAACGCCTCCAACTCCCCTCTACCTAACTTTGTGTACGACGTAGCCTGCCACCCGCACAGCAACAAAGTGTTTTTCGGCACCAAGGACGGCTTTTACTCATACGACAGCGACTCATCGCCCGCTGCCGACGATTACTCCGACATATATGCCTACCCCAACCCGGTAAGGCCGGAATACACCGGCTGGATCACCGTGAAAGGGCTTATGGACGGCTCTCTTGTGAAGATTGCCGACATGGCCGGCAACGTCTTCTTCCAAGGCCGCTCCGAAGGCGGAATGATACGCTGGGACGGCTGCAACAGCGCCGGCGAGCGTGTGCGCACAGGCGTCTACCTCGTGTTCGCCTCGCAAAACGGCGATAGCGGCGGTTCGTCCGGCGCCGTGGCTAAGATAATGGTTATAAACTGATTCTTCTCCTCGCTTGTTTTCATTTCTATGAACGATTCCTCCCTGCGCTACTCCGACGAGCGCGATAAGACTTACGGCATAGCCGGCATGGCCATCACCATAGTGGCTCTTGACGGCGAGAAATACCTTTCCGGCATAAGCCTCGACGCCGAGCCGGGCGAACACATAGCGATGTCCTACGACTACGGTATGCGCGGCAACCCGCGCATATCGGCCAAAATAATATGGGAACAGGCTGTCAACGACCTGCGACTGTCCACATCAATGGTACTCGGCAACATTGCCTGCCGCCGGTACGTTCTCGGCCACCGGCCTCTCGGTTCGGCCGACACAGAAGCCATACGCCTTGCCGTTCGCAGCGAGGCAGGCACCCACTGCGAGCTTGACAACGACGAAGCCGACCGCCTGTTCGACGGCTGCCTCAGCTATGTGCTCCGCATATTCCGTCATCCCGGAATACAGGAAGTGGCACATTCCTTCTGCGGCCGCCTCGCACAGCGACGTTCGATGTCGGGCGCAGAAGTAACAGAGCTTCTCAGCTCGCTCGGGCTTAGGTAGCCACCTCCGCCCTACCGACCTCACGACCAATCATATCCAAACATAAAACCTTATAATCCGATAATGAAAGTCTTTACCCTGCTCGGGTTGTTCGCGTTTTGCGCCTTGCCGGTGCTTGACGCGCAGAACATCACGCCCGAACCTTCAGGAGCCACCGCCACATCAGGCGAGGCCGACAAGTGGACAACCAAAGTCACATTCTACTCGCCGTCGATAGTACGTGTCACAAAATATCCCGGCACGCAAGTTCCCGAAACAAAAAGTTTCTCTGTAATCAAGACGCCCGGCAAAGTAGACCTCAAGACCGAGAACAAAAGCGATGCCATAATCTTGAGCTCAGGAAAAATCACTGCCACTCTCGGCAAAGACGGCAATGTGAGCTTCACATCGCCTGACGGCAAAAAACTCCTCGCCGAACAGTACAACAGCCACGCTCCCTGCGCCAACGCCGTAGATGCCGGCAAGTACAAGGTGAGCCAGTCGTGGCGACTGGAACCTGAGGAAGTGATACTCGGCTTAGGACAGCGCCAGAACAAGAATCTCAACCAGCGAGGCCAGTATGTACGGCTCTGGAGCGGCAACACCAATATCACCATACCCTACTTCACATCTGAAAAAGGATACGGCCTCTACTGGGACAACGCCGGCGACGGCCGTTTCTACGACACCCCCGACAACACCGCCTTTGAATCGGAAGTTGCCCAGGCCATCGACTACTACTTTATGTACGACGGCGGCAAGCAGGACGGTGTGATTGCCGCTATCCGCGACCTTACCGGCGATGCCACAATGTTCCCGCTCTGGACCCTCGGCCACTGGCAATGCCGCGAGCGCTACAAGAGCAGCGACGAACTATGCGACGTGCTCGACCGCTACCGCGAGCTCGAAGTGCCTCTCGACGGCATCGTGCAGGACTGGCAGTACTGGGGCTGCGACTCCAACTGGAACGCCATGCGCTTTATGAATCCCCACTACATCAACAAAATGGGCGATGAAAAGTGGATGCGCTACCTGCCCTACGACGAAGACCGCAACGCCCGCTACGACGAGCCTCGTATCAAGTCGCCCAAAGAGATGGTAGACTATGTGCACAGCCGCAACGCCCACCTTATGATTTCGATATGGGCAAACTTCGGCCCCTGGACCGACCAATACCGCGAGCTTGACCGCATCGGCGGCCTCTATCCTTTTGAAACATGGCCCCGCGACCGAGGCGTGCGCCCCTACGACCCGTTCAACCCCAAGGCCCGCCAGATATACTGGAAGTACCTCAAGCATCTGTACGACATGGGCATCGACGCATGGTGGACCGACTCGACCGAGCCTGACCACTTTGAGAAAGAAGGCGACGCCGACCACCTCACCCACGAAGGCTCTTGGCGCTCGGTGAAGAACGCTTTCGCGCTTATGACAAACAAGGGTATCTACGAAAACCAGCGCAAGGTCAAGAACAACACCAAGCGCTCCGTGCAGATGACGCGCTGCGGAACCTTCGGCATACAGCATTACGGAACATTCAGCTGGAGCGGCGACGTTACGTCGAACTGGGACGTGATGAAAAACCAGATTCCTTCGGGACTTAACTATGTGATCTGCGGCATTCCTTTCTGGAATACCGATATCGGCGGCTTCTTCGGCTGGGATTACGACAACGACCCGCTCAACCCCGCCATGCAGGAGCTGCAGGTACGCTGGATGCAGTGGGGCTGCTTTATGCCGCTTATGCGCAACCACTGCTCGTCGCCCATGGTAAGCGAGATATACCGCTTCGGCAAACCGGGCGAATGGGCTTTCGACACACAGAAAAAATTCATAAAGCTGCGCTACCGCCTCCTGCCCTACATCTACTCCATGGCAGGCGACGCGGCCCACAACGCCGGAACCATGATGCGCCCGCTGATGATGGACTTCCCCTCCGACCGCCGTGCCATCACCCTTACCGACCAGTATATGTTCGGCCCGTCGATACTCGTGAAACCTGTCACCGACCCGCTCTACACCTACCGCGACAACGACAAGAAGGGCTACACCATCTATCCCGACGTGACCAAGGGCGCCGCTCCAGTCGAAGTATATCTTCCCGAAGGTGCGAAGTGGTACGATTTCTGGACCAACGAGGTGCTTGACGGCGGCCGCAGCGTGCTGCGTCCCACCCCTATCGACATCATGCCGCTTTACATCAAGGCAGGCAGCATACTCGCTTTCGGCCCCGATGTGCAGTACACCTCTGAAACACCGTGGAACGACCTCGAAGTGCGCATCTACCCCGGTGCCGACGGACGCTGGACTCTCTACGAAGACGAGGGCGACAACTACAACTACGAAAAGGGTATGTACACCAACATTCCTTTTGAGTGGAACGATGCCGAACGCACCCTCACCATCGGCGACCGCAAAGGAAGCTACAAAGGCATGCTTGCAGACCGCAACTTCCGCATAGTGCTCGTCGACGGCAAGACCGCAGGCGCCGACACACCCGCCTCGACCACCCGCTCTGTGGCATACAACGGCACTGCCACCTCCATCAAGCTCTAAATATTAAACGCTAAAAACGACACAGGCTCCGCCAATCACGACGGAGCCTGTGTTATTTTATAATTATATCTTAGATGGTGTTTCTTAAAAACGGAGCATAACGCCTACGAGGCCGTGGACGCCCTGCGTCTGTAGTCCTGGCAGCAGCTCAGCCCTGCGGCAGAGCAGGTTTTCAACCCTTGCCCACACGTCGAAGTTGCCGCTTATCTCATAGCGGGCGTCGAACTTAAGATCCGATATATTGCCCATACCTACCTCTGTGGCCTGCCCCTGCGCAAGCGAGTAGTAGCGGCGACGGGCACGCAGCTCCCAGCCAAGTCCGGCAGTAAACTTATCGAACGGACGAAGCTCAAGCGAGGCTCCGACTAATAGGCCGGCCCTGTCGGGCACATCGATAAAGGCCGAAGAATATCCGTTGGCGAGTATCTGGGCCGATGCCTCGAGGCTTACAATCGAATGGTTCCACTCCAGCCGCGCTCCCGCGCCCCAGCCGCTGATGCCTACCGGAAGGAAGACCGGAGTATTGTATGCGGCTGCAAGCGCCATCATAGGCGCATTCCGTGTGCATGCATAGCGGCCATACAGCTCCACCGAAGCGCCGTGGAAAGGCCCCGCAACGAAACCGGCACGACCGGCAACAGGGGTGAACACGGCGTCATAGCTTACCACCGACAGCGCAAAGGGAGAGTAATCGCGGATTCGGGAGAGTGTGCTGAACGCCTTGCCGCCATCTACTGTGGCATATGCCGAGAACGATGCCGACGGCACCCACGACACAAGCAGCGACGGCGCCACGTTGAATTTTTTATCGTCCGTACCTGTCGATATGTCTATGTCTGCCCCAAGCCGCACGGTAAGCGCGTCCACTCTGGCGCCGACCGACGGATCGATGCTGAATATCGCAGAATTTTCGTGAGCGACGGCATCGAAACGGTCATCTCGCCATTCCGAGCCGGAGCGGTGATGGAAGTCGGCACCAAGACCAAGCTTGAATACTGCCACTCCCTTACCTGCCTCAAGCGAGGCTCCTACACCATACAGGCCTTCCGACGGAGCAGCCACCGATGTTTCTGGCTTAGACCACACACAGCCATCGGTAAGGCTGAAATTCGACGCGTAAGCCTCGATGGCATACCGGGCAGAAGAGCCGAATCGCCCGTCAAGGCCAAGAGTGGCCTTGAAATCATTCAGCTTCTGGCTTTCAGGTATCGACATCAACTCCGGCAAGCCCATAGAGCCATGGGTGTATGCCACAGAGGCGCTAAGCCCGGCAGCCTTGCTGAAGGTGTGGCTGAAATCGGCCTGCATGCCGATGGTGTTGTTCTTGGCTGTGCCTTTGTCACCCGCCACGGACATGGAATGATAGCTGAAGCCGTTGAACTGAGCCGCCACGCCAAGATGCGTGGAGCTGTTGCTTATAATGCTGTAGCCTGCTCCTACGCCAAGGTTATATGCAGGGAAATATCCGAGCCACGCATAACCTTTATACGGATACGCACCGGCCAGCCCCGTATACGACGGAGCCATCGAGGGCGATGCAAGAGGCATAAAGGACACGGGAGCCGAATACTCCGTAAGGCCGAGTCTGGAGCGGAACTCCTCGGAGGGCAAAAGCGACGGCACTACCGACGGCAGCGGCGAAGCTTCCTGCTTACGTGGCACTATGGTGCGGTCTACCGTTATTTCAGTACTCATATCCTGCGCGCAGACAGTCGCAAAGCCCGACGCCACGGCTGCTATTCCAAATATATATTTTGTAATCATCGATTTATTCAATCACATTATTCACAGAATCAAGTCAACAGCTATTTTTCCTCGGAAAGCCTGCTTTCAAGCATGGACTGTATGTCGGTTTCGTCGCCGGGATAGTTATCGCGGAGAGCCTCGAGGTATTCTCTGGCTTCAAAATTCTTGCCTTGCGACTTGTATATGTCGCTCATCAGGATAAATCCGCGAGCCACCCAGTATCTGTGCGGCGAACCTGAGGCCGTAAACTTCTGAGCAGCGGCAAGAGCCTCGTCGGCGCGCCCTGCCTCAAAAAGCGCTTCCGCCGCACGGAAGGCGCTCTTGGCTCCGAATATGTCGGAGGTATTATCGGCAAGCGACTGCCACAGGGGCAGGGCTTCGGCCTCGCGTCCGTCGGCTTCGAGAGCGACAGCGCGGGTGAATGTTGCCTCATTTCGGGCTGCGGCTGCGGCACTCGACGCAAGCACGGCGTCGGCAGCCTCAAGAGCCACGGCATAGTCGCCCATATCGCGGGCGGCTCGCATAGTGCCGAGTCGGGCCGCCGTGGCCATCTCGCTCGTAGAAGCCTTGGCAACGAGCGTCTGCCAGCGTGCGAGCGCTTCGGGAATGCGCCCCGCCGCATAGTCGGCCTCGGCAAGCAGCCTGAGAGCCTCGGGCGTACGCTTGGAGTCGGGATATTTCTGAACGAACTCTTCAAGACGCGCGCTCTGGCCCTTATCGTTCATGGCAGCCATGGCGGCATCGTAAGTAAGGCGCTCGGTATCGTCGTCGCTCACCTTGGGCGCGTTGTCGACAGAGGCCATAAACTCAAGATACTCGTCGCCACGGTTCTGGTCGGCATATATGTTCTTGAGTATCGTCGAAGCCTGCGCCGCCTCCTCCGATGTCGGGAAAAGGGATATGACCTTGCGATAAGCGTCCACAGCCTCGTCGCGGCGCCCCATATCGAGCAGCGTCATAGCCATTTGCAGATATCCCTGACGTCCCTGCGCAGTGCCGGGATATTCTTCCACAAGGCGTTTGTATGTGGTTATGGCATCGTTGCTGCGGCCAAGATTTATCTGAGCCTGCGTGGTTTCGAGCAGCGCGTCCGGGATAAGCACCGACGAGGGGAACTCACCCATAAATTCCTTGAGGGCAGCCAGTTTGCCTTTGTAATCGCGCATATAGCCTTTCATCCGGGCCATATTGAACGAGGCATAGTCGCCGCTGGCAGGCTCCTCGGCATATGCCTTGCCGTACAAGGCGGAGGCCTCGGCAAAGCGTCGGCCGTAATACTCTATATCCGCAAGGCGGTTGAGCACGTCGGCACGCTGGCGCTGATTGAAGCTCTTATTGCCCGAAATCTGCGAAAAAGCTTTTTTCGCTCCGTCGAAATCGTCTGTGGCAAGAAGCGCGTAGCCGAGGCCGTAGTTAGCCACGGCGTCGTTCACGCCCCGCCCGCGAGTGGCGGTAATGTAGGCGCGATATTTCTCGGCTGCTTCCTTGTCGCGCCCCTTGGCGGCCATGCTCTGAGCCTGTAAAAGCGTCACTTCGGCCGCGAGGGCGTCGTCAGCACCAGCTATAGCCTCGGCTTTTGCGAGATAGCTGTCGGCCTTGCCATAATCGCCCGACACCATGCTCTGCGAAGCAAGGACATAAAGTATGCGCTGGCGAGCGGCAAGAGCCTTCCGGCCGGGATTGCGAATGGCTTCGACGCGCTCGAGCGCGGCCTCATAGTCATTATCGGCCATATATCCCTCTACAAGATATTGGCGAACACGGTCGGAATACGGCCCGTCGGGATATAATTGCAGGAATTTCTCGAATGTCTTGGCCGAGGATCCAAACGGAATCGTGCCGCCGCCGAATCGCGCTGCGGCATAATTGTAATAAGCAGCCTCGCGCACCGAGGCGTCGCCACCGTCGATCTTGGTAGCCTTGTCGAACGCGAGCAGAGCCGCGTCAATATCTCCCCGATGATGCAGAGCCTGGCCTACATAGAGATAAGCGGTCTGCGCCATAGCAGCGTCCGCAGACCCGGTAACTTGTCCGAGCAGGTCGACGGCTTCGTCGTAGCGGCCGTTTTCATAGCTGTCGACACCGGCTATGTAGGCAGCAGTGGGGACGGGAGTTTCGACAGCCGCGAGATAGCGCCGTATATAGTCCATGCCCGTAGCACGGTCACCGCTGAGATACAGAGCCTCACCGGCCACGCGGTTCATTTCCGCCTCGGAGGCCGCGTCGAGTTTTTTGCGGCGCATCATACCTTGCGCGGCCGAGGCCGCTTTCTCATAGTTGCCGTCGGCAAGCTCTATCGACGCCAGATAGTAGTCGGCCATATCACCGGGAGTCTTGGAGGCGTCTACCGAGGCAAAATATTTGCGAGCCGAGGCATAATCGCCCGCATCATAGTCCATCACTCCGAGATAGAAACGCGCAGCCGGTGTGCCCGCAGCCTCAAACGATGCCCGAGCCACACGGTCCATACCTTCCTTCATGGCACAGAAGCCACGACGGTAGCACATCTCTGCCGCGGCATCGCCCGACAAGGAGCGCGCGTCGACGTCCTGATACACCCTGAGTGCTTCGGCGTAATCGCCTGCGCCATACAGGCAGTCGGCAACTCTCTTCATAGCCGGGCCACGGTCGGCGGCAAAGGGATATTCAGCCAGATATGACTCGAACTCCGTTCGGGCGCTGCCATAACGGCCAAGTCCGTACAGCGCCTCAGCCTTAAGGAAGCGTGCCTGCTGCCGCTGGTCGAAACCAAGCAAAGAAAAATCTATTCGGTCAAGCCGGTCGAGAGCGGCTCGGTAATCGGCGGCAGCCACAAACTCGCGTCCGCGCATCAAATCGCCGGGAGCGCCGGCACTGTTAACCTGTGATGCCGCAGCTACCGGAATAGAGGCGGCAAGCAACAATATCAGTCTATTATTCATAGATATATGCAATCGCAGAAAGTTTTGCGGAAGCACGATACCACGCACCCCGCATATTTTGCAACGAAATTACACAAATTTCGCCGCTTTGTCAAACAATAACAATATTAATTTTATCTCTTGTCAGCATTATTCCTTATCAACACGCTCTATCGCATATCCGCGCGCAGCCAGAGAATCAAGAATTTCGGGTAAATGGCTGTACAGTTTGTCTGTACGAGCCTCCTGCGTGCCCAGATGCACTATTATAAGCGAGCCGTTCAGGCCATGCTCTTCCTCGTACTCCCATAGCTGCCGCAGCATACTGTCCGACGAGCGGTATTCCGCCATATCCGGGGTAGTGTAATCACGGTAGGTTTCTATGCCCGGCGTAAGGTTGACCGGTATAAAGCCTGCCGAGCGCATCGCAGCCGAATGAGTGGCGTTGCACCACTCGAAAGGAGGCAAAACACACCGGGCATCTTCAAGCATCACACCAAAGCGTGCCAGCTCGCCATAATTGGCATACAGGTCTGCCATCATACTGTCGGCATCGACAAGAGTGGTGCGAGCCCGGTCCCAGTCAGCGAGCAGAATGTGCCTGTCGCTATGCGGCCCTACGTAATGCCCGCCATCGACAACTCTGCGTATGACAGCAGCATTGGCCGGATCCCGCAAGAAATTCCCTGTGAAAAAGAAAGAACCTTTGACTCCTGCCGAATCAAGGACGTCGAGCGCATAAGCGCCGCCCTCGAACATAGAATCTGCCGAAAACACAAGATGTACTTCAGGACTTGCCGGATTGACACGTATCACACAGCCCCAGCGGTCGGTTTCGACAGCGCTATCAGGCATACCGGGCAGCGCCAAAGGGACAACAAACATACTTGCTGCAAGACCGCATATCAACAGTTTTCTCATAAAGCGATGGTTACACCATTAAACATACCACAAAGATATACCTTTGCACCGTTATATCCAAAAAAGGAGCCGACACGAAAATTGCCCCGGCGGCAAATCAAAGCCGTCGGGACAATCGCTCAAGGGGTATATATAACATTCAACCATAAAGGTCTTCTTCGATTGCGGCATCGCTGCCGCCGACAAATACCCTGTTTCTTATATCACAACAACCGTGGGACACCCAATGTTTAAAAAGAATACTGAAGCATGGCCTCGAGCCTGTTGGCGTGGCCGGACAGACCGCTGATGTCCTTGCGTGTGCCGTGGATATACTCCACTCCGAGCCTGAGGTCGCCCCATACGTTGTAGAACGCATTGGCCACTATGTACTGGGCATAGCGGTAAGTGGAAGCGTCCATTCCAGCCGTGTCGTAGAGCTGCGCGCGGCTATACGAGCCCGACACGAAAAAGTCGGACGTGAAATTATACTGCAATCCGGCTGTCCAGCCTGTCATACCGGGGGCTTTAAGTTTGCCAGAGCCGTCAGGCACGAGGTCGTAGCCAAGTCCTCCGAGGTCGTTGATATACGACGCTATGCCTTTGCCATAGGTATAATGCCCGAAAAAGTTGAGGCCGGGAAAGAGCGAAGCCACCGTGCTGAACTGCACGCCCCAGCCGGTGGCAAAATGATTCGACGCAGCAGCCTCGTCGCGATAGCTCAACTCGCGGAGTATGCCTGAGAGCCGCACATGCGAGTCACCGCCCCAGCCGTACTGCAAATATGCGGGAATGTCGGGAAAACGCTGAGATATAGCCCTTGTGGATTCCCCCGTGGTGTACGACGCGTCGGGAAGCTCCACCGAGCCGGCGAAAGAGAAACCGCCCCACGACGGCGACTCGTACTTGACAAGCATGTTCTTGGCCGAAACCTGCCCGGACGGTCCTTCGTCGTCAACCGTCGGAGCCATTGCGGGGCCGTCGGCAAATGTGCTGCGAGCCTTGCCGAGAGTCACGTGGCCTACCGATACATATGCCTGCTTGAGCTGTAGGCCGTAGTTGGCTCCCGTAAACGCCGTCTGGATATACACTATCACGCGGCCAAGCTTCGTGGGGCGGGTAACCATCTTAAGAAAAATGGTCGAGTTTGAAGCCGTGGCACCGAAGCGGTTGCGCTGAGCCGGGTCGAAAGGCACAGGGATAGCGTTGGTATAGAACCCGTTGTTATCCACGGCTCCGTCGAAATCGTATTCTCCCACAGCCTTGAGGTAGCCGCCTATGCCGAGGGCCACCTCGCCTTTCTTGTCAAGGAAAAGGAAGCGCGGCGCGGCAGGATCCTCGAAAGCGAGGTTCTCGCGTGAATACATCTCCGCTATGGTCAAGCGGTGGTTGGGGTGTGATTTGTCGCCCGACAATATCAGGGCACGAGTAGGAATGGAATCCTCGTCGAGAGCCTGCCCCCATACCGGCAGACAGGCAAGAGCTGCCACAGCAGCCACAGCAAGTTCTTTCATAGAATGAATGAAAAGTAGTTTTAATTATTAACAATCCCGCGCCTCCTTAGTTCTAAATAAAGTGAAAAATACGGCGGACGGGCGTGGTTATCGTCAATTTTAGCTAATTTTGCATCTTGCCGTATGAAGAGAGCGTGGACCATATTCAGAGCTATAGCCGTGGGATTGCTGCTGCTTGCAGTGGTGGTGCCGACAAGCCTCTATGTGCTGCTCTCGATGGAGCCGGTGCAACGCGGGGTGCGCGACACCGCCTCGCACGAGCTGTCGAAGCTGCTCGGTGCGGATGTAAACATCGAGAATGTGACGATTCACCCCTTCAACCGGCTTGCCATAAGGGGAGTGTCGATAGCTGTCGGCCGTGACACCGTGGCCACCGCCGCCACCATAAGTGCCGGATTCGAGCTGCGCCATTTCCTGCGTACCGGCGAACTGATAATCGACTACGCACTTGTCGACGGCGTGTCACTACGCATATGGCGCGACGAGCCGGCATCTCCGCTCAACGTGCAGCCCGTGCTCGACCATCTGCGCTCCCGGCGACGCTCCGACACCAAGAGCGCCTTTGAGCTGAGGATAAACACCGTGGTGCTGCGCAACGGCTCGCTCACTTACGACATACTTTCGGAACCGTCGCCACAGGACGGCCGCTTCGACCGCTCACATATAGCTGTGTGCAACCTCAGTGTCAATGCCTACATACCCCAGATAAGCTCGTCGCGCTACCGAGTGGAGCTTGACCACCTGTCGTTCGACGAACGGAGCGGATTCTCGCTCTCCCAGCTACAGGCCAAAGTCGATTTCGGCAGCAATGGTGCCCGCCTGTCCGACTTCCTGATAGCATTTCCGCATTCCCGACTCGCACTGGCCCCTGTGGCATTGGAGTATGACGGATATTCCGATATTTCGCGCGCATTGTCGGAAAACCCGCTTTCCATAAGCACAGCGCAACGCTCAGTGCTGTACCCGCCGGATTTTCAGGCATTGGTGCCTCAACTTGCCTTTATAGAAAGTCCGCTGTCTATCGACATCGATGCCACGGCAAGCACCTCGGCTGCCGAGTTGCGCCACCTCCGCTTAGCCGATACCGACCAAAGCGCGCTCACCCTCAGCCTTCGCGGCAGAGGCTCCAAATCACCGGACGGAAAGATTGACTACGCGATAGAAAATTGCTCCGCAGTATTCGACGGCTACGAGCTCGCCGCCATAGCAGGAAGGCTGCTGCCTGCGTCAGCCCGGCGAATACTCGAAGCCATACCGTCGGCCGGTGTAAACATCAAGGCATCAGGCAGCGAGAAGGACGGGCATATCGACATCAAGGCGGGAGGCACGCCCGGAAATGCTACCATATCAGGCTCATACCGTCGTGTCGGTCACAGCTGGCATGTCGACGGAAAAGCCGTGCTCGACAAACTCGACGTGGGGCTGCTGAGCGGCAACAAGCGACTGTCCGACGTGTCTGGCGAGCTTGAAGGCACAGCCACGCTCGGCTACAAGTCCAACGCGCAGATAAAAGCCACCGTAAGCGAGCTTTGCTTCGATAATTATTGCTACACGGGCATCAGCGCGTCGGTCGATATGAAGAGCAAAAAGCTTGTAGAAGCCCGTGTGAGTATGAACGATCCGTCCGCGATAGTGCATGCGTACACTTTCTACAATGCCGAAGACACCCTGCCGAGCATACAGGCCACGGCCACTTTGGCCAATGTGGATTTCCACACCATAGGACTCGACAAGAAGCGTCCCGACTACCGCTTCGGCGCAAAGCTAAACATCAATGTTGCCGGGCGCGACGCCGACAGCGCCAAAGGCACGATAGAGGCTACCGACATACGATGGCTCGACCTCGCGGGCAAGGGCTTGCAGGTAGAGCGCCTTGCCGTCAACGCCGACAACGACAATGGTCTTCAAAGTATGACAATCGACTCCGACGTGCTTCGAGGAAGCATAACAGGCCGGTATTCGTTCGCCTCGATAGTGCCGGAAATGAAAGGAATACTCGCCCGTTTCATTCCTGCCGTGTTCGCCGCTCCTGAACCGAAGAGAGCAGCCAAGACCAAAGCAAAGCAACTGAAGCCTAATGTGTTCGAGTATGAGTTCACGCTGCTGCCGTCGGAGGAAGTGACACGCTTCTTCGAGCTGCCCGTCCACATTGTATACGATGCTGAGATAAGCGGACGCATCGACAGCCGCCAAGGCCGCGCCACGCTTGAATTTGACGCCCCGTACCTCCGCAACGGCGACAAGCTGATCGAAGGCTCCACACTACACGCCCGCCTCGACACAGCCGCCTCGCGCTCCGACATATACCTCAGCACCCAGTTCCCGACCAACAAGGGCGATATGGCTCTCAACGGCCTGATAAAGGCTTTCGACAACAGGATAGACACACGCATCGACTGGATAATAGAACGCAAGATACCTCTAAACGGAAGTCTGTCGTTCGCCACGCAGATCGGAGAACCATCGCCAAAGCTTGTGCCGGGAGCGCTGTGTCCGTGGCCGCTAACGGTGCATTTCAACCCCGGCACCGTGAACTTCGGCGATGAAACCTGGACCATCAAACCGTCGACCATCTCGCTCGACGGCGATATGGCGAAAGTGGAAGGCTTCGGCCTCGATGCCGGAAGCCAGGCCATAGCCATCGACGGACTCGCAAGCAAAAATCCGGCCGACAGCCTTATTGTAGACCTCCGCTCGATAGCCCTCCTCCCGATATTTGAAACCCTTGAAATCGACAAGGCCATGATAGGGGGGCGCGCCACCGGGCGCTTCACCGCCCGCGATGTCCTTACCAAGACACCCAAGCTCTACTGCCCGAGCCTTCACGTTGATTCCATAGGGTACAACAGGTGCACCATCGGCGATGCCGACATAGAGGCCGGCTGGGACAATGATGCCCGCGCATTCGCGTTCGACGCCGACATCACCGGGCTCGACAAGCGCAAAAGCAGAATAACGGGCAAGATATTCCCTATGGACGAGGCGCTTGACATCGACTTCAACGCCAACCGCGTGCCGGTCGGCTTCCTGAAACCGTTTATGGAAGCATTCACTTCCGACATAAGCGGCCACGCAAGCGGCCATTGCCGTCTTTTCGGCACCTTCAAGGAAATAGACCTTGAAGGACGCGTGTATGCCGACAACGTGAAGATGAAAATCGACTTCACAAACGCCTCATACACAGCTACCGACAGTGTGTATCTCTCGCCCGGCTCGATATCGCTCAGGAACATCACCATACACGACGCCGAGGGACACACAGCGCGACTCAACGGCACCGTGCGCCATACGTTCTTCAAGCGCCCGGTATTCAAATTCGACATAACCGAGGCTCACAACTTCCTGAGCTTCAACGCCACGCCCAAGCAGTACCCCGACTGGTACGGCACAATCTACGGCAACGGCGGCGCTTCAATCTCAGGTTATCCCGGAGTGGTGAATATCGACGTGGACATGACCACGGCGCCGCGCTCGTCGTTCACCTTCATACTGTCCGACAGGCTCGATGCCGAAACATATTCATTTATCAATTTCCGCGACGCCACTCCCGACTCCCTGCGAGTAAAGACTGCCGAGCCGGACAATACCCCGGCAATAGTCCGTGAATTAAAGAACAAAATACAGAACAGCTCCGAGGAAGAGCCGTCGGCCTACAATATGGACCTGCGCGTAGGCATCACCAAGGACGCCCAAATGACACTTGTCATGGACCCCATGGCGGGCGACGAGATAAAGGCCACCGGCGAGGGAAACCTTCACCTTGCCTACCACTCCCTCGACAACGCCCTGAACATATGGGGCTCATACGAGGTGCTGTCGGGCAGTTATCGGTTTACTTTGCAGGATATTATAATCCGTGACTTCACGATAAAGGAAGGCAGCGAGATACGCTTCGACGGCGATCCCTACGGTGTCAAAACAAACCTTACGGCATACTACGCCACAAACGCCAATCTTACCGACCTCGACGAATCATTCCAGCAGGACAAGGACATAAACCGTACCAACGTGCCGGTACACGCCCTCATGCTTGTGAACGGCGACATAAGGCAGCCGTCGATAGATTTCGACCTCGAGTTCCCGACCCTCACGCAGGACACCTACCGCAAGGTGCGGAGCATAGTCAGCACCACCGATATGATGAACCGCCAGATAATATACCTGCTGGCACTCAACCGGTTTTACACGCCCGACTATATGGCGTCGACCACCAAGGGCAGCGAGCTTTTCTCTGTGGCCTCGTCGACTATCTCGAGCCAGTTAGGCAACATGCTCGGCAAACTCAGCGACAACTGGAGCATCGCCCCCAACCTGCGTAGCGACCGTGGCGACTTCTCCGACGTGGAGGTCGACCTCATGCTGTCGAGCCGACTGCTAAACAACCGCCTGCTGTTCAACGGAAATTTCGGGTATCGCGACAAGAGCCTTAACACCAATCAGTTTATCGGCGATTTCGACATTGAATATCTGCTGAACAAGCGAGGCTCGTGGCGACTGAAGGCATATAACCGCTACAACGACCGCAACTACTACGTGCGCTCCGCCCAGACGACCCAGGGCATAGGCATTATGTTCCGCAGGGATTTCGATGATTTCCTGTCGTTTATGCGCAAATTCCGCAAAAAGCCCACACCTTCCGACTCCACCACCAATGCTGGCGATACTAAGCGATAAATTCAAAGGCACCCTGACATCGCAGGAGGCTGCCGCTGCCATATGCGACGGCCTGCACGCAGCATGGCCCGAAGCGGAGTGCGCATACGCGCCCATGGCCGACGGCGGCGAAGGCACGGCACAGGCACTCGGAGCCGAGCCGCATGGCTCGGTATTATGGTACGAGCTTCCATCGGGCGACGCGTATGTGCCGTCCTGCGGCGAAGGTATGGCTTGGCAATCCGCACTGTCGGAAGGCACCCTGTGCCAGCGCTCGACAGAGGCCTTAGGCCACGCCATACGGCAGGCTGTAGACAGCGGACGCTACCGCAGGGTATATGTGGGCATCGGCGGCACCACCACTGCTGACGGCGGCATAGGAATGCTGCGCGCACTCGGATACGAGGTATCCATATCGCCGGAGGGCGTGGCAAGAAGCATCAAAGCTCCTTCAAACAGCGCCGAGAGGGCTTACCGCCGAAGCGTTTGCGGGCTGGCAGATGTTGCCGCCCCGCTCATAGGCAGCGGGCTGTCGGCTATGTCGTTTCTCGCGCAAAAAGGAGCCACACCCGGCGACGAGGCCGCCATACGCCGATTATTTCTGTCGCTCACAAAGATATGCCGCTATCCGGCGCCATTCGGCGGCTCAGGAGGAGGCATAGGCTTTGCCATACAGGGCATTATGGGCTGCGAATGCACTTACGGGGCGCGCTTCGTGCTCGACCGCGCATTGGCGTCGATGCCGCGTCCCTCGCTGATCATCACAGGGGAAGGGCGCATCGACTCGCAGACACTCGGAGGCAAGGTGGTAGACACCGTTTATTCCTACGGAGCCTCACGGGGCATACCCGTGGCCGCATTCGCCGGTTGTGCCGACCCCGGCGCCACCTACCCCAACACTTTTGCCTGCACACGGCCCGGAGAAGCTCTGCCCGACAATCCTGCCGAAGCCCTCAGGCTCACGGCAATGCTGGCCGCGCCGTCACTACAGGCCATTGTATCACACCACGATAATAACAGGACCAATGATTGAGTTTATAAGCGGACGCCTCGACGTCCTCACCCCCACCGCAGCAACCATAGCCACCGCCGGAGGCGTGGGCTACCTCCTCAATATATCCCTCGCATCGTATGCGGCTCTCGAAGGCAAAAAAGAGGCCCGGCTGATGGTGCACGAAGTGATACGCGACGACGCGTGGACGCTCTACGGCTTTGTAGAAGAACGCGAACGCGAGCTGTTCCGCGCCCTTATCGGCGTGTCGGGCGTGGGCGCGGCCACCGCCATAATCCTGCTCTCCTCCCTCCAAGGCGAGGAACTTGCGGCAGTGATATCCACCGGCGATGTCAAAAGGCTCAAGGCCGTTAAAGGCATAGGCTCCAAAACGGCCGAAAGAATAATTGTAGACCTCCGTGATAAAATAAAAGGCTCTGAAACTCCGTTAAATGTTCAGTCGCAGGCAGTCCCGGCGGCTTTCGAGGAAGCTCTTGCGGCCCTGCAAATGCTCGGATTCGATAAAAAGCTCAGCCACAAGGCGCTGAAACAGCTTTTCGACGCCGATCCCGCACTAAAGGTCGAAGCTGCAATCAAGAAAGCCCTCACGATGATGTAAAAGCATCGAGCAGCTGCCTCCGACGCGCTGCAAATGGGAAAAGCCGCATCTATATATATCACTCGCTATCTGATTGTTACCATTCTCGCAATGGTAACTCTCGCTGTGTCTGCGCCTACCACGGGGCAGAACACCGGCAGCGACTTCCCGCCCCCTCCTCCGGCGGCATTGCCCCTTTCGGAGGAGAGCGACAGCGTGGCCATGCCCTTCGGCCTGCGGCATACCGTGCCGCAAAATTATGAGGACCTTATGGCCGACGAGCTTGCCTACGACCTCTCCACTCCCTCGAACATCAAGACCTCGGCCGAATACGACCCCGCGCTCGGCTGCTACATAGTGCGCACCCGCCTTGGCAACATCGACATAGGCACACCCTTCCTGCTCACCCCCGAGCAGTACAGCAACTGGCAGTTCCGCCTGTCGATGCAGCGCTATTACCGCGAGCGCAACATGGGACTTATCACCGAGAAAGAAAAGCAGCCGTTCAACATTCTCGACATGAATTTCGACCTCGGGCCGCTTGAAAAAATCTTCGGTCCCGGCGGCGTGTCACTGAAAACCCAAGGCTCTGTCCAAGTATCGATGGGCATCAAGAGCAACAAGACCGACAACCCGTCGCTGTCGCTCTCGGCACGTCGAAAGACATACTTCGACTTCGACCAAAAGATTCAGGCCACGATAGCGGCATCGGTGGGCAACCGCCTGAAATTCAATATGACTTATAACACCGATGCCACTTTCGATTTCGACTCTAAAAACCTAAAGCTCGCATACGAGGGCGAGGAGGACGACATTGTAAAGAGCATCGAGGCAGGCAATGTGTCGATGACCACAGGCTCCTCGCTGATACGCGGCTCCACGGCTCTTTTCGGCATCAAGAGCAAGCTGCAGTTCGGCAAGCTCACGGCCACGGCGCTCGTGTCGCAGCAAAATTCCGAGTCCAAGACCGTCAACACGCAGGGCGGTGCGCAGACCACGCAGTTCAGCGTCAACGCCGACGAATACGACCAGAACCGCCACTACTTCCTCGCCCATTATTTCCGCGACAACTACGACCGCTTCGCCGCGCGCCTGCCGTATGTGGCCTCAGGCATCAACATAACCCGCATCGAGGTATGGATAACCAATAAAAGCGGCAAGTACGACCAAAGCCGCAACTTCGTGGGCTTCATGGACCTTGCCGAGGAGGGAAAGCTCGCCAATACCCACTGGACGTCGAATCCGGCGCTGCCAAACCCCGCGAACGCATCGAACAACCTCCTCTCCACCATCAAGACTGAATATCCCGGCGCCAGAAACATAAATAACGTCACTCAGGTGCTCGAACCGCTGTCGGCCTACGGCATAGAGGGCGGCCGCGACTACGAGAAGGTGGAAAGCGCGAGGCTGCTGTCGACGAGCGAGTACACCCTCAACGCCACGCTCGGCTACATATCGCTCCGCAGCGCGCTCAATGCCGACGAGGTGCTCGCCGTGGCCTACGAATACACCCTCAACGGACAGGTATACCAAGTGGGCGAGTTTTCGAGCGACATAACGACCACCGACCAGGCCCTTTTCCTGAAAATGCTCAAGAGCACCACATCGTCGCCAAAGCTGCCGATGTGGCATCTCATGATGAAAAACGTGTACTCTCTCGGCGGCTATCAGATTCAGAAAGCCAAGTTCAAGCTCAACATCAAATACCTCTCCGACACCACCGGCACACAGATAAACTACCTGCCCGTGCCGGGGCTGAACAACCAGTCGCTGCTACAGGTTATGAACCTTGACCGCATCGACTCCAACGAGCAGAGCAATCCCGACGGATTTTTCGACTTCATCGACGGCTACACAATCTATCCGTCGACGGGCAAGGTGGTGTTTCCTGTCGTCGAGCCTTTCGGTTCGCATCTCGCCATGAAAATCGGCAACGAGGCACTCGCTCAGAAATACGTCTATCAGGAACTGTACGACTCAACCCTCGTGGTGGCACGCCAGTACGCCGACAAGAACAAATTCATGCTCACGGGCGAATATCAGGCTTCGGCAGGCTCGCAGATAAGGCTCAACGCCATGAATGTTCCACGCGGCTCCGTGGTGGTAATGGCCGGCGGCGTAAGGCTTACGGAAAACACCGACTACACCGTTGACTACGCCATGGGCATAGTCACAATCACCAACCAGAGCATTATCGACTCAGGCCAGAACATCAGCGTGACACTCGAGAACCAGAGCCTTTTCTCCACCCAGCGCAAGACACTGCTCGGACTCGACCTGCAATACAAGCTCAACAAGAATCTCAACATCGGCGCCACCATTCTGCATTTTTCCGAGAAGGCGCTTATCGAGAAAGTGAACATAGGCGACGAAACTGTCAATAACTCGATGCTCGGCTTCAATCTCGCCTACAACGGCGAGTTTATGTGGCTCACCAACCTGCTCAACAAGATTCCGACCGTCAATGCCACGCAGCCCTCACGCCTCAGCCTTACCGCCGAGGTAGCCAAGCTACTGCCCCACGCCCAGAAAAGCGGGTCGAACAAGGGTTCGTCGTACATCGACGACTTCGAGTCGACACAGACAGGCATCGACCTGCGCTCTCCGTATTCGTGGTTTCTGGCATCGACGCCTTACGACGGCGGTTCCGACCCGCTCTTCCCCGAGGCGGCCCTCAGCAACAATCCCGCCTACGGCAAGAACCGCGCCCTGCTCAACTGGTACTATATCGACCGCCTGTTCACACAGCGGAACTCGTCGATGTGCCCCGGATATATCAAAAGCGACCTCAAGCAACTGTCGAACCCCTATGTGCGCGAAGTCACCGTGCAGGAGGTATTCCCAGGCCGCGAGCTGACCTATGGCGAATCGTCCACTATCCAGACTCTCAACCTGTCGTTCTACCCCGACGAACGCGGCCCCTACAACCTCGACAACTCCGACATCGACGAGCAAGGACGGCTGCTGAATCCCGAGAAGCGCTGGGGAGGCATCATGCGCCGAATGGATAACACCAACTTCGAGCAAAGCAACATTGAGTATATCCAGTTCTGGCTCATGAGCCCCTTCCTCGACCCCGAGGCAGACAATCTCGAAGGCGGCGACCTGTACTTCAACTTTGGCGAAATATCGGAGGACATACTCAAAGACGGCCTCAAAAGCTACGAGAACGGCATACCCTACGACGGCAACGACCAATACCTCACCGAAACGGCGTGGGGACGTGTGTCGACCCAAAACTCACTCACCTACTCCTTCGACAACAACAACGGCGCCCGCAAAGCGCAGGACGTAGGTCTTGACGGGCTGCCAAACGACGACGAGTTCGTATTCCCGACATACTCCGAATACCTCGAAGGCCTCACCCGGCGCTTGTCGCCCGAAACCATCGAGCGCATGCAGACCGACCGTTTCTCGCCGCTCAACGACCCGGCGGGCGACAACTACCACTTCTACCGTGGATACGACTACGACGAGCAGCGACTCGGCATTCTCGAACGGTACAAGCGCTACAACGGCGTGGAAGGCAACTCGCTGTCGCCCGAAGATGCCGACGACCCTCTCTACCAGAGCAGCCGCAGCGTGCCCGACGTGGAAGACATCAATCAGGACAACACCCTCAACGAATACGAGCGCTACTTCCAGTACAAGGTGTCGATTCGCCCGGAAGACCTCGTGGTAGGCAAAAACTACATTACCGACAAGCGGGTGACCATCGTTCCCACCCGCGACGGGACGAACCCGGAGGTGGAATGGTACCAGTTCAAGATACCGCTGAGCGACTACGAACGCGCCGTAGGCTCGATAAGCGACTTCTCGACGGTGCGCTTCGCCCGAATGTTTATGACAGGGTTCAAGAAAACCACCCACCTGCGCTTCGCCACCCTCGAGCTTGTCCGAGGCGAATGGCGCCCCTACGATTTCAACCTTAACAACCGTGGCGACGCCCCGGCGCAGGGACAGCTCGACATTTCAGTTGTAAACATAGAGGAGAACTCTACCCGCGAGCCTGTCAACTACGTGCTGCCTCCGGGCGTGACACGAATCAACGACCCCGGCCAGAGCCAGATAACACAGCTCAACGAACAGTCGATGTCGCTCAAGGTGACAGGGCTTGCCGCAGGCGACGCCCGCGGTGTGTACCGCAACACCCAGCATGACCTGCGCAACTACAGCCGCATACAGATGTGGGTTCACGCCGAATCACTTATCGACGACCCCACGGCACTCCGCTCGGGCGATCTGTCGATATTCCTGCGCCTCGGAACCGACGTCAAAAACAACTTTTACGAATACGAAGTACCGCTAGAACTCACACCCCACGGCACTTACAACCGCTACCTTACCTCCGACCAGTACATAGTATGGCCTCGCGAGAACTACCTCGATTTCAACCTGCAGAGCCTTGTGAATCTAAAGAAGGAGCGCAACCGCGCCAAGCGTGCCGAAGAGGAAGGCGTGGGATTCGGCATACTCTACACCGGGCGCGACCCCGACAACGAGCGCAACCGCATGGCAGTGATGGGCAACCCGTCGCTGAGCGACGTGCGCGTGATGCTGATAGGCATACGCAACAACTCTGCGGCTACAAAAGACGGCATAATATGGGTCAACGAGCTTAAAGTGACCGACTTCAACGAGGCCGGAGGCTGGGCGGCAAAGGCAAACGCGATGCTCAATATGAGCGACGTGGCAACCGTGAACCTCGGCACACACATCGAATCGGCCGGTTTCGGCGGAGTGGACCAAAGCCTCAACGAACGCCGGCTCGACGACTACTCGCAGTTCAACGTGGCCGTGCAGGCCGACCTCGGACGCTTCCTGCCCGAAAAAGCCAAGCTGAAAGCGCCGATATACTATTCTGTGACCAAAGAACGTACTTCGCCAAAATACAACCCGCTCGACCAGGACGTACTGCTGAAAGACGCCCTCGACGACTGCGAGAGCAAGGCCGAACGCGACTCCATATCGGCATACGCCATCGAGCGCACATCGGTGCAGAACTTCTCCATATCCGGCCTGAAATTCGACGTGCGCAGCAAGAATCCCATGCCTTGGGACCCGGCCAACTTCACCGTCAATTTCTCGTTCAACAAACAGGCCAAGAACGACCCTACCACCGAGTACGAGAACACCAACGACTACCGTGGTTCTTTCGCCTATAACTACACACCATACTTCAAGCCGTTCAAGCCGTTCAAGAACCTCAAAGGCAAGAGCAAGAACGCCCGCTTCCTGAAAGACTGGGAGCTGGCGTGGCTGCCAAACAACATATCGTTCCTCACGAGCATGAACCGCTACTACTACGAGCAGCAGACACGCTCCGAAACCGACCTTATGTTCCAGCTCCCTGTATCGGTAAGCAAGAACTGGCTGTGGGACCGCCAGCTATCCCTCTCGTGGAATCCCCTCAAATCGCTGTCGGTGTCGTTTAACTCCAACACATCGGCCCGCATCGAGGAAACCATAGGCGCGGTAAACCGCAAACTCTTCCCCGACAAATACCGCGAATGGAAAGACACCGTGTGGCAGAGCATACGCTCCATGGGCACTCCGTGGAGCTACAACCAGACGTTCACCGCCCAGTACAAGGCGCCTTTCTCCAAGATAGCCTTCCTCGACTTCCTCTCGGCAAACGCCGCCTACAACGCCACATACCGCTGGGAGCGCGGCGCAACCATCGACGGGGTGAAATTAGGCAATTCCATAGCCAACCAGGCGGCGTGGACCGCCGACGGGCGCCTTAACTTCGAGTCGTTCTACAACAAAATACCGATCCTGAAAGAAGTGACCAAGCGCTTCGCCAACACGCGTACCACGCAGCAACCCAAAAAGGCCAAGCGTTTTGAACGCACCTACAAGCTCAAGCCCGACACCTCCATCGTGATACGCCATAACCTGCGCACATCGCGGACAAAGGTATCGGCCACGACGGTCGAGGGCAAGCCTGTAGCGATAAAGACACGGACTATCGACGGCAACAGCCTCGAAGTACTCACCCGAGGCGAGCAAAACCTGAAGTTCACGGTTGTGGAAGTACTCAAAACCGAGAAAAGCCTGTGGCGCGACATCAGCGAATACGCCTTGAGGCTCGCCACATCGCCCCGCAGCCTTTCCGTGCGGTACCGCAACACGCGCTCGCTCAGCCTGCCGCTGTTCGCCCCCGAGATAGGCAACATATTCGGGCAGACACGCTCGGCAGGGCCTATGTCGCCGGGGCTCGACTTCGCATTCGGCTTCACCGACGAGTCATATATCAACAAGGCGCTCGACCGTGGCTGGCTCATAACCGACGACGGGCAGACATCGCCCGCCATATGGGCCAATACCAACGAGCTAAACATCGAAGCCAACTTCGAGCTGTTCAAGGGATTCAAAGTGCAGCTCACATTCAACCGCACCGACAACCGCAACTCGCAGATACAGTTTATGTACGCCGGGATGCCGACCTCCCTCTCCGGCTCGTATACCAAGACCCACTGCGCCATCGCCACAGCCCTGCGCTCATCGAAAGCCGACGACGGATACCGCTCCGAAGCCTTCGACCGCTTCCTTGAGTACATACCCGAGGTGCGCAGCCGCGTGGAAGCGCTCTATGCCGGCACATCGTATCCGTCGACGGGCTTTATGGACGGCAACCCATATGCCGGAATGCCTTTCAGCCCAGAGGTAGGCACGGTGAGCGAAACGTCGGGCGACGTGCTCATACCGGCCTTTATCGCCGCCTATACAGGACGCTCGGCCGAGAAGCAGACTCTCGACCCGTTCCCGTCGTTCTCCGCCGTGCTGCCCAACTGGCGCATAACATACGACGGCCTGCTCAATATGGGCAACATGCGCTCCATATTCAAAAACTTCACCCTCAGCCACGCCTACCAGTGCACCTACTCGGTAGGGTCGTACTCTTCATTCCTCAACTGGGCGCAGGCCGGAGGGGCAAACCGAGGCTTCACACTCGACGAACTGTCCGGCAACCCGATCCCCTCCTCGCCGTACAACATATCGTCGGTAGCAATCACCGAGCGCTTCGCTCCCCTTGTGGGAGTGTCAATGACATTCAAAAACGAGCTTCAGGTAAACGCCGAATACCGCGACCAGCGCACCCTCTCGCTCAACACCTCCGCCGGGCAGGTGGTCGAAGCGGCACAACGCGGCATTACCATCGGCGCCGGCTACAAAATAGTGGGATTCAACACCGTGCTGAAGATGAAAGGCTCGCAGACGGGCGTAAGCAACGACCTGACTCTCAACGCCGACTTCTCCTTCCAGCACAACAGCGCCCTTATACGCCGCATCGAGGAAAACTACACCCAGCCCACAAGCGGCACCAACTCTCTCAACATCAATTTCACGGCATCGTACATACTGTCGAAACGCCTCACCGTGTCGGCATACTTCGACCATCAGGTAAACACACCGATAGTCACCACGGGGTCATATCCGACCACCAGCTCGTCGTACGGCATATCGTTCAATCTTTCGCTGGCTCGCTAAATACGTTTATTTTTCGTACCTTTGCCCTCGCATATAACCAATTCATCACATTTTCCGCAAACCATGAAACAACGCTTATTGCACCTATGCGCTGCCGCCTTGATTTTTTCATCGGGAGCATATGCTTCGTCAATTATCCGAGTGTCGGAAGACCGGGAAAAAATGGCTACCGGCAAATTCGAACCTACTTGGGAATCCCTCGCGCAATATGAAGTACCCGAATGGTTCAAAAACGCAAAATTCGGCATATGGGCACACTGGGGCCCGCAGTGTGTGGAAGGCTCCGGCGACTGGATGGCGCGTTCGATGTATCTCGAAGGCTCGTCGCAGTACCGCCACCACGTAGAGAACTACGGCCACCCGTCGGAATTCGGATTCAAGGACATACTGCCCCTTTTCAAAGCCGAGCGATGGAACCCCGACAGCCTTGTGGCTCTCTACAAGAGCATCGGCGCTCAGTATTTCTTCGTATTAGGCAACCATCACGACAATTACGACCTATGGGACAGCAAGTATCAGGAATGGAACTCGATGAACATAGGCCCGCGCCGCGACATACTCGCCGAGTGGAGTGCCGCCGCTAAAAAACACGGACTGCCCTTCGGCGTGAGCCTGCATGCCGACCACGCATGGACATGGTACGAACCGGCCCAGCGCTACGACCGCCAAGGTCCCAAGACAGGCGTGCCATACGACGGCACACTGACCGCCGCCGACGGCAAAGGCAAATGGTGGGACGGCCTTGACCCGCAGAAACTATATGCCCAAAACCACCCTATGAGCCGCGCGAGCTGGGCCGACGGCACTATCCACAGCCAGTGGGCATGGGGCAACGGCGCCACACCCCCGTCGGAGGAGTTCTGCACCAATTTCTACAACCGCACCCTCGACGTGGTAAACCGCTACAAGCCCGACCTGCTCTATTTCGATGTCACAGGGGTTCCGTTCTACCCTGTGAGCGACGCCGGGCTCAAGATTGCCGCCCACTTCTATAACAGCAATATAGCTCTCAACGGCGGCGACCTGCGCGCGGTGATGTTCGGCAAGATACTTACCGAGGAGCAGAAAAAAGCCCTCGTATGGGACGTTGAGCGCGGAGCGCCCAATAACATCGTGCCCGACCCGTGGCAGTCGTGCTCGTGTATCGGTGGCTGGCACTACGATACCTCCATATACGAAAACAATGCCTACAAATCGGCTCCGACAGTGATAAAACTGCTTGCCGACATCGTGAGCAAAAACGGCAACCTGTTGCTGAGCATACCTCTGCGCGCCGACGGCACCTTCGACGAGAAAGAAGAGGCCGTGATCCACGGCATCGGCAAATGGATGGGCATAAACAGCGAGGCGATATTCTCCACCCGCCCGTGGCAGGTATTCGGCGAAGGCCCCGTGGCAGAGGCCGACATCGCCATCAAGGCGCAGGGTTTCAACGAAGGCGAATATGCCCGGATGGGTTCTCGCGAAATACGCTTCACCCAGACGCCCAAGCACATATACGCCATCGTGCTCGACTGGCCCGAAGACAACAAAGTGCTTATCAAATCGCTTGCCGCCGGCTCGCCTAAAGTCAAAGGTAAAATCAAAAACGTAGAACTGCTCGGTTACGGCAAGCTCAAAGCCACCCACACAGCAGAGGGCCTCGCCGTGGAGCTGCCCGCAGGCCACGACTACCGCACAGTTCCCGTGCTCCGCATCAAAAAATGATGATGCTTATGCATCTTCCGGATATAAAGGCCGCGTCCGCGCGGCCTTTTTTCATCATATCTGCAAAAAAGTGGCCGACGCGGTAATCATTTCCTCCTTTTCTCCGTCAATAGAATAAAGCAACGAGAAAAAATGACTCGAGAACATTTTGAATCAATCTACCGCAGTCACTTTGAAGCACTATACAGGGCGGCATATCTGCGTCTGCGCCAAGCCGACGATGCCCTCGACGTAGTACAGGACGCGATGCTGCACCTTTGGCAGAAAGCCGAGTGTCCTGACAATGCCGGGGCCTATCTGCGACGAGCCGTGCTCAACGGGGTCGTCGACAAGCTCAGGGCTCAGAACCAGGACGAGCGAATGCGAATAGTTCTTGGCGAAATGCAAAACGAGGAATACGAAAGCGAGGACGAAAGCGAACGCACGGAACTGAAGCTCAGAATCGAAAAAATACTTGACAACGATATAAGCAAAGAAGCATCAAGCGCTTTCAAGGCTGTGTACATGCGCGGCCTGTCGTACAACGAGGCCGCCGACAATCTGGCCGTAAGCAGAGCGACTATCAACAAGCACATTGTCAATGTACTGCGAAAATTAAGAGAATGTCTAACCAAATAAGTCCATCAACAATGAAAATCGAAAAGCACGAAGATTACCCGACTGTTTCTGAAAAGATAGCACGAATATGCTGCGATATTCCTTCTGTTGACGTAGACGAAGCGTGGCGCGAAATGGAAGGAAGGCTCTCAGCAGAATCCAGCCGCCGTAATAAAAGACATACCCGAATGAGAAAACGCTGGCTTTTCACAGCGGCCACTCTTGCATTCGCCGTCGCAATATCAAGCGGCATATACGTATCTGTAGGCAACAAATCGTTCAATAAGCCCGAAGAAAACAATGAGCCGCAGCCGGCCAAGACCGTCCCTGTTTTCGCACAGTCCGAAACATTCGACAGCAGCCTGCAGGCGATAATGAAACGCGTAAGCTCGGTATACGGTGTGGAAATTCTTTTCGCCAATCCCGAAAAGAGTTCCTTGAAAATGCACCTCGAGGTTGACTCCGGCCTGAGCATCAACGAATTTGTAGAACTCCTGAACAATTTTGAATCCGTAAAGGCTGAAATAGTGGAGCGTAACAACACAACTTATATCGAAATCAAATGAACCGAATCAGAATAATAGCAGCCGTCACCTTTCTAATCCTGTCACTACACGCAGCTTTCGCAGAAAGAATCAACGGAACCTACAAAGGCGCGAACCTTGCCGAAGCCTTGACCGACATCTCAAAAAAATCTTCAAGGGTAAAAATCAACTTCATATACGACAAGCTCGAAACATACCCCGTGTCCTGCTCGTTCGATGATGCCTCGCCGATAGAGGCCATACGCACCTGCATCGGCTTCTACCCGGTAAGCATACGCACATCGGGCAAAAACATCTTTGTGGAGGCCATACACGACGACCTGCCGAAATTCAGCGGGATTATAAGAAATATATCGGGACAGCCTGTGGAATTTGCCAACATACGGATATACAACCCTGCCGACTCATCGTTTATCACAGGCGGTGTGAGCAATGCCGACGGATACTTTGTAATTCCCGTAATGCCTTGCGACGCAATAGTGCAGATATCGGCGATCGGCCTCAGAAGGGTCGAAAGGAATATGGTTGTCGAAGGCAACAAGACTTTCACTCTGGAGTCCGACCCTATCGTGCTGCGCAACTTAAACGTAGTCCACAACTCGATATCATACCGCGACAACGCCCTTATCATAACACCGTCGAAAATCGAAGTGGAACATTCCGCCGACATATTCCAACTGCTGATGCAACAGCCTATTCCGGCCCTGTATGTCGATCCGTTGACACACTCAGTCACCATAATGGGGCGCAAGCCAATAATACTTGTCGACGGCATCGAACGCGACTCGCAATATCTGCTTACGCTCGACCCATCGAAGATAGCCAAATTTGAATACACCACCGACGTTCCTCAGAAGTACATTACCAACGAGATTCCCGTAGGATTGATAAACATAGTGCTGAAAGAACGCACCAACGGCGGAAACACGCGTGTGAACCTCACGCAGGCCGTCAATGCCGGATTCACCACAGGCGGCATATCGGCGTCATACAACAAAGGCCGCAGCGAGTTTTCAATCTCATACAATCCCAACCGACGGGATTACAAGAATCTGTATTCCGAGTATCAAAACATACTGACAGGCAAAGACTTCGTTGTAAACATCGACAGCCGTAACAATAAGACAATGAAGTATTTCAACCATTATCTTAATTTTTACTGGAACTATATCGCATCGTCGAAAGTAAGCCTTTCCTTCACAGTAAACGATGCGATAACAGACTCGCACAATACCGCGCACGAAGCACGCCGCGACAGCTACCTCGGAAACGTCAACCGCTATTCCAGCGTGAAAAACACATCTCACTCGCCGCTGTTCGACGCCTACTTGCGCTACACTCCGACCGAAGCCGATTTGATAGAAGTGCAAATTACCACGCAGATCCAAAACCGCGACTACGACAGAACATTGAACGACACTATGCCCGACGGGCAGATAGAGAAATATCCTTCTTTTGTCAACACCCACTACAACTTTGTAAAACTCACCGGCTCGTGGATTCACGACGTGAATGATAATTTCCGCCTGGAGGTAAGCGACAACGGATATTATGCACGCAGCCGCAACCTATACCACAGCATCGACCAAAGATATCTGAACAACGAAATATTGAACTCCTTAAATGTCCGCGCCAATTTCAGGTTCAAAAACGTGAATATGGGCATATCTACCGGCCTGCGCTACATAAGGCAAAGCAACATAACGAAGAAGCGCACCATATTCCGCAACCAAAGCAGCATCAACCTCTGGACACCGATAGGCAAACTGTTCAATTTCAGCTTTTACGCGTCGTATTTCCCCGGATATCCCACTCTTTCGGCCATTACCGAAATGGAACAGGAATACGACGGCTATCTGACCACCAACGGCAATGCGTCCTTGAAAAATCCACCTATATTCAACTTCCAGCAGCAGTTGAATTTCAACAAAGGCAAATGGTGGGCACAGCTCCAATTATCACAATACATCGCCCATCACCTGTCGTACTACAACACGACCTACATAGGCGACCACAAGTTCCTTACAAGACCAGTCAATATGAACAATAATTTCGTATTGAACCATTCGATATCGGCGGGCGCACGGGGAATATTCAACGGTCATTTGTCGATGAACCTAACCGCCACCCACAGCTACAACATCAGCAATGGTCACGGCTTTGAGTTCAAAAAACATTTATTCAATTATTCCGCCTCCGTCACAGGATATTACAAAAATTGCAGTCTTACCTTTATGGCAGGCAGAAATTCGTCGGTTTTTGCAATGAGTGTGAGCAAAGACACACCTTCAAACCGGCTGCTGTTCGACTGGAATCCGACAAAGGGACTGAACCTTCAAATCGGGTGGTGGTATATTTTCAACAAAGACGGCCACACATCGCATAATTATATCCCGGCCAACCAGGTATATTCGCGCGATTGGGTGAACGACAACTACCGAATGGTAACACTCGGCGTGTCCTACAATTTCAATTTTGGCAGAAAGTTCGACAGCAAGCGCCGCAACCTCTATATTTCCGGCGGCAGCGCCGACACCAAACTCGTACAATAGCCTATCTCCGGCTAATGGCCTTCGGCCTTGTGCCGGCGGTAGGCGGCGGCCATACGGGTGTGGTAGCCACGAGCGGCATAGGCCGGGCCGTTGTAGCGCTTGGCGAATGCGGCCCAGTTCTTTGACTTGAGATGCCTAAGCAGGCCGGCATTGCGTATATAGTTGGCGAACAGGCGCAGCTGGTCATACTCCGAGCGCTTCATCTGCTCAACAAAGTCGGCGCGCGATTCGGCTCCGCATAATTTCCAGTTGAATCCGCCAATCTGGAACATACCCCAAAATGTACTCTCCATGGCGGCAATGCTATCGATAGTTATTGCCGATTCCAGACGGGCGTACTGGGCGGCCTGCAGCGACCCGTACTTGCGTATCTGCGGGCGGGAAAAGACCACCGGGTGCGACTTCTGGTATTTCGACAGATTTATGCCGCGCTTGGCGGAAGCCCTGCGGAACACGGCCAAATCGAAGTTTATCACCGGCATGCCGTCGGTATGGAATCCCTTGCGTTTCTTGCCGGTTTCGATATCCACCACGGCGCGAATGGCGGCCGACTCTACTCCGAGATCCTCGGCAATAGCGCGATAATCGTCGTCGGTAAGCGGGCCGCAGTGCAGTGTGTCGGCTATCTCTATAAATGAAGTGTGGATGGTATCGCCCTCGATAATCATTATGTTGCGGTCGAGCGAGTCGGTGGATTCCTCCGGCGGCTCAACGGCAAACCCTTCGGGACGAAATACCTGCGAGCTATCCTCGACAGCCCCGTAGAGGGCCATCGAGGATAGTGCAAGTATGGTAGCTATAGCTGCCTTGCCCATAGGCAACAGCTTATTTCTTAAGGTCGGCCACCTTCTCGAGCGTGCGGGTGAGCTGTCCCCAGAAGCGCTCTACGGCAGGTATGTACATACGTTCGGACGGCGAGTGAACGTCGCGCAAAGTCGGGCCGAACGAAACCATGTCGAGATGCGGGTATTTCTGCAGGAAGAGTCCGCATTCAAGGCCTGCGTGGATAGCCTTGATGGCAGGGCGCACGCCGTACAGTTCCTCATAAGCGTCTGAAGCGAGATGCATAATGGGCGAGTTCATATTGGGAGCCCAGCCGGGATAGCCGTCGCCGTGGGTCACTTCTGCTCCGGCCAGACGGAAGAGCGCCTCTACCTGACGGGCGATGTCCCATTTGCGCGATTCTACCGACGAACGCTGCGAGGTGGTGACGAGTATCTGGTTTTCGCCCTTCATCTTGACGGAGGCGAGGTTGGTCGAGGTTTCAACGAGGCCTTCGAGGTCGCGGCTCATCGATACCACGCCGTGGGGCGCGCAGTACAGCGACTCGATAAGAGCCGTGGTGGTTTCGCTGTCTACAGCGTATTCGGGCTTGTCGGTGCTTTCAAGCTCGAACTTCAGGGTGGGCTCTATGCCGGAGTATTCGTTTTCGATATCGGCAACATACTTGTTGAAAGCCACGCGGACCTGCTCCTTGTTGCTTGTATGCACGCCGAATACGGCATATGCCGCGCGGGGAATGGCATTGCGCAGGTTGCCGCCGTCGATTTCAACGAGCGATACCTCGTGTTCCAGTCCGAGGTTGTAGAGGAAGCGGGCGAGAAGCTTGTTGGCGTTGGCGCGTCCGAGATGAATGTCGCCGCCGGAGTGACCGCCCTGGCCGCCCGATATGTCGAAGCGGAAATAGTGGAAATCGGTAGGCGCGCAGGAACGCTTGTATGTGAACAGGCAGGTAGTGTCAACGCCACCGGCGCAGCCCACGAATATTTCGGCATCGTCCTCGGAGTCAAGGTTGAGCAGGATTGAGCCGCTGAGCATGCCGTCGCCGAGATTGTTGGCTCCGGTAAGGCCGGTTTCCTCATCGACAGTGAACAGGGCTTCCACCGGGCCGTGCACGAGAGTGTTGTCGACCATCACGGCGAGCGACGCGGCCATACCGATACCGTTGTCCGCGCCGAGGGTGGTGCCGTCGGCACGCAGCCAGTCGCCGTCGACGATGGTCTTGATAGGCATAGTGTCGAAGTCGAATGATTTGTCGTTCGACTCGCATACCATGTCCATATGCGACTGCAGAACCACGGTGGGGGCATCTTCCTTGCCGGGGGTGGCAGGCTTGCTCATAACCACGTTGCCGATAGCGTCGGTACGTACTGCGATATTATTGCGTGCGGCGAAATCAAGGAGATATTCGCGTATTTTTTCTTCTTTTTTCGATGGACGCGGCACATGGTTGATTTCGTCGAAAATCGAGAAAACAAGAGCCGGTTTAAGGTCTTTGATTGTCATATTGTGTATTGTAAATATGTGGTTTGTCTTTTGTTGGCAATGTATGCGGGCATATGCCGCACATTGTATGATGCCCCTAAATTACATATTATTTTCCGAATCCCGAAATATTTCACTTCTAATAACATAGGAAACGGCGCTACTTAATATGTTTGCTCACGTCTTCAAAAATTGTTTTTAGACGATTGAACTCGTCGGTACCGATATCGGGAAGCATTGTATCAGGAGCAAAACGGACGCCTGAAGCTATCAGAAGCCTCATTTGCATAAGCTGGGCCATTTTCAATTGGTCGGCAAACGCACGTTGAAAATAAGCATTCCTATTTATGCCAAGAATATCATCAAGCAACGCCACAAGTTTAATGCGACTTTCTACCGCTTTCTGAATAGAGGTTTGCCATAAGTCATTGTCGTGAAGCCCTAAAAGTGACAGCAGATACTGAGTTCTGGCAGTATTGTACTGTATGAACACACTCCAAAGCAATTCGTCGGAGACCGAGCTTGCAGCTTTGTCGAAATAGTCCGATGCCTCTCTCAAATATAGGATGGCGAGATCTTTGCTTTTTGAGTTTGGGAGCGAACGAAGCAGTGGAGCCGCTTCGATCGACAAGGCTTCGAGCCTCTCCCCGCTCCGTTCGGCAATACACGATGTTATAACCTCCATCGCTTTACTCAAAAAGAACAAGCCCATATAATTAAAATATATGGTACGCGATATGGCATTCTTGAGCATCGCGCCTCGAACGTCGAGAATCGTAGTTTGCGCATTGACGGGATGATGCCCGCTTAAATAGCACTGATGGTTATAGACAGCTTTGAGCAATTTCACACTCTCACGCAGCAATATGCAGGAACCTTCGCTAAGGGATTCAAACTCGGCCACACGCACCTCGATGGTAGCGATGAGCTTCTCAATTCGAGCAACCTGACTATCAATATGTTTTGCTCGGCCTCGTTTGATTACGAAAGAGAATAAAACTATTAGGTCAATCATTCCCTGAATGCTGTCGGCAAGTCTGGCACCTGAATTCAAAGACTCCTTTTTGAAATTCGCATTGAGATAGCTCAAAAGCTGATTACACGCCGCCGACCTGTCCTCACCGTCAAATTGACGCATAAGGGACAATATCCCTGTACGATAGTTTTCATTCTCCATCACATTGCCGTCCATTCGGCTAATGGCGTTAACCGCGTCAATCGACACATAAGTTTTCACACTGATATGATAGGCTAATAATGCTATCAATATCGAAAAAATACTGGCAACGAACGCTATGAGGTTATCAAGGGTGTTATGGTCTTCTTTGGCTGTGTTTATAAATACGGCAGACGAAAAGGCTATCACAGCCACAGACAGCAGAAATACAACGAAATAAACTTTCCAAAGATTATTAGCTTTCATTCTGCAAATATAGCAAAAGTAATCAGCTATAACAAGAAGCCGTTCACAATGCTTGATTAAGGTCTTGCACGGAGGCTATCTTGCGGTTTTTATTTTCTTTAGCACGTTTTTTGTATTGGCTTTTGAGCTTTTTATATATCTTTGCAGCGTCAATTGACCCGAAAGGCCATGAAAATAGTTATTATAGCCATAATCCTGCTACTCGTCTGCGTCGTGCTCATGGGTATCAAAGTGCTCTTTATCAAAGGTGCGAGTTTCCCGTCGGGCCACGTAGGCTCGTCGCCTCAGCTGCGTGCCAAGGGCATAGGGTGTGCTTCGGGCTCCGACAATCATTCCGATAAAAATTCATCAAAATCACATTAACGAAGTTATAATGAAAAAACTGTCGCTCACAGTAAAGACAATCATGGCCTGCGCAGTCCTTGCTGCCGCAGCATCGTGCTCCAAGCAAGAGGCCGCCACGGCCACTCCGGCCACCGACAGCGAAGCCACTGCCGCTCCCGCACTTAAAATCGCGTATATCGATGCCGACTCCATAATGAGCGCATATACCCTCGCCAAGGAAATAGCCGAGGAAGGACAGCGACTAATGAACAACTACAACCGTCAGGAGCAGTCCAAGCAGCAGGAAATACAGAAATTCGGCAACAATATAGAGCAGAAACGCCAGAACAACGTATACCTCTCCGAGGCTTCATTCCAGGCCGACGTAGAGAAACTGCAGAAGATGCAGAACGACGCTGCCCGTCACCTCACAAACCAGCAGAACCAGATTCAGAACACCATAGCCCAGGCACAGGTGCGCCTTAACGACTCTATCATGAACGCCGTGAACGCATACAACGCCACCAAGGGCTACGATGCCATCCTGCTCCGCGAATCGGGCGTTTACTTCAACCCCGAGCTTAACGTGACTGCCGATATCATCGAAGTCCTCAACAGCCGCTACACCGCCGCTGCCAAATAAGCAACCGAACCATAACATACAAATAGCAGGCGCGCCCCCGTATCAGGAGGCGCGCCTGCTATTTGTATGTGAGGACGGGCGTTATTCTACGGTGTAGCCGACGTAGGTGCGAGGGGAGAGGGCGTGGAGCTCGGCGCGGACGCTCTCCGAGATGCCTTCGAGGGTGTCGATAAAGGCTGAGATTGCGGCTTCGTCGACAACGGAGTTGGTGCGTGTGAGAGCTTTAAGAGCCTCATAGGGCTTGGGGTAGCCTTCGCGGCGCAGTATGGTCTGTATGCCTTCGGCAACGACGCTCCAGCAGTCGTCGAGATCGGCATTGATAGCCGCCTCGTTGAGTATAAGTTTGCCAAGGCCTTTGAGCGTTGATTCCACGGCTATCACCATATGGGCCAGAGGCACGCCTATGTTGCGGAGCACGGTGGAGTCGGTAAGGTCGCGTTGCAGGCGCGACACTGGCAGCTTGGCGGCAAGATGCTCGAGCAGGGCGTTGGCCACGCCGAGGTTGCCCTCGGAATTTTCAAAGTCGATGGGATTGACCTTGTGGGGCATCGCCGAGGAGCCTACCTCGCCTGCCTTGATGCGCTGCTTGAAGTAATTCATCGATATATAGCTCCAGAAGTCGCGGTCGAGGTCCACGACAATGGTGTTAAGCCTCTTGAGAGCATCGAACACGGCTGCGAACTGGTCGTAGTTCGATATCTGGGTGGTGTATTCCTCGCGCTGAAGGCCGAGTTTCTCCGCAAGGAACGCTTTACCGAAAGCACGCCAGTCGACCTGCGGGAAGGCGGCACGGTGTGCGTTGAAGTTGCCTGTCGCGCCGCCGAACTTGCCGGTCATTGCCGTTGAGGCAAGGCTTTCGAGCTGGCGCTCGAGGCGGTAGGCAAACACCATCACTTCTTTACCGAGTGTGGTGGGAGAAGCGGGCTGTCCGTGGGTCTTGGCGAGCATGGGTATCTGCGCGTATTCTGCAGAAAGAGCGGACAGTTTTCCTACAAGCTGCTTGAATTCGGGAACCACCACGTCGTTTATGGCGTCGGCCAGCATCATCGGGAACGCGGTATTATTGATATCCTGCGATGTAAGGCCGAAATGTATGAACTCCTTACGGTCGCCGAGGCCGAGCGCGTCGAACCGCTCTTTCAGATAGTATTCCACGGCTTTGACATCGTGGTTTGTCACAGCCTCTATATCTTTCACCTTCTGAGCTTCTGCCGGGGTGAACACTTCCGGGGCGTAGATGTTTCTGAGCGCTTCTTCCTGCTCTGAAGAAAGAGCCGGCAGCTGCGCCAGGCCCACAGAGCTGAGAGCGATGAAATACTCTATTTCCACTTTCACGCGATAGCGGATAGTGGCATACTCCGAAAAATATCCGGCAAGAACGGCGCACTTAGAACGGTAGCGTCCGTCGACAGGTGAAATTGCCGTAAGCGGGGATAGTTCCATTGCTTTAAACTAAATGTTGTGAATTATCGTATGGTTGATTGTTTCTTAGATTGACGGCGCGGGCTACTGCGGGTGGTAGCTGTCGATATGCCGTTGTTTCTTCTCCTCAAATATCTCAGAGATGGCAAAGAATATGCCGCTCTCTTCGACATCGCCGAACTCGTCGTTCACTGCCGTGCCGAACATCCTCATTGTCGGCGACAGCCCCATATAGGCGTGCACGAGCGGAGGAATGCTGTTGCCGTGGCGGCGCACCTCGGTGTTGAGTATGCGGAAATCGCTCTTGAAGTCGCCGCCGCAGAACAGGGCGTCGAGCTCGGCTTGGGGCGTCGACGTGCGCAGCGGCGTTATCGGCCACACCAGACGGTCGGGGTCGGGGAAATACTTGTGGAGGAAGTAGAGTATCATGTCGCGGCACACCGCCGTGTAGCTCGGGTACATGGTCACCTTTCCGAAGAGATAGCGTATCTCGGGATTGACAACCGTGAGCGAGCCGAGGCCGTCCCAAAGGTTGTCGAGAGCGTATATGGCCTTTGTGCCGGCTCTTGACGACTGATATTCGGGCCGAACAAAGGAACGGCCAAGCTCGAGGGTGTACGGCAGGAAATCGCGTATAAACCTCTCCGAGAACTCAAACATATGGCTGGTGGCTATCTCCGGACGCCCTTCGCTGTCGAGCCTTATGTCGCGGCCGCATATAAATCGGTAGCCGCCGAGTATCAGCTTGCTATCCGGGTCCCACACTATCAACTGGCTGCACGGCACCTCCATAGTGTCGTAGCGGTCGATGTCGCACTCCTTGCCGGAGCCACCTCCGGCACTTCTGAAGGCTATTTCGCGCAGTCGTCCCACCTCGCGCATCACGTTGGGGGCGTTATGGGCATTCACTACATACAGGTGGTTTCCACCTTTGTTTGTCGGCCTGAGGAAGCGCTCTGCTGTAAGTTCGGCTTCGAGCAGGGCTGTATCGACAGGATCTATGATAGGTTGATTCATAGCTTGTTTTGAGGATTCAGGGAATAGACTATTTCGCGGAGGCGCCGAGCCTCGCCGGTGGCGGAAGCGCCGCCTGCGAGCGTCTGCCACGGCACGGGCTTGCCGCATGTGAGAACGAAGCGCTTGCCGCGTGCGCGGAAAATCTCGCGCGGGAGCAGCACCATCTCTATGTTGAACTTGATACCGAGGCGTTTGCGCAGCCGCGCCAGACGGTAGAATGAGGGCGAATTAAAACCGTCGAAGAACACAGGCACTATGTCGCGATGGCTCTCAACAGCCTTGTTGACAAACATTTTGCGCCATTCGAGGTCGGCCACCACGCCGCCCTTGCCAAGCCGCGACACGAGTCCTGCGGGATAAATCACCACGGGGTCGTCGCCAGCCAAAGCATCGTCGAGAGTGGCTGAAGCCGCGCGGCTCTGCGAGCCGTGCTTATTGATAGGGATAAAACTCTCCGAGAGAGGGTCGACGGCCATCAGGAGGTCGTTGACCACGAAACGCGCCGAAGCGGAATATTGCCTCGACAGCCACGCGAGCATGCTCACGCCGTCAAGGCCGCCGAGAGGATGGTTGCCTGCCACTATGCAGCGGCCTGACGACGGCAGATTCTCGGCTCCTCGCACCTCAAGCTCCACGCCAAGATGCTCAAGCACATACTCGCAGAAGGCCGCCCCGCGCCGGGGATAGGCGCCGGCCAGCAGCTCGTTCATCTCCTGCTGGCATATGAGGCGTTCGAGAGCGCGCACCAAAAAGCCCGGCAACCAACGCGCCTTGCGCCCGAGCCTGTCGGCAAGGACTTGCGCTACATTTATCGATATGGGACCTTCGACGCTCATCTTCGGTTTTAAACCGCAAAATTATTAATTTTCGCTCTAATAAGCCGCAGAGATAGGCGCTTTTTTGTAATTTTGCAGATGTGAAAAGCACCAGTACCAATTTATATGCCTGCTACACGGCGGCGTTGGCCATCGCTGCCGCCGCGTTGCTTGTGTTCCCCGGCGCTTCCGTAGTCCACTCCCTGCTCAAACTTGCCGGCGCCGGCTTCCTCGCCACGCTGCTGTACCGCCGTGTGTCGGCCCCGTCGTTTTGGGGACACTGCGTACTGACAGGCGCATGGACACTCCTCGCTATCGGCCTGGCCGCCAATGTATGGTACTTCACAAGCTATAGCGGCGGCACTGTCTACGACCCGGTACTAATCAACGACGATGCCGCCTCGGCATGGCGGCAGATGCAGGCCGTGCTTTCGGGGCAGGATTCGGGCGTGGGTATGAGCAGGCGCGGATACGGCACATTTCTGGCTCTTTTGGCATGGCCGGGGCCTGCCGACATAGCTTCCGAACTTTGTTTCAACGTGTTGCTGATTCTTGTAGCCATAGTACTCACAGGCGCTGCCGCCGTGCGCCTCACTCCCGGCGTGGAGCCGCAACGCACCGCCACCGCCGCCATGCTTATGACAGCGATGGTATGCTACTTCCTGTCGACCGGCGTGATATTGATTAAAGACGCCCTGATATGCGCCATAATGGCTTCTGCTGTGTATGCTTGCGCCGGGCTTCGCTCTCGGTTCTCATGGGCCGACATCGCTCTGGTGTTTGCAGGAGGGCTTGTCGCGGCGCTTGTGCGCCCAAACCTTCTGCCGCTGCTGTGCTTAGGGCTGCTGATTTTTGCCCCGGGAATGGACCGACGGCGCATAGCGGCACTCGGAGCCTGCGTGGCCGTTTTTGCAGCGCTCTATTTTATAACACGGCACATAGGGCTTCGCTCGGAAGTGTTTTCCGACACGCACACACCGATGGTGGAAATGGGCACGGAACAACCAAGACTGGAGTCGTACAACTCCGTGCTTGGCAACTATAACGAGCTACCGCTGTGGCGACACATCGTCCAGCTTCCTGTTTCGCTGGCCTTGCAGTTTCTCACCCCTCTCCCATGGGCATTCAGTCGCGACGTAGTATTCGGCCCATCGGCAGCGTTCGCCCACATATCGTTCCCGTGGTACGCCCTCGGCGGCATACTGCTCTACTATGCCGCCGCGCTCTGGCGCCGTTCGCCACGAGGAGTGGCTCTGTCGTTCGGCTACGGGCTTTTGCTCACTGTTCTCACGGCATTTATGACCGGCGGGACGATATCGCGCTACTGCCTTCCGTGGCTGCCCGCCCTCGTGCCTGCGGCGGCATGGGCGTGGAACAGCGGCAGCCTGCGCCGCCGTTCGTTCAAGATATGGTATGTGGCATACGCCCTGCTGATGGCAGTGGCCTTGTGCACCGCATTCGCCATTCTAAACCGATATAACCCCGGAGGCTGGGACGCCAAATGAAGATAAGTGTTGTAACGATAACACGCAACGACGGGCCGCTTCTTGCAAGGACAATAAGCAGTATCTACGCCCAAAAACTGCCGCCTGGAGTGGAACTCGAGCATATAATAGTGGACGGCTGCAGCGACACACCTGAAACTGAAGCTATTCTCGCCGAGGCCGAGGCTCGCGGCAGCCGGGTTATACGCAGAAAACCGCGCGGCTGCTACAACGCCATCAACCAAGGTATCGAAGCATGCACAGGCGACGTGATAGGACTCCTGCACGGAACAGATTTTTATGCCGACTCCCAAGCCGTGGCCGATATTTGCAACGCCTTTTCCGACAAAAACACCGGCTTCATATTCGCCGACATAGTATATGCCTCGCCTGAATCCGACATAGGGCGCATACACTCCACACGACGGTATTCCTCGGAAAAATTCAGCCCGGATTCCCTGCAGCACGGCTTCGCGCCGCCCCACCCCACATTATATGTGCGCGCCGACCTTATGCGCGAAATAGGGCCGTACCGCGAAGACTATATCATATCCGCCGATTTTGAATACTTTGTAAGGCTGTTCATGCGCAGCCCGCAACCGCAATGGCGCCGGCTCGACCGCGTGCTTGTGGCAATGGATAATGACGGAGCCTCGGCCTCTTGGAAAAACCGCCTTACTGTCAATGTTCCTGAAAAGATGAAGGCATTGCGCACCAACGGCCTTCGGGCCAGCTGGTTCAACATGCTGTTACGATACTATTACCATTTTAGCCAGAAATGAACATATACGTCCACACTCCGGGTCGGGAATTTCTATGGCCCTACATTAAAAAAGCCGCCTCCGCACATACTCTGACGGACAATGCGGGCGAGGCAGATGTGGCCATAATGGTTTCTTCAACCGACATCTACACCACAGGAGAGTTACTCCTTGCCGCAGAGAATACTCCTGCCAACCCTGACTCGGCATGGATAGGCCATGAGAACGCTTTTGCCGCAGGCTGCGAGAATTGCCGCACCGTCATACTTCGATGCCCGAACGTAATCGGCACTGCAATGACAGGATTCCCGCGCGAACTTGCCGAAAGCATATTCCGAGGCACTTTCTTCCACTTCAAAGGCAACGAAGCCCGCGTAAGTACCGTGCACGCCTCCGATGTGGCAGCCGCCATAGCCGCCCTTGCGGAAATGCCCACTGCCGAGGGCGTATACAACATCTGCGACGGCGAGAACCCGACGCTGCACGACCTTGCAGAAGCCATAGCTTTCAGGATGAACAACAAGCGCATATCCACGCTGAGCACAAAAGGACAACTGTGGCTCGGACGACTGATATACGGGAAAAAACGGTACAGCACGTACACCACCTCGCGAACTTTCGACTGCTCGCGGCTATGCCGGACAATCGACTACCGCCCTACCCCGACAACGGAATATCTGCGCACGCACGTATACGACGAAAACAGCCTCTAACCGTATGTCCGCATTTTTAGACAAAGCATTTCAGACCATAAAAAGCGCGGTAAAAATAGCGCTATATTCGCGCCGCCCAAGCATCAGCCGGGTCGACAAGACCGAAAGGATAGTGATAATGGGCAACGGCCCTTCGCTCAACCGCACAATTGCCGACAGCCCCGAACTACTCAGTCGCTATCCGACCATGGCTGTAAATTTCGCGGCAAACGCGCCGGTGTTCAGAGAGCTGAAACCGCGATATTACGTTTTGGCCGACCCTCACTTTTTCAAAGCCAAAGAGGACGTCAACGTGGCAAAACTATGGAAATCGCTATCGGACATCGACTGGACAATGACTCTCTACGTACCGACACGGGAACTCTCGAACACCCGCCGGCTGCTTAGCGGAAGCAATATACGCGTTGAAGGGTTCAACGCCGTGGGCGCAGAAGGATTCCGATGGTTCTCCCATATGGCATACCGCCTCGGACTGGCGATGCCTCGGCCTCGCAACGTGCTCATACCGGCCATTATGCTCGCCATCAGCGCCGGATTCAAAAACATTGTCATAACCGGAGCCGACCATTCGTGGATGAAAACCTTGTCGGTGACCGACAACAACGAGGTTGTATCCATACAGCCGCACTTCTACACCGAAGACAACAAAGAAAAAGAGCGCATACTCCACGAATACAAGGGCTATCCACTCCACAGCATCGTAGAGAGCTTCGCTGTGGCCTTCCGCAGCTACCACCATATTCAGGAATACGCGCTACGCTATGGAGTATCGATAACGAATGCGACCCCGGAAAGCTTCATCGACGCCTTCCCAAGAGTGAAAGCCGAAGATTTGGACGGAGCTTGACAGCACAGGCCAAACAGCACAATAAAATAATGGCGAACCTCACGGCTCGCCATTATTTTTTAGTTCTAACACTAAATACCTAAAACCATTTAAATCCTTATTGAATCTTGCTCGTTCTTTGTTTTGTTAACCTTGAATCTTAGACCAAAATTATTTACACTGCAAAATTAGTCCAAAGTCAAGCCCAAAACACGTCTATCAAAGCAGGATATAAATAAATATAGCTTCTATCTAAAATTTCATATCTGATATACAGAAGAATAGCATTATATGTGCTTGACTATAACAATGATTCGGTAAAAATTACAGAAGTAGTTGAAACTTAAGTTAATATAACGAATTGTCAAATACAAATGAATCGCCAAAACGTTCATTATAAAAACATTAGACAATATGAACGTATTGACGATT
>CAJTSR010000018.1 GCA_910579035.1 uncultured Muribaculaceae bacterium | reverse complement strand
AATATATTGAATACTATAACAATAAACGAATTAAATCCCGGTTAAATGGAAAGAGTCCGGTAAAATACCGAACTCTTTCTCAAATCGGATAGTAAATAACCCGTCCAACTTTTTGGGGTCACTTCAGCGTGAGGCGCTTTTTTTATGATATGGGTCGTTTATCAGTCTTTCTTGGGCTGACGGGGGCCGCGTCCGCCTTCGCGACGGGGACCACGGTCGCCACGGGGTGCAGCGCCTTCACGCCGCGGGCCGCGTTCGCCACGGGGTGCGCGCTGGGGCTCAACGTAGCCTTCGGGCTTGGGAAGTAGGGCGCGCATCGACAGGCGGTATTTGCCGGTCTTTTTGTCGATTTCGATGAGTTTGACCTGCACCTTGTCGCCTTCTTTGAGGCCGGAGGCTTCCATGTCGTCGAGGCGTTCCCATGCTATCTCGCTGATGTGGAGCAGGCCGTCGCGGTGAGGCATGAACTCTACGAATGCGCCGAAGTCCATTATGGAGCGCACGGTGCCGTCGTATACCTTGCCTTCTTCGGGAAGTTCCACAATGGCGTTGATCATGGCGAGAGCCTTGTCGATAGCGTCGCGGTTGGGCGCTGCCACTTCGATGTGGCCGCCTTCTTCGATTTCGTCGATCGACACGGTTGCTCCGCTCTCTTCCTGAATGCCCTGTATGATTTTTCCGCCCGGGCCGATAACTGCGCCGATAAGCTCTTTGGGTATGAGCATGGTGACGATGCGGGGCACGTGGGCCTTGTAGTCCTGGCGGGGTTCGGGTATGGCGTTGTTGATGAGGTTGAGTATGTGGAGGCGTCCGTCGCGTGCCTGGAGCAGTGCTTTCTCGAGGATTTCGTAGCTGAGGCCGTCGCACTTGATGTCCATCTGGGTGGCGGTGATGCCGTCGGCTGTTCCTGTCACCTTGAAGTCCATGTCGCCGAGGTGGTCTTCGTCGCCGAGGATGTCGCTGAGCACTGCGTACTTGCCGCTTTCGTTGTCGGTGATAAGACCCATGGCGATGCCGCTGACGGGCTTGCGCATCTTCACGCCGGCGTCGAGGAGCGCGAGTGTGCCTGCGCACACGGTTGCCATCGACGATGAGCCGTTACTTTCGAGAATGTCGCTTACGATGCGGCACACATAGGGGAAGTCGGCCGGGAACATGCGCTTAAGGGCGCGGTGGGCAAGGTTGCCGTGGCCTACCTCGCGGCGGCCTACGCCGCGCTGGGGCTTGGCCTCGCCGGTGGAGAAGGGGGGGAAGTTGTAGTGGAGGAGGAAGCGCTCGCGACCCTGGTTGAGCACGTCGTCGAGAATCTTTTCGTCGAGTTTTGTGCCGAGGGTCACTGTTGCGAGAGCCTGTGTTTCACCTCGGGTGAACACGGCCGATCCGTGGGGGCCGGGGATATAGTCTGTTTCGATCCAGATGGGTCGTATCTCGGTGGTCTTGCGTCCGTCGAGGCGTATGCCCTCGTCGAGAATGCAGCGGCGAACGGCCTCTTTTTCCACGTCGTGGTAGTAGCGCTTTACCAAAGCGGCCTTGGCCTCGCGTTCTTCTTCGGGAAGGGATTCGATATATTCTTTGCAGATAGCGTCGAAGCTGTCCTGACGCCAGTGCTTGTCGGCGCAGCCTGCCTTGGCGATGGCGTATGCGCGGTCATAGCAGCGGGCTTTCACGTCGGCACGCAGCTCTTCGTCGTTTACTTCGTGGCAGTATTCGCGCTTGGTGGTCGAGCCTACAGCCTCGGCAAGCTCCATCTGGGCGGTGCACTGTATCTTGATTGCCTCGTGGGCTGCACGCAGCGCGGCGAGGAGTTCGGCTTCGCTTACTTCGTCCATCTCGCCTTCGACCATCATTATGTTGTCGTAGGTGGCGCCGACCATGAGTTCCATGTCGGCTTTTTCGAGCTGTTCAAAGGTGGGGTCGATTATGAATTCACCGTTTACGCGGGCCACGCGTACTTCGGAGATGGGTCCGTTGAAAGGTATGTCGCTTACGGCGATGGCTGCGGAGGCTGCGAGGCCTGCGAGGCAGTCGGGGGCGTCAACGCCGTCGGCGGAGTAGAGAGTTATGTTGACAAAGGTGTCGGCATGGTAGTTGTCGGGGAAGAGGGGGCGAAGCACGCGGTCTACAAGGCGCGAGGTGAGGATTTCGTAGTCGCTTGCGCGGCCTTCGCGCTTGAGGAAGCCTCCGGGGAAGCGGCCGGCAGCCGAGAACTTCTCCTTGTATTCAACTTGCAGTGGCATGAAATCGACTCCTTCGCCGGCTTCCTTGGCCGTAACGACCGTGGCGAGAAGCATAGTGTTGCCCATGCGCACTTCAACCGCTCCATCGGCCTGTTTTGCCAGCTTGCCGGTTTCGATGGTAATCGTACGGCCGTCGGGCAGCTCGATGGTTTTCTTGATGGGATTCATAAAATTATAAAATGTATGTTTACGTCAAAATTCGCGCAAAGATATGGAAAATCAGCCGCTTTTCCAAATAATAATTAGGGCGCGTTTAATAATATCTGTTAAAGCTCAGGTTCGCATGGCGCGCCGGAGCCGGTGCGCCCGATGTTCGGGCAAAGTCGGCGCTATTTGTCGAAAACAAAAGAAACTCTAAAATAAGGCATCTGGGGGCTTGCCTTGTTAACAATTTTTCACTATTGGGTAAAACCGCCTCAGAATATGCTGTAGCGCGGTTTTGTCTTTGTGCGGAAGTGCGGCGTCAAGGAGTAAAAGTGCTGAAATTTCCACAATTGGAGAAAAATTACTTACTTTGCACCGCAAAATGTGAATTAACTCATTAAAAATACACTATCATGTCAGAAATTGCAGAACGCGTAAAGAACATCGTAGTAGACAAACTTGGTGTTGAACCCGAAAAAGTAACCGAAGAAGCAGCATTCGTAACCGACCTCGGCGCTGACTCCCTCGACACTGTAGAGCTCATCATGGACTTCGAAAAAGAATTCGGCATCAACATTCCCGACGAAGAAGCTGAAAAAATCAAAACCGTTGGCGACGCAGTTGCCTTCGTAGAAGCCAACGCATAAGCGTACGCTTCAGCACAACATCCATACAGGCCGCCGCGAACTTTCCCTCTGAAACAGACCGGCGGTTTTTTTACTTTCCCTCATCTCTCCGTCCCCACAACCCTACCATAAGTTATATTAATGGAACTTAAAAGAGTCGTAATCACCGGCCTGGGCGCCATCACTCCCCTCGGCAACGACGTTGCCACCACTTGGGAAAACGCCAAAGCAGGCGTCAGCGGCGCCGGCCCCATCACCCACTTCGACGCCAGCCTTTTCAAGACGCAGTTCGCCTGCGAGGTAAAGGGCTTCAAGGCCGAGGACCATTTCGACCGTCGCAAGGCTCGCCAGCTCGACCTCTATGCCCAGTATGCCCTTGTGGCAGCCCGTCAGGCAGTTGCCGACGCCGGACTCGACGCCGAGGGTGCCGATATTGACAAAAACCGCATCGGTGTGATTGTGGCAGCCGGTATCGGCGGTCTTCATACTTTTGAAGAAGAAGCCGGATACTATGCCCTCAACGCCGACAAAGGTCCCAAATACAACCCCTTCTTCATTCCCAAGATGATTGCCGACATCGCGTCGGGCCACATCTCGATGGAGTACGGCTACCACGGCCCCAACTACGGCGTGGTATCGGCTTGCGCATCAAGCAACAATGCCATAATCGATGCCTTCAACCTTATCCGCCTCGGCAAGGCCGACGCCATCGTTACCGGTGGTGCCGAAGCAGCCATATTCCCTGCAGGCGTGGGAGGCTTTAACTCCATGCACGCCCTGTCGACACGCAACGACAGCCCGCAGACCGCATCGCGTCCCTTCAGCAAGAGCCGCGACGGCTTCGTGATGGGTGAAGGTTCGGCAGTGCTTGTGCTTGAAGAACTGGAGCACGCCCTTGCACGCGGCGCAAAAATCTATGCCGAGGTTGCCGGCGGCGGTCTGTCGGCCGACGCTCACCACCTCACCGCGACGCACCCCGAAGGTCTTGGCGCCATACTCGCTATGCGCAACGCCCTCGAGGACGCAGGCATGGCTCCCGAGGATATCGACTACATCAACGTTCACGGCACATCGACACCCGTGGGTGACATCTCCGAGGTGAAGGCTATCGTGGAGGTGTTCGGCAATTCAGCCAAGGATCTCAACATATCGTCTACCAAGTCGATGACAGGCCACCTGCTCGGCGCTACCGGCGCTCTCGAGGCTGTGTTCAGCGTCAAGGCTGTGGAAGAAGACATAGTGCCTCCCACTATCAACCACGATCCCGAGGATATCGATGAGGAAATCGATTACTCGCTCAATTTCACATTCGACCGCGCGCAGAAGCGCACGGTGCGCGCGGCTCTGTCGAACTCTTTCGGTTTCGGCGGCCACAATGCCACGGTGATTGTGAAGAAATTTGCCAAGTAAAGCTTTACGACAGGCTTTTACAATACCATAAGCCACCGCGGGGCGAGAGTCCTTGGCGGTGGCTTTTTTCAATTAGGAATTGGGAATGAGGAATTAGGAGTTATATATAATTTAATTATGAAGATAGGAATAATTGTGGCAATGGATAAGGAGATGAATCTCCTGCTTCCGCACGTGGCCGATGTTTCGACTGTTACGGCCAACGGTTTTGAGTTTCATACCGGTCTTATGGCCGGGCACAAAGTGGTGGCCTGCAAGTGCGGCATCGGCAAGGTGAACGCTGCGGTGGGCACTTTGACGCTTATCGATACTTTTCACCCCGATATGGTGGTGAATACCGGCGTTGCCGGAGGCACGGGCGCAGGCACGCCGCCGGCTCAGGTGCTCGACCTTGTGCTGGCCTCTGAAGTAGCATACCACGACGTGTGGTGCGGCCCCGGCACGGTGCGCGGGCAGGCAGCAGGCTATCCCGAGCGATTCCAGTGCCCGCTGTCGGCTGATGCGCGTGCTGCCCTTGGCGCCCGCGAGGGTCTGCTTGCCTCGGGCGACATATTTGTGGACGACCCTGCCGACCTGCGCCGTATTCTCGAGCTTTATCCCGATGCCGTGGCGGTGGATATGGAGTCGGCTGCGATAGCGCAGGTGTGCGCGCTCAAGTGCGTGCCATTCGTGTGCCTGCGGGTGGTAAGCGATACTCCCGGAGCTGAAGGAAACGCGGCTGCGTACTCCGATTTCTGGACTGCCGCGCCCGAACGCACCTTTGCCTCCGTGGAGAAGCTGCTCGGCCTTATACCGGCGTGATTCGGAGAGCGTCAGCGCCGGGAATTGTTGTTCGAGGCGCCGTTTGCTGGCCGCTCGGACGGCCTAGTCTGTGCCGGGGCGGAGGGCAGTCCTCCGTTACCCGGCCTGGGACGTCCGCCGACTGTTGTCGGAACTCCTGTCACGCCGCCCGAGCTGCCGCCTACGTTCATAGGCGGTCTTACGGGGTGCTGAGGCCTTGACGGCGGGTAGGCCGGCCCGGGACCTCCGATAAACGGCGGTCGTGTCGGCGGTGAATATATAGGGAAGTCATAGCTCCATCGCGGCCCGTACCACGGCCCGTCGTAGTAAGGCCAGTTGCCATAAAAATAAGGGTCGGAATATCCCGAATCGACGTCTACTCCGAAGCCGAGGTCGGCGCAGGCGCCAAGACCTATCGCGGCTATTGCCGCTGCTAATATTTTCAGTTTCATAACAATATTCTTTTAGGAGCTGTCTAAAATTAATATCTCTCTTATGTCATATGTATTTAAACAGTTTCTTAGGGATATAACAAATCAGGAAGCTGCTGTTTTGGGGGAGCGGTGCGGATTTTCGGGATTTTTTAACTAATTTTGTGGTCGATGAAACACGCTCTAAAACTACCGGAAATAGAAAATCCGCGCGTTTGGCGCCTTCTTCTTCTCCTTGAAGAGGGCGGTCTGCGCGTAGTGGCTGTTTCGACGGTGGACGATTCGTCGGTAATTGTATGCGGGGTTCCATTTGACCCGTCGGCCGGGGATATGCCGGCGGCATTGGAGGAGGCTGTGTATGCGGCGCCGTTCCTGCTGTCCGATTTCGAGAAGGTCGATGTGCTTGTGTCTACCTCCGAGTACATTGTGGCTCCGGCATCGCTTACCGCTGAGGCTCTTGAGGCTGCCGCAGCCTATTCTGCGATCGTGGGCGAGGGCGAATCGGCGCATACAGATGTCGTTGACGGCACAGGCGCGGTGGTGCTGTGGAGCCTGCGCGACGATGTGGCCCGTTTTCTTGCGCGCACATTCCGCAATCCGGCGCTGCACTGCAGTGTAAGTCCGCTTGTGCGTTATTTCAGCCGTAAGACACAGCTTGGCAACACAGGAAAAATTTACGCGCATATCACTGCGGAGCCGCCGGTGGTCGACATAGTGGCTTTCGGCCATGACGGGGCACTTCGCCTCGCCGTGACAAAGCCTGTGACGGCTGCTGCCGACAGTGCTTACTGGATACTCGCCTGTGCCCGTGAGGCAGGGCTGGATCCGGCCTCCGACGAGATACTGCTGTGCGGCGACAATGCCGCCAGGCACGAGCTGATGCCTCTGCTGCGGCGTTATGCCGGATATGTGATGCCGGTCATATTCCCGTCGGCGGCTTTCAGGAGCGGTCGCGACGCGCTCAATGCTCCCTTCCCATTGATTCTTATACCACTATGCGAATAATAAGAGGAAAATACGGACGTCGCCGCTTCGATGTCCCCTCGAACATATCGGCAAGACCCACGACGGATTTTGCCCGTGAAAACATATTCAATGTCATAGAGAACATCGCAGACATTGAGGGGACGGATACTCTCGACCTGTTTGCCGGCACTGGAGCCGTCACATTCGAGTTCCTCAGCCGGGGCTGCCGCACGGCCACGGCTGTAGAGAAGGCGTCGACACAGCAGCGCTTCATTCAGAAGGTTGCCAAAGAGCTTGGCGCTGACAACCTGTCGCTGGTGCGCGGCGACGCCCTGCGCTATATATCGGCGGCGCCGAAGGCTTTCGACATCGTGTTTGCCGACCCGCCATATGATATGGACGGCTTTGCAGAGATTCCCGGCGCCATACTCTCGTCGCGCCTTGTGCGCGAGGGCACGCTGGTAATCGTGGAGCACAACAAGAGCCACGATTTCTCGGCTCTGCCGGGATTTATGGAGCACCGAGCCTACGGTTCGGTGAATTTCAGCATTTTCAAAGTCTGAACATTTGGCGCGAGGCAGATGTTATGCCAAGCGGTGGTTGACAATTTGGCAGTCGTCGGCTGCCAAAAAAGTCTTGGCCTGATATTTGCCCCTGTAATTGCAGAACTGAAACATAAAACTATATACAATCATGAAACTCAAACCACTCGCAGACCGCGTTATCATACAGCCCGCAGCTGCTGAAGAAGTAACCGTGGCCGGTATCATAATTCCTGATTCCGCTAAAGAAAAGCCCCTCAAAGGCACAGTTCTCGCCGTTGGCACAGGCACAAAGGACGAAGAAATGGTTCTTAAGGAAGGCGACAGCGTGCTCTATGGCAAGTATGCCGGTACTGAAATCGAGTTCGATGGCGAAAAGGTGCTCATCATGCGCCAGAACGAGGTTCTCGCCGTAATCTGCTAACATACTGTATAAACACATCTCTCCTGAAACATACAACACAAAATGGCAAAAGACATTAAATTCAATATCGAGGCTCGCGAAGAGCTCAAAAAGGGTGTCGACGCTCTTGCCGACGCCGTTAAGGTCACCCTCGGCCCGAAAGGCCGCAACGTTATCATAAGCAAGCAGTTCGGCGCTCCCCATATCACCAAGGACGGTGTGAGCGTTGCCCGCGAGATAGAGCTTGAAGAGCCTTTCCGCAACATGGGCGCACAGCTTGTGAAGGAAGTTGCCTCCAAGACCGGCGACGATGCCGGCGACGGAACAACCACCGCCACCGTGCTCGCTCAGGCTATCATAGCCGTAGGCCTTAAGAACGTTACTGCCGGTGCCAACCCTATGGACCTCAAGCGCGGTATCGACAAGGCTGTGGCTGCCGTTGTGGCAGGCATACGCTCGATGGCTCAGGAAGTGGGCGACGACTTCAAGAAAATCGAAGACGTGGCTCGCGTGTCGGCCAATAACGACGAAACCATAGGCCGACTCATTGCCGAGGCTATGGAGAAGGTGAAGAAGGAAGGAGTAATCACAGTGGACGAGGCCAAGGGCACCGAAACCACTATCGAGGTGGTTGAAGGCATGCAGTTCGACCGTGGCTACATCTCGCCCTACTTCGTTACCGACACAGAGAAGATGGAGTGCGTGATGGACAGCCCGCTGATCCTTATCCACGACAAGAAAATATCGAACCTCAAGGACATTCTTCCTATTCTCGAATCGACAGCACAGAGCGGACGCCCGCTGCTTATCGTGGCTGAAGACGTCGACCAGGACGCGCTCGCAGCACTCGTTGTGAACCGCCTGCGCGGCTCGCTCAAGATTTGCGCTGTAAAGGCTCCCGGCTTCGGCGACCGCCGCAAGGAAATGCTCGAGGATATTGCTATCCTCACAGGCGGCACTGTGATTTCCGAAGAAAAGGGCATGAAGCTTGACCAGGCCACTCTTCAGGATCTCGGCCATGCAAACAGCGTGACTGTGAACAAGGAGAACACCACCATCGTGAACCGCGACGGCGACAAGGAACGCATCGCTGCCCGCGTTGCCCAGATCAAGGCCCAGATAGCCCAGACCACCAGCGACTACGACCGCGAGAAGCTTCAGGAGCGTCTTGCCAAGCTCGCAGGCGGCGTGGCAGTGCTCCACGTGGGCGCTCCCTCGGAGGTAGAGATGAAGGAAAAGAAAGACCGCGTGGACGACGCTCTCAGCGCCACACGCGCGGCTATCGCCGAAGGCATCGTTCCCGGTGGCGGCGTGGCATACATTCGCTGCCTCGAATGTCTCAAAGACCTCAAGGGAGAGAACGACGACGAGCAGACCGGTATCGCAATCGTTGAGCGCGCTATCGAGGAGCCCCTCCGCCAGATTGCAGCCAATGCGGGCGTGGAAGGCGCCGTGGTGGTGCAGAAGGTGCGCGAAGGCTCCGGCGACTACGGCTACAATGCCCGTGCCGACCGCTATGAGAACCTTATGGCTACCGGTGTTATCGATCCGGCCAAGGTTACACGTGTGGCCCTCGAAAATGCCGCTTCAATAGCCGGTATGTTCCTTACCACCGAATGTGTGATTGCGGAGAAGAAAGAAGAAGCTCCCGCAGCCATGCCTAACCCCGGAATGGGTGGAATGGGCGGCATGATGTAATCAAGCCCGAAACAAAACAGCAGGAGCCGTTTCGCGTAGAAACGGCTCCTGCTGTTTTGTAGTACCCCGGAGCAGAATCGAACTGCTATCAAAGGTTTAGGAAACCTCTATTCTATCCGTTGAACTACCGGGGCGAAAAAAGCTCTTAAAAAAAGAATGAGAAACGAAATAATCTCATTAAAAAAGATTATATGCATTTCTCATTCTCCTCTCTCCTCTTGCGGTATGGACGGGACTCGAACCCGCGACCCCCTGCGTGACAGGCAGGTATTCTAACCAGCTGAACTACCACACCATTGCATCGCTGCTCTTGGCAGGAGAGGCATCAGCTTTTTTGCTTTTGCGTTGCAAAGGTACGCGTGTTTTTTGGACTGTGCAAATATTTCGGCAAAAAAATGTGGTAAAAAATGATTTTTCTTCTTTTGGGATAGTTTTTCTTTCTTTTTAGGAATAAAAACGGGCCTCAATCGGCTTCTTGAACGTGATTATAAACTTGGCGGTGGAGTAATTTTTCTGCCATTGCCGGGTCGATTTTTACATCTGATGCCATAAGAAGCAGCGGAACGGCGGGAAGTCCGGGCGAATATGGCGGCTGAATATACGGGTGGGGGAGTATTTGCAGGCCGCAGCGCTTGTAGAAAGAGATGCGGCGCGCCGCCATCGGATTGTCGTCGGCCGGCGGCTCTACCTCGAGCACCACGGGCTTTGGCGAAGCCGCGAGCACGGCGCGGAGAACGTCGGCGCCGATGCCGCTTCCGCGCAGGCTGTCGTCGATGGCGAAGTGCTCGATGTATCTCAGGGTTTCAAATTCCCATATGGTGATGATGCCTGCGAAGCGCGTGGCGCTGTCGTGGTCGGAGATGCGGATTATGCTCAGTTGCGGGCCGTATGGCGATTGCGGGTGCAGTATTCCGTCCCACGGGCGTCTTTCCTCCGGCGGGAATGCTGCTGTGTATAATAGCTCGGCCGCCCTTTCGTCGGCGGGCTCGGAAAGGGCGGCAAAGCTGATGAGTTTTTTGTCATGAATGTTTTCCGGTAAGAATGTTGCGTATGTCGTGCAGTTTCGTGAGGGCTTCCAAGGGCGTGAGGTTGTTGATGTCCACGCCGAGGAGTTCGTCGCGCACCTGACTGAGCACGGGGTCGTCGAGCTGGAAGAACGACAGCTGCATGCCTGCGGTGCTTGTCTGTCCCGCCGGGCTTATTCTCGCCTTTCCTCGGCTTTTGGGTTTGGCCGTGGCTGCGGGTTCGGCGCTGTCGGCGGAATTGCCGTTTTCGAGCTGTGCCAGTACTTCGTCGGCGCGGCGCACTATCGACGCGGGCATGCCGGCGAGTTTGGCCACATGTATGCCGAAGCTGTGCTCGCTTCCGCCTCGGGCGAGCTTGCGCAGGAACACTACCTTGCCGTCGATTTCCTTTACCGACACGTTGTAGTTGACGATGCGGCTGTAGGAGCGCTCCATGTCGTTCAGTTCGTGGTAGTGGGTTGCAAAGAGTGTCTTGGGGTGCGCGGTGCCGTGTTCGTGTATATGCTCGACGATGGCCCACGCTATCGATATGCCGTCGTAGGTAGAAGTGCCTCGGCCAAGCTCGTCGAAGAGTATCAGCGAGCGCGGACTGATGTTGTTGAGAATTGAGGCGGCTTCGTTCATCTCGACCATGAAGGTGGATTCGCCAAGCGATATGTTGTCGCTCGCGCCCACGCGGGTGAAGATTTTGTCGACAACGCCTATGCGCGCGCTTTGGGCGGCCACGAAGCAGCCAATCTGGGCGAGTATGACGTTGAGCGCCGTCTGGCGCAGCAGCGCCGATTTACCCGACATGTTAGGCCCGGTGAGCATCATAATCTGCGTGCCGTCGTTCGATAGTTCCACCGAGTTGGATATGTACGGCTCGCCCGGCGGCAGCTGCCGCTCTATTACGGGGTGTCGCGCCTCGGTGAGCACGAGGTCGAGGGAGTCGTCGACAACGGGGCGGTTGTAGCGGTTTTCGAGCGATACGCGGGTGAAGGAGCAGAGCACGTCGAGCCGGGCCATGAGCGAGGCATTGAGCTGCAGCGCCGGTATGTACTGTGCCACCGCTCCTACAAGTTCGGAGTACAGCCGGGCTTGGATTGCCTCTATCTTTTCCTGCGCGCCGAGAATCTGCTCCTCGTAGTCTTTCAGCTCGGGGGTTATGTATCGTTCGGCGTTCACGAGGGTCTGTTTGCGTATCCACGTCGACGGCACCTTGTCCTTGTGGGTGTTCGTTACCTCGATATAGTACCCGAAAACATTGTTGTAGCCTATTTTTAGGGACGATATGGACGTTTCCTCTATCTCGCGTGCCTGTAGCTTGGCGAGGTAGTCCTTGCCCTCGTATGCCACGCTGCGCAGGCGGTCGAGTTCTTCGTCGACCCCGGCGTTGATTATCTCGCCGCGCGATGGCGCCCCGGCGGCATCGTCGCGCAGTTCGCGCGTTATTCTGTCGCGTATTGCGGCGCAGGGGGCGAGCTGCTCGCCTATGGCGGTAAGCTGGGGAAGCCCTGCGCTCATGCACAGATGGCGCAGCGGAACTATGGCGCGGAGGGCGTTGCGTACTTGGATAAGCTCGCGCGGCAGTATGCGCTCGGTGGCCACTTTCGACACGAGGCGTTCGAGGTCGCCTATCGATTTGAGCTGCTCGGCCACGTCTTCGCGCGTGTCGGGCTTTTTGAAGAAATGCTCTACCACGTCGAGGCGCTCGTTCACGGCCTTGGCGTCCTTCAGCGGCATCTGGAGCCATCGGCGCAGCATTCGCGCACCCATGGGGGTGACGGTGCGGTCGATTACTCCGAGGAGGCTCTTGCCGTCGGGGTCGAGCGGGTCGAAAAGCTCGAGATTGCGTATCGTGAAGCGGTCGAGCCTCACGTATTTGCCCTCTTCGATGCGCGATATGGAGGTGATATGCGATGTTCGGGTATGCTGGGTGAGGTCGAGGTAGTGGAGTATGGCTCCTGCCGCCACTATGGCTGCCGGCATGGCGTCGATGCCGAAGCCTTTGAGCGACGAGGTGCCGAATTGTTTGCGCAGGCGCTCGCCTGCGGCGTCGATGGTGAAGAGCCAGTCTTCAAGCTCGAACGTGAGGTAGGGCTGAGAAAACTCGGCCGCCCGGGCCTTGAGGCCGCGCTGCACGAGCAGTTCTTTGGGCGCCATCGAGGCGAGAGCCTTGTCGATATAGTCGGCAGAGCCTTCCGCGGCGAGAAACTCGCCGGTGCTGATATCGAGAAAAGCCACTCCGCACGAGGTCTTGCCGAAATGCACGGCGGCAAGAAAGTTGTTCTCGCGCCGCGACAGCACGTTGTCGTTCATTGCCACGCCGGGCGTCACAAGCTCTGTTATGCCGCGTTTCACGAGCTTTTTGGTGAGCTTGGGGTCTTCGAGCTGCTCGCATATGGCCACGCGCTTTCCGGCGCGGACGAGCTTGGGCAGGTAGCTGTCGAGGGCGTGATGGGGGAAGCCGGCAAGCTCGACGTACTGGGCCGAGCCGTTGGCACGGCGGGTGAGGGTTATGCCCAGTATTTCGGAGGCCTCGATGGCATCGTCGGAGAAGGTTTCGTAAAAGTCGCCGACACGGAACAGCAGTATGGCGTCGGGATGTTTTGCCTTCATCTCGGCGTACTGCTTCATCAGCGGTGTTTCTGCAATCTTCTTTGCCATAGTGGCTTATTTATTCCGTTCTTTGGCAAGGCGAGCCTCGCGCATGGGTATGGCAAGGGAGGTGAAAATCTGGAGCGCGGCTCCGGCAAGAGTGAACGCGAGCCAGTCGCGCAGCTGCAATCCATTGTTGTAGAACAGGAAGAATGCTCCTACGCAGAAGATTATGGCTATCCAGCTTTCTATTCGATGGAGGCGCTTGAGGCGGAAGTCGCGGCCCTGGTAGGGCGTGAAAAGGCGCACGGCGAGCAGGCCTGCGGCGCCGGCTGAGAATACATAAGGGTAAGCGTCGCGTGCCCATGCGCTGTCGGCCATAAAGAAGGGCACGAGTGTGGCTGCGAATATCAGCAGCAGGGCAAGGGGTGCGCCCACGGCGGCAAGTGCCGGACGCTTGACAGAGTTGGTGTTTGTGTTCATTCTTCGGTAAATACGTAGACGTCCTCGCTGGCGCGCTTCATGCCGTACTGCTCGCGTACCACCTGCTCCATAAGTGCTGGGTCGGAGGCGAGGCGTCGGTTGAGGTCGCGGTAGTATAGCATAGTGTCGCGATTGGCCTCGAGCTCGCGCGTAAGGCTGTCGATAGTGCGTTCGTGTTCGATGCTTTGGAATACGGAGTTGTCGCCCGTAAACACAATAAATGCTACCACGCCGAGGCACAGTATGGTCCATGGCGATATAAATCGCCTCATCCATTGCCAGATAGAGTTGACTGTCGGATTCATATCACAAAATTAGCGAACTTTCGCCATTCGCACAACCCCCGCCGCCCTCTTTCTCGGCTCATTCTCTCGCCTTGCGGCAATTCACTGTATGTGCATAGAAGAAGAGGACGCCTTTGCGGCGCCCTCTTCGCAGGGTGTTTTTTTATAGTATCAGATGTTATTGTGCATCTTCGAAAGGATATACACAGCGTACTTTTTGATTATAAGATGATGTATTAATTGAACCGTTCCCGTTATAGAAAACGGTATTTGAAGATTGTGTCCAGCCAATACTGAGGGCGCGGCCCCCAAATGCAGTGATTGCAGAGTTGATATGATTGTAGCGCATACTTATTACATTGCCTTGGGAATATGTTGGAAGTTGTGTGCCGTATAAGGTGTTTGCTGTATTCCATGTCATTTCGTCTGTTGGTTCGTTATCAAGAGCTATTATGAATTTTTCACTCCCACTGATTACTGCTACACCAAGTACCGTGTATTCGTTGAGGTTCTTTCCCATAGCCTCGTATTGTGCGGTAGACAGGTAGCTGCGCTGTCCGTCTTTTTCAACAACGAGCTTAAGGTCTTCTTCCGGATTCCATTGTATGGGAGAAGGAGTGCTGACGGGAAGAACTGGGCGTATATTATAATCACAGTAGGTACTGGTACATAGGCTGCCTCCGCCGCTATAGTAAGCTGTATTCTTTAAGGATATCCATCCGTCGTTGAAATATGCTCCGAATCTATTCATTGAGTTTGATATATAACTATAGCGGGCGCTGATTATTCTGGCTTGGGCTTCTGTGGGCAGGTACGAGCCATAATATGTGTTGGCATAAGTCCAATATGTCTTGGAGGTTGGCATATTTCCGAGGGCTATGATGAATTGTTCGTCACCTTGCACTACGGTTAAACCTTCTTTTACGGCTCCTGAGAGATTGGCATTGGCATATTGCTCGGAGGTCAAGTAATACCGCTTGCCGTTGATATTTACGGCGAGGGATAGGTCGATAGGCTTGGTAGAATATAGTGTTTCAGGATCCTGCGTTGCTGGGTTGTCTGGGTTGTCGGGGTTTTCCACAGAGGGGCAGAGTGTTTCTACGAATGATTTGGCATTGGACTGGACTATGGAGAAGTCGTTGCCCAAAGAAGAGGAGCAGTCGAGCACAAGCATTATGGCGGCAGAGCGTTCTTCGGTTTCTACCTTAGAGTCTTGGTCTTTTATAAATTCGGAGTTTATCTGCCATTGGTTGCTTGATGAGATGTATATCCATTCGTCGATGAAGTCCTTTACGATGAGTTTGTTGTTGTCGGTCTGTATTCCTTCAAAGGTGAAGGTTATTTCGCGTCGTTCGTCGACAACGCCGTTTACCGTGGTACCTGTGGTCGAGGTCAGCCCGTGGTATGTGATGTTTTCGAGGCTGCGGTCGCGCAGGTTGAAGTTTCCTTCGATATAACATTCGGAGCGTTCGGCAGAGGCCACATTGTCGAGGGTGAAACGTACGAGTGCGCCGTTCGACACGCCTTGTATCTTGATAGCCAGAGTCTGCACGTAGTTTGTCTGCACAAGTTGTTCGGCAATCTCCTGAAATTTCGCTTTGACTTCTGAAATATCTGAAACCTCGAAAGCATTTTCAGGTGATGATGCGAGCATTTGCAGGTTCGACCGGAATTTGTTTACGTCGGTCACGTCCTTGCCTTTCACGCCTATGGTGTAAGCCGTGATGGGCATTCCGGCTATGTTTTCATTTTTAATTCTGGCGTTGAGGGCGGCGCTGTATTCTTCGTCTTCTTCGTAGCTTACTCCGTCGACCATAAGCGAACCCATGTCGAGGCCGTCGGTAAATGTGACGATGGCGGCATTCATCAGATTATCCGGAAGTTTGCAAGACTGCATAGTTGTGATAGCTTGGTCTACAGAGTAATAGAGCAATGTCTGGCGGTCAATGGCGAGTGCGTCGATAAAATTGTTGGCATTGCTGATGCTGTTTTGGTCGAGCTTGGACAATGGATATTTATAAATATCGTAGTTGAAGCCCATTATGCCAAGGTATAGGCCTTCTTCCAAAGCCTCTGAGTTGGGTATTATAGGTTCTGATATTTCGCTTGGCTCGCTTGTGATGTCGTCGATTACTGCTTCTACACGATAATAGTTGGTCGCGGTCAGTGGCTTGGTGTCGGTGTAAGTGGTCGTGGTGATGCCTTGTGCGATAAGTGCGAATGATGTGCCGTCGGCCGAACGGTAGACGTTGTATGTGGCTCCTTCTGTGCCATTCCACGATACTGTTATTGAGCCGGAGGTGTATTTGGCTGTTATTCCGGTGGGTGCGTCGATGGCGTCGGTGATTTCCATATATTCGACGTCCTCTATGTTGAATGAATGGGTCACTTGGCCTCCTTGGAATATTTGGAGTACTTTGTGGGTGTCTGCCGCCACGCCTAAGGCGAGTATGGTTATTGCAAGGGCGCAGATTATTTTTTTCATAGCGATTGTTTTTTAGATTTGGTTATCGGACAGCGAATTTGAGTGTTAGGCGTGTATGCCCGTCTGATGCCGTGGCTATGTATATGCCTGCTGCGAGCTTGTCGAGCGGTAGGGCGCCGTTGGCGTCAGGACTGTTTTGTATAAGTAGCGCTCCGAGCATAGAGTATACTGCGATGGTGTATTCGCCGGTATTTTCGGCGTTGAGGTGCAGGGAGTGTGAATTGGCATCGTAACTCAAGGTCGAGGTGCTTTTTGTTATTTCGTCGGCAGCTGAATGGGTGCCGAATGCCATCTTTTCGGCTGATGTGAACGGGATTTCGACAGGGGCAATGTCGGAGTCTGATGCCGAACTCAGATGCCAGAAGTCGCCTCGGAACTCAATATGGTTATAGGTGTCGAGCGGGTATGCCGCTAATTCGTTTCCGCCGCAGTAGAGGCGAATGTGGGTGTGTGCGGCGCCATTTGCAGCAATAGGTATACCTAACGCTATTATGGCAGAACAGGCAAGTAGATGTTTCCGCATAATGTGTGATAGAGCCTCGCGTGTTTCCCGACGGTTGGCGATTGGTTATAAAAAAAGCGTGGAAACATGTTCTGTTATTTCCACGGAGGTATCGCCAAACACCTTACAACGAAATAAACAGTCCACTCCCACGCCTTATCGAATATCTCGAACCCCTTGTCGGGGAGTGGATATGCGACAAGCATGAGCGTCCTTGACTGCTTTTCCTCCGTTGTATGAAAAATTGGCGATTTTCCGTGGAAGGATAAGCAAGAAACGCTTATAGAAAATAAGTTGCTCGGAGAGGCTTCTCTAAGCTTCCGCAGCGATTGTCTGCAAATATAGTGATTATTATTGTATTGTGCGCTTTGACAACGGTATAATTATTGGTGCTCGCGCTTTTTTGCTCAGAATGCTTGTGAATGTTCTTTGGAGATGGCGGTTTGGCTGCTGTGGGCGGGGCGAAAAAAGCGGGCGGGGCTGCGTGGTGCAGCTCCGCCCGGTATTTGAGGTTATGAGTTAGGCGCGTATTATTTAGTCGATTGTTTCGTCTGCTTCGTAGCCGCCCATTTCGCGGATAGCGTTCTTGAGCATGACATACTGCTGGAAGAGGTGGTTTACGGGCACTTCGTTCTTTGTGTAGTCGTGCATCGGGCTCTTGAGGAAGAAGCTGAGGAAGCGCTGTGTGCCATAGCGTCCGGCGCGTGCGGCGAGGTCGCTCAGAAGCACGAGGTCGAGGCAGAGAGGAGCTGCAAGGATAGAGTCGCGGCAGAGGAAGTTGATCTTGATCTGCATGGGGTAGCCCATCCATCCGAAGATGTCGATGTTGTCCCAGCCTTCCTTGTTGTCGTTGCGCGGGGGATAGTAGTTGATGCGCACTTTGTGGTAGTAACCGTTGTGGTCGTTGCCTTCGCCGCCGCAGTTTGCGCCGTAGAGGTCGGGCTGTTCTTCGGGCACGAGGATGCTTTCGAGGGTCGACAGCTTGGAAACTTCTTTTGTGCGGAAGTTAGCGGGTTCGTCGAGCACGAGGCCGTCGCGGTTGCCGAGAATGTTGGTCGAGAACCAGCCGTTGAGGCCGAGGCAGCGTGTGCCGATGATGGGAGCGAAGCCCGATTTAACGAGGGTCTGGCCGGTCTTGAAGTCCTTGCCTGCGATGGGCATTTTGGTCTTTTCGGCGAGTTCCCACATGGCGGGTATGTCGACGGTGGTGTTGGGGGCACCCATGATGAAGGGAGCGCCTTCGGTGAGGGCTGCGTAGGCGTAGCACATCGAGGGAGCGATGTGTTCGCGGTCGTCGGCCTTCATGGCTGCTTCGAGAGCTTCGAGGGTGTAGTGGATGTTTTCGTCTACGGGCACGTATACTTCGGTCGATGCAGCCCAGAGTACCACCACGCGGTCAAGGTTCTTTTCGGCCTTGAAGTTGCGGATATCTTCGCGGAGCTGTTCTACGAGTTCCCAGCGTGTGCCGGTTTTCACGTTTTCGCCGTGGAGGCGGGCAGCGTAGTTGGGGTCGAAAGCAGCCTTGAGGGGCTTGATGGCTTCGAGTTCGTCGCGAACGGGCTCAATGTCTTTTTCTTTGAGCACTTCGGCGTGGATCGACGCCTCGTAAGCGTTAGCGGGGTAAACGTCCCAAGCGGCGAATTCAATATCGTTGAGGTCGGCGATGGGAACGATTTCGTTGTATCTGAGGTATTTTTTGTCTGCACCATGACCTACACGCATGCGGTCGTACTGTGTCATAGAGCCAACGGGCTTGGCAAGGCCTTTACGAGTCATCAGAACACCGGTCATGAAAGTGGTAGTCACGGCGCCGAGGCCTACTACCATCACACCGAGCTTGCCGGTTGCCGGCTTTACTGCTGTATTGCTCATTTTCAGTGGATTGAGGTTAAAGTATTGTTTCTTTTTAATATTCGTTTTTTTGTGCTTTCACGCTTTTTTAAGGGCGTGAACAAGCGGTGCTGCAATTTGAGCGCGTAAAAGTACTTAGAGTTTTTCGATTGTGAAAATTTTAATAGTACAATTTTAGTGAAAGTATGCTATTTTCTCCTAAATATTCGCCCGATATGTTTTGATGTGTGAAAATCACAGATGGTTGCGATTGTGTATGTTAAAATAGACTAATATGGCACAGCAAGTTCGTCGAGGCTCTCGATAGTCCAGCCGCAGTGCTGCTCGGGCGCGTCGCCGAACCACTGCCGTCCCTTTATCCACACGGTGGGGCAGCCGATGCTTTGCGCGGGTTTTATGTCCTTGCTTAGGCTATCGCCTATCACGAGGACTTCTTCCGGAGCCAGCCCGAGGGCTTCGACGCCGAGGCCGAATATGCGCGGGTCGGGCTTGCGTATGCCCACCACGGCGCTTTCTATTATTATCGGAAATAACGGTGCGAGGCCGAAATCGGCAAGCACAGCCTCGATGTTGCCGTAGAAATTGCTTACAAGGGCTACGGGGCGCGATTCGGCAAGCCTGCAGAGCACAGGGCGCACTTTATCAATACATGCGCGCGCGTGGGCATAGCAGTAGTCGGCAATCTGTCCGGCGTATTTATCGGGCGCGCCAGCCTGCATGGCTCCTGTGTCGACGAGGTGTTCAAGCTCTATGCGCGCCTTTATCCTCATCATGTCGAGAAAGTTGTGTTCGGGCAGTATATGGCGTGTCTTGGCGAGCTCGCGCTCGGCAAACACGTATGCGTCGATAAAAGTTTCGAGCGGGAGCTGTGGCACGGGCAGGGTGTCGTATGCCTCGTGTATTATCACGGCCCAGTGGTCGCCGGCACAGTCGATAGTGCCTCCGTAGTCGAATATGAGTCCTTTTATAGAGGATGGGTCAAGCGGGGTATTTGCCATCGCGTAGTTCTTGGGTGAGGGTGCGGCATATTTTTTCGTGGCGCAGCACCATATATATAAGCAGGGCGTTGAGCACTATCAGCTCGAAGGCGAAGTACAGCCAGGGCATTCCTGCGAAGAGCGATGCGAAGAGGGCTATCGTGCGCCAGTTGAACGACAGGATGTTGGTGTACTTCATCAGAGGCTTGCTCAGGACGCGGAACCTGTTGCGGAACGCTTCAGGAATGACGCCTGAGGCGTATTCGCGGGCGAGCTGTCGCCGCAGAGCCTGCATGGCGGGGGTCATATGCTCCTGATTGCCGGTATACGATGTGTAGAACCACAGTGTAAGTTTCTGAAGGAAGTTGCTGCGCCACGACAGGGCGTTGAACCGCCTCTTGAGGTCGCCGGCGCGTTCGAGTTCGCTTCCGCTCTCGCCTTTGAGGAAGTATAGATGGAACTGGCGGTAGTAGTCGGCCATGGCGGCCTGCTTGCCGTGGCATATTCCGGCTGTGACGGCCACGGCCCATATCAGCCACGGGTGCTCGGCAAAGAACGGCGAGGTGGCGTTTTCCCTCAGGCATATGCAGAGGTATATGGTGAAGAACCAGAGGTCGCCGGAGAGGCCGTCGAGTATGCGGCCGATGCGGGAGTACTGGCCTGTCATGCGGGCAAGCTGCCCGTCGGCGCTGTCGAAGGAGTTGGCCCACATGAGCAGCAGCATTCCTGCCACGTTAATCCATATATTGTTGAAATAGAAAGCTATTCCGGCTCCTACTCCGAGAAATATCGATGCAATGGTGATGGCGTTCGGCTTTATGCCGAGGCGCTTTGCCAGACATGCCCAGCCGTAGCCTATGGGACGGTAGAAGGCGAGGTCGATATTCTCCTCGGTGTCGAGCGATTTAAGAGAAGCTTTGTATGATTCGTTATTTTTCATCGCTATTTAAACGAACGTAGTGCGTAGGTTTGTTCGCGGAGGTATGCTCCGAGTGTTTCGGGGCTTTCGCCATGTGCGGCTTGCTCGTCGGCGCTTATGGGGCGGCCTATGCTGATGTGCATTTCCGTGCCTACCTTGCGGAATACTTCGGCGGGAAGCCTCAGGGAGCGCGCCGGCCAGCAGGCGTGGCCGAGGAAGTTGAACCACCGGCTGTTGCTGCCGTGGAAGTATATGGGAATCACCGGCACTTTGGCGCGATGTATTATCTGGAGTATCGACTGCTGCCACGGGCGGTCCTGGAGGCCGTCGCGGAGCGTGGTCTTGCTCATGGCGCCTGCCGGGAAGAAGCCCACCGGCTCGCCTTCCTTCAGCTGCCGGAGCGCCTGCCGTATTCCGGCTACCGACACGGCGCGCTTGGCGGGGTCGGTGCTTGCCGACTGGTCGACGGCTATGAAGTTGGGGCGCATGGCGCTGATTTTGTTGAGAATCATATTCACCATCACGCGGTATGCCGGGCGGCGCGAAGATATGAGATATATCAGCGCAATGCCGTCGAGCGCGCCGAATGGGTGGTTGCTTACGGTGATAAAGGGTCCTTCGGGAAGATTGTCGAGCACGTCGGCGTTGTCGATGCGCAGCTTGATTTTGAATTCTTCGAGCAGCAGGCGGCGCACGAACTCAGGCCCGGGGGTGTCGCAGCATTTAGCGTGAACGGCGTTCACCTTGTCGACGGACAAGAAACGCAGCAGGAAGTTGGCTATGCGCGGGTGGCCGTCGAGGGCGGGTATGAGTGCCCTTAGGTCGTCGTAGTTCAGTACGTCGGGGCGTATTTCGTATTGGGAGTAGTCGTTTGTCTGTTCCATCTTGCTTATTTTGAGATGAATCGGGCGTATTTGTCGATAAAGCGCGCGAAGGGGCCTATTTTCATCAGCACGTATTCAAAGAGTAAGAACCCGGCAAAGGCGCAACATATGCCGGCAAGGACGTCGATAATGTAGTGGTGCGACGAATAGACGGCGGTGAACCATATGCCGAGTGTCACCACGGCGAGGACGGCTGTCCATGCAAGCGGCGAACGGCTGCGCACGGCGTATATCAGCGCCACCAGCGTGTATGCCGAGTGGAGGGAGGGCAGGGCGGCAAATACATTGGAGTTGCGGGCGTAGAGGCCGTCGAATATGCCAAGGCCGGTCATCGCGTCGAAACGGCCGAGTCCGGCCACGTCGCCGGGAGTGCCGGGCACGGCTTCAAAGCCGTGGAGAGCCACATACCACGGCGGAGCCGCCGGGTGCACGTAGTAGAACGCGAATCCGAGCAGGTTGACCAGCAGGAACACCAGCGCGAAATGCAGGTAGGGCAGCTCCCTGCCGGTGAAGTAGAGCCACAGGCCGAACACTATGGGCAGCGGCACCCAGCATAGATAGAATATGCCGGCCATGAAGTCCATCAGCGCGCAGTTGTGGATGGCGAAAAATTCGTTAGGGGTCAGCACGGAGCTTCCAGCAGCAATGCCGAAAAGGGATTTTTCGGCTTCGTACAGCCCTTGTACGTCAACGGGGTTGACCATGTAGTTCGGCACGATGTTCATCCAGTCGTAGGATATGCCGAAAACAAAGAACGGAGCCAGGGCCACGACCAGTCGGCGTGTGGTGCCGTTGAGGAAGAACAGCGCGAATATGAGCAGCGCCATCACTATGTGCTCGGGTCGGAAACCGATGAAGATCGCCGTTACGGCGAGCCACATCAGGAGTGCTCCCGCGCACCACAGAGCCTGGCGGCGGGGAGGAAGATTGCTGCCTGTTCTCATTTCTTGATAAGCTCTTTGCGGCAGTGGTTGATGCGCGCGAACGCTGTCATGTTGGCGAATACCGCTATGATGCCCATTGCCACGTCGAGGATAATGTTGGGGTCGAAATTCGAGGGGGGGGGGAGGCACAGGCCGGTTATGCCGCAGGCGAGCGCGGCAACGCTTGTCACCACCACGCGCTCGGGACGCTGCATGAATCCGATTTTGCACTCAATGTCGAGGCCTTCGGCACGTGCGCGCACATAGCTCACCATAAGGCTTCCCACAAGGGCGAGGAAGGTGAGAATGGCGCCTGTGATGTCGCCGCAGCCGGCAAGGTATGCCGCGATGCCGCCGAGGGTGAACATCTCGCAGTAGCGGTCGAGCACGGAGTCGTACATCGCTCCGAAGGTCGATGCCATGCCTCCGAGGCGTGCCACCTGCCCGTCGAGCATGTCGAAAAGTGAGAAGCAGATAATAAGCGCTCCCGCGAGGGTTACCAAAGAATAGTCTGCGATGCCTGTGCGGGTGGCTTCGATGGCGGCTACCACGAATACCGCCGCTGCCGCGATGTTGCCGAGCAGGCCTATTGTCGTTACCACGTTGGGCGTCACTCCTATCTTGATAAGAAGACGCACAAAAGGATTTATGACGGCGTATATGCCTTGCTGCAAGGCGTCGCGGAGCTGCTTTGCATTATGCTTTATTTCCATTTCCATCATTTTTGGAATTTATGCCTGCTTTTTTGAGAAGGGATATGGCGTGGTGGTCGAATCGGCACTCGCGGTACACGAAGTATCGCTGCATGGCGAAGTTCCAGAACCACGACACTATGAGCGAAACGAACAGGCGCGCAGCGGCGAAGTATCCGTCGGGGCGGAAGCCTATTGTTTCGAGCCACGTCCATTGCTGTAAGAGGTAGTACACGGCCTGTGTGCCGAAGGCGTTGAGCATCAGGCTGCCTACCCATACAAGAATGTATTTCACCATCACGGCGCGCCAGTCGCAGCCCTGCGCGTGGAAGGTGAAGCGGTAGTTTGTCACGCAGTTGAGCACTCCGCCTGCCACGGCGCCTATGGCCGTGGAGAGCCACGGTGTGAGGCTGAGCCATGCAAACAAGGCGAAACTCAGACCCATATCGAGCCATGAGGCGGACTGCGAGGCCACAATCGACCTCAGGTATGTGAACGCGAGTGAGTCGCTGTGCAGAAGGCGATGCCCTATTTCTGCTGTCTTTATCATCGGAGTATGAGTATGTTGAGGCCTATCAGTATGGCGGCAGAATACAGGCCGGCAAGAATATCGTCGGCCATCATGCCGTAGCCGCGTGGCAGGCGCTCCATGGCGCGTATGCCGAGGGGTTTAACAATGTCGAAAAAGCGGAACAGGGCAAGCGACACGGCGATTTCCCACCATGGCGCCACGCCGGCCACTACCGGCAGCAGCGATATCCACTGGCCGACGGTTTCGTCGACGCAGGCAACCACGGGGTCGGGACCCCAGTAGCGCTCCGACACGGAGCTTGCCCATGTGCCGAGGATTGTGAATACGACTATGGCGATCGCTGTGGCGGCGATGGTCACGGAGGCCGATGCCCAAAGATAGAGTGGTAGCCACGCCAGGATGGCGAACAGCGCGCCCCATGTGCCGGGAGCCACGGGCAGGAAGCCGAAGCCGAAAGAGGTGGCTATCAGTTTGGGAAAGAGGGGGAAGCGGCCGCCGTCGTCGGGCATCTTGGTGTTTTTGCGGTATTTGCCCATGGTTTATTTGGCGGTATGGCGCTTGATGGCGTTCATTATATGGCGTGCGATGTGCGGCGCGGCCTCGGCTCGGCAAGGCGCGAAACTGGGCCAGTCGTTGAAGTCGATGATGCGGATATCGCCTTCGGGCGACACGATGCAGTCGCCGCCGTAGATTTTCACGTCGAGCACCTCGGAGCATTTGGCGCATATGGCGCGTAGCTTTTCGACGCTGAACGGCAGATTGGCAGGCATGCCGTTGATTGCCTCTGCGCCGTACTTGCTGTGGCCTTCCTGAAGGGGATAGAACCAATAGAAGAAGGGAGAGTCGGCCACGCCGTAGAACTTTATGAGGTCGCCGGGTAGGTGGCGGTTGATAACGGCGCGCTTGATGCCTCGCAGGAAGTATTCCTGCAGCACCTCCTGCGCCTCCTCGGTATGGCGGGCGTAGCTCACGTCCTCTTTGTGCATGGAGTGCGACTCGGCCTTCTTTATCCAGCAGGGACTCATGCGGGTGCTGTCGAGGCGTTCCCGTATGGCCTGGTCGGTATTCACTATTATGCTTTCGGGGTAGGGTATGTTGGAGCCGAGGAGTATGCGGGTCATACGCTCGCGGGTGCAGTTCTCGATACCGTAGCCGGAGTTTATGACGAGGGCGCCCTCGTCCTCGAGGCGTTGCAGCAGGGCTACGGAGCGAGCTTCGCGGCACATGTTGATGATTATGCGTTCTTGTGCGGCTCCTGCTATGAACTGCTCCTCGCTGTAGATGTTTACCTCGCAGCCGCGTTTGCGCAACTGCTCGGCCACGACGTTGAATATCGCCGCGTCGTTTCCTATATGGTTGGGGGAGTAGGCGCCCGCGCGCATTACCCCCGCTATTTTGGTTTCGGCCATTATGCGGAAGTGATAATGATTGTTCTCAAGCTGCAAAAATACACAAAAAAATTGTATATTCGGTGATTTAGGGTGAGTTAGTTTTTTTGTCGGACGAGTTGGACGAGTCGGACTTGTCCGACTTGTCTGACAGGTCGGATGCCCAAAAAAGCAGGCAGACACCTTGCGGGTGTCTGCCTGACGTCTTTGTGTGGAAGAGCATTGCTTCGCGCTTGTTGGCAGAGATGCCGATAGTTCGTTCGGCCTGCTCAGAGTAGCCTCACCAGGATTCGAACCTAGACAGACAGTACCAAAAACTGTAGTGCTACCATTACACCATGAGGCTATCCTTGTGCCCAAGCCTGCGTTGCAGGCCTAAAGCACCGCAAAGTTAGGCATTATTTCGCTAACCGCCAAATTTATTTTCGCGGGCGCAGCGTGATTGTGACGATGCTGAGGGGCGGCAGTTTGGCGTCGAGGTGCGAGCCTTTGGCTTTCACGTCCTTGAACGGTGCGGGAGCCACGGCGTCGGGCTTCTCGAAGGTGTTCATTGCCTGCGGGGCCGAGGCTGTGAGTATTTCGGCACGCTCTATGTCGAGGCCTTTGATGCCGGGGAGGTCGATAGCCACCTTGTCGGATTCTTTGAGCATCGGGTTTACGAGCGTGATGCTTACCGAGCCGTCGGCCGCGCGCGATGCCGTGGCGTCAAATTCCACCACCGGGCGTCCGTTGGCAGCCTTGAACACCGGCGCTTTGATGTCGAGAGGTATGTTTACGGCGTCCTGATGGGGCAGGTACATGCGGAACACGTGGTATGTTGGCGTGAGCAGGAACTTCTCGCCCTTGGTGAGCCACATGGCCTGTAGCACGTTGGCTATCTGGGCTATGTTGGCCATGCGCACGCGTTCGCTGTAGCGGTGGAATATGTCGAGGGTCAGTGCGGCCACCATGGCGTCGCGCATGGTGTTCTGCTGGAAGAGGTGTCCGGGGGTGGTGCCGGGTTCTTCGTCGTACCATGTGCCCCATTCGTCAACCATAAGTCCTACGTGCGCCTTGGGGTCTTTTTCGTCCATAATGGCGATGTGGCGGCGTATCACGGTGTCGATTTCGAGTGCTTTGCCGAGGGTGCTGTAGTACTTGTCGTCGTCGAAGCCTGTCGATGTGCCTTTGTTGCTCCAGTCCTCTACTGTATAATAATGTAGGGAGAGGCCGTCCATGCGTCCGGCGCCCACGCGGTCCATCAGCACGGTGGTCCAGTTGTAGTCGTAGTCGCTGGCGCCTGATGCGATGCGGTAGAGGGTGTTGCCGGGCTGGTTGCGCATATATGTGGAGTATCTGCGGTATACGTCGGAGTAGTATTCCGGGCGCATGCTGCCTCCGCAGCCCCAGCTTTCGTTGCCTATGCCCACGTATTTGAGTTTCCACGGCTCGCGGCGTCCGTTGGCGGCACGCTCGGCAGCCATTGGGCCGTTTGGCGCGGTGACATATTCAATCCACTGTGCGGCTTCCTGCACGGCTCCACTGCCTATGTTGACCGACAGATAAGGCTCTATGCCGAGCATTTCGCAGAGGTTGAAGAACTCGTGGGTGCCGAAGGAGTTGTCCTCCTGCGTTCCGCCCCAGTTGTTATTAATCAATGTTGGGCGTTTTGCCGGATCGCCTATGCCGTCGCGCCAGTGGTAGTCGTCGGCAAAGCAGCCTCCGGGCCAGCGCAGCACCGGCACTTTCAACTCTCGCAGAGCCTCGAGGGCATCGTTGCGGTATCCTTTGGTGTTGGGTATGGGGGAATCTTCGCCTACCCAGATGCCCTCGTACACGCAGGCTCCGAGATGCTCGGCGAACTGGCCGTATACCATTCTCGATATTGTGTCGGTGCCCGCGTAGGGGTCGACGGTAAGGCTGATGTCGGCGGCCTGCGCGCTTATGGCAAGGCCTAATGCCACTGGAAGAATTATGTGTTTCATGGTCGGTTTGATGTTCGTGAGTGAATTTTCCTCCAAAATTAGGTATAAAACACGAACCGCAGGGGCGTATTTTCGTCAAAAAGCATACCCTGATTGTTAACGGGAACGCCTGATGCTGTTTTTTATATAGTTGCGGAGGTGGAAATAAAGCCGTAACTTTGCAGTCGCTTTTACGCGGCACGTGCCGTATGAGCCTGATTGCAACACTCTTTTACTTAGCAACCTCTTAACTTAGCAACCTGAAATAGATATGGCATTACAATGCGGTATAGTCGGGCTTCCCAACGTGGGTAAGTCGACTTTGTTCAATTGTCTGTCGAACGCCAAAGCCCAGTCGGCAAACTTCCCTTTCTGCACCATAGAGCCTAACGTAGGCGTGATAACCGTTCCCGACGAGCGTCTTAACAAGCTCGTGGAGATGTGTAATCCGCGCTCGGTCGTTCCGGCCACGGTGGAGATAGTCGACATCGCAGGCCTTGTCAAAGGCGCGTCCAAGGGCGAGGGTCTCGGCAACAAATTCCTTGCCAATATCCGCGAAACAGATGCCATACTACATGTGCTGCGCTGCTTTGACGACGACAATATCACACATGTCGACGGCTCGGTGAATCCTGTTCGCGACAAGGAGATTATCGATTTCGAGCTTCAGCTCAAAGACCTTGAAACGGTCGAGAGCCGTATCGCCCGCACTCTCAAGCAGGCTCAGACAGGCGGCGACAAGACCGCCAAGATGCAGTACGAGGTGCTGCGCCGTATCAAGGAAGCTCTCGACAAAGGCCTGCCTGCCCGTTCGGTGAGCTTTGAAACCGTCGACGAGCAGCGCTTTGCCCGCGAGCTTTTCCTGCTTACCTCCAAGCCGGTGCTCTATGTGTGCAATGTCGACGACGCTTCGGCCGCTACCGGCAACGCCTATGTGGAGGCTGTGCGCGAGGCCATCAAGGACGAGGGCGCTGGCCTGCTCGTGGTTGCCGCCGCTACCGAGAGCGAGATAGCCGAGCTTGACACCTGGGAGGAACGCCGCGAGTTCCTTGCCGAGATAGGACTCGAGGAGTCGGGCGTGGCACGCCTTATCCGCGCGGCTTACTCCCTGCTCGACCTGCAGACATACTTCACCGCCGGAGCTGACGAGGTGCGAGCGTGGACTTTCCGCCGCGGGTCCAAGGCTCCCCGTTGTGCCGGAATTATCCATACCGACTTCGAGAAGGGCTTTATACGCGCCGAAGTGATAAAATACGACGACTATGTGAGCCTCGGCGGCGAGGCTGCCGTGCGCGAGGCCGGCAAGATGGCCGTGGAGGGCAAGGAATACACCGTTTGCGACGGCGACATCATGCACTTCCGCTTCAACGTGTAAGAGTAAACATACTCTAAGTTGGCTAAAGATACCGTGTTAAGGCGTGGAGGCTTCGGCTTCCGCGCCTTTTTTCGTGGCCGACGGTGGAAAAAGTTCGCAAATATGTTTTATTTTGTGTTAATTAAATATAAAAATGGGGGGGGGTAACAGTTGTAAATGAAAACATATCAAAAATTTTAAGTATGTTTGCGGGTGCGTTTAGCATCAAGGCCTCGGGTAGACCGAAATTCGCTGTTGCGAACTGAGAAATAGAGAAGATATATCATATTTACCGACATAACCACCACCTTATGTGCAGAGCCATGCATGAGTCTGATACCATACTCATAGCACATTCTATCGCCCTTTACGGCACAGACCGGCTACCGGCTTGTGGCGCTTCTCCACGCACTCTGTAAGAAAAAAACATCAAAATAATACGTTAACTTAAAAACACTTTGCATGAAGAACATTTGTTTACAAATGACCCGGAAAGCGCTGCTTGCGTTGGCACTTGTGCTGACAGCCGCGTTGCCGGCTTTAGCGCAGAACATCACGGTAACAGGTACCGTGTATGAGCCCGAAGGCGAGCCTGCCATCGGCGCCAGCGTTGAAGTGAAAGGAACGAAGGGCTACGGCGTAGCTACCGACTTCGACGGAGTTTTCAAAATATCCGTCGCTCCCGATGCCGTTCTGGTCATATCCTATGTTGGCTGCGACACTCAGGAAGTTCCTGTAGACGGTCGCACGAACATAGAAGTTCGCCTGAAAACCAATGCCGTGGCTATGAACGAGCTCGTGGTAGTTGGTTATGGCGTTGTTAAGAAATCAGATGCCACCGGCTCTGTGGGCGTTGTAAAGCCCAGCGAGATAGAAGCCGGCCTCGCCAGCACGGCGCAGGACCTCCTCGTGGGTGCAAGCCCCGGTGTGGTAGTGTCGACCGAAGGCGGTAATCCCGCCGGCGGTGCCGCTATCCAGATACGTGGCGGTGCCTCTCTTTCGGCCTCCAACGCGCCCCTTATCGTTATCGACGGCGTGCCTATGGACGGCAACACTGTCAAAGGTTCGTCGAACCCCCTGTCGCTTGTAAGCCCCGAGAATATCGAGAACATGACCATTCTCAAGAGTGCCTCTGCAACAGCTATCTACGGTTCGCGCGCATCGAACGGTGTGATTATCATCACCACCAAACGAGGCAAGGAAGGCAAGCCGCAGGTTAACTTTGCGGCCAACTTCTATGTGGCAACTCCCCGCAAATACCTCGACATGATGAGCGGCGACCAGCTCCGCAGCTTCATCGGCCAGAACTTCGGCACCGAATCAGCTCAGTATCAGAAACTCGGCACTGCCAACACCAACTGGCAGAAAGAAGTGCTTCGCACGACATTCAGCCACGACTACAGCCTGTCGGTAGGCGGTACTGCCGGCGTGCTTCCCTACCGTGTGGGCGTTAACTACACCGGAACCGACGGTGTTGTCAAGAGCAGCGACAACCAGCGCCTTGGTGCGTCGATCAACCTTACTCCGAGCTTCTTCGACGACCTTCTCAACGTAAGCGCCAATGTCAAGGGCTCTTATATCACCAACAACTACGACGGTGGTCCTCTTGGCGGTGCTGTGAGCTTCAACCCGACCCTGCCCGTGCACATGAACAACGTGTTCGGCAACTATACCACCTATCTTATCGACGGCAGCCTTGCCGGCCCGGACAGCCCCGGACAGAACATCAGCAACATCTACTCCAAGAACCCCGTTTCGATAGTAGACAGCCACATCAGCAAGTCGAAGGTATATCAGAGCGTCGGCAATCTCCAGATTGACCTCAAGATGCCCTTCCTCCGCGAGCTCCGCGCCAACCTCAACCTCGGCTACGACTACAGCCACGGCGAAGTGCGCAACGGCGAGAAGCCCTTCAGCCCCGCCGCATGGGACAGCCGCATTCAGGTGAAAGGCCAGGACGGCAATGTTGTGAACATACAGCAGGGCTACGGCAACATCGGCAAGGAAAACCAGGAGCGCTACACACTCCTTCTTGACTTCTACCTCAACTACAACAAGAATTTCGCCGCTATCAACAGCGACCTCGACGTGACAGCCGGTTACTCCTGGCAGCGCTTCAACAACAAGGGCCACGACTTTTCTATAGCCGATCCTCTGGTTGCGCAGTCCGACATCACCTTCACCGACCCCAACCTCAACAACGGCAAGCCCGTTGCCCTCAAAGACTATGCAGGCTACCAGTACGGCCCGACATCGTTCTACCGCACCCGCTACCAGCTCGTGTCGTTCTTCGGCCGTGTCAACTACACCTTCATGGACCGCTACCTGCTCACCGCCACCGTGCGTCGCGACGGTACGAGCCGTTTCGGCAAGAACCATCGCTGGGGTACCTTCCCCGCTGTGGCTCTCGGCTGGAAGATTCTTGACGAAAGCTTTATGGAAGGCGCCCGCGGCGTCCTCAACGACCTCAAGCTCCGTGTCGACTACGGTGTGACAGGCCAGCAGGACCTCGGCGGCGACTACTTCCCCTACCTGCCTATCTACAACACTCTCATCGGCGAGGGCAACACATACCCCATCAACGGCAACTACGTACAGATCGTGTACCCCGAAAAGTACAACGCCGACCTCAAGTGGGAAGAAACCACCACTTGGAACTTCGGTCTTGACTTCGCGTTCCTCAACAACCGTATCAACGGTAGCATCGAGTACTATCAGCGTAAGACCACCGACCTCCTCGTGTGGGCAAACTATCCTGCGGGCTCGAACCTCTCCAACATGGGTAACATCAACCTCGGCGACCTCAAGAACACCGGTTTTGAATTCAACATCAACACCCGTCCCGTGGTTACCAAGGACTTCACTTGGAACAGCAACCTCAACATTGCCTACAACAAGAACAAAATCACCCGCCTTGCCGAAGGTGCCGACACAGCTACCGGCGGTATCGGCAACGGTATCAACGTTCAGAAGCACGTTGTGGGCGAGAGCGCTTTCTCGTTCAATGTATACGAACAGGTATATGACGAAAACGGCAATCCTCTCGAAGGCGTATTCGTTGACCAGAACGGCGACGGCATAATCAACGAGGACGACAAGATTCTCTACCACAGCGTTCACCCCGACTGGACCGCAAGCTGGCACAACACGTTCACATACAAGAACTGGGACTTCGGCTTCGTGCTCCGCGGCTCTTTCGGCAACTGGGTGTACAACAAGAACCAGGTTGACAACTCCTTCGTGGCTCAGGCTACCAAGGACATCATCGGCAACCTGCTCAACGACACATACCTCTTCAACCAGACCCGTACTACCGAGCTGATGCTCAGCAACCACTTCGTGCAGAACGCCTCGTTTGTGCGCTGCGACAATATCACCCTTGGTTACACCTTCGACAACCTGCTCCGCAACAAGCTCAAACTCCGCCTCTTCGGCGCTGTTCAGAATCCCTTCGTAATCACCAATTACAAGGGTATCGACCCCGAGCTTACCTACCAGCAGGGTATCGACGGCAGCCCCTATCCGCGCCCCGTCACTTTCTCGCTCGGTCTTGTAGCCAATTTCTAATATACAGTAACGACTATATTATAGACACAATATGAAATTTAGCAAATATATCGTTGCCGGCTGTGTGGCCCTGATGGGAGTTGCCACTTCCTGCGTGGGTGACCTCGACCTCAAGCCCAACGACCCCAACATCAAGCTGGAGCTTACCACAGTCGCTGAATGGGACGGCTATCTGGCCCGCCTCTACGGTAACCTTTACCGCGACGACATCATCTCGACTTCCGACGGCGGTGCCGGTACTTTCACCCGTACCCACTTCAACCTGAACGAAATCGTGGCCGACGAGTGCTTTATCTCCGAGGCGTGGAACGACCCCGGCTACCAGCCCCTGAACAAGAACCAGTGGAGCAGCGACAACGAGTGGATCTATGCCGCTTTCGCCCGTGAATTTTTCATCGCCAAAATGGGTGGTGAGTTTATGGCCAACATGCTCTCCAACGGTGCCGCTTTCTTCGACGAAGCCGAAGTAAAGGCCCGTGTGGCCGAGGCTTCCGCTCTCCGCGGCCTCGCATACTATATGATGATCGACCTCTTCGGCCGTGGTCCCTGGGTTGATGCAAGCTCCGTTACAGGTGCTATTCCTCCCACATACGACCGCAAACAGCTTTTCGACGCCATCACAGCCGAGCTTGAGGAGTATGTGCCCCAGCTGAAGCCCGCTGCCGAGCAGGCCTACGGACGCGTTAGCCGCGAGGCAGGTTACATGCTTCTGGCCAAGCTTTATCTCAACGCCGAGGTATACACCGGCACTGCCATGTACGACAAGTGCGCCGCCGCTCTCAAAAACGTAGTGAACACCGGCATACAGCTTGCTCCTACCTACAAATACCTCTTCTGCGCCACCAACGACAAGTACGTTGGCAACGGCGAAATCCTCTGGGCTGTTCCTCAGGAGCAGGGCCGTATGGACGCTTGGGGCGGCACCACCTACCTCACCTGCGGCGCATGGTTTGCATCGGCCGGCGAGGAAATCCTCAAGAAGCTCAACTACAAGGACGCTTGGGGCGGTCTGCGCCTCCGTCCCGAACTGTCGCGCGCGCTTAAGGGCGACAACCGCCGCCTGATATTCGAGGGTACCTTCCAGGAAGACATTCCCACCCTCGGCGGAAACGACGCTACCTCCTGCGGCTACATGCTTATCAAGTACTCCAACAGCCCCGAAGACGACTACGACAACGAGGCCGGAAACAACAATAACAATGTGGCCATGTCCAATACCGACTATCCTCTCTTCCGTCTGGCCGACGCATACCTGATGCTTGCCGAATGCCAGATGCGCGGTGTGGAATGCGACGGTCTGCGCTATCTCAACCTCGTGCGCAAACGTGCCGGCATGCCCGCCATGCAGGCTATCACTGCCGACGAGCTTCTTAAAGAACGCCAGTGCGAGCTTTACCTCGAAGGACACCGCCGCAGCGACCTTATCCGCTTCGGCAAATACACTGGCAGCAGCTACAACTGGTCGTGGAAGAACGGCGAATATACCGGCGCCTCCCTCCCCGAGTACCGCGCGCTCTTCCCCATACCGATGCAGTACACAGGCACTATCGGACAGAATCCCGGTTACTAATCATATAATACCGTTCAAAACACATGAAATTTCCTAAATTATATTCAGTTGTGGCCTGCGCGGTAGCCGTGTGCGGTTTTGCGTCGTGCTCCGACGTCACCGAGCCGGTATATACCAAACCCGATGCATCCACTTTCAAAATCAATACACCGCCGCTGCAGAACCAGTACTACGGTCTTGACGAGAACGGCCAGTTCGAGATAGCGCTGAACGGACAGCCCTCCTACGGTTTCTCGGCTATCACACAGTATCGTGCAGAAGTTTCCCTCACAGAGGACTTCGCATCGTACGAAACCCTTACCCCCGTCGGTACCGGCACACTTTCGCGCATGACCTTCAAGGACTCCGATCTTGCCACTGCCATGTGCGTGCTCCACGGCTACAAGACCAAGGAAGACTACAAGGACAACGGCGAGGAGAAGGTGTACTTCCGAGGCGTGGCCTTTATCGAAGGTATCGAGGACAGCTACGTGAAGACCTCGAACGTGGTGTCGCTCAACCGCGTGCAGGGATACTTCGCTATTCCCGTCCCCGGATACATCTATGTGATTGGTAACTATGTGGGCGACTGGATCGGCCCGGACCTCGAGAACGAGCAGGCGCTCAAGCCCTATACCCTCTCTGAGAAGGACGACGCCATCGGTTCCCGGGTATACTACGGAACTATCGATTTCGGCGAAAATGCTCCTTTGTTCCGTTTCTATACCGCGCTCGGCTCGTGGGATGACAACACCTATGGTCCCACCGGCGGCAATAACGACGACAATCCTGTGGTATTCGAAGATTTCAAGGCAGGAAGCAGCCAGCTCTATCCTCTTATGGCTACGAAGGATTCCTTCAGCTATCCCAACTACAAGGGTACGCTTTCGTTCGTTGCTGACTTCAGCGACGCGAAATCTCCCAAGGTGACAATCACAGCAGTTAAATAACCCATAATCACTATTTGTAATGAAGAAATTCTCTATCATAGCCCTTATGGGTGTTGCTGCTTGGGCAATGGCATCGTGCGATGACTACGAATTGCCCAATCCCCCGGCCCAGAGCAACCCTGAGGAGCCTGTCTTTGAAACAGACGGCCTGAAGCTGACAAATATCGTGGAAGGCACTGTCGACCTCCGCGCTCTGCAGAGCGAAGGCAAAAGCGTGGGTCTGTTCACGTTCGAGCTTACCGACTTCCCCTCGACCAGCAAGCTCACCGTAGTGGCCGAGCTGTCCGGCTCCGATAATTTCAGCGGTGCGGCTACCGTGCCCACCGAGATTTCGGGTGACTCTGTATGTATGTCGGTATCTGAACTCAATGCGGCTTTCCGCGAGAAAATAAGCAAGGGAGTCGATGCCCGCAGCGTGTACGTGCGCTATGCCGCTTATGCCACAAACGGTAGCGAGAGCGTGCGCCTTGGCGGTCCCGACTATTACTACGCTTCTCAGGAGTACAGCGTGCTTCCTCTTCTGCCCGAGCGTCTGCTTGATTCCAAGTATTATTTCGCATGGAGCACCGACGGCAGTACCTGGAGCACTGAAAATGCAGTAGAGTTCGCACACAGCGAAACAAATGTGTACGACGATCCCAAGTTCAGCGTAACCCTCAACTTCGATGCCGCCACGGTGGGTTCGGGCATGTTCTGGAAGATTATTCCCGGCTCCACATTCGATTCCGGTTCTTTCGACGGCCTTACCATAGGTGTAAGCCCCGAGAATGAGAATATCGACAAGGGTGCCCTAGTAGAAGGCGAAGATACCGAAGCGGGCATTTACAACGTTGTCGGTCCGTCGCTGTTCAACTTCAACATCGAGGCTCTTACCTTCGATTACATGGTGGCGATACCCAACTTCTGGATGGCCGGAGACTATGTGAACGGCACAAGCTGGAGCGACGGCAAGTTCGCCAAGGTGATGTGGACCGACAATTACACCGACTATGTGGGTCTGGCCCATATCGGTTCGCAGTTCAAGTTCAGCCCCGTTGACGGCTGGAGCGGCGACTTCGGCGTAGGCGAGGCCGTAGAGTATGTGACCGGCGAAAACGGCATAACCGTGGGTACCGGCGTGGCCGACGGCGGCAGCAATATCTCTGTTCCCGCAAACGATCTCTACTACATAGAGCTGAACTATGCCACCCGAGCCCTCAAGCTTACCCAGATTAATACCATCGGTATTATCGGCGGCTTCAACGGCTGGGGCAACTCCAACGAGATGACTCCTTCGGATGATCTCCTCACATGGACCATCACTCAGGATATGACCGAAGGCGACGAATGGAAGATCCGTATGAACAACGACTGGACTATAAGCCTCGGCGGCGAGTTCGACAATCTGTGGCCTTTCAATGCTCCCAATTTCAAGTGCGCTGAAACAGGCACATACGAAATCACCCTCAACCTCGGCGAGCTTCCCTGGACCGCTACCGTGGTTAAGAAGTAAGTCTTACATACCTTGAATATAAAAGAGGCGTCCCGCGCGGGGCGCCTCTTTTTGCATAAGTGCGGGCTTCCTAAAAAACGTGAAATTTAGCCAAAAGGTGTGGCACGCCGATGCGGAAGTGCCTCATTTTGCGTAAATTTGTTTCTCCGATTTTTTTTGCTTGACCATTTCCACGCATGAAACTACGCCTTATCATATTTATATCTGCCATAGTCTGTCTGATGCCCGTATTTGCCAAGGAGGGCGCCCGTGCCAAGCTCGGACAGCCAGATATGGAAGCGATAGCGCGCGAGTCGACCGACGAGAACTCGCGTTATTTTTATCCCCGTCTGCTGAAAGCCTTTATGGCCAACGACACGCTGATGACGCCCGAGGAGTTCCAGTATTTCTATTATGGCACGATGTTTCAGGAGGACTATGACCCATATCGCGCTGCACCGAACAAAGCGCTGTTCGACGAGCTGCAGCCCATATATGCCAAGGAAAAGCGCACGCGTGCCGACCGCGCCAAGATGCTTGCGTATGCCACGCAGGTGCTCGACGACAACCCCGTGGATCTTCGCCAGCTCACAAACAAGATTTATGTCTATGAGCAGAACGGCAAGCACGACCTTGCCCGCATCTGGCAGTACAAGCTGAACCATCTGCTGCTGGTGATAGCGGCCTCAGGCACGGGAATAGCCCCGGAGAGTGCCTTTGTGGTGGTATATCCGCAGCACGAGTATGATTTTATTAATCTCTCAGGGATAAAGGCCAACAGCCAGCGCTTCGAGCCGCCTCATTTCGATTACATACAGCTCGACAAAAGTACGAAGACCTCGGCCGAAGGATTCTATTTCAATATCGGCGAGCTTCTCCGCCAATATTTCCTCAAGCACCCCTCGGAGCTTGAAGACTCTACCGGCGGGTGAGCGGCTTAGGACTCTTAGCGGCTTTAAGGCCTTTAGGGGCTTTAAGGGCCTTAAAGGCCTTAAACCTTTACACAAAAAAAGCGCCTTTCGGGCGCTTTTTTGTGTAAAGGTGGGTTAGGCTTATTCAAATTCGATAAGCACGGCATCGGTGCCTACTACGTCGTCGGGGCGGACGAATACTCGCTTCACGGTCTGTTCGCTTTCGGCGGTAACGTCGTTTTCCATCTTCATTGCCTCGTACACGAGGAGTACCTGGCCTTTCTTTACCTTGTCGCCGGGAGCAACGCTTACAGATATGATGCGTCCGCCCATAGGAGCTTTCAGTGTGGGGCCTGTGATAGGCTCTTCGGCTGCCTTGCTTTCTTCAGCTGCGGCTGCGGCAACGGGTGCTTCTTCGGCCTTGCGAGCGTTGTATTCTTCGGCGCGGCGTTTGCGCAGGAAGGTATTGGCCACGTTGGGCAGGAGTTCCATAAGGAGTTCTTCCTCGCGGTTGGAGGCAAGGGGAGCGTCGCCGTATTCGGGCAGGGTGGGGTTGGCCGGTTTTTTGTACGAGCTTACGTCGTAAGGCTTCTCAACGGGGCTGCCGGTGATTTTTTCGCGGAACGCGGGGTCGACAGGCACGGGAGTATGGCCGTATTCGCCTTTTACGAGCGATATGAACTGGTTGGAAGGGTTGGAGTAGTCGGGATTGCCTTTCTTGCGGTCGAGAGCCACACTCACGGCTTGCGAGCCCACAATCTGGCTTGTGGGGGTTACCAGAGGCACGAGGCCTGCGTCGCGGCGTACCATGGGTATGAGCTTCATGGCGTCTTCGAGGAGGTCCTCCGAGCCGAGAGCTTTGAGCTGTGCCACCATGTTGGAGTACATGCCGCCGGGAACTTCCGCGTCCTTGACGATTTCGTTGGGCTTGGGGAAGCCGAAGTATTCCTCGATAGCGTGGCAGGCGGCGAGGAGGGTGTCTTCGTCGAGAGCCTTCGCGGCAGCGATGGCGCGGTCGAAGAGGGCGTCGATGTCGGCGGGCAGTTTGTCCTTGAGCGGGTCGAACTCGCGCGGCATCTTGTCGTGGTTGAGGTCGAATGCCTTCAGCGACTGGCGTGCGCCGAGCAGGTGCTTGCGTATTTCGCCTACGGCTTCCATATTGGCTTCAAGCTCTATGCCGAGTTTCTGTGCGAACACATATATGAGTTCGATAGCCGGGGCTGCCGAGCCGCCGCCGAACCACCATATGTTGGTGTCGAGAATGTCCACGCCGTTGATGATGGCCATAAGGCTCGATGCGAGGCCGTAGCCGGGTGTGCAGTGGGTGTGGAAGTCGACGGGTACTTTGAGAGCGGCTTTGAGCTTCGATATGATCGATGCGGCACGCAGGGGGTTAACCAGACCTGCCATATCTTTGAGGGTGATAATCTTGGCTCCGAGGCGTTCCATTTCGCGAGCTTTTTCCACGAAGTATTCGTCGGTGAATATCTTTTCGGGTTCCTGAGCCTTTTTGCCGAAGAGGCGGCCAAAGAATCCGGGCTTTTCGGCCGGTTCGGTCTTGGGGTCGACGGTGTAGCATACGGCGCCGTCGGCGATGCCTCCGAGTTCGTTGATGAGGCGGATTGACTCGCGAACGTTGTCGATGTCGTTGAGGGCGTCGAATATGCGCATCACATTAAGGCCGTTGGCTATCGCTTCTTTGTAGAAGCCTTCGAGCACATAGTCGGGGTAGGGCACATATCCGAACAGGTTGCGGCCGCGCGACAGAGCCGACAGCAGCGATTTGCCCTTCATTGCTTTGGATATGATGCGCAGGCGGTCCCACGGGGATTCGTCGAGATAGCGCATCACCGAATCGGGCACTGCGCCTCCCCATACTTCCATGATATAGAAGCCGGCATTTTCATAGAAGGGCAGCAGTTTGTCGATTTCTGCCTGGCTCAGGCGAGTGGCGAAGAGCGATTGCTGGCCGTCGCGGAGCGTTAAGTCGCGGATTTTCAGTTTACGTTGTGCCATATCGTTATTAAGTTGGTAATGGTGTTTTTGCGTTAGTTTATCTTATGTTGCAAAGATAGAATATATTTTTTGTAATATGGAAAATTTTCCGCAATAAATTTTTTCAAAAAACATTAGCGCTTCGGCTTTTCAAGTATAAATGGCGTGGTGGTCTTTATGCTTGCAGCCTCGCTGTTATTAAACGCTGTGACGGCGGTTTTTGCTTGGTCGAGGTCGGGATATGTGCCGATTATCACATAGTAGTACGGCTCGGCCGTTTCGGCTATGAATGCGGAGGGGTATCCGGCGTTTATGAGGCGCTGTCGCAGCGATTTGGCGTTGAAAAGTTGTTTGAAGCCGCCTGTCACCACGTTGTATTGCAGCATCTTGTCGGTGGTGATGCCGGTGCCGTCGGTGGCGCGGACATGCTGTGCGCGTATCTCCGCTGTGCCTCCGTCGGGCATATCGACAGTGCGCACGGTTTTCTGCTGCCTCACCTTGCCGTAGATTGTGGAGTCGACCGCGCTGTCGGCCTCGCGTCCGGCTATGGCTTTTTCGTAAGCTTCGCGATAGTTGGCTTCGGAGGTCTTGCACGCCCCCAGCAGAGTGGCGGCGGCAAGACTTATTATAAGAAGATTGCGCATCAGAGCTTGAGTTTTTTAGCTATTTCTTTGGGAATGGCGTCGCGGTGTACGAGTATGTTCATTGTCTTGGCGCGGAAGTAAGGCTCGGAAACATAGAAGAAGCCGTCGTATACCTGGTTGGTGTCCCACGAGTTCTTCACCTTGTAGTAGCGGTTTCCGTTCTGGTCCTTTGCCACACCTACTATTTCCATTCCGTGGTCGTCGGTGGTTTCCTGATTGTCGAACATGGTCTGGCGCAGCTCCTGGTCGACTTCCATCTCCTCGACGGGGCCGTTGAAGTCGAAGCGCTTGCTTTGGCGGTCTTTGTCGGATAGTTTAACCCAGCGGGCGAGTTCGGTGCCTTCCATATTGCCTTGGTCAACGTCCTTGGGCATCAGGGCCACGCCTTTGGTCCATTTGAAGCCGCCTTCGCTTACGTCGGCTGCCCACACGAGTGTGAAGCCGTTTTTGAGGGCGTTGTCAACGATTGCCTGAAATTCGTCGAGAGGCACGTTGTAGTACTGTCCCCAAAGCCAGTTGTCGGGAACTTCTACGGCGAAAGTTTCATAGAAGGGGTGATGCGAGAACGATGTGAGCGGAATGTAGTCGTCGAGCTTTATGGGCAGGCTCGCGGCGTACGACTGGGGCGTGTAGGTGCGTCCTTTGTATTCAAATGTCTGAGGCAGTTCGCCGAAATAGGCGTCGAGCACGCCGCTGAGGCCTTTTTTCCACGCAGTGGATATTTTTTTGTCGGGCTTTGCTGCCACGGCTTTCACGTAGGCTGCAAGAACGGCGTCGAGTTCGCCGTGGACGTGCTTTTCTTCGCCGTAGTTAAGGCCGCGGTATACTTCTTCGGGCACGGCGCCGTAGCGCTTCCACACATACGGAACGTCAAGCAGCGAGCCGCCGGGGGCGAAGTTGGTCTGTCCGTACAGACGCACATAGCGGTCGGCCTTGTCCTCGTAGCACTTGCGGACGGTGAACATTTCGGATATGTCGAGCGAGTCGCCGCCGAGGCGTCGTATCTCGTTTTCAAAGTACGAGGTGCCGGCGAAGCACCAGCATGTGCCTGATTTGTTCTGGTCCTTTACCGATGTGGTGGGGAGGCTTATTATGTCGGTGAACACGAATGCGGTGTCGCATTTGGCGCTGTCGGGCGCTGTCTGCGCGAACGAGGGCAGGGCGATTATGGCTGCGCCGAGGGCGCTGATTATTTTCTTCATTGCGATAGATGGTAATGGTCTGTTAGTTAAGCACGTTGTAGCCTGCTTCGGAGAGGGCTTCGCGGATTTCGGCTATATGGTCGGCGTCGCGGCTTTCCAGTTCGAGGCGTATGGTGCAGCCGTTGATGGCCGAGCTGGAGTTGATGCGCTCGTGGGTTACCGACAGTATGTTGCCGCCCTTTTCGCCGATGACGCTGCATACGCCCGACAGCTGTCCGGGTTTGTCGGGCATGTCGATGATGAATGTGTAGTTGCGTCCGCTCTTGTTGAGGCCGCGGGTTATCACGCGGCTGAGCGTATTGACGTCGATATTGCCGCCCGATACGAGGCATACGGTCTTAAGTCCCTTTATGGGCACTTTGTTGAACATGGCGGCAGCCACTGCCACTGCTCCGGCGCCTTCTGCCACGAGCTTCTGCTGCTCCAGCAGGGCGAGGATGGCGGCGGCTATTTCGTCGTCGCTCACGGTCACTACCTCGTCGACATAACGGTTGCACATCTCGAAGGTGTTCACGCCCGGCTCTTTTACGGCAATGCCGTCGGCGATTGTCGACACATCGTTGAGGTGGCATAGCTTGCCCTCTTTGAGCGATGCCGCCATAGAGGGCGCCCCGGTGCTCTGCACGCCGTATACCTTCACGTCGGGGCGCAGTGTCTTGATGGCGAATGCCACGCCGGATATGAGTCCGCCGCCGCCGATAGGCACTATCACGGCCTGCACTTCGGGCATCTGCTCGAGTATTTCGAGTCCGATGGTGCCTTGGCCGGCTATTACCTTAGGGTCGTCGAAGGGGTGCACGAAGCTGTAGCCGTGTTCCTGCTGCAGTTCTACGGCGCGGGCGTAGGCGTCGTCGTACACGCCGGGCACGAGGCATACTTCGGCGCCGTAGCCTTTGGTGGCCTCGATTTTGGATATGGGTGCGCCTGCGGGCAGGCAGATGAGCGACTTTATGCCGTTGTGGGTGGCGCCGAGGGCGACGCCTTGCGCGTGGTTTCCGGCGGAGCAGGCTATCACGCCGCGTGCTTTTTCCTCGTCGGTGAGTTGCGATATCTTGTAGTATGCGCCACGGAGCTTGAACGAGCCTGTGAGTTGCAGGTTCTCGGTTTTGAGGTAGATTTCCGATTCAGGATTGATTTTCGGAGCCGGTATGACGGCGGTCTTGCGGGCCACGTCCTTCAGAACGGCGGCAGCATTGAATATTTCGCTTATTTCGAGCATACTCGTAGGTGTGTTAATGATGTCTGTTTTTCCTCTTGAGGTATCGGGCAAAATTAGAGATTTTTCGTATAGTTTGCAATATTTCACTATGATATTTGACCCAACTTTTGCGAGGTGTTGTGCAAACCGCAGTTTTTGGCTAATTTTACAGCCTCTAAGATAGAGGAAATATGACGAATACAAACAATACGACAGATAAAAAGGCCCCGCGCCGCAATTGTAGCTGGGTCAAGCCCTTTATAAGGTGGATGTGGATTGCTTTCGCTGCCTTCGTGGTTTTTGTGGGAGTGTTCTTTGTGTTGGTGTATAATGGCGTGATAGGATATATGCCGCCTATTGAGGAACTTAAAAATCCGCAGGATAAATTCGCCACCGTTATCTACACTTCCGACGGCAAGGAGATGGGACGCTATTTCCGCAACACGGGCAACCGCGTGTATGCCGATTTCGACGAAATATCGCCCGCCGTGGTCGATGCGCTTATTGCGACGGAGGACGCCCGCTTCGAGGATCATTCCGGCATCGACGTCAAGGCCGTGGCACGCGCCGTGTTCAAGACCGTCCTGCTGCAGCAGCGCAATGCCGGTGGCGGCTCCACCATCACCCAGCAGCTTGCCAAGCAGCTCTATACTCCGCCGAGCAACGGCCTGCTGCAGCGTGCAATGCAGAAGCCCATCGAGTGGATGATTGCCATAAAGCTCGAGCGCTTCTATTCAAAGGAGGAAATCTTGAAGATGTATCTCAACCAGTTCGACTTCCTCTATAACGCCGTGGGCATAAAATCGGCGGCAAAAGTGTACTTCAACAAGGAGGCGGGGCAGCTCGATACCTTGCAGGCAGCCACGCTTATAGGCATGGTTAAGAACCCGTCCTATTTTAACCCTGTGCGTAAGCCGGAGCGCACCCGCGACCGCCGCAACGTGGTACTCGAGCAGATGTACAAGGCCGATATGCTCACCGAGGCCGAACTGGAACGCCTGCAGGCCCAGCCGCTGACACTCAACTTCCAGCGCGTGGACCACAAGGACGGCCTTGCTCCCTACTTCCGCGAGGAACTGCGCCGCTATCTCACAGCCAAAAAGCCGAAGAAGGATAATTATCCGTCGTGGGATACCCAGAAGTATGTCGACGATTCCATAGCGTGGGCCACAAATCCGCTCTATGGCTGGATTGAAAAGACTCGCAAGCCCGACGGCACGCGCTACGACATATACAACGACGGTCTTAAGATATACACCACCATCGATTCCCGGATGCAGACTTATGCCGAAGAGGCCGTGCGCGAGCATATGGCATCGCTTCAGCAGCAGTTCTTCCGCGAGAAGCGCGGCTCGTCGGCAGCGCCGTATACATCGAACCGCGCCGAGCTTAGCAACGATATGCGTGCCAAGCTCATAAACAACGCCATGCGCCAGAGCGAGCGTGCCCGCGTGGCCCGCGTGGCCGGGCGTTCCGACGCAGAGCTTGAGGCCGAGTTCAACACGCCTGTAGAGATGACTGTGTTCAGTTATGCCGGGCCGGTCGACACGGTGATGACTCCGCGCGACTCGCTGCTGTACACCAAGTCGTTCCTTCGGGCAGGCTTCATGTCGATGGATCCGACCACGGGATTTGTCAAGGCTTATGTGGGAGGGCCGGACTTCCGTTTCTTCCAGTACGACATGGTATCGACCGGGCGCCGGCAGATTGGCTCCACAATCAAACCCTTCCTGTACACATACGCCCTCGAAACCGACGAGTTCACTCCCTGTACGCAGCTCCTCAACGAGCAGCCGACGCTGTACGACGAGAACGGACGCCTATGGCAGCCGCGAAATGCCGGAAAGGCGCGCGTGGGCGAGATGGTGGACTTGCGTTGGGCGCTTACCAACTCCAACAACTGGATTTCGGCGCGGATAATGGACCGTCTGAGTCCGGCAGAACTTGTGAAACGCATGCACAGCTACGGTATCACCAATTCGCTGCCTCCTGTGAAGTCGCTTTGCCTTGGCCCATGCGAGGTGTCTGTTAAAGAAATGGTTACGGCCTACAGCGCTTTCGCAAACAAGGGCATGCGCTCCGATCCTGTGTTTGTCACAGCCATAGCAGATGCCAACGGCAATATAATAAGCGATTTCGCGCCGTCGCAGACCGAGGTCATCACCCAGAAAGGATATTGGCGCATTCTGTCGATATTGCTCAACGTGGTCGACGGAGGTACCGGCAACCGCCTGCGCCGCGCGCCGTTCAATATCACGGCTCAGATGGGTGGTAAGACCGGAACCACCAACGACAACGCCGACGGCTGGTTTATGGGCTTTACGCCCGATCTCGTGTCGGGCACGTGGGTAGGTGGCGAAGACCGCTATATCCACTTCAACAATATGGCCCAGGGACAAGGCGCGTCGATGGCGCTCCCCATCTATGGCAAGTATATATCTAAAGTATATGCCGACCGCACCCTGCCTTACAGCCAAAGCGCCCGCTTTGAGTTCCCGGCAGGCCTCAACCTATGCGAAAGCGAGTTCGGTCCCATGGAAGAAGAGGAAACCCTCGACGAAACCATTTCCGGCGCCTTTGATTAGTTATTAATGAGGAATTAGAGATGAGGAATTAGGAATGCGCCTTGTTTCTAAACGGCACGAGGTGCTGAACCATTTGGCTCAGCACCTCGTGCTGTTTAGGTTTGATTAAGATTATGCTTTGGAGGCGAGGGGGGCGGGCACGGTGTAGGTGCGTGCGGCCAGTTCCTGGTCGAGCATGTAGAGGGCCAGGCCGTTGTCGCCGATGAGTCTCAGGCGGTCGATGAGCTCTTTGGCTGTTTCTTCTTCTTCGACTTGTTCGGCCACGAACCAGTCGAGCTTGCCACGGGTGGCGTAGTCGTGCTCGGCTTCGGCAAGAGCGTAGATGTTGTTGATGAGGGCGGTTACCTTTTCTTCGTGTGCGAGTGTGGCTTCGAAAGCTGCGAGGGGAGATTCCCACGTTGTGGGCACTTCGTCGATAGCTTTAAGCTCTACGCGTCCGCCACGGCTGTTGAGGTAGTTCATGAATATTTCGGCATGAGCCTGTTCTTCCTTGAACTGGATTTTGAACCAGTTGGCAATGCCCGAGCGGCCTTCGTTTTCGAAGTGCATGCCCATGGCGAGGTATAGGTATGCCGACCAGAATTCGGCATTGATCTGCGCGTTGAGCGCGTCTTGAATTTTAGGACTGATCATATGTGATTTATTAAGTATGTTATTTGCGTATTGCGATGCCGAGCTTGTCGCGGTGGTCGCATGAGCGGTCGAGCAGTGGCTCGAAAGTGAAATTGCGCCATAATCCGGTGGTGTCGGCGTGTTCGGATATAAGAACAATGGTGCCGGAGGGATAGTTGGAGGCTTCTTCGAGCGAGGGCGTTGTGCGTATGCGGTCGTCGAGATAGAAGTTGAGGGTGTACAGCCGGTGTGTTCCCGTATAGTCCAGTGACAGCACGGTGGGATTTCCGTCGGTAAGGCGCTCCACGACCTTGAAATCGCTTTGGCGGTTTAGTACGGCGGGAGCCACAGAGGCCGCGTAGGCAAGCATCAGCGCCCACACGGTGACGAGCATGTGGCCTACCGGGCTGTGGCGGTTTATGATCCACGCTATGCCGCATATGGCGGGTACGGCGAGTATGGCATATGCCCACCACGGAGATGCCTCGAAAGCCGGGACAGGTTCCACGGGGTACAGCTGAAGACCTACGAATGCCAGCGGGGCAACGATGGCCACTATGGATATGAACCAGGCAAAGACGCGCATGGGGCGGCGCGCGGCATCACTGTCGATAATGGATGCAAGCGCGTAAGCTATGAAGGGGTATGCGGGCAGCAGGTAGACGCTGCGCTTGCTTTCGGGTATGCAGTAGAAGCCTACAATCAGGATTACCGCCACGAAGCTGAACAGTCCGGCGGGTCTTAGCGGCGAGCGATGCCATTTGCGCCACGAGAAAACGGCGAACAGCGCGGCTATAATCCACGGCAGGGTTCCGGCGGCGAGGGTTACGAAGTTATACCACACGGGCTTGACGTGGCTGTCGTACGACATTGTGCCGAACAGGCGTCCGAGGTTCTCTTCATACATCAGGTCGACAAAGTGCTGGCCTCCGCGGTTGGCGGCTTCGTAGAACCACCATGCCGGCAGGGCGAGGGCCGCGATAGCGAGTCCGAGCATCTTGCCGAGGGTGGGGAAGAAACGGTCGCCGCGCAAGAGCCTGTAGACGCCTACCACGAAGCAGGGGAGCAGCGAACCGACAGGGCCTTTTGTGAGCACTGCGCACGACAGCAGCACCCAGGCTGCGAGCCATCGCAGGCCCCGGCGGCGCGTGCGCTCGTCGCCAATGGGGTACAAGAGATACATTGCCCCTACCATGCAGGCGGTGAGCACCATGTCGAGTCGGCAGGCTATACCGGCTCTGAACACCTCAACGCAGGTGGCTGTGACGAAGGCAAATATAAGGCCGAAGCGGACTCCACGCTCGCGCGATGCCCATGCGTATCCGCCCATAACCATGGCTATCACGGCAATGGCTGAGGGCAGCCGCGAGATGTATTCGTTGACAACGCCGCCGTTGAGCACCGTCGCCAGCCCGGCGATAAGCCACGCGAGGAACGGGGGCTTGAACGGTATGTCGCCGCCGTAGTTGGTGGGCAGTATCCAGTCGCCCGACCGGAGTATCGACACCGCCACGATGGCTTCGCGCGGCTCGCCTTTGCTGTTGAATAGTATTTCGCCCAACCATGGCAGAAATAGCAGCGCCAATGCTATGAAAAGCATTGTGGCCGCTCCCGGAAGATACGTTTCTCGGCGTGTGTTCATACGGCAAAGATAGTGCATTATCTCTATAAAATGAAATTCCTGCCAATAAAAAACGAGCCGTCCCGAAGTTGGGACGGCCCGGTTTGTGTGTCGTTGGCGCGGCGTTATGCTTTGATGCGTTCTACGTAGCTGCCGTCGCGGGTGTCGATGCGTACTTTGTCGCCGATGTTGATGAAGAGGGGTACTCGTACTTCGGCACCGGTTTCTACAGTTGCGGGCTTGAGGGTGTTGGTGGCGGTGTCGCCTTTGATGCCGGGCTCGGTATATGTGATTTCGAGAACGACGCTTGTGGGCATTTCGCAGGTGAGCACGGTTTCGGAAGCAGCGTGAACCATTGCTTCGCAGATGTCGCCGTCCTTGAGGAATTCAACGCCTTCGATGCTTTCGCCGGGGACGATGATTTCTTCCCAAGTTTCGGTATGGAGGAAGTGGTAGCCCATGTCGTCCTTGTAGGAGAACTGGTAGGGGCGACGCTCAATGCGTACTTCGTCGACCTTCACACCCGAGTTCCAGGTCTTGTCGAGGATACGGCCGGTCTTGACGTTGCGCAGCTTGGTGCGAACGAAAGCGGGGCCTTTGCCGGGTTTAACGTGGAGGAATTCTTTGATGAAATAGTAGGTGCCGTCGATGTCGAGGCACATACCGTTTTTAAAATCAGCAGTTGTTGCCATAAAAGGTATATGAGAGCTTTTTTTGTGTTGTCGTGGTTATTGCGTGCGCAAAATTACAAAATATCGGCCGAATGCCCAAGTATTCAGCCTAAGATTTAAGCGGGAGTGAGGATGTGGCGCGGGCGAAGGCGGGGCGCAGGGTGTCGGAGTCGAGGTGCTCGGTCCAGCGGCTGAATGCTCCTGTCGACAGCTCGCCGTAGCGGTAGTCGGAATCAAGGTATGGTATTATGGATAGCACGAACTCGTCGGGGTTGGCATCGGCAGGCATAAGTATGCCGCAAGAGTCGTCGACAGCTTCGGGTATGCCGCCGGTGTCGGTAGCCACCACCGGCACGCCGTAGGACAGTGCCTCGCAGATGCTTATCGGGAGTCCGCCCTCGTATGTGCTCAGGAGCAGGAACCAGTCGATGGTGCGCGTGCGGTACAGCTCGTGAACTTCACTATTACCTATGGCGCCTTTAAGCTCTATCGAGAGATTTCGGCGGCGTGACTCGGCGGCGCGCATCTTTAGCTCGGGCATTCTGTCGCCGTCGCCTATGTGAATCCACTCGAACTTCCAGTCGGGGCGTGCGCCGGCGAGAGCTTCCATAAAGTCCAGATTGAGCGACACCCTTTTGATGTCTACCACCCGGGCGCACGACAGAACGGTGACGGCGCGGTCGGAGGCCTTATGGTGCGCGGACTTGCTCTTGTCGGCATTCTGCGAGCCAAGCGGGGCTATCCTGATTTTATGCAAAGTGTCGGCGATGGTTTCTTGCAGTCGCGCGGCGCCGGCCTTGCTCGCGGCCCATATGCCGAGGCTGTTTGCGAGAGTCTTGGTTCTTAGCTTGCCCGCTTTTTTGAGCGAGAGGTCGTAGCCGTGCGCCCTCGATATGTACGGTAGTCCGAGCCACATCATAGCCGTGGTTTCGTATGAAAACCAGTAGGACATAAGCAGGGTGTTTCCTCGTTTCAGTCCTTTGTCGCCGACGAGGGCTGCGAGGCAGTCGCGCACGGTGAGTGCGGCAAGCGCGTATTTCATCGATGCCAATGGCTTTCGGTTGCTTAATGCGCTGAGTACGCGTGGTGACAGCGCTTTGAATATGCGCAGCCATTTGTGCTTCCAGAAGGGGTTGTTCACGATTCGGTCGCATACCTCGACATTCGCCGGCAGGCTGTCTTCGATTTTGCCTCGCCGCAGCAGGGGAGCGATGATTACACAATCCCACTCCGCTGCAAGGGCGCGCACGTCGGGGGCTGCGAACACACTTTCGGTGATGCCGCCGTAGGGGTATGATTCGGTTACGAGTACTAAGGTGCGACTCATTGTCTGTCAAGGCTGAGTTTCCGGATTATGCGGGTGTATGCCACGGCCATGGCAACATCGGTAAGCGCCCACGAGAGCGGGTATATCATCATCAGGCGTATGAACGAACCTCCGCTCGAGGGGAAGCACCATACCCATACGAGGCGTAGCACGCAGGTGCCGAATATGGTGATAAGCGCCGGAGTCATAGAGAAGCCGAGTCCTCGCATGGAGGCTCCGGCAATCTCGTAGTAGCAGGCAATGCCTTGGAAGAGAAGCACGGAGAGCATTCGCTCGGCGGCGAAACGTACCACCTCGGCATCGTCGGTGAAAATGGCTATGGCGCCGTAGCGCCCCCATACGAGCAGGACGTTGAGAGCCACGGTCGACACTATAGCCATCAGCAGGGATATGCGGAATATGCGGCGGCATCGGTCAAGACGGCCGGCTCCGTAGTTCTGGCTTGTGAACGCTACTGCCGTCTGCCCGAAGGCGTTAAGAACGAAGTAGCAGTATACCTCGAAGTTGATGGCGGTGGCCGAACCGGCGGCGCCTGCCGAGCCGAATGTGTTTATGGCCGAGAGTATGAACACGTTTGAAAACGCGAACACGGTGCCTTGCAGCCCGGCAGGCACGCCTATGCCGGCTATTTTGCGCAGCTGGCTTCCGTCGGGCCTGGAGCCGAACACGGCACGTAGATCGAGGTGTATGTCGCCTTGCTCGCGGATGAGTATGCCTGTGATTATGGCGGCGTTGACGATGTTCGATATAACCGTGGCCCAAGCCACGCCGTCCACGTCCATGCCCATTCCGGCCACGAAGAGGAAGTTCAGCCCAACATTGACTATTCCTGCCGCCACAAGGCTGTAAAAGGGTCTTTGCGTATCTCCGATACTCCGCAGAATGGCTGCGCCGAAGTTGTATATGACCATAAACGGCATGCCGGCGGAGTATATGCGCAGGTACAGCACGGCTTGGTCGAGGACATCGGCAGGGGTGTTCAGCACTTCGAGTATTGGGCGCGACGCCATCATGGCGAGCGCGAACAGCGCAATGCCTCCGATGAGCGCCAGCTGTGCCGAAGCCGTTACGGCAGCTCCGACTCCCCGGCTGTTGTTGCGGCCTATGTAGTTGGCAATGACAACGTTCACGCCCACTGCGAGCCCGATGAACATATTCACAAGCAGGCTTATCACCGGGCCGTTGCTGCCCACGGCTGCGAGAGCCTGGCTGCCGGCAAAGCGACCCACCACCGCCACATCGACAGAGTTAAACGACTGCTGCAATATTCCGCTCGCTATCAGCGGGAGCGAAAAGAGCAGCATGGGTCTGGCCAAAGGGCCGCGGAGCATGTCGATTCCGTTTTTTGTACCTGGAGATTTTGTCATTGCGATTGCAAAAGTACAAAAAACAGCCGAAACTTACTTGTCGGTGCGGAACGGTATCAGGGGTAATCCCATAAGGTTGTGCACCTTGCCTATGGCGAAGTTGCGGAAATTGTAGCGCACGGATTTGATTGTTCCTGCCTTGGGGCAGTACAGCTCCACGTGGAGCGTCCACGTGTTCTGGCGCACTTGAGCGGGGTGGAATATGCCGTCGGCGCCTGCTGCCTCAAAGCCTTCGATATCCTCGTGGGGCGACAGGCCGTCGGGCGCTCCGCTGAACGTCAGGATGGCTCGGGAGCCGTCGACGGTCATTTCCTTGAATCGGGGATATTCGTGCGGTATTCCGGGCATGTGGTAGGTTTTTGCCGCGGCCATAAATGCGAGGCGTTCGCCGATTTCGGCTTTCTTGCAGGCATGGATATCGTCGACTTCGCGAGGGTACACGAGGTCGGAGGTGCATACGATGCCGCAGGACGGGATTATGTCGGCAGCCTTGTGCTGCGATTCTCTGAGCAGCGCAGCGGAGTCGCCTGCCGGATTGCCGTAATTCCAGCCGGGTATCTCCACCATGTAGAACGGCAGTTCGCCAAGCCCCCACTCGGAGCGCCAGTCGGCAACCATGTCGGCGAGCCGGGTGTGATAGCTGTCGTGCATGCCGACGTTGGACTCGCCTTGGTTCCAGATGAAGCCGCGTATGGTATACCCTGCAAGCGGGTGGAGCATGGCGTTGTACATGGCGTTGAAGCGCTCATAGTCGGGCATTATGTCGTTGTTGCGCTCGGCTTCGCGGTCCCATGTTTTGTAGCTTTCGAGCCGTTCGCGGCTTAGCCAGCCCTCGACTTTGCTGCCGCCGTAAGCGGAGCATATTATACCGACAGGGACGTTGAGAAGATCGCTCAGATTGCGTGCAAAAAAGTATGCGGTGGCGCTGAAGTTGACAGCGTTTTCGGGCGAGCTTATCTTCCATTCTGTCGGCACCTCGGTCTGAAGGTCGTATGATATGGTTTTGGGTATGGTGGCCATTCGTATGCCGGGATATTTGCATGAGAATGCTATGGCCTGTGCCGCGCCTTCCACGGGCTGTGTCCAGAATCCGCGCAGGGGCATCTCCATGTTCGACTGTCCCGAGGCAAACCATACTTCCCCGATGAGTATGTCGCTGATCGTAACGGTGTCGCGGCCTGATGCCAAGCGCAGCGTCTGCGGCTCGAATCCGGCTTCTCCTGTCGGTATTTCGAGCCTCCAGCGGCCGTCTTTTCCGGCTTTCGCGCTTATGGGTGATTCGGGAGCCCAGCTTCCGACAGCCTCCACGCGCGCTCCGGGAGCCGCATTGCCCCATATGCGGGCCTTGCTTTGCTGCTGGAGTACCATGTGGTCGGAGAAAATGTCGGGGAGCCTCAGCTCGGCACCTGTCGCGATTATAGTGGCGCTTAAGGCGGCTATCAATGTGATGAATGGTTTCATATGTTATATTATAAGCTTTGTCTTCAGGTAGTTCTCGCGGAAAGTCTTTGGACTGCAGCCTTTCTTTTTCTTGAAGAGGCGGTTGAAGTTGGATATGTTGTTGAACCCGCATTCGTAGCATATCTCCGCTATGGTCATAGTGGTGTCAACGAGCTTTCGGGCCGCATGGCCTATACGGATGTTGGTGATATATTCCGAGAGCGTGGTCCCTGTTCGGGTCTTGAAGAAACGGCTGAAGGCCGTCGGCGTCATCCCTGCAAGCTCGGCGAGGTCTTTGAGGTATATCTGCCCGGCATAGTCGCGGTTTATGGCTTCTTCCACTTTGCGGATTCGGCGCGAGTTGTGCGACAGCTCCGCGTTGGCGAACGACGAGCTTGCCAGCGTGTGGCATTCGGGTGCCGTGGAGAGATGGTATAGTATTTCGAGCAGTTTGAGCCATCGCAGGAAGCCGGGCTGGCTGCGGGTAAGCTCGTCGAGCATGCCGTACACACGCAGTATCACGGCCATGTCGAAGGCTATTCCCTTGGCTGCGCGTGAGAGGAGGTCGCGCAGGGTGCCCATCTGGTTTTTCTGCATCAGTTCTTCCGAGAAGAGGCTTGGCGAGAACTGGACGGTGATTTCCCGCATTTCTTGCCGTGGGCAGTTGTACTGCTCCCAAGCGTGCTCGAGGCCTCCTCCCACAAGAACGAGGTCGTAGCTGCCGAGTACCTCCATGGAGTCGCCTACCACGCGGCGCGCTCCGGCGCAGTTTGCCACAAAATTAAGCTCCAGCTCGTCGTGACGGTGGATAGGGTAGTCGAATTCTGTCTTGCGCCTGTCGATAAGGTAGAAGCAGTCTTTCTCCGACAAAGGGGTTATTTCTGTAATAATCTTGGACATGGTATCGATTTTGGCTCGACAAAGATAAGCAAATAAAGTAAATGGAATTACATGGCTTGTACTATTTTGACAAAATAATATAACAATCGGCCAAATTCTTGCAAAACCATTGCCATTATGCTAAATTTGTGGTGTCAACTATATCACTGATACCATAGATGAACTGTAAACCAATCCTTTTTGCAGCAGTCGCACTGGCTGCTATCCCGGCAAGTGCCGAGAAGATACACATATCCACTTCCGAGGCGTCGATGGTGCTTGATGCCGAAGCGGGGCGTCCGTTGCACTTTGTTTATTTCGGCGCGCCGCTCGGTACGGCCGATGTGGAGGCTCTCGACAATTCAGGCAGCCGCTATCTTAAGGCATATCCTGTATACGGCCTTGAGGCGGCGCGCGAAACAGCCATGAGCGTCACGCACCCCGACGGTAATATGACTCTCGACCCGGTGGTGCGCTCGGTTGAAACATCGAAAGATGCCGACGGAGCGACGGTCATCACTGTGAGAATGACCGACCGCGTGTATCCCTTCGGAATCAACGTGAATTATCGCACATATCCCGATGCCGGAGTTATAGAAACGTGGGTCGACGCCGTGAATAACGGTAAAAAAGATGTCGAGTTGCGCGAATTTGCGTCGGGCTATCTGCCGGTGCGTTCGGGCGACGTGTATCTCACGTCGTTCTATGGCTCGTGGGCAAACGAGGCCCGGATGGAAGAAGAGCCGCTTACACACGGCATGAAGATAATAAAGAACAAGGACGGGCTGCGCAACACGCACACGGCGCACCCCGAGGTGATGTTCTCGCTCGACGGCAGACCCCGCGAGAATGAGGGCAGGGTGATAGGCGCGGCTCTCGAGTACCCCGGCAATTACCGCCTGCGCATAGATACCGACGATTCCGACTATCATCATTTCTTCGCAGGTATCAACGAGGACAACTCGGCATACACCCTTGCCAAAGGCGAAACATTCACCACGCCCGCGCTCGCTCTGGCATATTCGCAGGAGGGCAAAGGCGGTGTGAGCCGACAGTTCCACAACTGGGCGCGCCGCCACCGTCTGGCCCACGGCACCGAAACGCGCAAGATATTACTTAACAGCTGGGAGGGCGTGTACTTCGACATCAACGAGCAAGGCATGCACGCTATGATTGACGATATCGCGTCGATGGGCGGAGAGCTGTTTGTGATGGACGACGGCTGGTTCGGAGTCAAATATCCGCGCAATAACGACTCGTCGTCGCTTGGCGACTGGACAGTGGACACCCGCAAGCTGCCCAAAGGCATCGGCAACCTCGTCGACAAGGCCCGCAGTGCCGGAATAGATTTCGGTATATGGATAGAGCCGGAGATGACAAACTCCGTAAGCGAACTTTACGAGGCTCATCCCGAGTATATCATCAAGCCGTCGAACCGCGAACCGGTGCAGGGACGCGGCGGCACGCAGCTCGTTCTCGACCTTGCCAACCCCAAGGTGCAGGAGCTTGTGTTCGAAGTAGTTGACACTCTTTTGACAAAATATCCGGGCATAGACTATATAAAGTGGGATTCCAACGCACCGGTGATGAACCACGGCTCGCAGTATCTCCCGGCCAACCGCCAGAGCCATCTGCAGCACGAATACTGGCGCGGTTTCTCGAAAGTGATGGACCGAATCAGGGCAAAATATCCCGATGTGACTATTCAGGCATGCGCCAGCGGCGGCGGACGTGCCAACTACGGCATACTGCCTTGGTTCGACGAGTTTTGGGTGAGCGATAACACTGATGCCCTCCAGCGCGTGTTCATGCAGTGGGGCACGAGCCACTTCTTCCCGGCGGTAGCCATGGGCTCGCATATCAGCGCCACGCCCAACCACCAGACATTCCGCACCATACCGATGAAATTCCGTATAGATGTGGCTATGAGCGGCCGCCTCGGTATGGAGATTCAGCCTAAGAATATGACCGACGAGGAAAAGGCGATGTGTCGCGGTGCCATTGCCCAGTATAAGGAAATACGCCCGGTGGTGCAGCAGGGCGACCTCTACCGGCTCTTGTCGCCTTACGACGGAAAGGGGCTTGCATCGCTGATGTACGTCACCCCCGGCAAGGAACAAGCGGTGTTCTACTGGTGGAAAATCGAAACCTTTGCCGACCAGCACCTGCCGCGAGTGCCCATGGCCGGGCTTGATCCCGACGCGCTATACACCGTAACGGAGCTGAACCGTGTCGACAACACGCCTCTGCCGTTTGAGGGCAAGACGTTCACCGGGCGCTACCTGATGGATAACGGCCTTGAGATACCCTACACCAACAATGTGGACTATCACAAGCGTACCGACTACTCCAGCCGAGTCCTGCGCCTCGACCGCAAATAATTTGGAACATAAAGCGTAAAAGCCTATTTTTGCATAAACAAAACAATAGCTTATGAAACACCCTCTTGCTTTATTGCTGCTCTTGCTGGCCTTGACGGCGGGGGCGCAGTCGCTCGCCGACGAGCTTCGCCGCGAGATAGGCTCCGACAATATCGGAGTGGCCGTGATAACGTCATGGGGTGATACCGTTGTGGTAAACGGAGAGCGCCATTACCCGCTTATGAGCGTGTTCAAGTTTCATCAGGCAGTGGCGCTTGCCCGCAAGCTCGGCTATCCCGGCATACTTGCCACAGAGGTCGAAGTATCGCCCGACGACCTCAGAGAGGACACGTGGAGCCCTATGAGGCGCCACAATCCCTACGGAGGACACGCCGACATCAGCGCCCTGCTGCATTATTCGCTGCAATGGAGCGATAATAACGCCTGCGACATACTCTTCGACCGCTTTGCCTCTCCGGCCGAAGTCGACAGCATAATACGCGCCTCCACGCCTGTCCGCGACTTCGCCATAGCCTGCAACGAGGCGCAGATGCACGCCGACACCTCGCTTTGCCGCCGCAACTGGTCGACCCCGCTTGCCTGTGCCGAGCTCGTGCAGCATGTGTTTACCGCAGACACCACGGTTGCAACCTCGGTGGTAAAGGCCGTGATGGCGCAGCAAAGCCCGATGGGGCGCACGCGCCTTGCCGCAGCCATACCGCAGGCAAACGGTATGATATTTCACAAAACTGGAACTGGCGACATGCGCGGCGACACTGTGTCGGCCCTTAACGACGCCGGACATATCGTCTACCCCCTGCCCGAAGGCGGTTATGGCCGCTACTCGATAGCCGTGTTCGTGGCCGATTATGCCGGTACGCCGGCAGAGGCTGAGGAGCGCATAGAGGAAATCTCCCGCATAGTCTGGAACGCCCACATAATGCGCGAACACAAGCAGCTTGCAGCATCGTCCTCGGCTCCGCCGTCAGCGCGCCCGGTCGACAAGCCGCGGGTATCTCTTGCCGAAACACTCGGAGCAATTGCTGCTCCGTTTGCCGAAATGGTTGGCGAAAAAATCTATAAAGCCGTCGAATGCTACAACTCTACACATTAAAGCCTCCGTTTTGGGGCTTGCAGATATTGTGGTGTTGCCATAAGTAGTTGGTTGTATCCTAAGAATGTGACATTATGTCGATCCTGAAGTTCCTTGGCTATATTTTGGGTGAGCATAAAATGCATAAACGGTTCTTTATTGAGAGGAGATGCGAAGTTGAAATAGATATTATACCGTTTTGGATCTATTAGCCGCTCATCGATAAGCTTTTGGAGAATGCCGTTCATTTGGCATACAACTTTATTGCCATAATCCTCTAATTTATGGCAGGCGCAGTATTTGAGTTCAAGTAGCAGAAGCCAATTACTATGTGATTCGTTCAGTGATGAGAAAATACACTCGCAATTTTCTATGCCTTTTATGAACATCGGATAATGTTCGAGATTTACACCAAGATATCTAATATTACCCGGTCCTTTCTTAAGATGGAAGAATGTGATGTCATCGAATGGCGTTTCAGATATAACTACGCCCGTAGTACCTGTTTGCTCAGTATAATCGGCTGTGAATGTGTCACCGCTGTAAATTTTCGACTGATTGAATCGGTTGAGCATTCTATTTGTTTCCCATTAGTGAATAGAAATCAGACATTATATTGCTCATAACCCTGTCGAAATAGTTATCTCGTATAAGTCCGGATTCATCTTGAATAGTTACATTGCGCTTGCCATTGACATCTTCTATATATCCGTTGCGTAGTTCCCATACAGCAACATTGTGTGGATTGATAAATGATTCGTAGGAGAACTCAAGGTTATTGCAGTTTTCTTTAGCACCGCTTTTGTTCCATGCAAGCATGCAGTTGTTTAATGCATAGAGAATGAAAGGACTGTGCGTGGTAATGAGGAGATTGTCGCGATTCTGGTTAATCATCGCGAAAATATGATATAGCAGTCGGGCTTGCGTGTCGGGGAACAGATTTTGTTCAGGTTCCTCTATTATAATGCTTGAATATTTCGGCCTCCAAAATTCAGCCTGTAGTTTTTGGATTATTACTGATGTGGGATTGTTGTCTGATTCTGTTTTTGCATCAAATGTTATCGGCTGAGATTCGTGTGTTCGTATATAAGTGTCGAAAACGCTTTCAGGTATATTGATTTCCTTCTCTGCAAGGCGTCTTCTTAATCCGTCCTTTATTTTTTGATCAGTTTCGTAGGAGCGGTCTTCGTTATGAGAGTAAATCCAGGACGTGAGGTATGTTAGATAGGCATATAGCGGAGTTATGGACATCAAGCCGCTTGAAGCTTGTTCCATATCAATTTCTGTTTCGCAGTCATTGCTTTCGATTACGAGTTTGTCTTTTTTCTGTGCCTCGTTGTAGTAGTATTTGACGCCCATATCTACGATTCCAATTTCGTCATCCTTCGTAAATTTGGTACGTATGCCAAGCCAGTCAAACAAGAAACTGCGAAGATAGTTTCGAGTGAGGTCAAGAGAGCTTATTCGAGGAATAAAAGCTATATTGCGTTCAGACGGAATATAGGCATTCTTTGATATTGGAGTAGATGAAAATTTAGCAGCTTTTGAAATGTTCGTTTTTTCCTTTGAAAAATCAATGTTGAGAGCTGCTCCCTTATAATGAAACTCAGAGGAGTCTTCAATATAAGATGAAATATTGTGGTATATTATAAAGTTGTCGTAAATGAAAGAATTAGTTATATGATCAGTAGATTGACGTACAACACAGTCTTTTTCAAGCCATTGACAAAAGCTTATAATTTTGGCTATAGTGCTTTTGCCGGAACTTTGAGGACCCATAAATATATTGATTCTATTTAGTTCAATATTAATATCTTTGATCGGTCCGATGTTATGTATACTGATGTGGCTCATACTTCTATTTAGGTTTTGCAAAGGTACAAAAAATATGCATATTACCAATACGCATCGCGGGCGCGGCTCTGAGTGAGCCGCGCCCGCGATGCGTTGGGGGAGAAGGGAGTGTTATTGCTCGATAGCGGAGCGGATTGTGGCGGCGATGTGGCTGAGGTCGTCGTCGGTCACCCACGGGCCTGCGGGGAGGCAGAGGCCGGTGCGGAAGAGGGCCTCGCTGACGCCGTTGGTGTATGCCGGGGCGGCGGCGTAGACGGGCTGGCGGTGCATCGGTTTCCAGAGGGGGCGCGCCTCGATGCCGGCGGCGTCGAGGGCGGAGCGCATTGCTTCGACGTTGGCGTTGGGCTGGCAGTCGGTGGTGGCCGATGCCGCGGCGTGGGTCACTCCCGCTGCACCGCCGACGGCGCCCGCGAGCACTTCGGCGTATGCCTTGTCCTGCCCCCTGACCCTGAGGGAGGGGTCGATTGTTATGGTGCAGAGCCAGAAGTTGGAGCGGTGGCGGGGCGATGGGTTGTCGTGGAGGGTTATGCCGGGGATTCCGGCGAGCAGGCGGCGGTATTGCTGCTGCACGTGGCGGTGGTGGGCGATGTGGTCGTCGAGGACGGTCATCTGCCCGCGCCCGATTCCGGCGCAGATGTTTGACATGCGGTAGTTGTAGCCGATGTGTTCGTGCTGGTAGTAGGGGTAGGACTCGCGTGCCTGCGTTGCGTAGAAGAGGACGCGGTTCTTGGCCTCGGCGTCGGGGCATACGAGGGCTCCTCCGCCGGAGGTGGTTATCATCTTGTTGCCGTTGAAGCTGAGCACGCCGTAGCGCCCGAAGGTGCCGAGGACACGTCCGTCGAAGGTGCTTCCGAGGCCCTCGGCGGCGTCCTCTATCACGGGTATGCCGTGGCGGTCGGCGATCTCGGTTATGCGGTCGATCCGGTATGGCATTCCGTAGAGCGCTACGGGTATTATGGCCTTTGGCTTGTGGCCGGTGACGGCCACGCGGTCGTTTATCGCCTTCTCGAGGAGGTCGGGGTCAATGTTCCACGAGTCCGGCTCGGAGTCGACGAATACGGGGGTGGCGCCGAGGTATGTCACCGGGTGGCTCGAGGCGCAGAATGTGAATGACTGCACCAGCACCTCGTCGCCGGGGCCGACGCCGCATGCCAGCAGGGCCAGGTGGACGGCTGCCGTACCGGCGCTGAG
>CAJTSR010000017.1 GCA_910579035.1 uncultured Muribaculaceae bacterium | reverse complement strand
TTGGTTGTAGTATTTTCAAATACCGACTTACACCGAAAGGTGAAGTCTTTGAGAATCGCCAATACGTTCATACGCTAAGATTTTTATAATGAACGCTTTGGCGATTCATTCGTATTTGACAATTCGACATATTAACTTAAGTTTCAACTACTTCGGTAATTTTTACCGAATCATTGTGTAATAAAAGTCTGTTTTATGCGTCATATATGATAAAAACATTTTTATCAGTGATGGATAATATCCTTATAGCAGAAAATATTACAAAAGATTTTACCGGTCATCGCGCGTTGGACGATGTGTCGATAGCCGTGCCGCGCGGCAAGGTCTACGGGCTTTTAGGCCCCAATGGCGCGGGCAAGACCACCTTAATCAGGATTATAAACCATATCACGGCTCCCGACAGCGGATATGTGGAGTTCGATGGCCACGCCCTCACGGCTGCAGACGTGGCACACATAGGCTACCTGCCGGAAGAGCGAGGCCTGTACAAGAAAATGAAGGTCGGCGAGCAGGCTATGTTCTTCGCCCGGCTCAAGGGTCTGAGCAAGCACGACGCCGAAAAGGCTTTGCGCCACTGGTTCGACCGGCTTGAGATATCCGAATGGTGGGACAAGAAGATAGAGGAGCTCTCGAAGGGCATGGCGCAGAAGGTGCAGTTTATCGTCACGGTTCTTCATCAGCCCAAGCTGCTTATTTTCGACGAACCGTTCTCCGGCTTCGATCCTATCAATGCGGGCATTCTCAAGCGCGAGATACTGCGTCTGCGCAGCGAGGGTGCCACGGTGATATTCTCTACCCACAATATGGCGAGCGTCGAGGAACTGTGCGACGAGATTACGCTCATAAACCGCTCGCGAAACATACTATCAGGACCCGTCGGGCAGCTTCGCGAACAATTCGGAGCCAATATATACGAATTTTCCTTTGCCGGCAATCCCGAAAGTCTGCGTGCGGCGGTAGGGCATATGGGAGCGGGCTTCGACCTCGGCTCGGTTGACGACAGCGGCTATGCCCGTGCCACCATAAGCCTTCAGTCGCCCGACGATGTGCGTCCTCTTCTGGCTGCGGCCAACGAGGCCGTGCATATCAACAGTTTCCGCCATGTGCTGCCGTCGATGGACGATATTTTTGTAGCCGCAGTTTCTGCATCTAACAGCGAATCAAAACAATGAACTCAGGACTCAAATTAATAATCTCGCGCGAATATCTGTCGCGTGTCAAGCGCAAGAGCTTTATCATATCCACGATTCTTGTGCCGATACTGATGATAGGCCTCAGTGCCGCTCCTGCCCTGGTAATGATGCTGAGCACCCCGGAGAGCCGTATCGTTGCCGTAATCGACGAGAGCGGCGATGTGGCCGGGCGCCTCTCGGACAATGGCGAAGTACATTTCATAGAGGCTTCGGCTCCGCTCGACAGCCTGCGCTCCGACGAGGCGTACGACGCTATCCTTGTGCTTGGAGCCGACGTGGTGAAGCGTCCCGGCCAGTCGATAACGCTATACAGCCGTGGTGCTCCGGCTATGGCGACGAGCAGCTACATATCGCAGCAGCTGGAAAATGCTATAGAGGACATACGCCTCGAGGCATACGATATTGCCAACATCAAGCAGATTCTTGCAGATGTGCAGGTCACAGTCGACTATCCAACCATACGCATCGACAAGGAAGAGGACACGGCATCGTCGGCAACGCTGTCGTACTTCATTGGCCTGATGCTGGATATGATGCTGTATATGTTTATCCTCATATACGGCCAGATGGTGATGAACTCTATAATCGAGGAGAAAAACAATCGCGTGCTCGAAATAGTGGTGTCTTCGGTCAAACCGACTTCGCTTATGCTCGGCAAGATAGTCGGCGTGGGGCTTGTGGCCATAACCCAGATACTGATATGGGCTGTTGTACTCGGAGCTTGCTCCTTGTGGACCGTTCCTATGCTTTCGGGACTTGCCGAAGCTGACGGAAATGCCGAATTTACCGCCGCTATGGGGCAGCTCGCCGACACCGGATTCATCACCAGCCTGTTTGTGTATCTGGTGCTGTTCTTTATCGGCGGCTATCTGTTCTACTCGGCCATATACGCGGCTATCGGCTCGGCTGTCGACAATGTGCAGGACGCTTCGCAGCTATCCACCATTGCAACCATGCCGGTGATAATAGGCATCGTGGCTTCGATGGCGATACTGAACAACCCGAACTCCACATTGTCGTTCTGGGTGTCGGTGTTCCCCTTCACGTCGCCTATGGCAATGATGAGCCGCCTGCCCTACGGGGTGCCTATGTGGGAGATACTGCTTTCACTCGCCGTGCTGTATGCCAGCTTTATGGCTCTTATATGGGTTTGCGCCAAGATATACCGTGTGGGCATATTTATGTATGGAAAGAAGCCGACCCTTATGGAAATCATACGCTGGGCAAGGTATAAATGATATGGTTGTGTTAAAAATGGCTAAATAACGAGCCGGCGGGGAGTCTACACACAACGTGCGACCCCCGCCGGCGTTATCCCTAAGTACATAATTCAGAAATTTTTTGTACCTTTGCAAGCTAATTGCAAAACAACCGGTTCATAAAAGCGAAATGAGACAACTAAAAATCACCAAATCAATTACCAACCGCGAAAGTGCGTCGCTCGATAAATACCTTCAGGAAATAGGCCGTGAAGAGCTGATTTCTGTAGAAGAGGAGGTGGAACTCGCTCAGCGCATCAAGCAAGGTGACCAAGCCGCTCTCGAAAAGCTGACACGCGCAAACCTGCGCTTTGTGGTGTCGGTGGCCAAGCAATATCAGAACCAGGGACTTTCGCTCCCCGACCTTATCAACGAGGGAAACCTCGGCCTTATCAAGGCTGCGCGTAAATTCGACGAAACACGAGGCTTCAAGTTTATCTCGTATGCCGTGTGGTGGATTCGCCAGTCGATTCTGCAGGCTCTCGCCGAGCAGAGCCGAATAGTGCGCCTGCCTCTCAACCAGGTTGGTTCGCTTAATAAGATAGGCAAGGCTCTTTCCAAGTTCGAGCAGGAGAACGAACGCCGCCCCTCTCCCGAGGAGCTGGCTGAAACCCTCGATGTTCCCGTTGAAAAAATTGCCGATACCCTCAAGGTATCGGGACGCCATATTTCGGTTGACGCGCCCTTTGTCGAAGGTGAGGACAACAGTCTTCTCGACGTGCTCACAAACGACGACAGCCCTATGGCCGATGCCGCCCTCAATCAGGAATCGCTTTCCAACGAGGTTGAGCGCGCCCTCCGCCAGCTCCACGAGCGCGAGCGCGAGATATTGAAGATGTTCTTCGGCATCGGTTGCCAGGAAATGACTCTCGAAGAAATCGGCGCGAAATTCGATTTGACCCGCGAGCGCGTGCGCCAGATTAAGGAAAAGGCTATCCGCCGCCTCAAAGGCCAGAAGAGCCGCCTGCTCAAAAGCTACCTCGGCTCCTGATATCAATTAACATAAGCGAAGCGTCCGGATTTTCTTGAAATAGAGTCCGGACGCTTCGTTTATGCGTTTAGCTGTGGGGTTTAGGTGAAGGCGGTGTCGTTGTGGAGGAGGGGGGCGAGGGCGTCCATGTCGGAGGCGGCGTCGCGGGTGCGGAGGTAGGCGTCGATGGCGTCGGCGTGGCGGTGCCTGTGGAGGTCGGTGCCTGCGAAGTCGACGAGGCGGCGTTTGATGAGGTCGCGCGCTATCTTGCGTTCCGGGCCTTTGTATGCCCCTGCGAGGCTCAGGAGGTTGATCTGGAACATCAGGCCGATGTCGTGGAGATGTTCGTACCGGTCGCGCTTGCTGTAATAGTAGTTGTATCGCTCAGGGTGTGCCAGTATCGGCTGGTAGCCTTTCAGCTGGAGGTCGAATACGAGTTGTTCGAGGTTCAGTGGCTCCTGTATGAAGGAGTTTTCAATCAGCAGGAACTTGTTGGGATAGGGCATGAGGTCGTCGGCCTCTATGCGCGAGGCGAGCAGTGCGTCGATGCGGTATTCTGCCGAATGGCCGAGCGCTATGCCGCAGCCTCGCGCGGCAAGTTCGCTGCGGAGTGCTTCGATGGCCGGAGTGATTGTTCCGAGTGTGTTCTCGAATGTGCCCTGTGTGACGTGCGGCGATGCAAGAACGCGCTCTATGCCCCACGCCTGCATACGCTCCACGAGGTCGGCCGATGTTTTGACATCAGGCGAGCCGTCGTCGATGCCAGGCAGCACGTGGCAGTGTATGTCGGTGGCGAAGCATAGCTTCACCGGCTCTTTGGGCTTGCTTTTGAATATGCTGAACATTATTTTATGCCTTTTACGCCGCCTTTGGTGCCTCCGCCCATAGCGAAGATGTTTTGGTCGTAGCTCACGGTCTTGGCTTCTTGTTCGCGGCGTCTTTTGAGGGCGAGGTGCACGAGGCGGTCCATAAGTTCGGTGAACGACACGCCGCAGGCTTCCCACAGATAGAACGAAAGCGAGCCGGGTATGGTGTTGATTTCGTTGACGTAAATCTGTCGTGTGGCGCTGTCGACCATCACGTCCACGCGGCTTACTCCGTGGCAGCCGAGCACTCGGAATGTTTCGCCGGCGAGGAAGCGTATGCGTTCTGTTTCGGAGGCGGGAAGTTCTGCCGGGATGCGTTTCTGGGCCGCGTGCATGCCTCGGTTGTCCTTGCTGCCGCCCATATATTTGTCGGTGTAGGACAGAATTTCGCCGCTTTTGATGGGCTCTTCGAGCACGGAGGTTTCGTAGTTGTCGGCATCACCGAGCACGGAGCAGTTGATTTCCTGCAGGTTTTCGACGAGTTTTTCCACGATGAGGCGAGTGGAGTAGCGCTCGGCGTCTTCGATGCGCTCCATAAGCTGTTCGCGGTTGTCGGCGCGGCCTATTCCCACGCTGCTGCCGAGGTTTGCGGGCTTCACTATCACGGGGTAGCGGAGGCGTTCCTCGATGTTGCCTATGATGGTGTCGCGCTGTGTGAACCACTGCTTGTCGGTGAACCACACATAGTCTACCACGGGTATGCCGTTGGCTGCGAGAATCATCTTCATCGTGATTTTGTCCATGCCGTTGGCCGATGCGAGCACTCCGCAGCCGGCATAGGGCAGGCCTATGGTTTCGAGCACGCCCTCGAAGGTGCCGTCCTCGCCGTTGCTGCCGTGCAGCACGGGTATTGCCACGTCGAGGGTGGCAGCCGGTGCCTTGGAGGCGAACATTCCTCCGGAGTTGGCTTTGTAGAGGTTGAAATCGCCATAGACAGGGCGCATGTATACCTCGGTGCTGCCTTTCAGAAGGGTGTCGGTATCGCGGTAGTTCTTAACGTCGGTAAGCAGTGGGCCTGTGTACCATTTTCCCTGCTTGGTTATATATACGGGTATGACTTCGTATTTGTCGCGGTCGATAGCCGCCATGGCCTGATTGGCCGAGATTACTGATATTTCGTGTTCGGTGGAACGTCCGCCGAAAAATACTCCAATGCGTGTTTTCATTGTAGCTTTATTCTATTTGAATGTGTCTGGAAGATCGTTTTCGTATAGCACGGTGTCGCCGGTGGCAGCCGATGCCGAGAGTAGTTGCTGCGCGTCGGCGAAGGTGTCGACGGGGCGTATTGCCTCGGCCGGCATTCCTCCGCGCTCGAGTCCTGCAACGATGGCGTCGCGGTTGTAGCGGCCTACCACTATGGCTATGTCGCAGCAAGAGGCTGCCTTGAAGCCGAATTGCTCGTTGAGTTCGTGCTGTTGCTCGCCAAGCTCTATCATGCCGGGCGTTATGAGGATACGCTTGCCCTGTGTCATGGCGGCGAGGACGTCGAGCGCCATTGCCGAGCCTACGGGGTTGCTGTTGAAGGCATCGTCGATTATGGTAAGGCCTCCGGGTACCCGCTTGATGCTCAGACGGTGCTCTACCTGCTCTATGCGCGCAACGGCGTAGCGTATCGACTCGTCGGGGACGCCGAGCTGCCTTGCCATGGCAACTGCTGCAAGGAGGTTGGATATGTTGCACTCGCCCACGAGGCGGGTGGAGAGGTCGAGGCTCCATCCGTCGGGAGCGGTGACGGTGAATCGTGTCCCTTCGGGGGTGTACGTTATGTTCTCGGCTTTGTAGCTCGCTTCCGACGATACTCCGTAGCGTATGCAGCGGGTGTTGCCTACCTCGCGGGTGGCAATCATTGGGAAGTCGTTGTTGATTATCACGATGCCGTCGGCGGGAATGCTGTCGGCAAGCTCGAACTTGGTGTCGCGCACGTTTTCAATCGTTTTGAACGATTCGAGATGCTGTGGTCCTACGGCAGTGATAATTCCTGCGGAGGGTTCCACGAGGTCGCATATCTCCTTGATGTCGCCGGTCTGCTTCGCGCCCATCTCCACGATGAATACTTCGTGGTATGGCTTGAGCATTTCGCGGATTGTGCGTATCACGCCGAGGGTAGTGTTGTAGCTGCCGGGGGTCATAAGGGTTTCGTAGCGTTCCGACAGTATGCGTTGCATATAGTGCTTAGTGGTTGTTTTTCCGTAGCTGCCGGTGACGCCTATTATTTTCAGCGCGGGCATAGCTTTGAGGCGCTGGCGGGCGTCGTTGTAATATCGTTTGTTGATTGATTTCTCGACGGGCCTCAGCAGCGTGTTGCCAAGGACTATGAGCCACGGCAGGGCGCACACAAGGAGGAGCGCCTCGGCAGCTGCGAGCAGGCCGTTCTGGAGAGGCACGCTGCTTGTAGCAGTTCGGGCGGATATGAGCCACGCAGTGGCGGCAATCAATACAGCCAACGCGCAGCATGTGGCGTATATGCGGGCGGCGCGGTGCGTCATAGCCAGCGGCTTTTTATATTTGCGCCTCAGCAGCCATGTGCCGTATATCACGGAATATCCTGCGATACAGCCAAGCCCGAACATGGGCGGGCAGAACGGTGTGAGCACGAACAGGAACACAATCAAGGCTCCGAGGCGGTGCGCGGTAGTGCTCTCGCCTGATTCGTTGAGCCATCGGCGGTAGCGCTCGGGGCGGTATGAGTTCTGCTGAAACATCGTGAGGTCGCGGCGCAGGCTCAATGCCGCAGCCGCCGCAACGAATACTATTGCCAATACGGCCGATATGATAATGCTTGTGGTCATCTTTTGATATTGAGGAAATTTTCGATCACGGCGCGGGTTTGTGCCGGGCGTTCGAGGAACGAATAATGTCCGCAGCCCGGATAGGACACAAGGCCTGCGTCGGGTATCAGCCGTTCCATCTTTCTGGCGTCGGAAAGAGGCGTGGCGGTATCTTCCTCTCCCCATATTAGCAGGGTGGGGGAGGGTATCGAGCTTAGCTTGTGGGTAAGGTCTTCGTTTACCACGCGGCTCATGATTGCGCGCATCACGGGCGATGCCGCCGCATAGTCGGAAGATCCGGCTTTCCCACGCATACGGTCGATTATGCGTGCACCGCGTGTTTTGCCCGCGACAAGGGGGAGTATGTGCTTGGCCGCCTTGAAGCTGTATACCTTGAAGTAGTATTTGAGGCTTCTGCGGGGCTTGATGCCGGCGGCGTCGACAAGAATCAGCTTTGAGGTCGGGCGCTCTGCGGCATATGCTATGGCTATGCGGCCACCGAAGGAGTGGCCTATGAGCACGGGGCGCTCTATGCCCATACGGTCGGCGAATGCTTCCACAAAGCGTGTGTAGTCCATGATGCCCCACGACGCCGGTGGCTCGTCGGAAGTGCCGAATCCGGGCAGGTCGAGATTGTACACGGTTGTGTCTGGGCCTGTTGCCGCCGCGGCGAGCAAGGCGATGGTAGAGGCTTTGCAGCCCCAGCCGTGCATCGCTATTACAGGCTGAGCGCCGTTGCCGCTGCGGTAATAGCTCAATTTCAAACCGTCAATCTCTATCGTGCCGTCCATATTGCGATTATATCTATTACAATAACTCGCAAAGTTACTCAATTAAGACGTAATCGCAAAATCCTTTTTCAGCGCGGCATTACGGTTGGCACGGCAAAAAGCGTTTCGGAGCCGGGTCGTGGTGACCCGGCTCCGAAAACGTGCGTGGTTTGGTTAGTCGTTGCCTCTGAGCTTGTCGGCGAGGCCGTCGAGCAGGTCGGCGCCTTTCTCTATGGCGGAGGCTGCCGCGCCTTTCACTTTGTCGGCTATGCCTCCGGCTGTTTCCTTGGCTTGGTTGAGGGCGCTGTCAGGGTCTGTCTGCTGCTTGTGGAGCGCCTCTTGGGCAGCCTGTGCGGCCTGGCTTATGCCTTGGCGGGCGTTTGCGGCGGCTCCGGCAGCTTTTTCCTTGATGCTCGATGCCACCTCGGCTGCTTTTTCGCGAATGCCTTCGGCTTCTTCCTGAGCCTGCTCCTGCACGGCTTCAGCTTGCTCGTTCACTGCCACCTTTGCGGCGGCTGCCGATACTTTTGCTGCTTCTTCCGATATTTCCGCGGCCATTGCTGCGGCGTCTTGGTGTTTCTGTTCCATATTATTCATTATTAGTGTTCATAGGCTAAAACAAGCTGTTCGGGTGGCAGGTTCGGTTCAAATTTTCATAAAAAGTTTTAATGTGTTCGCCACGGGCTGAAAAATGCTTACCTTTGCATTTCCATCGAATAAGCACATTATGAAAGCTAAAAAAATATTATCGATTCTCGCGCTGAGCTCTGCGGCGGCTCTTTATGCTGCCACTCCGGGCAATGTTATCGAGGAAGTGGCATGGATGATCGGCGACGAGCCTATCTACAAATCGGAGATTGAACGTGCCTATCAGGATATGCAGAGCGACCGCACTCCCATCTCAGGCGATCCCTACTGCATAATACCCGAAAGGATTGCCATAGAGCGCCTTTTCCTGCACCAGGCCGACCTTGACACTATCGAGGTGCAGGAGTCGATGGTGCAGATGCAGGTCGACGCGCAGATGAACTATCTGATAACCAATCTCGGCGACCGCGAAAAGGTGGAGCAGTACTTCCGCAAGCCTTTCCCCGAGATACGCGAGTACTATGCCTCGAATATGCGCAACCAGTCGAGGGTGCAGCAGGTGCGCAGCAATCTCACCAAGAATCTAAAGGTTACTCCGGGCGATGTGCGCCGTTATTTCGACGAGTTGCCCACCGACAGCGTGCCTTTCGTGCCACTGCAGGTAGAAGTGCAGATAATCACTCTCAACCCTGTGATACCCCGGCAGGAGATCGACGACGTGAAAGCGCGACTTCGCGACTATGCCGACCGCGTTAACCGTGGCGAAAGCGAGTTCTCCACACTCGCCATTCTTTACTCGGAGGCGCCCGAGGGAGTTCGCGGTGGCGAAACAGGTTTTCTCGGCCGCGGACAGCTCGTGCCTGAGTTTGCCGCGGTGGCATTTAACCTCAACGACCCCAAGAAGGTTTCCAAGATAGTTGAAACGGAGTACGGTTTCCATATCATTCAGCTTATAGAGAAGCGCGGCGACCGTATCAACACCCGCCACATACTGCTTCGCCCCAAGGTTGCGGAGAAAGACCTGCAGGACGCGATGTCGCGCCTCGACACCCTCCGCGCAGACATTGTGGATAAGAAATTGCTCACATTCGAGGAGGCAGCCCGCCACGTGTCGCAGGACAAGGACACCCGCTACAGTAACGGCGTGATGGTCAATCAGAACGATGGTACCACGCGCTTCGAGATGTCGGAGCTTCCCCAGGAGGTAGCTATGGCGGTAGCCGGTCTTCAGCCGGGCGAGATATCCAAGCCGTTCCGTATGCGCGCTCCCAAGCACGAGCGCGAGATAGTGGCAGTGGTGCGCCTCACAAACCGCATCGACGCCCATAAGGCCAACCTCGGCGATGACTTCCAGACAATCAAGACAATGTACGAAAACGCCGAGCGGCAGAAGATAATTTCCCGTTGGCTTGAGAAGAAAATAAAGGAAACATACGTGCGGGTGGAAGACGGCTGGCGAGGCTGCGACTTCCAGCACAAAGGCTGGCTTGGCGAAAATTAAGCAGCGATGTTGAGCCGTAAGTCGCTTGTAGCGCCTGCGCTGTTGCTTTTCCTGCCTGCGTTGCTCGCCATAGCAGCGCCCGACGAGTCGCGGACACGCCCGCAGATACGCCCCACAGTTCCGACTGCCGACCGCACGGCCGGCAACAGGGTATTCCTTGAGCGTGCCGACGTGCTTCGCAAGTCGGAGTCGGATTCGTTTATGGTGCTGGTGAACGATGTGGTGTTTACCAAGGGGCCTATGATAATGCGGTGCGACAGCGCTCACTATTACTCCGAAAGCGGGTCGATGGACGCTTTCGGGAATGTGAGCATGGAGCAGGGCGACACGTTGTTTGTGTATGCCGACGAGCTTAATTTCGATGGCAACACAGAGATTGCGACGCTGTATGCCGACCCCGGAAAGAAGGTGCGGCTGATTAACCGCGACGTTCAGCTTGAAACAGACGTCTTTATCTATGATCTGGCTATCGACCTCGGATATTACGAGGTGGGAGGGCGGCTTACCGACCCGTCGAACACGCTCACCTCGCTGAAAGGCGAGTACGTGCCTTCGACCAAGGAGGCCAACTTCTATGTTGACGTGCATCTGAACTCCCGGAACAGCACCGACACGCTCGACATTTATTCCGACACGCTTTATTACAATACCGGCACGCATATTGCCGAGCTTCATTCGCCCAGCCGGGTGATTAACAGCCGTGGTGTGATATACACCACTCTCGGAGTGTACGATACCGACAGTAACCGTACCACGCTCTACGACCGCTCCACTATTGTGACTTCGGGCGGCCAGACGCTTACGGCGGATACCATTTTCTATGACCGCAATGCCGGCTTCGGCGAGGCTTTCGGCAATCTTGAGGCGGTGGACTCGGCCCACAATGCGGCTGTATATGGCGATTATGGCTACTACGACGAAGCAGCGGACAGCAGTTTTGTGACAGGGCGCGCCATACTCAAGCATTTCGGCGAGGCTGACACGCTGTACCTTCATGCCCGCTATTTGCAGACGTTCAGGCGTGTGGACAGCGTGCACTTTGAGGCTGACACCCTTGCCGGGACAGAGGCGTGGACGAGGCTCGACACCACGCATGTGGCGGTGGCTTATCCGCGAGTGCGCTTCTTCCGCCGTGACATGCAGGGGGTGTGCGACTCGATGCGCTTTACCGAGGCCGACACGATGCTCCGCATGTATGTAAGCCCCATAGTATGGAGCGAGGACAGGCAGATATTCGGCAATATCATAGAACTGCAGCTCAATGACTCTACAATAGAGCAGGCCGTGCTCCCCGACCAGGGCTTCACGGCGCAGCATATCGAGGCCGACCATTACAACCAGTTGAGCGGTAAGAAAATGACGGCGCAGTTCGAGAACGGCGAGATGAAGCGTCTTGACATTGACGGCAATGTGGAACTGATAATGTATCCGGAAGAGGCCGACTCCACCATCAATAAGATTGTGAATGCGGAGAGCAGCTTCCTTACCGCTATTTTCCGTGGACGTACCACGGAACTTATAAAGATGTGGCCGCAGACCACCGGGGCTGTCACGCCCTTGTTTGTTGCCCGTAAGAACATATACTTTCTGCCGAAGTTCAAGTGGTACGAGGGAATAAGGCCCGTTGACCGCTTCGACATCTTCGTGGTGCCCCCGGCCATGGAGGAGCTTATGCAGGCAGCCGGGCGCCCGTTGCCCGAAATAAACTACAGCATCCGCTCGTCGCTGTCGGCGATATCGCCGGTTCCCGAAGCCGTGCCTGAAACATCGCAGCCGGAGCCTGAAGCCCCCACAGAGTAACAGCCTTGGCTGGTGATGCGCAATTAGCATCTGAATTATAGGGCTATATTTTAGATTTTATTGTACCTTTGCCGAATACACCGTGTTCGGGTTCAACCTTTGTGTTGTGTCCGCAGACGGATAGGGCTTACCTAAGACTATGAATAAACCTTTAATCTCTTCGATATGCGTCACATTATCATTTCGATTATTGCCACATTGATGGCAATGGCGGCGAGCGCCCGCCAAATCAGTCCCGGAGAAGCACAAAATATCGCCTCTGATTTTTTTAACAACGGATCTGTGCCCGGCAAAGCGCCGCGTAGTGCCATACGTGTTGCTGCGACAAGTCCCCAGACGCTCACCCCGCAGCCGTACTATATATTCAATGCCGACAACGATGCCGGATTCGTGATTATCTCCGGCGATGACCGAGCCAGAAATATTCTCGGTTATTCCGACAAAGGTTCTTTCAGCGCCGGGAAAATGCCTCCGCAGTTGGAATGGCTGCTTTCCGAGTATGAAAAAGCAATCAAAACACTGCCAGCGAATGCGCCGAGTCCACGGCAATATGTTTCGCGCTCGACCGGACAAACCACTCTGCTCTCTACTCAGTGGGGGCAATCCTCGCCGTATAATGACAAATGTCCTGTTGTTGACGGTTCGCGCGCAGTGACAGGCTGTGTGGCTACAGCAATGGCGCAAGTTATCAATTATGAGAAGAAATCCAGTCGTGTAGCTGAGATTCCCGAATATTGGACGGACAAGGTTTATATGCCGAACCTTCCGGAATATGAATTCAATTTCGACAATCTCGACAACGACGGCATCGCAACTCTGATGCTCTACTGCGGCCAATCGGTAAGGATGAATTATAGCCCGCTGGAATCAGGAGCAATAGTGCAGGATGTTCCCGAAGCGCTCCGTAAATACTTTGGGTGGGAACAGGAGGTAAGGTTCGTCGAGCGGGCTAATTTTAACGACGAACACTGGAACCGCATGGTTAAAGAAGAAATATCCGCCGGCCACCCGATATTATACTCTGCCGTCAATGAATCGGGCGGAGGGCACGCGTTTGTGATTGATGGAACTTCAGATGATTATTTCCATGTCAATTGGGGTTGGGATGGCTATATGGACGGCTATTTCTCGTTCCAACCCTTCGGCAGCGACAACCAGTCGGAATACATTCTTATGCAAGGGATGGTAACGACAAGGGATGATGATCCGTCGGCTGATATAATCACTCACGGTACAACAATCGATGGCATCAATTACCAACTTGACGAAGCCTCTCTCTCCGCAATGGTATTGCCGCTTAAAAACGGGGAGAAATATCGCGGAGAACTCATCATACCCTCTCATATCAACCACCAAGGAAACACTTACACTGTATCTTATTTCGGACCCAGCGCTTTTGTGGGGTGCGGACATCTGGAGTCAATATTTATACCGGCTACCATAGAGAAGCAGGAATGGAGTATTTTTGATGGTTGCGATAATCTCCGCAAGGTGGATGTGGAAGATATGGCCGCTTTTATAAGATTGGAAGTCGGAGGCTGGTGGACAGGCTCTCCCTTATGGTATGGAGCTGATCTTTACCTTAACGGCGAATTGGTAAAAGACCTTGTGATACCGGAAGGAATTGAAACAGTCGGTTATTCTAAGTTTGCTAACTGTACGTCGATAGAGAGCGTTAAGATGCCTTCCACGATGAAAGTTGTCGGACAACAATCTTTCTACAGTTGTCCTAACTTGAAATATGTGGATATGACTCAATCATCGATAGAAATGATTGACATATCGGCTTTTGTAAACGATGTGGCTATTGAAGAAATAACTTTGCCGTCAACGTTGAAAACTATGTGCGAGCTTGCCTTTTCGTTTAATGGCCCCGAACACCATATGGGCTTGCGGAAAATAGTGTCGTTGGCCACAACACCTCCATGGAGCGAGCACGACAGAACGTTCGATGATTTCCAGTATAGTGAGGCCGTCGTCTACGTGCCGGACGAATCGGTTGAAAAATACCGTCAGGCCAAGGAATGGAGCAGCTTCCTCGACATACGTCCGCTAAGCGAAGAAAAGCCACTTCCCGAGCTTGTAAAGGTTTCTTACGATGATCTGAACTATGAAATCAATCTTACCGAAAGATATGCCAAAGTAATAGCAAATTATGGATGTGCCAGCGAATGCATAGTCCCTTATTCTGTCGAGTATGACGGGCAAAGCTATCCTGTAGAAATAATCGGGTTCGAAGGGTTATCTACCAGAACCGTGAAACGGATAGATGCAGAATTGAAAAAGATAGGTGTTGCATCGTTCTGCTGGGCAAACATAGAAAATCGATTAGAGCTACCTTCTACAATTGAAACTATTCCCTATCGTGCGTTTGCTCAAGCCACGATTCCATATCTTGTACTGCCGGAAAGTATTTCGTATATCGGAAAGCAGGCTTTTGGCGATGATGGGGTAGATATAGGCGACAGGGCGCGTATTCTTGAGATAGAGAGCCGTAACCCCTGTCCGCCGATTATTTCAGAGGATTCGTTCGACCACTACATATATGATAACACGTCTTTGAAAGTGCCATTCGGCGCTATGAAAGCGTATGCAGATGCACCGGGGTGGTGCAATTTCAAAAATGTTTCCAATATTGGCGATGAACAAGAGCAGGTTTTCGATAATGACCTTACATTGTCGGCTGACATACCGAATAATTTGGCGGTAAGGGATAAGATGTTGTTGACTGCAATAGGTAATGTGCGAAATTCGGGTATCCAAAACATTTCAGGCTTCAAACTGTCGTGGTATATCGACGAGAAATATATCGACGAGAAATATTTTGATGTCGATCTTGAAAAGGGCGGAGTATGCCCGTTTGAAGAGAAGATAAAGGTTAATGTCGCTAATGCGGGCACGCACGAGCTGAAGCTGCTTGTTTCGATTGACGGAGCTGCTGATCAAGACCTCTCCGATAATGCTGTAACCATATCTTTTGAATCGTTCGACAAGGGTTATTACCGAGTGTCGTTAATCGAACAGTTCAGCACAGAGTCGTGCAGCCTAACTCCCGTTCTGGGTCCGAAGATTATTTCAGGAATAGAAAACTCCGGCAATTCTGACTTCGTGGCCCATGTGATACATCATTGTGGATTTTACGACGACTTCCTAACCGTTAACCACGATTATGAATGGTTCTACAATGATTACGGCACCTATACTCCGGCAATGATGCTTAATCGCACGGATATATCGAACACAGGGTGTACGCCGGTTAATGAAGTAAAAGATGACATAGACCGTAAGATCATTAGCGAAGCGGGTCTGTGTGACGCTCTCGTGTCGGTATACTGCGATGTTTATGATGGTAAGGTATGCGTGAAAACGCTGCTTGAGAAAGACGAGGATTTCGATCTTGGTTCAGGATATGATTATCTCACAGTTTTCCTCGTGGAGGATAATATTCCTGCGCAAGCCCAGCTTGACGGGTGGTCGGACGGATATGCAGAGAATTATATCCATCGCAATACCATGCGCAAAGTCCTGACAAACGTATGGGGCAATAAAATAGTATGGAAAGATGGTATCTGTGCATTGAAGTTTGAATCAGAGATAGATGCGTCGTGGAATGCGGAGAATCTTAAAGCTGTGGCATTTATTCACCGATATGATCCGGCGTCACCTGTCAACTGCCAGGTATATACTGCCAATTCAAGCATTTTGCCGCAGTACGGTATCGAGCCGGACGACAGCTTGTTTGAAGAAACTTCATCGATTGATAATGTGATGCAGAATGCCGAACGCTTCGACGTCTATACGGTGATGGGTGTCAAGGTAAAGGCTGATGCGACAGATTTTGAAGGACTTCCCGCAGGCATCTACATTTGCAATGGCAAGAAAGTTTTTGTGAAATAATCCGCTTCGGTAATATAGACAACAGCGCCGCGCATAGAAACCTATGCGCGGCGCTGTTGTTGATAGGGGCTGTTATTTGGTGAAGGAGAGGCGGGTTTTGCCTATTTCCATAGTCATGGTGTTGCCTACCACTTTTATGTCGTCGAATTCGTGAACCATGCCGATTTGTTTTTCAATCGCGGGTTTGACCTGAGATTCGATGTTTGAGGCTATGCGGCTCTTGAGTGTTTCGAGGCTCGCAGCAGATGCGTCGGTGAGAGCGCCGTATTGCAGCGCCAGTGTAGCGGGGTCTACTGTGGTCACGGTCTTGGAGGCGTCGAATACAACGTCGATTTCATCGTCGTCTTTGGCATTCCACGTTCCTTGGGCTGCAACGGTGCCGGCCACGGTCGCCTTTACCGGGGTGTTGAGCACGGTGTCGGTCAGCACCACGCCCTGAGTCATGGTGTAGTCCGCTTTTATGGTGAATGTGCCGCCCTTGGTGCCTTGGTCGCGGGTGAAGGTTATGGTCGGGGTGCAGGACATTTCGTCGGCGGGGGTGCCGGGCTGTTTGTCGGAGTGCTTGTTGCCGTCGTGCTTATGGCCTTTGCCCAATTGCATATGGGCTGTCTGTCCGGTCCATGTTCCTTCTACTTCGCCGGCAAGCTTTGAAGCTTCATCGCAAGACGTGAGCGCAAGGACCGACGCAAGTGCCAGTCCTAAAATCATTGGTGCTTTCATTTGTTCATAAGTTTAATGTATGTGCGATTATAACGGTTGACGATGGCAAAAAGTTTTTGTGCTTGCTTGAATTTATGTTAACTTAGCGGGCGAATAATTTTAGAGTATGTTCCATAATATGGGTTATAAAGTTCTGATAGTCTTACTGCTTTTGTTCGCGGCAATGTCCTGCACCGAAGACAAGGACATAAACGGGCCGTCAGTGCCGGGCGACGTTTCGATTTCCGGCACTATCCCGGTATTGTATATCGACACTGAAAACGGCGCTCCTGTGGTTTCAAAAACGGAATATCTCGATGCCGCTTATTGGCTCGACCCTATGGGAGCGGACGATGTTGAACCCCTCGGGACTGAGCTTGCACCGCTGCCTATGCAGATTCGCGGCAGGGGTCACTCCTCGTGGAAGGGGGCTAAGAAGCCTTACAAGATAAAGCTCGATAAAAAGACCGAGATGATGGGCATGCCCGAGAACAAGCATTGGGCGTTGCTGAAACCGTCGGAAAATACCGTTGCCGGACTGTCTATGGGCGAGCTTATGGATATGGCCTGGACGCCCGGTTTCCGTCCGGTGGAAGTAGTGCTTAACGGCGATTACATAGGATTGTATTTTCTTACAGAAACGATACGTATCGACAAAAACCGTGTAGATATATACGAGCAGCAAGACGGGGAAACGAATCCCGATTTGATAAAGGGAGGCTGGCTTGTGGAGGTAGACAATTACAAAGACGAATGCCAGATTACCATTCCCGAAAACAGCAGGTGGAATCTTACGCTGAGATACCATTCGCCTGAAGATTTGTCGGACTTGCAGCTTCAATGGCTCACGGACGAGTTCAATGCCATAAATGCTGCTATATATTCCACCGACAAGACTTCTACCGAGTGGGAAAGGTATATCGATGTGGAAAGTATGGCGCGCTTCTTTATATTGCAGGAAGTTATGGATAACCCGGACGGATTTCACGGAAGTTTCTATCTTCATAAAGACTTGGGTGACGATGCCAAGTGGGTGGCCGGCCCGATATGGGATTTGGTATGCTACAATCGCGAGAAAACCGACTATACGTTCAAGATGAAGGTCCACTATGGGTTTACTCCTCATTGGATCGGCGAGATAATACAATATGGCAGTTTCTGCACGTCGGTAGGCGAGGTGTGGGGCGATGTGTATCCCGGCAGGCTGTCGGAGATATTCGATCGGATAGACGACACTATGCTGCCGCTTGGCGAGGCTTGGAAGAACGATGCCCAAAGGTGGGGCGATGATCCGTCGCAGACTGCGCAACATAGGGCCGACAGGATAAAAACAGCTCTCAGGCGCAATATGGAATGGTTCGACAGGCACTTGCCTGCAAGTAAGAAGTGATATTATGAATCCGTTTGAATTTATCGGCCTTTTCCGGAGGGCTTTCGGAGAGAGGGCAGGGCTGCCGCTCGCGTTTTGGTATTCGGACAGTCCGCTGGCAGCCAACGGCAAAATACAGGGGTGCATGTTCCGTGTATTCGCAGATGTTTTAGAGGGCGCGTCTGTGTCCCTTTCGTTGGATAATATTGGTTGCGGAGGCGGCAAGCTTTATGCCGGATTCGCTCCGATGGGCGAACACATACCAAATTTTGTGTCGAACAATGAGCACTATAAGGATAGTCCGGAGGCGGTTGTCGGTTTTATCCATGCTTTGCGCATCGAGATGGCCGGCAAGCGATATCTTAACATAACGCGTGTCGACAAGCTTGCCTCGTTCGACGGAGTGGAGGGAGTTGTGTTCTTTGCCACGCCCGATGTGCTGTCGGGGCTGTGTTCGTGGGCATTCTACGACAACCATTCGAGCGATGCTGTCACCTCTGCCTTTGGCTCCGGGTGTAGCGCGGTTTTCACGCAGGCCGTGAACGAGAACCGTGCAAACGGGCGCCGTTGTTTCCTTGGTTTGTTCGATCCGTCGGCAAGGATTCATTTCGGCGCTGATATACTGAGCTTTGCCGTTCCGATGTCGAGATTCCGCGAGATGTGCGCCACACTCCCGCATACCTGCCTTATAGAGCAGTCGCCCGCGTGGGACAAAATCAGGACGCGCATCAACGGTTGAGCGCGGCGCCTCCGTTGCATCGCGGCTGGGGGTTGGTGTATAAAAAGCATCGGGCTTCTGAAAGAAGTCCGATGCGGAGTGGGCGCTGAGGGATTCGAACCCCCGACCCTCTGCTTGTAAGGCAGATGCTCTGAACCAGCTGAGCTAAGCGCCCTTCTGATGCCCGAAGGGAGGGCTTGTATTTGACAAGAAAGATTCTGATTAGTGGGCGCTGAGGGATTCGAACCCCCGACCCTCTGCTTGTAAGGCAGATGCTCTGAACCAGCTGAGCTAAGCGCCCTTTCTTGTCAAAAGCGATGCAAAGTTAGGCATCTTTTTTGAACCGTGCAAATATTTTGAGAACTTTTTTGTGAAAAATTTTATGCCATTTTTGACAAAGTGGGGTAACCGGCGAATACTCAAGGTGTTGCCGGTTACCCTTGCGCGGCGTTATTTTTTGTCGGGAATCGAGTACGAGATGGCTTCGAGGTAATAGAACGATAAATAATTCTTGCCTTCGGCCTCCGAGCGAGCTGCTATTTTTGCGCGATAGTCGGCCATTCGGGCCTCAAAAGTGTCGATGCTGTCCTGTCCTTGCGCCTTTTTGTCGGTAGCGCAGGCTTCGTGGGTCTTTGTGGCGGTGTCGGCGGCGGCATACATTTTTTCCATCTGGGCTATCTGCTCCTCGTTGATGCGGTTTTCGCGCACGATGCCGCGTACTTCGATTGTTTTGCCGGCGCAGTCCGGGCCGAAAGCCCCGCCCATTTCGGCTGTGGCCTCGCACCGTAGAATCACCGTTGTGTCGGTTCCTGCAAGGAAAGCCTTGCGGCCTCCGTGCGAACACAGGTGCGAGCAAAGTCCCTCGACTGTCACGGTGTCGCCCAGCAATGCTGGAGCTTCTGTCATCAACGAGTCTACACAGAGAGTGGCGTTTTGTTCGGGTTGTGTGGCGCTTTTGGCGCAAGATGCGATGCCGAGGGCTACTGCCGCAGCAACGATGGCGTAAAGGATTTGTTTCATAAGCAAAATTTGTAAAATGCAATAATGCGCAAATATACACAGAATATTCGACGAAACATAATAGTGAATGCAGGGCGCAATCCGATTTGCGGTCGCGAAGCGAATTATGGGAGTCAAATATACGGATAAGCTGAGCGCAAAAGCAAATCAAAATAACCGCTGCAGGCTTTACGCTTATAAAATATTTATAAATAACGGGCTTGGATTTGCCAGTGTTGAGGGAAATGAGTACTTTTACAAAAATATTGCCCGCAAACCAATCGGCGGGTTTTGAAGCCTAAACACAATTACCAATGAAAAAAGCTATTACATTAGCCCTTGTTCTGTGCGTCGGAGGTTTTGCTGCATATAAGTTGACAAAGCATGCCGATGATATACGCGCCGACGTCCTTTCCGAGGGCGAGAAGCCGGTGTGGCTCGAAGCTGATTCGGCTGCGGCTATCGACAGCCGCATACGCTCTGATTTCTCGCTGAGCCTTGCCGAAGCCGCCGAGCGCATACGCGAGCTGCACCCCGGAGTTACAGATGCAGATATCGATACCTTCATAGCCCGCCACTATATAGAAGCCAAGACTATCGACGGCGAGGTGCGGATACACCGCAAGTCGCCCCGCAACCTCGGCTTGCTCAACCCGGAGTATAACGGCGGTATCACCGACCGTGGATATGATGCCAAACCCGAGCGGCTGGCATATGTGGATTCGGTGCTGTCCTATTATCGTGGGAAGAATTCGAAAGGGCTTGCCCACAAGGTGAAGTTCCGCTTCAGTATCGATGTGCCTTACGACAAGTCGCTCGAGGGCGACAGCATACGGGTATGGATGCCTGTGCCTTTGGAAGGCGAGCTTTGCGACCGGCAGGAAGACGTGGAGATATTGTCGACCGTTCCTGCCGACTATGTGCTGTCGGGCGACCGTTCGGTGCATAATACCATTTCGTTCGTTCTTCCGGCGCCTGCCGAGGGCGATACCGCCCATTTCGAGTATGTGGGCAGCTATGTTAGCAAGGGCAAGTTCGTGTCGGCTGCCGATGTGGATAAAAACATCAGGCCTTACGACAAATCGTCGGATCTCTACAAGCGCTATACCGCGATGGAGGCACCCCACGTGGTGCGCCTTGACTCTCTGGCCCGTGCCATAGTTGGCGACGAAACCAACCCGCACCTCCAGAGTGAGCTTGTGGCCGATTATATAATGCAATATCCCTGGGCCGGTGCGCGCGAGTACAGCACCATAAAGTGTATACCTGAGTATGTGCTGCGCGAGCGTCACGGCGACTGCGGCCAGGTGTCGCTGCTGTATATATCGCTTATGCGTTCGCTGGGTGTTCCGGCGCGCTGGGAAAGCGGCTGGATGATTCACCCCGGAGAGAAAAACTACCACGACTGGGCCGAGGTGTATTTTGAAGGCGTGGGCTGGGTGCCTGTCGACGTGTCGTTCGGGCGTTATGGCAATACTTCCGACGCCGATGCTCGCACATTCTACTCTCACGGTATGGACGCGCACCGTTTTGCCACCAACAAAGGCGTGTGTGGCGATCTCTACCCGGCCAAGCGCTTTGTGCGTAGCGAAACAGTCGATTTCCAGGCCGGCGAGGTAGAGTGTTCCCGAGGCAACCTATTTTATCCCGGCTGGGATTCAAGCTTCACACTTCTCTCTGTAGAGCCGGTAGAATATTGAATCCGGCATATCGTAACTGACAAAGACCAATCACAATATAGAAATGAAACTTAAACATATAGTTTGTGCTTTAATAATAAGCCTTGGCGCTGTCTGCCCGGCATATGCAGGCCCGGTAGAGGCGAAGGCTGATGCTCGCGCGCTCGTAGAGGCCGGAGCCGAGGCTGTGGGCGAATGGGCGCAGGTGCGCATACCTGCGGCAAGTATCCGTACAGAGGGACGCCATGCTGCTGAAATGTCGACACAGGCCGTTCTCGGCACTCCGCTCAAAGTGCTTGAACGCGGCGGTGAATGGTGGCGTGTGCAGACCCCCGACGGCTATACGGGCTGGATTCCGTCGTCGTCGGTGGTAGCCAAGACCGCTGCAGAAATGGCGGGCTGGCGCTCGGCCGAGCGTCTGGTGGCTACCGATCCGTGGCAGTTCCGCGTGTACCGCAAACCCGGAGGCGGCTGCTTCGATGTCGTTACCGACCTTGTGAACGGTTGCATCGTTGAAAAAATCAGCGGGGAACCTACCGGCAATTATTACAAAGTGCGTCTTCCCGACGGCCGCGAGGGCTATGCCAAGGCCGAATCGCTGACACCTGTCAAGGACTGGGCCGCGCAGCAGTTCGACCCGCAGTTGATTCTTGCGGTGGCATCGTCGATGGAGGGCACTCCCTATCTTTGGGGCGGCACCTCGACAAAGGCGCTCGATTGTTCCGGCCTTGCCAAGGTAAGCTACCTTGCAAATGGCATAATACTGATGCGCGACGCCTCGCAGCAGGCTGTGACAGGAACGCGGATAGAGGCCAAAAACTGGCGCGACTGCCGTGCCGGCGACCTCTTGTTCTTCGGCAATGCCAAGACCGGCCGTGTGACCCATGTGGCTATATACGACCACGACGGACGCTATATCCATTCTTCGGGTCGTGTGAAGCGTAACAGCGTGGATCCTGAATCTCCCGAATACCTCACAACCCCCTTCCTCCATGCCGTGCGTATAGCCGGAAACGAGGGAACCCCGGGCATAACTCCCGTTAAGGATCACCCTTGGTTTTTTTAACCCCAGACAACAATGAACAGACGCAGTTTTCTTAAAACAGGCATGCTCGGCGCCCTTTTCGCCGCATCGCCCATATCGCTGTCGGCTCTCGACAGCGCCACACGTCCCGCCAACCGTCCGGGGCGTCTGAACCTTTCGTTCCGTCCTTATGAATTGCAGCTCCGCCACGCCTTCAATCTGGCGCGCAACCAGCGCACCACCACCCCCGGCGTGCAGGTTCAGATAGAATATGACGGCTTGATTGGCTATGGAGAAGCCTCCATGCCGCCTTACCTTGGCGAAAGCGTGGCATCTGTGACGGAATATCTGTCGAAACTCGACCTGTCGCAGTTCTCCGACCCCTTCCGCATCGAGGACATACACGAATATATGGAGAGCGTGGCTCCGAACAACCGTGCCGCCAAGGCGTCGGTGGACATAGCGCTCCACGACCTCACCGGCAAGATTATGGGGCAGCCGTGGTACCGCATATGGGGCCTTAACCCCGACAAATGCCCGAACACCTCGTTCACTATCAGCTACGATTCCAACCCGGAGGAAATGCGCAAGAAGATAGAGGAAACAAGCCCTTACAAGGTTGTGAAGGTGAAGATGGGCCTCGACCACGACAAGGAGATTGTGGAGGCTCTGCGCCGGCATACGGACGTGCCCATATGCGTAGATGCCAACCAAGGGTGGAACAACAAGGAAAAAGCACTCGAAATGTGCCACTGGCTTGCCGAACGCGGCTGCCTGTTTGTGGAGCAGCCTATGGACAAGGCGGCTATCGACGACACGGCATGGCTGCGCGAGCGCTCGCCCCTGCCTATCATAGCCGACGAATTTCTACAGCGTCTGCCCGATGTGCGGCGTGCCGCGCAGGCTTACGACGGCATAAATATAAAACTGATGAAGAGCACGGGCATGCACGAGGCATACAAGATGGCAGTGCTTGCGCGCGCCCTCGGTATGAAAGTGATGCTCGGCTGCATGACCGAAACATCGTGCGCCGTGAGTGCAGCCGCCCAGCTCGCTCCGATAGTCGACTGGGCCGACCTTGACGGTAATCTTCTCATAGCCAACGATATTTTCGACGGCATGAAAATTGTCGACGGCAAGGTGACACTCAACAATCGTCCCGGCATCGGTGTTGTACCTGTCGGCTGAGTCCTTATAGCGTGAACTATCCACCTTAGATATATACACATGACCAAAGAACTTGCTTTATGCAAAAACGCCGTGGTGGCGTATCTTAAAAAAGCACCGGCCGAGTTTTCAAAGGCCGACATTGTGGATTTCGTTGCCAATAACGGCATCGAAATGGTAAACTTTATGTATCCGGCAGCTGACGGACGCCTGAAGACCCTTAATTTCGTAATCAACAATCAGGCGTATCTCGAAACGATTCTCACTCTTGGCGAGCGTGTGGACGGTTCTTCGCTGTTCCCCTTCATAAGCGCCGGCAGCTCCGACCTTTATGTTGTGCCTCGTTTCCGCACGGCTTTCGTCGATCCTTTCGCTACGCTGCCCACGCTGACTATGCTTTGCTCCTTCTTCGACAAAGACGGCAAGCCGCTCGAATCAGCTCCCGAGCAGGTGCTCGACAAGGCGTGCCGTGCCTTCAGCGAAACCACGGGGCTTAACTTCAACGCCATGGGCGAGTTGGAGTATTACGTGATAGCACCTGATCCAGGCACATTCCCCGCCACCGACCAGCGCGGCTACCACGAATCGGCGCCCTTTGCCAAATTCAACGACTTCCGCACGCTGTGTATGAGCTATATAGCCCGCACAGGTGCTCAGATAAAGTACGGCCACTCGGAGGTGGGCAACTTCTCCCTCGACGGCAAGATATACGAGCAGAACGAAATAGAGTTCCTGCCGGTAGATGCCCGCGACGCTGCCGACCAGCTTATGCTCGCCAAGTGGGTGATACGCAATCTCGCACAGCGTCAAGGTCTTGACATCACTTTCGCACCGAAGATTACGGCAGGCAAAGCCGGGTCGGGTCTGCACATACATATGAAGCTCACGCATGCTGACGGAAGCAGCGCCATGCTTGCGCCCGAAGGCGGCCTGAGTGCGGAGGCCCGCAAAGCCATTGCCGGACTTATGACGCTTGCCGCCCCGCTTACGGCCTTCGGCAACGCCAATCCGACATCGTACTTCCGCCTGGTGCCGCATCAGGAAGCTCCTACCAATATATGCTGGGGCGACCGCAACAGGTCGGTGCTTGTGCGTGTGCCTCTGGGCTGGACGGCTGATGCCGATATGTGCGCCGTGGCCAACGGTGGGGCTGCCGTAGGAAAAGCCGGTGGTGTCGACGCCCGCCAGAAGCAGACCTTTGAAATTCGCTCTGCCGACTGCTCTGCCGACATCTACCAGCTGATAGCCGGTCTGGCAGTGGCTGTGCGCCACGGCTTCGAGATGCCCGACGCCCTCGAGGTGGCCGACAGATATTATGTCGACATCGACATTCACAAGGCTGAAAACGCCGAGCGACAGGCTTCGCTGCCCACGCTGCCGGCTAACTGCCCGGCTTCGGCAGATTCGTTGGAGGCCAATGCCGAGATATTCACGGCCAAAGGCGTTTTCCCTGCCGAGGCGCTCAGTAGCGTGGCTCGGCGTCTGCGTTCGTTCAACGACGAGCGCTATGCCCGCGCGCTGTCCGATTCAGAACTTATGCTTCAGATAGTGGAAGAGCATTACCATTGCGGATAAACACTATCTGAAACCGCGAACTTTTGCGGCGCATAGTGCGTTATGATGTAAATTCATCATCAAACAGCATTATGCGCCGCTTTTTTTGTATTTTGGCTTCGGCCGTGGCCCTTGTAGCGTCCGCTACGGGGCTTTCAGACAGCAACAGTCTTCCCGACCGGCAGATTGACTCCCTGCTGACGAGCCACAAACTGGTGTATATCGACGGTCGCCCGGCCGATGCCGGCACGCAGGAGTACGTCGATTCGATACGCCGTAAGATTTCGGAGTTCTATTACGACCAGTTCAGGGCGTTTTCCGACCCTGCCGCACCGTATTTTATGTTCCTGAGCAAGGACGCCTCGCTGGCCATGGGTATAGGCGGCGCCGTGCGTATGCGTGCGTACTACGACTGGGGTGGCGCGATGCCCACTTCGGCGTTCGTGCCTTACCTCATACCGATGCATCCTTCGCCTGTGTCGATGCGCCACTTGGGGACGACTCCGGCGGGCACATGCTTGTACTTCAAAGTCTTCGGACGCAATAAAATGCTCGGTGACTACCAGTTGTATATCGAAGGCAATTTTTCGGGATATGAATCGCGCGACTTCAAGATTAAAAAGGCATATGCAATAGTCAATGATTTCACGGTAGGATATGCCAGCTCCACATTCTCCGACCCTGCGGCGCTGCCGCCGATAGTCGATGCGCAAGGGCCGAACAACAAGATTGCTCCGACCTCCGTGTTGGTGCGATATATGCCTGTGGTGCGCGACAAATGGGTGTTTGCCGCGTCTGTGGAAATGCCATCGTCGGCAGTTGATGCCGATAATGACGCCACTCAGGCCGTTGACAACTGGATGCCCGATTTCGCCGCATTCGCTCAGTACCAGTGGGCGCGCGGGCAGCATGTGCGCCTCTCGGGCGTAGTGCGCACGTTGTCGTACCGCGATGTCGCTGCCGCCACTAATCATAATATTGCGGGCTGGGGGCTTCAGCTCAGCTCGGTGGCGCACCCTGCTACTCCCGTTACCACCTATGCCACGCTGAACTACGGCCACGGATACGCAGGGCTCGGCGGCGACCTTATGATGGGGCGCTATGACCTTGTGGGCGACCCTGCGAAGCCGGGCAAGATGTATGCTCCGGCGTCGTTCGGCTGGTGTCTGGGCGTGCAGTATAACATCAGGCCCAACTTGTTTGTGAGCGCGAGCGCGAGTGCCACACGCTACCTGCCGTCGCACGAGGTGGCTCCCGACGAATATAAGCGCGGTATGTTCGGCGCGGTCAACGTGTTCTGGAATCTGACGCCGCGCATGCAGGTGGCCGCAGAGTTGGATCTCGGAATGAGGCGTAACTTCAGCGGAGAGCACCGCTATGCGCGGCGCGCAGGCCTGATGTGCATGTTCTCGTTCTGATAAAAACGCCCTCTAAACAGAATCAGAGTATGCCGGCGGCCTTGAAAAACTCGCGGTAGTAATCGGCCTTGCGCTCAGGCGCGAGTGGATATGCCCGCGAGGTAGATGGCAGCCGCCATATTTCTACGTCTTGGTGCCCTGCAGGGCTGTATTGTATATGTTTTCCCATGGCCGGAGCCTCTGTCGATGTGGCTTCGGCCAGTGTCATTGCCGCTTTTTCGCCTGTAGTGGCTATGGCCGCGCATTCCGGCATGCGGGCTAACAGCTCGGCTATCGGAGCAGGTTCGACTATTTCGAGGTATTTGTCGGAAGCGTTTCCTTTGAGGCGGCGAACTGCAGCGCCTGTGTCGGATAGCGCTATGCCGTGGAGTGTGAGCATTTCCTTGATGTCGTCGAGTCGGTAGGAGCGCGATGCGCGGTCGTAGAACGCTTCGGCGTCGTCGCGGAATATTATGCCCATCACGCGCCAGAAATCGTTGGTGCGGTTAGGGTAGTAAAACTCCATTGCCCGGCGGTGTTCGCCGGGCGGGAATGTTCCCATTATCAGTACTTTTGCGTCATCTGGAATCCATGGTTCCCACGGATGCCGCTCTATTGGTAGCTGTTCGGAGGGGTATGTGTCGGCCATTTTGTGTCGTAGTTTGATGTTATGAGCGCGGCTCGGCCTCGCTATTGCAAATATAACAAAATAATCCTATTTTTGCATTCATATTTGCTGTCAGACAATATTCAATATTGTGAATCCGTTAAAAATAAGCGGCTACAATATGCTGTGGCATTGGAATCTGTCGCATTTATTGGATTAAATAATTTTTTTTGTCAACAAAGTATTGCAAGGACAATACACGGATATAAATCAGTCGATTACTAATGAAAATATTAAAGGTTAACCTGCTTGTCGGTGTTGTGGCTCTGCTGCTGGCTTCGTCGTGTTCGGCCCCTAAGAAAGTGCCTTATTTCGCTGATGCCGAAACTCTGTCGACGGAGGTGCTGTCGCAATTGCCGGTCAATTCCGACCCCGTGATCAATGTCGGCGACCTGCTCAACATCGAGGTTACCGGCACCAATGTCAACGCCCTCGCTCCATTCAACAAGGGCCGCTACATTGATGCCACGGGCAATATAGGGACTGTGGCTCGTCCTTACAACTCGTACTCCAACACCGGCGTTGAAATGTCGACCGATTACTATCTGGTAAATTCAGACGGAGCTATCGATTTCCCCATCATAGGCAAGATAGAAGTGGCCGGGCTGCCGAAGAGCAAGGTGGCCGAGAAGATTGCTGCCGATATATATCCGAAGTATGTTACCGAGAAGCCGAACGTGGATATACGCCTGATGAACTTCCGCGTGACAGTGGCGGGCGCCGTGCGCAGCCCGGGTGTGTACCAGAGCCGCAATGAACGTATGACATTCCTTGAGGCGATATCGATGGCCGGCGACCTGCTGATACAGGGTGACCGCGAGAACATACTGCTTTACCGCTCGAATCCCGACGGCACGCGCGAGGTTGTGAAGCTCAATATACACGACAAGGACTTTCTGCTGTCGCCGTACTTTACCCTGCAGCAGAACGACTTCATATATGTAGAGCCTAACGCGTCGATGCGTGCGGGCGCATGGCAGATGAACTCGGGCCTCTCGGCCACTATTTCGATTGTCGGCGGCCTGTCGTCGCTTGCATCGCTCGTGGTAGGTGTTATCAACCTCAGCAGATAGGGCGCCTGTTCAATCCTTTCGTTTCAAATGTTAAACATATCGGCCGGCAGGAATGCCTGATTCCCTTTCTCCGGGCAATCACGTGCGGAAAGGCACAGCAGTTCAGCCGAGCTAAATAGAAAATATGGCTACAGAGAATATTCAAGACCTCCAGAATCAGGAAAATGAAGAAAGTTTCGACACCAAGGGTCTTTTGCTGGCCTTCCTGGCTAACTTGAAATGGTTCGTGATCTGCGGCGTGGTGGCTGTGGTGGCTGCCGTGTTCTACATCATATCGGTTATACCTACTTACCGGATTGACGCTTCGATATATCTTCGCGACCAGTCCGACGGGCCGGGCAACGCGTTCAGTATGAATGCCGCAGACCCTATGGTGGCATTCAAGAACTATATCGACGAAACCGAGCTGGAGGTGCTCAAGAGCCGTAACAATATCATAAAGATTGTCGATTCGCTCAATCTGTGCTATACCTATTATGGCAAGGGCACATTCCGCGACAAGCCACAGTACCGCAATAATCCCGTGTCGGCCTCGATGAGTGCCGAAGATCTTTCGGAACTGGAATCGACCATCGCAATCACCGTGACGCCGCCTGATGCGGCCGGTAAATGTGATGTAGTGGCCAAAACGAAGGTGAAAAACGAGGAGGGCAAAATGGAAGAAGTGGAGAAGAAATTTACTGGAGTCACTCTTCCGGTCGATCTGGAACTCGCATATGGCAATGTGCGCTTGGAGCGCAACGCGGCGGAGCCTAAGTTTGAAAGCAGCGAGATAATATTCATAGACAATCCCCGAGATATGGCCAGAAGCATATCGGATCGTCTTAATATCGAGTTTGCCAAGAAATCAGATAGGATTATACGTGTGTCGTTGCTCGACCAGGTTTTCTCGCGCGGCGAAGACATAGTGCAGGTGATGCTCGCGTTCTATAACAAAAACATAATAGCAGACAAGAACCAGTCGGCTATGCAGACCGAGGCTTTCATACTGGAACGCCTCGTGATGATAAACGACGAGCTGCGCGATGTCGAAAACCGTTTGCAGAAATACCGCCAGGCACATAGCATCTCCGACCTGAAAGCTCAGTCGTCGCTCAACCTTCAGCAGAGGAGCGAATATGAGTCGACTCTTGCTAAAATTATGGCAGAGCTGGCTATGTACGACGAGATAGAGAACATTATGAAAAACTCCGGCGAGTACACCGCGCTCCCGACCATCGTCACGCAGCCCTCGTTAACAAGCATAATAGAGACATATAATACCAAGGTTCACCGCTTCAAACGCACAATCGACGGCAGCACCCCCGACAATCCATTGGTGGTCAGCATGCAGGAGGAGCTTAACAACGACCGTAGCCGGATACTCCAGACACTGTCGAGCGCGCGGGCAAGCCTTGTGGCCGAACGCGACAACATACAGCGCCTGCAGCTTGCCCGTACCGGAGAGCTGGCTTCGTTGCCGCCTGTGGACAAGGGCTATCAGGAGATATTCCGTGAAAAGGAAGTAAAGGTCAACATATACACCTTCCTGCTTCAACGCCGCGAGGAAATAGCTCTTCAAAAAACACTTGCCACCAATACCGCCCGACTTATCGACGACCCGCTGGCAGAGGCTCCTGTGTCGCCCCGCAAGATGCTTATACTTGCGGCTGCGCTGATGTTCGGACTTGGCCTGCCTGCCGGAATCATATTCCTCAAGCGCTCGCTGTTTCCGAGCTTCTCCACGCAGGAAGATCTTGAACATCTTACCAAAGTGCCGGTGCTTGGCGAGATATGCTCGCGCTCGAAAGAATCCAAGGGAGAAATCGTGGTCGGTGAGAATGTCACCACGCCAGAGGCAGAATTGTTCCGCCTGATGCGTAACAACATATCGTTTACGCGAGCCGGAGCCGAGTCGCGGGTGATTATGGTTACTTCTGCTGTGTCAGGCGAAGGCAAGACATTTATCACAGCCAACCTTGCGATGACATACGCCCTTATGAAAAAGCGTGTGGTAGTGCTCGGCATGGACCTCCGCAGACCCAAGCTTGCGTCGAGTTTCGGGCTTACAAACCGCGTCGGTGTCACAACCTTCCTTTCGGGGCAGGAAAAGGATATTGACAAGTTGCTGTACCAGTCAAAAGTCAATCCTAACCTGTATATAATGCCGGCAGGTCCGATACCTCCGAACCCGAACGAGCTTCTGATGAGCGACAATATGACGCAGCTAATCGAAACACTGCGTGCCGAGTTTGACTATGTGCTGATTGACTCGGCACCTATCGGCCTGGTGTCGGACTCCTATCTGATAACGCACCATACCGATTTGCAGATATTCGTGAGCCGTGCCAACCGTTCTACTCCCGGAGGCCTCAAGCTGCTCCACGATGCTATCAGGGCAGGCAAGCTGTCGGCGCCGTATATCGTGCTTAACGACGTCAACATAACCTCCGGCGCCTATTCCTACCAGCGCTACGGCAAATATGGGTATTCAAGCAACCATACATACGTCTATGGCTACGGCAACAAACGCAAGCAAGACGAACATAACGACAAATGACCCCCTTTCTATGTGGACGCAGATAGGGCGCAGGGTTCTCGTTGACGAAAATTATTATGACAATGCAACAGACTGGCAGACTTGCACTCGTTACGGGTGCCGACGGTTTTATCGGCTCGCATCTTACGGAGGCATTGCTCGCACACGGCTATCGGGTGCGGGCGCTCGCGCAATATAATTCGTTTAATAACTGGGGCTGGCTCGAAGATGTGGGCAATCGACCCGGACTGGAAGTGGTGTGCGGCGATGTGCGCGACCCCGAGTTTTGCCGCTCGCTATGCCGAGGAGTCGACACTGTGTTTCATCTTGCGGCGCTGATCGCTATTCCTTACAGCTATGAAGCTCCCGATAGCTATGTCGACACCAATGTTCGCGGTACGCTCAATATGCTTCAGGCAGCGCGCAGCGAGGCCGTGGGGCGCATAATAGTAACTTCGACGAGCGAGGTGTACGGCACTGCGCAGTACGTGCCTATCGACGAACGCCACCCGCGCCAGCCGCAGTCGCCGTATTCGGCCACCAAGATAGCGGCCGATGCCCTTGCCGAGAGCTTCTACAGGGCTTTCGACCTTCCGGTGGTCATAGCGAGGCCATTCAATACTTACGGGCCGAGGCAGAGTGCCAGAGCCATAATCCCGACTGTGATTACGCAGCTCGCCACGGGCGCCAAGACGATAAAGCTCGGCGACCTTGCGCCGACTCGCGATTTCAACTACGTGGCTGATACCGCAGAGGGCTTTATAGCGCTTGCCGAAACGCCAGGCATAGAGGGGCGCGACATAAATATAGCCACCGGCGGAGAGGTAAGTATGGGGGAAACAGTCAAGGCAATAATGCGACTTATGGGCAGTGATGCAGAGCTTGTGCTCGATCCTGCCCGTCTGCGCCCGGCAAAGAGCGAGGTAAACCGCCTCTGCGGTGATAACACGCTGATTACCACGCTTACATCGTGGCGTCCTTCGCATACCCTCGACGACGGTCTGCGCAAGACTATCGAATGGTTTACCCGTCCGGGGGTTCTGTCGAAGTATAAGCCCGACATATATAACCGTTGATTATGGCTTCAGGGCAAGGACGGATTACATTCCTTTTTCTTGGCGGCGCCAAGCGTGTGGGAATGGCGCGACTTTTTGAGAAGGCCGCGCAGGAGAGAGGCATCGAGTTGCGGATAATAGGCTATGAGCTCGACCGGTTGTGTCCGCTTGGCGGAAAGTACGAAATTGTGGAAGGCCTGCGCTGGTCCGATCCTGCCGTATTCGCACATCTCGGAGAAGTGGTTGAGGACTACGAGGTTGATGCCCTGATTCCGTTTGTCGACGGGGCTGTGGGCGTCGCGGCAGAGTTTGCGGCTCGTCATACGGGGCGCAGGGTGTTCGTGCCGGCCTCGGGGCGGGAGCTTGTCGACAAGATGTTCGACAAAGTGGCTGCGGCAGAGCTTTTCGAGCGTCTTGGTTTGCCGATACCTGCCACATACCGCGACGGCGATCCTTGCCTCCGTCTTATTGCCAAGCCTCGATTCGGCTCGGCGTCGAAAGGCATAGTTGAGATAAACAGCCTCCAGAAACTCTACGAGCTGCAAGGCGTGTCCCACCGATATCTTATTCAAGAGCGTATAGACAACAGGGAGGAGCTTACGGTCGATTGCTACGTGTGCGTTCGCACGGGGCACATCGCTGGCATAAGCCCGCGTGTGCGGCTCGAAGTGTCGGGCGGCGAGGTTGTGCGCACTCTCACAGTGGATTGCCCTGAGGCTGTCGCGCTGGCACGTCGCACTCTCGAGGCCACGGGGCTGCGCGGGGCTGTTACGGTGCAGCTTATCCGCGACCTTGACAACGGACGGTATATGGTAATGGAAATCAATCCGCGCCTCGGCGGTGGCGCTGTCGCCTCGGTATACTCAGGGTTTAACCTGCCCGCGGCCATTATTGCCGACTGCCTCGGCGAGGAAGTAAACGCGGGCGAGGCGCGACCGGGATATATGACGGTGAGATACCTCGAAGATTTAGTTTTTGTGCCTGAAAATGACTGACAAGCATATTATCATAATAGCCGAAGCCGGAGTTAACCACAACGGCGATATCGATATGGCGCGCCGCATGGTTGCGGAGGCTCGCAAGGCCGGTGCCGACTATGTGAAATTTCAGACGGCTGTACCCGAGCTCGTCATATCTACTTTTGCGCCCAAGGCCGAGTATCAGAAGGCCACCACGGGAGAAGCTGAGAGCCAGCTCGAAATGTGCAAGGCTATCCACCTGCCGCTCTCGGACTATGCGGAGCTTAAAGCGCTGTGCGATGAAGCGGGTATCGGGTTTATGAGCACGCCGTTCGACCTTGTGTCGGTCGATTGCCTCGTTCCCTTGGCTATGGACTATTGGAAGATTCCTTCGGGCGAGATTACGAACCTGCCTTATCTGCTGAAGATCGGTCGACTTGGAGGACGTGTGATAATGTCGACGGGCATGGCGACTCTCGACGAGGTGGAGGCGGCGGTTCGCGTGCTCGAAAGTGCCGGGACGCCCCGTGGCAACATATGGCTGCTGCACTGCACCACGCAGTATCCGGCGCCGTTGCAGTCGGTCAACCTGCGGGCTATGGACGCGCTTGCCTCGCTTGGCTGTGCCGGAGTGGGCTATAGCGACCATACCGAGGGCATAGAAGTGGCGCTGGCCGCGGCCGCGCGCGGCGCCGTGATAATCGAGAAACACTTCACTCTTTCGCGAAGTCTGCCGGGGCCGGACCACAAGGCTTCGCTCGAACCCGACGAGCTGGCACGGCTCGTGGCCTCTGTCCGCAAGGTGGAGGCAGCGCTCGGTGGCGGTGTGAAAGATGTGGCCGATGCAGAGCGTCCCAATATCGAGGTTGCCCGAAAAAGCATCGTGGCAGCGCGAGCCATAGCCGAAGGCGAGCTGTTTTCGGAGGATAACATCACCGTCAAACGCCCCGGCAACGGCATCTCCCCGATGCGGTGGTTCGATGTGCTCGGCAGCCGCGCTCCGCGCTCATTCGAAGCCGACGAGCTAATAAGCCTATAAGTCTGAATGGCAACAAAAACGGCAGCGTGTGTGACGCTGCCGTTTTTGTTGTATTATAGGCGAATCAGAGATTGCTGCGGTCTTTGTTGCTCTTGCGGAAGAAGAGTTTGTGGTCGATGTATTCCTGTGTGGCGATTAGCGTCGGTTTGGGGAGGCGCTCGTAGTAGCGGGATATTTCGATCTGTTCACGGTTTTCGCTCACTTCTTCAAGGTTGTCGTTGTAGGGTGCGAATTCCTGGAGTTTCTTTTCGAGGTCGCTTTTCATCTGTGCTGCAATCTGGTTTGCGCGCTTTGAGATGATGCACACGGTTTCATAGATGTTGCCGGTGTCCTGAGAGAGCTCAATCATGTCGCGTGTAACGGTGTTGAGCGGCGTGTTGCTTTTCTTGAAATCCATGAAAAATATTGGAGGTTTATTGTTTTCGTGAAAATGAAAGTCTGTCAGTCCTTTACGTATCGCTGGGCTATTTTGAGGATATTGTCGGCCTCGGCGCGGTTGGGGCTGTCGGGGTAGTTGTTGATGAAAGAGTAATATTCGTCTACCACGTCGCGGAATCGGTCGGCCTTGCGCTCTTCGATAGAGTTGGCTGCTTCCTGATACCGGGCTTTGAGTATGAGCATTTCGAGCTCTTCCTTGTATTTGGAATAAGGGTAGTCTTTTACGGCGTTGCGGGCTACAATCACGGCGCTTTCATAGTTGTTGCCCATATAGTTGCCGAGGTTGTAGTAGAGCTGCGCATTCTGTAGCTGCTTGAGGGTGAGCTTGTCCTGCATCTCGAAGATTGCGTTCTGTGCAATCGACACTTTGTCGCTGCGCGGGAAGAAATCGAGGAATGCCTGCAGTTCTTCTATGGCCTTGATTGTGCCTGTCTGGTCAAGCTGTGCTTCGGGGGAGTCGAGATAGTAACCGTATCCGCAGAAGAAGCGTGCTGATTCCACATATTTGCCTCTCGGGTAACGGCTGTAGTATGTCTTGAAGTATGCGCCGGAGCTTATATAGTCCTTGTTCTCGTAGTGGCTCATAGCGAGCAGGTACATGGATTCTTCGGCTTTGTCCGAGCCTTTGAAAACCGATACGCAGTCCTGAAGCAGGGTCGCGGCCTGCACGTATTTTTTCTGTTCAAACGCGCGCTTGGCGTATTCAAACTTGTAGTTGTAGTCGTTGCTTTTCTGGGCGCGCTGGTATTCGCCGCAGGAGCACATCATAAGTGCCGCAATGATGTATAGGATATAGTAGCGCATGAATTATGTGTTCGTACTAATGCGCAAAGTTAGGAAAAAAAGCCGATACGGCCTTGCCTTTGGCGGATAAACAGCACCACTTTACCTATAATTAACATTTTATGATTCGTTTGTGGCACGTTTTGTTTTGTTAATTGCCCGAAAATCGCTATGTTTGTACAAATTCCTGATACCATGAAAAAGCTGTTTGTCTATGCCGCATTGTCGGTGCTGCCGTTCGTCGCCGCCGGAGAACGCACGGAGTATGAACTTGAGTATTCGCCTTTTGGAGAAGAGGTTCTTGCGGGCGACGTATGGGATGTTTCGCGGCTCGCGGTGGAGGATTCCCGCTCGAAGGCTTTTGCGGGAATAGGGGCTTCGGGTATCTACGGCGAGCGTCTTGGCGGCAGGGAGCTGCTGTATCTTTTCAGGGGTGACTCGCTGCTGTTCCGGGGCTATACCTCAGGGCGTATCGAAGGGCTTCTGAACGATTCTTTGACTGTCGTCGCTCGTTTCCCTCTTTGCGGTGGTACTGCCGGTGTCGGTGGTGTGTCGCTCCGAGGCAGGCGCGGCGATGTGGCCGTGTCGGCTGTCGGTACACTTCGCAGCGAGGTTTGTGGCACAGGCCGTCTTGTCCGCGCTGTGGCCGACACTGTGGGCGGTGTGACGCTTGTGCGGGAGGTGCAGCGTCTTGACGAGCGCTTCCCGGCCGGGGCGGAAGAATCCCGGGCATATACGGTGACTATCCACAGGTGGTATGCAGACGGCTGCCGTGTGCCTCTGGCCGTGCAGACAGAATATGACGGCGACGGTATGCTGCCATTCGGGCGGCTCTATCTGTCGTCGGCGCCGGTGGAAAGTATGGCAGGGGAAGCCGACGCTGCCGCCGGGGCGCGGGCTTATCTCGCGGGAGCCTCTCTCAAGGTTCGTGACGGAGTTTTGGAGCTTGTTGTCGGCAATTCTTCTGTTTGCGAGCCATTTATGATTGAAGCCTCGCTTGTCGATGCCGCAGGCCATTGTTATGAAAAAGCCGAAGCCCTTGCGGGATCCGGCTCGGTAACAATAGATATCTCTGTGGCTTCTCTTCCGAGAGGCTCGTATATGCTCGTTGTGACAGCCCGGGACTATCCGGGACTTGCAGCGAAGTACATGCTCGTGCTATAGCACGTTGAGCACCTGCTCTTTGATTTGTTCCAAAAGGTCTTTCATCCGCACCACTATGGCCTGCATTTCGGCGTGGTTGCTTTTGGAGCCGAGGGTGTTGATTTCGCGTCCCATCTCCTGGGCTATGAAGCCGAGTTTTTTGCCTTGTCCGGGAGTGGGGGCTTCCATCGTTTCGATAAAATATGCAAGGTGTTTGCCGAGGCGCTGCTTTTCCTCGTTGACATCGAGTTTTTCGATGTAGAATATCATTTCCTGTTCGAGGCGGCCTTTGTCGTAGTCGGGGAGGTTGAGTTTTCCGAGGTTTTCCTCGATGCGCTGCCTTATCTTGGGTACTCGCTCTTGCTCGAAAGGCTCTATCTGCCTGAGCAGCTCGGAGAGGTCGTCTATGCGCGATGCGAAGAACTTTTCGAGTTCGAGTCCTTCCGCGCGGCGATGTGCCCGCAGGGCTTCAACGGCATCTGCCGTTGCTTTTTCGAGTGCGGCAGCCTCGTTGTCGTCGGCAAGCTCCGGTGTGGCTGTGCTTATGGCGTCGGGGAAACGCAGCAGCACGGAGTACCAGTCGGCAGGCTCGCCTATGCCGAGCGTTTCGGCGGCTTCTTTGATTTGCTGCTTGTAGCATTCGAGGGCCGACACGTTCAGCCGTGCTGACGGTGTGTCGGCGGTTCCGGCATTGCTTTCGACAGATACGGTGAGGTCGACCTTGCCGCGTTCAACGGCATGACCTACGAATGCGCGGAGCTGCAACTCGTGTTCGCGGAAAGAGTATGGCATACGGACATTGAGATCCATCTGCTTGGAGTTGAGAGATTTGATTTCCACGCAAATTTTCTTTGCGCCAGCTTCGGCGATAGCTTTCCCGAAACCTGTCATAGACATAAGCATAATGCAGGACTGCTCGGCGCCTACCCCTTGCTTGGCGCCTGTTGGTGAGGGGGAGGGCGCACCCCACGGCGCGCCTGCGGCTGCAAAATTACAAAATATCGGCAAAGGTCGGGCTGTTTTAAATGGAAAAAGTAGTATCTTTGCCGAAAACACAGAGCAGATGAGTACAATACTTGAAATCGAAACCTCGGGTTCGCCGTGCTCGGCGGCCCTGACTTCCGACGGTATGATACTTGCGCACCGCGAGGATTTTACGGGGCGCAACCATGCCGCCATGCTGAGCGATTTTGTAAAATACTGCCTTGACTACGGAGCCGAGCACGGGCTTAAGCCCGACGCTGTTGCCGTGAGCCTCGGTCCGGGTAGCTATACGGGTCTGCGCATAGGCCTTAGCGAGGCTAAGGGCTTGGCTTACGCGCTTGATGTGCCGCTGATAGGGGTAAAGACGCTCGAACTGCTCGCGTCGCGTGTGATGTTCTCGACCGACGACATCGACCCCGATACCATATTCGTGCCGATGGTCGATGCGCGCCGTATGGAAGTCTATACCGCCGCCTACGATTTCGGTCTTGCCGAGTTGCTTGCGCCTCAGGCCATGATACTCGATGAAGGCTCCTATGCCGATCTTAAGGCGAGCGGGCGTCCGATACTGTATTTCGGCAGCGGCGCGGCCAAGGCTCAGGAGCTGATGGCCGATTGCCCCGGCGCTGTGTATGTGCCCGATGTGGAGGCGCTTGCTGTCGACATGGTTGCTTTGGCAGAGCTTGCGTACGCCCGCCGCAGCTTTATTGACACGGCGTACTCCGTGCCTGTGTATCTGAAAGAATTTCAGGCAACAACCCCGAAACACAAAGTGCTGTGAAACCGGAGTATGCCGATGATATACGCCGCGCCGTGGAGGTGCTTCGCCGTGGAGGGCTTATAGTCTATCCTACCGACACTGTGTGGGGCATAGGCTGCGACGCGACCTCGCCGGAGGCCGTGCGCAAGGTGTTTTCGCTGAAACGCCGGGCCGACGCCAAGGCTCTGATAACGCTCGTAGGCAGCGAGGGGCAGCTCGAACGCACCGTTGCCGATGTGCCGGAAGTGGCGTGGCAGCTGATAGAGTATGCCGAGAAGCCGATAACGATAGTGTACGATTCGCCGTCGGCTGTTGCCGGGCTTGCTGCCGAATTGCAGGCTTCCGACGGAAGCATAGGCGTGCGGCTAACCCGCGAGGAATTTAGCGCGGCGTTGTGCCGAGCCTTTGGCCGGCCGCTGGTGTCGACATCTGCCAATGTGAGCGGTGAGCCCACGCCGATGTGCTTTGCCCAGATAAGCAGCGATATTATAGACGGTGCGGACTATGTGTGCGAATCGCGTCGCGACGAGGCGCCGGCAACTGCGGCGTCGACCGTGATGCGGCTTTCGGCCGGCGGCCTGTTTAAGATACTACGCCCATGACGACTGTTAAGCGCCAGCAACTCAAATATATACTTTCCGACTTCCTTATGCTGGAGGTCGGGTGGTTCGTATTCAATGTTGTGCGCTATCTTTCGCTGCCGGGCTTGTCGGAGGTATCTTTCCTTTCTTTTTACCTCGACCCTGTGGTGCAGTGGGGGCAGATTGTTGTACCGGCCGGTATGATAGGGCTTTATGCCCTTAGCGGTACATATAACCGCAGCGGCACGCTATACCGCTCGCGTCTTGAAGAGATGTTCAACACCGTGGTGGTGTCGTTCGTGGGCATGCTCGGCATATTTTTTGCGGTGCTTATCAATGATGATATTCCCGAACGGCTCGACAACTACGAGATACTCGGCGTCCTTTTTCTGTGTCTGGCGCTTCCTACAGGGCTGTCGCGCTACTGGATTACAACCCGGACGGCGCGCAAGATAAAACGCGGCCTGTACGTGGTGAATACCCTCGTGATAGGCGCGTCGGCCGACAACGAGTCGAGGCTCAGGCGTATAAGCCGGTCGTCGGTGCGTTCGGGGCTTCGGCTTGCGGGCTGCGTCGATGTCGACGGCGCCTGTCCCGGTGACAGTATCGCGGGCTTGCCCGTGCTGCGAGGCCGCTCTGTGGGCGAGCTGTGTTCGGAGCTTGGCATAGGGGCGCTGGTGGTGCTTCCGTCGCCGCAGGGTGTGGGGCGCACCGCGGAGCTTATCGACAATATGTACCGCCACGGACTGCCTATTTTCGTTCCTGCCGACCTGTACGACCTTATGGCGTTCAGGCCTCGTTTTTCAGCCGTGGTTTCTGAGCCGTTGGTAGACATTACCAATGCCAACATACCGCCGTCGGTTGCCAATATGAAGCGGGCTTCCGACGCCTTCCTCGCGGGTCTGGCCCTTGTGGCGCTGTCGCCTCTTATGGCTTTGATTGCGCTTGCGGTACGGCTCGATTCGCCCGGCCCCGTGTTGTACAGGCAGGTGCGGGTGGGGCGTCACAAGCGTCTGTTCAAGGTCAATAAGTTCAGGAGCATGTGTGTCGATGCCGAGCCCGACGGCCCGGCTTTGTCGCGCCCCGGCGACCCCCGCATAACGCGCCTTGGCCGAGTGCTCCGCAAGTACCGCCTCGACGAGCTTCCGCAGCTGTGGAATGTCTTTGTCGGCGATATGTCGCTCGTGGGGCCGCGCCCGGAACGTGAATTTTTTGTCGAGCAGATACTCGCCCGCCGTCCCAGCCACACGTTGATTCACCAGGTGCGCCCCGGGCTTACGTCGTGGGCGGTTGTGAAATGCGGATACGCTTGCAATATCGACGAGATGATAGAGCGCAGCGCTTACGACTTGCTGTATATAGAGAATGTGTCGCTCGGCGTGGACCTCAAGATATTGTTCTATACCGTCAATACCATCGTTACGGGGAAGGGTATTTAATGAGGAAGTAGGAATGAGGAATTGGGAATGATTCTAATGAGGATTTGGTTTTTATGGATTGCAAAGAGGAAAAGGTAAACGGTAAGAGAGGGGTAAGAGAGGTGTTTCTGAACTTTTTGGTGTGGCGTGAGCGCCATATCAAGGAGAAGAATTTTGTGCTTGTGCTTGCCTTTTTTGTGGGTATTTTCAGCGGTCTTGCGGCCATTGTGCTAAAGTTCCTCATACACTCCATATCTTCGGGCTTGACTTCGCATATCAATCTTGAAAGCGGCAACTACCTGTATATATTGCTGCCTGCTGCGGGCGTGGTGCTCACGGCGCTGTATGTGCGCTATGTGGTGCGCGACAATATCAGTCACGGTGTGACGCGCGTGCTTTACGCCATATCGCAGAAAAAGAGCCGCTTGAAGCGCCATAATATGTACTCGTCGGTGCTTGCCAGTTCTGTGACGATAGGCTTCGGCGGTTCGGTCGGAGCGGAGGGCCCGATTGTGTTCACCGGCGCCGCCATAGGTTCTAACCTCGGCCGTGTGTTCCGAATGTCGCCCCGAATACTTATGATACTTGTGGGCTGCGGTGCCGCCGCCGGTATCGCCGGCATCTTCAAGGCGCCTATCGCGGGCATGCTTTTCACTCTCGAGGTGCTGATGCTCGACCTTACCACGGTGTCGGTGATGCCTCTGCTGATAGCCTCGATTACCAGTACCACTCTCGCTTATGTGTATACGGGCTATGAGTTTGAGTTCTTCTTCGCCCAGACCGAGGACTTCTATACTTCGAGAATACCGTTTGTGATAATGCTCGGCCTTGTGTGCGGCTTTGCCTCGCTCTATTTCACACGGGTAATGAATATGATGGAGAATTTCTTCGGACGATTCAAGGCTCCGTGGCTCAAGACATTGATAGGTTGTACTATACTCGCGGGTCTGGTGTTCGTGTTCCCGCCGCTGTACGGCGAAGGATATGGCTCGATAGTGGGTCTGCTCGGAGGCGATACCTCGTCGATAGTCAACGGCTCGATATTCTATGGCGACAGGAACGAGGTGTGGTTTCTTGCCATATTTATCGGTCTTGTGATTGCCACTAAGGCATTCGCCACCTCGGCCACCAACGGAGCCGGAGGCGTGGGCGGCACATTCGCGCCATCGCTGTACGTGGGCTGCCTCACGGGCTTCCTGTTCGCCTTCCTTGTCAATCATTTCGGCCTCGGGGTGGAACTGTCGACCAAAAATTTCGCCCTGATAGGCATGGCCGGTGTGATGAGCGGCGTCATGCACGCGCCCCTTATGGCCATCTTCCTCACGGCAGAGCTTACGGGAGGCTACGAGCTGTTCCTGCCTCTGCTCATAGTAAGCACCATATCCTACGGCACCATAAAGGTATTCGAGCCTTACTCGATATACACCATGCGACTGGCCAAGCAGGGGCAGCTGCTCACGCACCATAAGGACAAGGCTGTGCTTACGCTGCTGAAAGTCAACAATGTGATAGAAACAGACTTCCTGCCCGTATATCCTGAGATGACTCTCAAGGAGATGGTAGATGTGATTGCGAAAAGCAACCGCAATCTATTCCCGGTAATCAACGAGCGCCGCGAGCTGATGGGCGTGGTGTTGCTCGACGACATACGCAACATCATGTTCCGCCCCGAGCTGTACCGGCGTATGCGCGTGAGCACATTTATGGCAGCGCCGGCAGCCCGCATCGAGGTGGGGGAGAGCATGGATAATGTAATGAAGACGTTCGACGACACCGGGGCGTGGAATCTCCCGGTGGTTGAAAACGGCAAATACGTCGGCTTCGTGTCCAAGAGCAAGATATTCAACTCGTACCGCCGCGTCCTCCGCCATTACTGCGAGGACTGACCCCGGTATGTTTGTGGCGCAGTATGCGTCGCAGCCATAGATAGTAACCGGTAACGGGCAGGCTCGCTCCTGTCATAGCTACGAGGAACGCCAATATCCGGGTGATAATGCCGCCCCAGCTCCCTGTATGCACGGAGTATATGATGCCTCGTATTTTAGATGATTCCTGTAGCGCGGCATATGGCTCAGACCCTGTTATTTCACCATTTCGGGGATTGAACATATATTTGTCTGCAGCACGACTGTTTATGGAATTTTTCAGCTGAACGCTTGCCTTGCCGTCTGATATGTTTATGGTGCAGCCTTCATTGGCAGCAGCGAGGGTGTCGTATACTGTCTGCCAATGGGTGTATGATATTTCTTTGGCTTCTGCTTTCCCGCCGCCATGCTTGCGGGCTGACTCTGTCTTTGTCACGCCGAACAATCTGTAAAAACCGTCATTGTACCATCGGAACGACCACGTGAGTCCTGTAACAGCCATTGCAATAAGAAATAAGGCGGCATATGCGCCGGCCGCGTCGTGAAGACCGAGCCAGAATTTAGGCCATCCTTTGCGCAACGGTATCGACAGGCTTCTGTGCAAGGCTTTGCGGGAGCGAGGCCACCACAATAATAAGCCGGTCGCCAATATAATGAGCATAGCCAGAGTGGCTATCCCCACAATTGTCTTGCCCCACCATATGGACCCGTCGGCAGGCCTCTTGGAATCGAGCAGCCATCTGTGCATCTCGAACATAAGCCGAAAGAACGGCGGGCGTTTTCCGGGTCCGTTTATGTGCCCGGTGTATTGGTCGACCCATAAGGAGGCGCGGTTAGGATATGATAAATTTACGCGGTACGCTATGGCCGGATCGGGGGATATTTCCACGCCGGTGATTTCCACGCCTTCAGGCAGGGTGCGCCTCACGGTATCGAGTATGTCTGATATGGGAAGTGGCGAGCCTGCCGATTGGTCGGCTTTCCGGAGGTCGTGCTGTAGCAATGCTGTTATTTCTTTTTCAAACACGAGCATGGCTCCTGAAAAGCAGATGAGGCTTATGATTATGCCGGCAGGTATTGAAATCCATAAATGTAGTTGGAAAAACAGGCGTTTCATATCACTGAATGGCGGGTTCGAGATATCCTATGCCTGTGATGTCGGCGGCTCCTTCAACAGAAAGCCCCTTAGTGGCTGTTGCCGTGGCTGTGTCGATGACGTATACTGCAGGGTCGGCATCTTCTGTGGTCACAGGTATGTAAACTTTTCCGTCTGCCCGGTGTATGTTTTTGCCGATGGCGCTGATATTTTCAGGCATGCCGTCCACGAATTTAAGCTCTTTTGAATTTGTGTCGAACAAAGCCAGATCAGTGGCCGCGAATCCTGTTTCGGTAAGCGGCCTGTCGTACATGACAAGCAGGAAACAATTGCCGCCTGCATACCAGCACCGCATGAATGATTTACCGCCGGATAGAGCCTCGATGTCGCAGTAGTAGCTGTCGAAGTCGGAGGCTCCTGCCGGAATGCGCCCTACGGCTGCCGGGTGTGTTGTCTGCTGTAGAGGGTCGGTCATAGTCTTGGCATAGCTTGGAGAGAAGACATAAACATCGCCCTTGTCGTCGGCCCATACTGTCTGATAGTACTGCGACTTAAACCGTCCGCAAGGATAGCTCAGGCGGTCGTTTTTTGCTAACACGGGATTTGTGAAGCTGTTGTCTGCGTATATTGCCACCCAGCATTCGTCGGGATACTGCGTTCCGGGTAGTTCTCCTTTTTTGTAGCTTGAACTGTTCTGGCCCCCGTCGGCAGTCTTGACAAGGTGTTCGTAGCCCGGACGCACGAACTTGCCGTTGCCTGCCGCGGCTCCGTACTGGCTCAGACCCATAGGTGCCACTCCGCAGAATATGCGACTGCCGCTTACCGCGATTCCTGCAAGGGTGGCATATTCGCCGTTGCCGAGATAGTTTTCCATAGAGTACCGGCCGGACGATGTTTCGTTCTGTCGCGATGTTTCTCCGATTGCGTCGAGATGCGTCATGAGCAATGTTTTTGGCAGGTAACCGTTGGCGTCGGCGAATTGTGCCGGGCCGTCGCCTGTCGACATTGTTATTATATAGTCGTCGTATATCCCGAATGACGTGAACCGGCTGATACGGTATTCCATATCGCGGGATGCCATATTGCATGAGGCATCAAGGATGTAGCTTCGTGTTGTCGCTGCATTTCCCTGATTGTATGTGAGGGCGTAGAGATAGTTCGACGGGTGGAATACCCATTGCGAGGCGCCATCGTTAAGCAGCCCGTTGTTCTCGGCCGAGATGCTTCCGTTCTCGAGCGATTCTGCGGTAAGCAGCACATATGAGGTGGCATTTGAGCCTTTTACCGTCGTTGCAAGTACGAAACGCCCTTTATGAGGATTTTCGGGCAAGGACGGGGTGTCGATCTCGTTTTCGTGGCAGGCCGTTACGGCCAGTGCGGATAGCGCCATGGCTGCAACTCGCAGCATTGAGTTAGAAATAGTCATATTATTATATATTATGTTAGTTAAAGCATACTCGGATTTTGCCGTAGAAGGCGCGCCCTGCTTTTTGCAGGCTGAAATTGTCGTACAAGGCAGCATTGCCGATGTTTCGGCATTCAAAAGAAAGATTGTACCGTCCGTCCTTTATGGAATATGTCAGCGAGATATTGTGGCATAATTGGTCGGGTACCATATAGTCGTCGCTGTTAGCCCCGATATTGGAGGTATAGTAGCAGAATTTTCGAGTAAAACGGTTGTCGTAGGTGAGTGTGAGGACATTATGCTTTGCTCCGAGTCCGTGCCAATAGAAATTGATGTCGGTGTCTGCGAACATATATGGCAGGTTGGGCATTCGTTGCCTGTATGCCGGATTTGGTTTCGCGTTGTCGGCTAAGAAAGGCATATTGTCGCGTATGTCCATAATCGAGATATTTGTTCCGGCTCCGAACCACTTGGAGAGGGTATATCTGGCCGAAAGGCTTATGCCGGCAGTGGATACTTTTCCATAATTTATGTATGTGGCGGCAGATTTTCCTCCGCCGAGAGAAAGAATGTTGCGTTGGATATAGTCGCCGGTGTGGCGCATTATCATTGAAAGTTCTCCATATAACGAACTTTGGGCGAACGATGCCTCGTAGCTTAGACCGAGGTTAAGATTATGGCTCGATTCAGGACGCAAAGATATTTCGCCCACTTCGAGGTCTTCGTCGCCGAACATTTCCTCAATAGTCGGAAGCCGGTATGCTTTTTCGTATGATGCTTTCAGCCGGAACCCGAGAGGCAGCGACAGGGCTGCGGCCGTTCCGAATCCGAAATAGCTGTTGCGCCTTGAGGTGCGCACATAGGTGTCTTGTGCCGACGAGGCGGCAATTGGCCCGGACAGATGCTGGGTGTATATTTTGCCGAATACGGTAATGTCGAGATTACGCGACGGTATGAGCCGGTATGCTGCGCCGAGAATGTTTTTATAGGTGCTTTTGGGTATGTCGTCATGGCTGTGAGGTACTGTCAGTAAATTGGTGTTTGTGCGGCGGAATGCGTTGAAAACGTTGTTCACGCTTATTTCGTGCAATTGGCCGATGCGGTATACTGCCGTTATTCCTGCCGTCCAGTTGTGGTTGATGGCTTGGGAGTTCATATAGGACTGCTCGCCCGGTGAGTTTAGCGTGGCCGTTTGTCCGAGCCAGTTGTATTTTACCGAAGATGTGTCTACGTTTACGGTCGTGTTCATAGTGTACGCACCGTTTGCCATAATGTCGAGTCCTTTGGTGAATATATCACGCTTGCTGTACTCTATCGTTGAATTGACAGCCTGGCCGTGGCGGTGTTTGGCTCCGTATACTATTTCCTGTCGAACGCCGGTCTGTATTTCTTTGTACATACGCGAATAGGTGATGCGTCCCGACAGGCGGTCGGCCCATCTTTTTCCGAAGATGCCGATACGCGCTTCGGCAGCCTCGCTATGATAGTTGTCGTTGAAACGTCGAACCCGCTTTATGTCACGACGGTTGATGGCGCCGGTGGCGAAGTCCTCTATCGGGGATTGTACGGTGTAGTCGTTGTCCGAAAAATTTTGAAATGCGGTTAATTCGAGTTGGATTCCGTTCGAGAATGTCTTGCCTATGTTTATGTTGGAGCGATGTGTGTTGAAAGAGCCGAAGGAGTATGATGCGTTGGCGAACCAAGGGCGTTTTTTGCGGGAAGTGACTATGTTTATTACGCCGCCTATGGCATCAGTTCCGAACCCCACCGGCACCACGCCTCTGTATACCTCTATTCTTTCTGCAAAATTAATGGGTATGTTGTTGATTCCTAACGATGCGCCCGAACCTTCCTGCGGAATGCCGTCGATAAATATCTTTACATGTTTTCCGCTGAATCCGTCGACGGATATAGCCATATCGGAGCCGACACCTCCGCTTTCTCTAAGTTTTATTCCGGGTGCTTTGGAGAGGGCTTCGCTTAACGCTCCTGAAGAGTTTTCCATAGAGCGGGTACTTATGTCGACCGAGTTGTATGCCGTGTTTCGGGCTTTGTTGCTGTTGCGTCCTGTCACCACTATCTCGTTAAGGCCGATGATTTCGTCCATTTGTATGTCGAGTATGGTTGTGTGGCGCTGTAGCCTGATATTTTTCTCTATGGTCTGCATACCCGATGCGTAAATATGCAAGGAGTAGCTCCCTTCGGGTATTTCGAAGCTGTATGCTCCGGTATTGTCGGTATTGGCCGATATGGAAAGTTCCTTTATAGATAGTGTGGCAAAGTCGACAGGGTTTCCGGAGGTGTCGGTTATGTGTCCTTTCAGAGTGGCGGCTTGTGCGAGTATGCCCGCTGCGATGGCTGTTGCTGCGATAATGATTCTTGGGAATAACATTTGTCGGTAATTTTTTTGACGTGCAAAATTACAGACATCGCAGCTGTGCCGAAATACCCGTTAATAGGTAAAAAAAGAGCCTCGCGGGGTGCGGAGGCTCTTGTATGGTGGTGTGTGCGGCGGGATTATCGGCGGGCGGCCTTGTGGTGCTTGCCGCCGTTGCGGCCGAACTGTCCGTGGCCGTTCACGAAGTTGTTTTCGAGGAATTTCACATACTGTTCGGGAGTGAGTATCTCCTTGATTTTGGCGAGGCGCTCGGTGCGGAATTTTGCGGCGTTGTCGCGGCGTTCGGCGCGGGCGGTCTTGTTGTCGCGGGTGCACTGTTCGCGGCATTCTTTGGTGAATTGCTCTATCTTTGTTTTCTGGTCGGCTGTCAGGTTGAGGCCGTCGAAGCAGGCGAGTGTGCCGCGCTGGTTTGTGGGGCAGGTTGCGGTCTTGGGACAGTTCTGGTTGGCGTTCGTGCAGCATTCGGGAGTTGCGGCGAATACGGGAGCTGCGAAGATGGCGGACAGGCCTGCCACGGCTATTGCAAGAATTTTCTTGTTCATAAGTTCTTTTTGTTTTTTTGAAGATTGTCTGTTTCGTTGTATTCTGCACTATTGACGCCGGAGAAAGCGAGTGGTTTAACCTATGCGCGCGGTTTTATGGATAGTTAACAAAATCGTTATTCTCTGTTATCGTGTCGTTTTTTTACAATACGGCTACAATCCTGTAAAAATAAGATTGAGAGCTTGCAGGCAGCCGGGCATAGTGGTAAATTTGTGATGCAATGGATAAAATGAAATACCGTATAAGGAGTCTTACGCTTTTCGGCGTTGTGCTCTTGCTTGTAGTGGCGGCGTTTTTTGCCTGCCGTCGCAGCGACAGATACAGGGCCGACCACGGCGTGGCTCCCTGCGAGATAACCGGCGCTCTCGATTCGCTGTTTACGCCTATGTTCGCCGGCAACGAGCCTGGCGCGATAGTGACTGTGATGCGTGGCGATACCATTGTATATAACCATGCTTACGGTCTTGCCCGCCTTGACAGCATAAGCAGGGTGAGCGATCAGACGCTTTTCAATCTTTCGTCTGCTTCTAAAGTTTTCACCACGGCAGCCCTGCTGAAGCTCGTGGAAGAAGGCCGAATCAGTCTTGACGACAGCCTGAGCCGTTTCTTTCCTGAGTTTTCGGGTAATTTCTTCAATAAAATCACGGTATTCCACATACTAACCCACAGTTCGGGCTTGCCTGATTTGAGGCCGCATACGTCGAATGACTGGAGCGACTATCTTAACCGCCACAGCTCGATATTCGCACAGGGGTCCGACTACTCTCTGTATGGCACGGAGTCGGAACATATGCAGGTATTCCAGAATCTCGACAGGGTGGCGTTCGAGCCGGGTACGCACTACGAGAGCCAAGACCCGGCATTCATACTTGTGGCGCCGCTGATAGAGCGCGTCACGGGCGAGAAGTTCGACGATTGGATGCAGGCAAACATATTTGCTCCTGCCGGTATGACGGAAACCTTCTATTATCAGCCCGATGTGGAGCGCGCCAATATGGCTCACGGCTACAGGCGAGCTGACTCAGGATACGAGCCTCTGGCTTTCCGCAGCAAGGACGGACACTGGGACGAATGCGACTACGGCGAGGCGGATTATTTCCTTACCAAGGCCGACAGAGGGGCATATTCGTCGGCGCGCGACTTTATGCGGTTCAAGCGTGCGCTGTATGGGGGTCGTGTGGTGGCTGATTCGATGCTTGTGGCTATGAACAAGCCGTATATCGCCACCGATATACCTATGGTAAGCTTCGGCCTTGGCGGGGCTATAAGGCTTGAGCCCGGCCTGCCGATGAAGAGCTACCATCTGAACAGCAACGGCGGCTTTTCGATTGTGGAAGGCTGCTGGCCGGATAAGAAACTACACTATGTGGTGTTCTCCAACCGTAACGACTGGGACTTGCGTAAAGTAACGGCCTCTATCGACAGTATTTTCAAAGCCAAGCGCTGGCTTTAGCCGGCAGGTGGCGATTTTTCAATGTCAGGACAAGGTGGCAAAAGAATTTTTGCTACTTTTGTGCCTGTATATATCCTTGTATGTTTTAGGCAAAAATGCCGCAGCATCTCAACATAATAGAAGCAATAGAGCGTTTGTTCAGGTCGCGTATGCGTTTTGAGCGCTTTGCCATGCTGTATACCCGCGACCTCCATCAGGCTCAGGATATAGTGATGGAGGGCTTCGCCTATGTATGGGAGCACAGGGAATCTATCGACTTTGACGCCAATGTGGAGGCGTATATGTTCAGTGTTATCAAACACAAGTGCCTTGACTGGCTCGACCGCCAGCTTGTGCGCTTCAATGCCGAAGAAAAAATAAAGACCGACGCGCAGTGGGAGCTCGAAATGAGCATAGCAACGCTTAGGGCTTTCGACCCGGCGTGGCTGTACGACGAGGACATACGCAGGCTCGTGCGCGAGGCCATAGGGCGTCTGCCTGAAAAGACCCGCCGGATATTCCTGATGAGCCGCTTCGAGAACAAGACCTACGGCGAGATAGCCGACGAGGTTGGACTGTCGGTAAAAAGCATCGAATTTCATATGTCGAAAGCGCTGCGCGAGCTGCGCTCCGACCTCGGCAAGTACTTTTCGGTTATGCTTGTACTGCTGAGCTGGTATAGGGATTGACTGCAATAATCAAATACTCTCAAAAAAATTTAATGTTTGTTTAGGGTAAAAGGCGGGTATAACCGCTTATATAGGTAGAAGCCTTAAAATACCTATTACCGTACCCTGAATGGATAAAGACACATTATACAGATACTTTTCTAATTCTGCTTCCGAAAGCGAGCGGAGCGAAGTGCGCCGCTGGGTCGAGGAATCGCCCGACAACTATCTTGAGTTTATGTCGGAGCGTCATTTCTTCGACACAGCTTCGATGCTCGTATGCGAGCCCGAGGCTGAGAGCGAAGCACCGGCGCGGGTTCGTAGTCCATGGCGGATATGGACCCGCGTGGCGGCCGCCGCTGCCATAGTGGCTGGAACACTCGGTGTGCAGCACGTGTTTTTCGGCAATCAGGAATCGCCGATGCCGATGCAGTCCATCTATGTTCCGGTGGCTCAGCGGCTCAGCCTCGTACTTGCCGACGGCACCACTGTGTGGCTCAATTCAGCCACCACGCTGCGCTTCCCCGGTGATTTCAGGGGCGGCACACGGCAGGTGGAAGTCGACGGAGAGGCTTATTTCAAGGTTGCCAAAGATGCCAAGCGTCCTTTCACAGTAGTTACCGACCACGGCGATGTGGTGGCCACGGGTACGGAATTCAACGTCGACTCATATAGCACGAGCGAGGATTTCTCGGTGTCGCTTGTTGAAGGCGCCGTGCATCTGTCGAGCCCCGACACCTGCATATATATGCACGCGGGCGAGAAAATCGAGCTGCTTGCCGACGGTGCTTTCTCCCAAGGCGCATTGGAACTTAGCTCGCTTGAATGGATCGACGGGCTTCTCAGCTTCAACAACCTGCCTATGACCGAGATTCTTGCCCGGTTTGAAAAATACTACGGGGTGACGGTGCGCCACAGCCGCAGCGACTTTGCCACGGCGTATTTCTCCGGCAAATTCTATCTCGACGAAGGAGTGGAGCAGGCGCTCAACACCCTCAGACACGACATACGCTTTGACTACGAAGTGGATAAAAGTACACGCACAATAACTATAAAATAAAATGTATGAATAGTGAACACAACTAATCCTTGAATCAACAATCATTAATACCGAAAAAGTTTTTTGCTAATTTTATGAAATCTAATTATCAGTTAAAAGGACTGGCCGCAGCGTTGCTGTTGCTGCTTCTCGGCATATTCGGCCTTGAGGCGGCTCCGTCGGGCAAGGTGCGGACGCAGCAGGTGACAATATCTGCCAACAGCCAGCCCTTGAAAGACGTACTAAGTCAGATCGAGAAACAGACAGGTTATCTCTTCGTGGTAAATGACAATGTTAATACCAAAGAGAAAGTAAGCATAAAGGCAGACAATGAATTGCTGCCCGCAGTGCTCGACCGCCTGCTTAAGCCGCGCGGCATATACTACGCTATCGAAGGTTCGAGCGTGGTGCTTACCAAAAACCGTGGCAATGCTGAAGATAAAGGTGATAACGGCTCGCGAATTAGTACCATCACAGGTACGGTGTTTGACAATGAGGGCGAGCCCGCCATCGGTGCCAGCGTCCGCGTCGACGGGATGTCGGGCGGCGTTGCCACCGATATCGACGGCAAATTCGTGCTCAACGGCAATTTCACGCCGCAGTCGAAACTCGAGGTATCGTATGTGGGCATGAAGCCTGCCACTATGCGCGCAGGCACCGGCAAGGACCTCGTGTTCCATCTTGAGTCCGACGCCAATGTGCTCAGCGAAGTTGTGGCCGTGGGCTACGGCACGCAGAAGCGTGTCAACCTTACCGGCGCGGTGGCGACAGTCGATGTCGACAAGCAGCTCAACGGACGTCCCGTTACCAATGTTGCGGGAGCCTTGCAGGGTTCTATCCCCGGCCTGTCGGTGACTACCTCGAACGGCAAGCCCGGCTCCAAGGCGAGCATGCAGATCCGTTCGGCACTCGGCTCGATACAAGGCTCGACGGAACCGCTGATTCTCGTTGACAACGTGGAGGTAAACGACCTCAGCCTTATCAACCCCGACGACATCGAGGGCATATCCGTGCTGAAAGACGCCGCCTCGGCTTCGATCTACGGTGTGCGCGGCGCATTCGGCGTTATCCTCATCACTACCAAGAAAGCGAAGAAAGGCGAGAAATTCACCATCAGCTACTCCGACAACTTCGCGTGGAAGTCGCCCACTGTCAAGCCCGAACTCGCTGTCGGCTCCGAGGGTGCCACCCTCGCGCTGCTCGGTGTGGAGCGCTCCAAGGGCATATCGTCGGTAATCAACGACATAGGTATGTACTGGGACTGGAATACCGTCGACCGTATGAAAGAGTGGGAGCGCGTCTACGGAGGCTACAAGCTCTCGCCCGAGCTGGTATACGGCCGCGACTACGAGAAGCTCAACGGCTCCTTGCAGTTCTACCGCAGTTACGACCCCTACGACCTGATGATGAAGAAAAACTCCTTTATGCAGCAGCACAACATAGCCATCAACGGCACCTCGGGCAACACCTCCTACAATGTGGGGCTCGGATATATGGGCAACCGTGGCATGATGCGCGTGAACAACGATGCTGAAAACCGCTACACGGTGTCGTTCGGCACCCGCAGCCAGCTCAAGGACTGGTTCGAATTCCACTCCAAGCTGATGTACACACGCACCGACACAGAGAATCCCTATCAGTTCAATTCCACTTACGACGAATTTTACTATCTCTACCGCTGGCCTGCCACATATCCCTACGGCACTATCAACGGCGAGCCTATACGCAACTCGATATCCGAGCGCGAGCAGGCCAACCGCAACAAGATTACCAACAACTGGATGCGCATAAGCCTCGGTTTCTCTGCCGACATCTACAAGGGTCTTACCGCCGAGGCCGACTATACCTTTACCCACGTGGGACGCTACACGCAGACCAACGGCGGCTCTGCCGAAGGCTATGACTTCTGGAATCTGAATGACTTCGTGTACAAGACATGGACCACGGCGGGCAACCTGCGTTCGGCAAAGGCCACCGACTTCTCCGACTACCACGTGCTGAACGCCCTTATCCGCTACAAGTGGGAAAACGAAACCTACGGCAACATAGGCGCTTTCATCGGTACCAATATCGAAAGCTACAACAACTACGGGCAGAGCGGCCAGAAACTCGACCTGCTGCTTAACGACCGCCCTGAAATATCGCTCGGTTACGGCGATATGACTGCCGGGTCTTACAATAACAAGAATACCGTGGCCGGTTTCTTCGGCCGACTCAACTACGACTTCCGCGGTCGTTACCTTTTGGAGGCAAACTTCCGCTACGACGGTTCGTCGAAGTTCCCGCGCAACAAACGCTGGACGGCGCTTCCCTCCTTCTCTGCCGGCTGGATTGTGTCGAACGAGAAATTTATGGAAAGCCTCAGCCCGGCACTGACTTTCTTCAAGGTACGTGCGTCGTGGGGTAAAATCGGTTCCGACCGTGTTGCAAACAACCTCTTCCTCGGAGTGATGTCGATGAGCGAAACGGCTTGGATCGTTGGCGAGAACGGCCTCTACACCCTCGGTATACCGCGCGCCCTCCGCGACGGCTTCACATGGGAGAAGGTGACCACTACCGACGTCGGTGTCGACCTGCGATTCCTCAACAGCCGCCTCGGCGTGTCCTTCGACTGGTTCGACCGCAAGACCACCGACCTTATCAACACCGGCGCCTCGCTGCCCTCGAGCTTCGGACAGACCGCGCCTATGACCAACTACGGACATGTCAATACCCGTGGCTGGGAACTGGCTGTCGATTATCGCCATAACTTCTCGTTCGGCCTCGGAATGAGCATCGCTGCCAATATCAGCGACGCCGTGGGCAAGTACAGCAATACCGACCCCAACGAACGACGCGTGGATTACCGCTACGACGGCAAGACATACGGCGAGATATGGGGCTATGAAACCGACCGCCTCTTTACCGCTGCCGACTTTACATACGACGAATACGGAAACATCACAGGATATGCTCCCGGAGTTGCCTCGCAGCAATACCTCGTGGACCAGTACAAGGAGCCTGCATTCCAGTTCGGCCCCGGCGACGTGAAGTATAAGGATATCAACGGCGACGGCCAAATCGACGACGGACGAACCAACGGCGTGCCCACACTCGATAACCACGGCGACATGAAGGTGATAGGCAACACCACTCCGCGCTACCAGTACGGCGTGCGCCTTGACCTTACCTATCGTGGATTCGATGCCGGCATATTCTTCCAAGGCGTAGGCAAGCGCCAGATGTGGGGTACGGGACAGCTCGTGATACCCGGCTGGCACTACGGCGAGGCATACTACGAGCACCATATGGACTACTGGACCGAGGAAAACCCCGACGCATACTATCCGCGTCCGTGGGCGCTCAACTACCAGAACGCCAACCCCAACTTCAAGAAGCAGAGCCGCTACCTGCTCAATATGGCATACTGCCGCATCAAGAACCTCACGGTGGGTTACACTCTGCCCGAAAATGTGTCGCGCAAGTTCTTCGTGTCGAAGCTCCGCGTATACGCCTCGCTCGAAAACCTCCACACATGGGACCATCTCAACAATGTGCCCATCGACCCCGAAACACGCGTGGCCTCCGGCGACGGCGGCTATATCGGTCGCAGCTATCCCTTCTCCAAGGAATATTCCTTCGGACTCCAACTCACATTCTAACCAGCCTTACATCACAACAACATGAAAATCCAATATATACTGCCGGTACTGGCGCTTCTCGGATTTGGAACGGTTTCGTGCGACGACTTCCTTGACTGTCCGCCTACCGACCAGATTGATGACAGCGACTACTGGAAAACAGAGGAGCATATACGCGTGTTTGCCAACGGCTTCTATCCCTCCTACTTCACGGGATTCGGAGGCAACTACGGATATAACGAAAAACTGAGCGACAACTGGTCGGACGTCACACAGACCACGTGGCCCTACCTCGTGGTAAGCGGTACCGACGCCGCATATACCTACTCCAGAGTGCTGCGTGCCAACTACTACCTTTCGGGAGTGGACCGCGTGCCGGGACTCGATGATGCCGCCCGCAACCACTGGGTGGGCATAGGGCGCCTTTACAGAGGCATAGAGTATGCCAACCTGTCGTTCCTCTACGGCGACACACAGTGGTATACCACCCGCGTCAACAGCACTCAGCTCGACTCGCTCTACAAGCCGCGCGACAGCCGCGACAAGGTTGTGATGCCGCGCGTTATAGCCGATTTGCGCTTCGCTCTCGAAAATATACGCGAGAACGACGGCGAGTTGCAGGTCAACAAGTATGTAGCGGCTGCTATGATTTCGCGTGCGATGCTACGCGAGGGCACATTCCTGAAATATCACGATGTGAACCCCGAACTCGGTCGCAAGTGCCTCGAACTTGCCAAAGAAGCCTGTCTGGTGGTGATGAATGCCGACAAGTACACTCTTGCCGAGGATTACCACTCGCTTTTCTGCAGCGATGACCTCGCCGGCAATCCCGAAGTGATACTGTACAAGCGCTATATCGACACTAAGGGCGGCCACAATGTGCTCAACGACTGCTACCTGCAGCCGCAGGCAGGACCCAGCCGCGATTTTGCTGACTGCTTCCTCGCTTCCGACGGCCACCCTGTGTATGAGAAAGACCCGGCATTCTGTCCGAAAAAATCAGCCGATTATTTCGCCGACCGCGACCCGCGCCTGTCGATGATTCTCCGCCCCGACAAGTACTATATTGCCGGCGAGGACGTGAGCGGAGCATCGTACTCCCGCTCGGGCTTCTCTCTTGGCAAGTACATGGACCCGTCGAAATCCGACAATACCGATATCACCTACACTGCCAACAACCGCAACGTCACCGATTGCCCCCAGTTCCGGCTTGGCGAGATTTTGGCAAACTATGCCGAGATATGCTACGAGCTTGGCACGCTGTCGCAGAAGGACCTCGATATGTCGATCAATGTTCTGCGCGCACGCAAGGGCGTCAATATGCCGGCGCTCCAGATTGTAGGCGGCGAGCCTGCCGTGGCCGGAATCGTGTACGACGACCCCTGCCGCGATGCCGACGTTCCTTCGATGCTGTGGGAGATACGCCGCGAGCGCCGTGTGGAAATGGCTTTTGAAGGCTCGCGACTCGACGACCTCAAGCGTTGGAAGAAACTCATCTACCTATGGAGCGAATATAATCCCAATATCGATACCGGCGCGTGGATTTCCTACAGCGACTTCGCCAAGGCCGACAAGTCGAAGGCTGTTCTGCCCGAGGGTGAAAGCGAAGGCTACCTCGTGGTGACGCCCGCGTCGAAACGCCGCCCGGCACCTCAGGCCCGCGACTATATCCGTCCTATTCCCACCGACCAGATACAGCTCTTCAAGCAGAACGGCTATGTGCTGGAGCAGAATCCCGAATGGAAATAAAGTACCTTATCTAACGGCATTAAAAACATGAAATTACTCAATAATACAGTTCTGTCGGTAATTGCGTCGGCGCTTCTTTGCCCGCTTGCGGCGTGCGATGACAGCGACAATTACGACAATCCGTCGGGCGAAACATTCATATACAGCATCGCCGTGAGCAACGGCGGCATGTCCGGCGCCGACAATATACCCGGCGAGCTTGACGAAGAGTCGGGCACCATAACATTTACTATTCCCGCCGAAACCGATATAGAGGCCGTGCGTTTCAACGCCAAACTGTCGCTCGGCGCCAGTCTTGACCGCGAAAGCTACGATGCAAGCAGCGGCGAGGCCGAAATCAAGGTGGTGAACAATCTCAACAGTTCCAGCTACCGCGCGTCGTTCACGCTTCTCGAGGCCAAGGAAACACCTATCGTCACCTCGATAGTGTGCCGCGATGCCGACGGTGTGCGCCGCACGGGCTTTGTGAGCGATGTCACCGGCACCGTGTACCTCAACTGCGAGGGCTCGGCCACGGCTGAGATCGTGGAAGTGAACATGCTTCCCAAACGCACGGTATATACTCTGTCGGCCGGGCAGAACGGCGTGGTAAGCGCTGACGAGCCGGGACGAATCGACCTCGACTTCCTCGGACTTACGGCAAGCTACGATCTGTCGTTTGCAGGCGAGCCTGTGTTCGGCGCGGACTTCGGCCTTGCCACGGTATTCGACTATTCGGCCACGGCCACCATATGGAGCGACTTCGCTGCCGAGAATACCCGCTGGGCGCAGTTCGACGGCGAGAATATGTTCATTCTGTCGCGCGAGGGCGGCACTAACCCGGCTATTGTCAAGTGGGACGAAGTGAAAGGCGGTTCGCCTGTGAGCCACGTGCTTGACAAGACCGGAATAGAGGGCGGCACATACACCATCAGTGCCGGCGGTATCGCCGAAGGGCACTTCTATGCCTGCAACCTTAGCACTGGTCTTGCCGCGTCGCAGCCGCTGAAGGTGTACCACTGGGCCGACGAGAACGCCGTGTGCGAAACCGTGCTTGACTTCCCCGGCAATGATGCCGTCAAAGGCCGCTATGGCGACAATATGAGCGTCACTCTCGACGAATCGGGCAACGGCTACTTCTGGTTCTTCTCCCATGCCGACGGTGCTACCGCGGTGCGCTTCCGCGTAGAGGGATTCACCAATGTGGACGCAGAGCCTGAGGTGCTCATTCCGCCGTACAGTGTGGCATATTATGCGTCGATCAACCCCGTGATAGGCGAAGAGGGCGTCTATACCCTCACATCGACCTACCAGCAGGCAATACTGCTTGTCGATATCGACCTCAACCTGCTCAACCGCATAGACCCCAAGGAGGGCTGTCCTTCGCCGGGCAAGGGAGAGAACGACGCCCGCGTGATTAATTTCAACGGCGAGCGCTATCTGATTACCACCAACAGCTACGGCTGGGCTTACAGCGTGCCTCAGAGCCTGCACGTATATGACATTTCGAGCGGCGTGAACACTGTGATGGGCTTTACCAACTTTGCAGAAAGCCTCAGGCCCAAGTTGTACACCTACAGCCTTTCCGGCAAGAATTGCTCGGCATTCTCTGCCAACTCGGGAGCGGCTATAGGCCCTGACGGCAATCTACGCCTTATGGCGGCGGCGCCAAAGTCAGGCTTCATATTTGTTGAAGTACCGAAAAAGCGATAGATGCAAATCGGCCGGCCTGTCGCGGACATACAGCCGTGGCAGGCCGGTTTTTATAACACACAATTTATATTCATCCTTGAATCTATGAAAAAACTATTACTTGGCTCCCTTGCACTCTGTGCGGCTGTGTTTATGGCAGACGCCGGCAACCTTGCAGGGAAGAAAATCTATCTTAACCCCGGCCACGGAGGTTATGAGGCAAGCAAAGGCACCCGGATTCCCGGCGTGTTTGCCAACGGCTACCGTTCGGACGGATCCGATGCCACCGACCGCTGGAATGCCACCATTCCTTTCCCCAATGTGTGCGAGGAAGGCTGCTGGGAATCGAAGCATAATTTGTGGCGCGGACTCGAACTGCGCAGGCTTCTTGAAGCAGCCGGCGCGGAGGTGAAAATGTCGCGTACCGAGAACCGCCCCGAGGACGACCGCATAGTTCTTGAGATAGGGCGCGAGGCAAGCTCGTGGGGCGCCGACATGTTCCTGTCGATACACTCCAACGGCAGCGGCGTGAACCACCTGCTCACACTGTTCCGTGGCGCCGACCCGCGTCCGGGGCTTCCCTTCGACATCAACGACCCCGATCGTCCCGAATCGGAAGAAATGGCAAGTATAGGCTGGCAGCACCTGCACGACAATCTTCTTACCTGCTGGCAGGCAAAGAAAGATCCTGCGGCGCCTTATGCCGTGGCCGACTCGGCATTCTACTCAAGCTGGACGAGCGGCTACCACCTCGGCGTGCTGCGCGAGATGTGGTGTCCGGGCTATCTGGCCGAAATCGCCTTCCACGATTATAAGCCCGAAGCCCACCGAATGCTCAGCCGCGACTACAGCAATATAATAGCGTACATGCTCTACACGGGCATCTGCGACTATTTCGAGGCACCGATGCCGCAGACGGGTATCGTGGCCGGTGCTGTGAAGGACGGCAAGCGCATATTTCGCAACCCCTTGTTCGCCGGTTACTCTCTTGGCGACCACGACCAGTATATGCCTGTCAACGGCGCCAAGGTGACCCTTACAGGCAACGGCGTCAACAAGACGTACACTACCGACGACTATTACAACGGCATCTATTATTTCCCCGACATGGCGCCGGGCACATACACTCTCACCATTGAGGCCGAGGGATATACCACGGCCGTGGAGGAAGTGGTGTGCGAGGCTGCCAAAACAAGAGGTGCCATTGTGATGATGGACGACCCCACTTACGATCCCTCTGCATCGGGCGGCCATCCGGCGGCCTATGCTTCGGCTCTTACCGTCAAAGGTGTCAACGAGGTAAGCTTCCTTCTAAACGCCGATGCTACCGAGGTTGTGCTCAAGCTTTATAAAGACGACAAGGAGGTAAAGAGTTTCGACCTCGGCGCGCGCAGCAAGGGTCTGGTGGAATATACCGTGCCTGCCGAAGTGGCCGACGACGCATACACATGGACGGTGACAGCGACCTCCGAAGAAGTGACCGAGCCGACGAGCTTCGATGTCGATAATCCTTTGCTCAACATCGCCAATGCCCGTGGCATCAAATTCGACACCAATCAGAGCAGCCCCGGCTTCGGACGCGGCTATGTGACCTCTGTCGAGGCTAACGGCAAGAAGGGCGAACGAATGGGCACAGGCATCTACGTTCTCGGCGCCGACCTCAGCGACGTGTTCGGCCAGGGCGGAAATCCGTTTACAGGAGGCGTGGCGTGGAACGGCGGCTCAAGCCCCTACCGTACCACTGTGGCTGAAAACGGCGATGTGTTCATCTCCGACTGGGGCGACGGAAACTCGGGCATATATGTTATGGATCCTGAGAATCCCACGGCTCCGTTCACGGCTCTGTTTGCTGAAGGTTCGCGTAATTCCAGCGGTCTTGTAACAATCGATGGCGAAGCCGTCCACGGCTCGATAAACGACTGCGTGGTAGTGGGCGACGGTGCCGACCGCGTGCTGTATACTCTTGACGAGGATTATCCCGACAAGGCTTATGTGCTCCGCTATGACATAGGCACGCTTGAGAATCCGTGGGGCGCGGCTCCCTCCAAAGTGATAGGGAACAATGGCGGCAAGCTCGCCAATGCGAACCAGTCGCTTTCTTCCGACGGTCGTGGCGGCCTGTGGGTGAGCCAGTACCGTTATACCGAGGACGCATACCCGGTGGCACAGCATATCAATGCCAAGGGCGAATACGACTTTATGACATCGGGCAAGACTGTTTTCAACGGTTCCGGCCCTGTAGGCTGTATGGCGGCAAGCTCCGACGGCAGTCTTATAGCGGTAGGCAATGCTTCGGAAATTTATGTGGCCAAGGCTACCTATGATGCCGACGGCAAGCCGACACTCAAACACGCTTGGACCATCGGAGGCCTGTCGGCGCGTCCGTTCTCGGCTGCATTCGATGCCGCAGGCAACCTCTATGTGGCCTACAACGACGCCGGAGTGGGCTGTTGGGCGCTTCCCCGCGAAAACAACTCATACACCACCACTGCCACCAAGCCTCTGAATATGACTTCGGGCATTAATGCCTCGGAAGTATCGCAGCTCGGAATATCGTTTGACGGTACGGTGGTTACGGCTTCCGGACAGATGGTAGAGGTGTACTCCGCTGCCGGCGTGCGCGTGGCAGGCGGATACTCTGTCGACACGGCAGCTCTCGCTCCCGGCGTGTACGTGGTTCGCGCAGGTTCTGAGTCGATTAAGTTTGTAAGATAGTATTATCAATGATTCGGTAAAAATTACAGAAGTAGTTGAAACTTAAGTTAATATAACGAATTGTCAAATACAAATGAATCGCCAAAACGTTCATTATAAAAACATTAGACAATATGAACGTATTGACGATTC
>CAJTSR010000016.1 GCA_910579035.1 uncultured Muribaculaceae bacterium | reverse complement strand
GGCAAAGGCTTTCGAGTGGTTCGCCTAATTGAATTCTGCTTACTACATGCAGCCGTTCTTCGAATGTGTGGTGTCTATACATAATGCACCCCAAAAGTTTTGTGTCTAACTTTTGGGGTGCAGTTCACGCGGGGCGCTTTTTTTCGTATATTCGCAGTATGAAAACCATACGCAAATCCACCCTTGCCGACATACCCGAAATGCTGCGCATATACTCCCGGGCAAAAGCTGCCATGCGGGCATCGGGCAACAACTCACAATGGACAGGCCCATACCCCGGCGCAGAAGCCGCCAAGGCCGACATAGCCCGCGGCTGGAGCCACATAGTGGAGGTCGACGGCCACGCCGCAGGCACATTCTGCCTTATGGACGCACCGGAGCCAACCTATTCCGGCGGCAACTGTACATGGCTGTCTGACGCGCCCTACCTCACCCTGCACCGCGTCGCCTCCGACGGCAGCACCGGCGGGATACTTGCCGCCGCAGTCGGCTTCGCGGCAGAGCGGGGCCTCGACATACGCATCGACACACACGCCGACAACGCCCCGATGCGCCACCTGCTGCCGACCCTCGGCTTCACCCTCTGCGGCACCATCTACCTCGCCGACGGCTCCCCCCGCCTCGCCTACCACCGTCTGGCGCGATAAAGGCGGGAGAATTTGCCTTTGGCAACAAAAAAATAGCTATCTTTGTTGGATATTGAGCACACATAAGCCACAAACACTTAATGAAACGTCTGTTATATATCCTCGCCGCCATCGTCATAAGCTGCGCCGCAGCCTCCTCCATTGCCGCGCCTGCCGCAGCGAAGAAAGATGAGTTCGCACGCAAGCTGCACACTTTCAACGCGATAGTAAAAGAGCTGCAGTCGGGCTACGTCGATACCCTCGACGCAAACTCCATTATGGACAAAACCATAGGGGCGCTCCTCTACCAGATAGACCCTTACACCGAGTATTACCCGGCGGGCGACCAGGACGAGATATTGTCGCTATCGCAGGGACAGTATGCCGGCATCGGCTCCGTGATACAGAAACGGGGCAACAAGGTGATAATATCAGAGCCGCAGTGGGAGTCGCCCGCGCTCAAAGCCGGACTGCGCCCAGGCGACGTGATAATAGCCGTTGATGCCGACACCGTGACGGCTGCCACCGACATCTCTGCCGTAAGCCGCCGCCTGCGAGGGCAGGCCGGCACGGAGGTGCGCGTGGACGTATGCCGCCCCTATGTCGAGGACTCGATGCTGAGCTTCAACATCACACGCGCCGACATCAAGGTCAATCCCCTGCCCTACTACGGCATACGCCCCGACGGCATCGGCTACATACGCCTGACTACTTTCAACGAGAGCAGCGCGCGCCGCGTCAAAGAAGCCGTTATCGACCTTATGCGCGACCCCGCGCTGAAAGGTATCGTGCTCGACCTGCGCGGCAACGGCGGAGGCCTGCTCGAAAGCGCCGTGCAGATAGTGGGCAACTTCGTGCCGAAAGGCACCGAGGTGGTACGCACACGCGGACGCGAGCAGCGCCACGAAAAAGTGTACAAGACCACCCAGCAGCCCCTCGACCTCAAGCTTCCCGTGGCCGTGCTCACCGACAACGGCACCGCCTCGGCATCGGAAATCGTGGCAGGCTCCCTCCAGGATCTCGACCGCGCCGTTATAGTGGGCGACCGCTCCTACGGCAAAGGACTCGTGCAGACCACCCGCCCCCTGCCGTACAACGACCTGATGAAACTCACCACCGGACGCTACTACATACCCTCCGGCCGACTGATACAGGCTCTCGACTACTCCCACCGCAACCCCGACGGCTCGCCGGCGCGCACGCCCGACAGCCTCACCAACGAGTTCCGCACGCGTGCAGGACGCATAGTGCGCGACGGCGGCGGCATAACGCCCGACGCCACAGTCGACCTGCCCGAAGGCAACCGCCTGCTCTACAACATAGTGGCCGACATGTGGGACTTCGACTTCGCCAACCGCTACCGCGCCACGCACCCATCGATAGCACCGGCCGACTCCTTCACCATAACCGACGAGATTTTCCAAAGCTTCAAGGACTTTATCGACCCGGCCCGCTTCAAGTACGACCGCCAGTGCGAAAGCGGGCTCGACTTCCTCCGCAAGGCTGCCAAAAGCGAAGGCTACATGACCGACTCGGTAGCGGCGCAGTTCGACATTCTCGCCTCAATGCTAAAACACGACCTCAGCCACGACCTCGACATAAACCGGCAGGAGATAGAAGGCATACTCGCCGACGCCATAAGCTCTCGATACTACTCCGACGCCGACCGAGTGCGCCTTGCCCTGCGCAGCGACTCGGTGATGGAGCGCGCAGCCGCAATATTGCTCAACAAGGGCGCATACGAGGCTCTTCTGGCTCCTGCGTCAAAATAAGGCGGTTCACGATGAAAGACATCAAAGCGGTGCGGGGTTCCGACCTCGTGCGCGCCATGGTGGCCGAAGGGGAACACGAGCACCAGGACTTCAAATTCGCGATCTCCGACGCCCGCAAGATAGCGCGGTCGATATCAGCCTTCGCCAACAACGGCGGCGGCCGCCTCCTCATCGGCGTCAAGGACAACGGCGTGATAGCCGGAGTGCGCAACGAGGAAGACGCCTACGTGGTAGAGCTTGCCGCGTCGCGCTACTGCCGCCCGGAACAGTCGGTACAGTTCAGGGCTTACAAAGTAGACGGCACAGCCATAGTAATCGTGGCCGACATAGCCGCCTCCACAGCGCGCCCCGTGCTTGCCGGCGAGCCCGACGGAAGCTGGCGGGCATACTACCGCGTGGCCGACGAGAACATCGCGGCCCACCCGCTGATGCTGCGCGCGTGGCGTATGGCTGGCGTCCCGACGAACATCGACAGCGACACAGCTCGCGTTCTGGCATACATCGAGGCTTGCGGAAAGCCTGTCGACACCCGCGACATAGCCCTCGGCCTGCACATATCGCACGCCTCGGCCGAAAGCGCCGTGGCAAGCCTCGCCGCCACAGGACTCGCCGCATTCATATACCGCGACGGGAGCTTCCGCATCGTCCCCGCATGATTTTTTTCAAGCACGGCATCGCACCGCAGGGCGCCTGCAAGCGTTACTTATATTATTGACATCAAAACTCACTATACGATATGAAAGGACGTAATCTCATTCTGATGGCACTCATCACCCTGATAGCGGGAGCGCTTATGCTCGTATACCGCAACGCGCTCGCCAGCCACGGCATCGTGATAGGGTGCGGCATATTGTTTATCCTCGCAGGCGTGGCCAACATGACAGTATTCCTCGGCGAACGCGATAAAGACGGACGCGCCCGCATGAGCGCCGCAGGCACCGCGCTGGGGTGGGTGGCAAGCGCCGCCGCCGTGGTATTGGGCGTGGTGATGCTTCTGTTTCGGACGGTGTTCGAAGCAATGGTGGGCTATATGTTTGCCATACTGCTCCTTTTCGGCGCCCTGTTCCAGTTCCTGCTGCTCATCTTCGGCTCGCGGCCCGTTAAGCTCTCGGGCTGGTTCTTCCTCGTGCCGATGGCCCTTGTAGGCGCGGCAGTATACATCTTTATGCAGCAACCCGGCGCGGGCGACTACAACATAATGGTGGCCACCGGAGCCTCCTTTGCCTTCTTCGGCCTTATGACCCTTGTCGAGTCATTTGTGATAAGCGCCGCCAACCGCTCCGCCCGCAAGGCGGCTAAGGCGGCAGCCGAGCAGCCCGCCGCAGCCGCGCCCCAACCCGTAGAAACAGTAGCCGAAACTGCTCCTGCAGCCACGCCCGAAGCCGCTCCGGCCACAAACGCGGAAACGCTCCCCGACTACACCCGCGAAGACTCCGCCGACGAAGGCGCGGACACTCTCAGATAGCGTTTTTCAGCTTGGCATAAGGCCTCAGAAGGACCCAAAAGGCGCATTTTCACCCGATTGGAGTGAAAAAAACGCATTTTTGGGCCTCTCTTTTATGCGTAAGTCAAAAAATATCACGATATTTGCACCGTCAAAACCGGCAGGCCTATGGTTCTGCCGTTGTTTACGCCCAAGATATAACATTACCAATCGTATAAAACGCACTAAAAAAATGACTAAAGCCGACATCGTCAACGAAATCTACAAGTCGACCGGCATCGACAAAGCCGCAGTGCTTGCTACAATCGAGCGCTTCATGGACGTAGTGAAGGACTCCCTCGCCAATGGCGAAAACGTGTATCTCCGCGGCTTCGGCAGCTTCATTATCAAGACCCGTTCTGAAAAGACTGCCCGCAACATCTCCAAGAACACAACAATCATCATCCCCGAGCACAAAATCCCCGCGTTCAAACCCGCACGCGTGTTCATGGATGAGGTAAAGGGCGAATAACATTCCCCGCCATTCAGAGCCTCCCGAGGCTCGCGAATGTATAAAAACCATATCAACTAACCTCCAAAAAGCGTCAAAGAAATGCCCAGCGGAAAAAAGAGAAAAGGCCACAAGATGGCTACCCACAAGCGTAAAAAACGTCTGAGAAAGAACCGCCACAAGAAGAAATAAGCAGCGCCGGCAGGTACTCTCGCGCGGGTCGCGAACGGCCTCGCGAGTCCGCCACACCGCTTATTTGTGGAGGCCATGACGCCGCACATAGCATAAACAAACCCCCGGTGCACCGAGCTCAGCCTCACGGTGCCGCGGGTTTGTTTTCGCCGTTTATATAACGGCGCGCGGCACGCCCCTGATCCGAAAAACGCCTGCGGGCGTTCTCCCTCACATCATCCTTACCCCACATTTTGTTAATTAATCCCTTCCTTTGATGAAAAGTGAATTAATCGTAGACGTACAGGCAGCGGAGGTATCGATCGCCCTTTTGGAGGACGGTCGGCTTGTGTCGCTTCAGAAAGAAGCGCGCAACATCGCCTATGCTGTCGGCGACATCTACCTGGCAAAGGTCAAAAAACTGATGCCGGGGCTGAATGCCGCCTTCGTTAACGTGGGATATGAAAAGGATGCATTCCTCCATTACCTCGATCTCGGCTCGCATTTCTCCTCCTACGAGAAATTTGTAGCCCAACTACTGGCAGACCGCAAGCACCAGCCGCGGCTGTCGCAGATGAAACTTCTGCCCGAAATCGACAAACACGGCTCCGTGACCGACCTCCTCGCACCCGGCAAAGAACTGCTGGTGCAGATAGTGAAAGAGCCTATATCGTCGAAAGGCCCGCGCCTCACCACCGACATCACCCTCACAGGACGCTACCTCGTCCTCACACCCTTCTGCGACAAAATATCGATATCGCAGAAAATCAAATCGTCGGAAGAAAAAACGCGCCTCCACCAACTTGTGGAAAGCATCAAGCCGCGCAACTACGGCGTGATAATCCGCACATCGGCCGAAGGCAAGCGCGTGGCAGAACTCAACCACGAGTTGAAAACACTCGTGCAAGCCTTCGAGGACGCCTGCGAGAAAGCGCAGCGCTCCACAGCACCCGAACTGGTGTTTGAAGAAGAAAACAGAGTCGTGGGCATGCTGCGCGACGTATTCAGCCCCTCCTTTGAAAATATCCACGTCAACGACCCCGATATCTTCAGGCAGATACAGAAATACGTCGACCTCATATCCCCCGGCGCGCGCGACATCGTGAAACTCTACGAGGACACCGCGCCGATATTCGACCACTTCGGCATCACCCGCCAGATCAAATCGTCGTTCGGAAAAACAGTGTCGTTCAAATCGGGCGCCTATATCATAATAGAGCACACCGAGGCACTCCACGTTATCGACGTAAACTCCGGCAACCGCTCCAAGGCCACCAACGACCAAGAAAGCAACGCCCTCGAAGTAAACCTCCGCGCCGCCGACGAAATAGCGCGCCAGCTGCGTCTGCGCGACATGGGCGGAATAATCGTGGTCGACTTCATCGACATGGCCAAGGCCGAACACCGCCAGCAGCTATACGACCACATGCGCGAGATTATGGCGAACGACCGCGCGCGCCACAACATCTTGCCCCTGAGCAAATTCGGCCTTATGCAGATTACCCGGCAGCGCGTGCGCCCGGTACTCGACATCACCGTGGCCGAGGAATGCCCATCGTGCTTCGGCAAAGGCAAGGTGCAGCCATCAATACTTTTCACCGACACCCTTTTCGAAAAACTCGAATACATGGTCGGAACCCTCGGGCTACGCGACTTTGTGATGTACGTACACCCCTATGTGGACGCATATATAAAGAAAGGCCTGTTCTCCACCATGTACGGCAAATGGCGGCGCACACTCGGACGATGCTTCAAAATCGTGCCCGACCAGTCGCTGGCATACCTGCAATACCGGGCCGTGGACAAAGACGGCAAGGACATACCGCTGCGCGACGAAAAAGACTCCGGCAAGAGCTCTGTGACCAAAAGCTCGACCAAAGCACGCTCGCGAGGCGAAAATGCCGACAATCCGGAACCTAAGAAAGATGCCGCGCCAAAGCAGCAGCCAAAGCCTAAAAAAGAAGCGCCCGCACCGAAAAAGGAGCAAGCAAAGCCTGTAGAGCCAAAGACCGAAACCGCACCGGAAGAGCCGAAGCCGGCTCCGGCACAGAAACCGAAGCCCAGGCAAAAGCCTGCCCCGGCCCCTAAGCCGGAACCTCGGCCTGAGCCGAAACCCGAAGTCGCCCCTGCACTTCCGGCAACTCCCGAAGAGGAAAAAGCAGACGAAAGCACCGCCGACACCGAGGCCGCGGCAACAACGGCACTGCTGCCCGCTCCCATCATCGAAACCCCGGCACTCGAAATCCCCGACGACCAAGAGTCCGAAAACAACGGCGAACCCGCCAAAAAACGTCGCCGTCGTCGCCGTCGCCGCAAACCGGCAGCCAAGCAAGGCCAGACCTCCGAGTCTGAAGCCGAAAACGAAGACGCCGACACCGACGAAGATACCGAGATAACAGAGGAATAAAATCCCTTCATACCCACAAAGGGGCTGCGACATCGCAGCCCCTTTCTATTTACTATAACCACCACATTATCAGCGCACAACAAAACCACGCCTACGCAGCCAAATATCTTCGCTATATTTTTTAAGAAAATAAAAAGTAAAAACACAATTATTTTCGCTACTTTTGCTATAACTTAGCCCAATGCAATATACCACGGAAACAATTATTATGAAAACCTTCCGCCTATTCGCAGCAATAGCACTGCTCATAGCGTCCTCCGCTGCAAGCGTCTTTGCCGCCAAACCCGAACGCAAACTGCTCGTTGCCGGCGTGGCATTCTACAACTTTGAAAACCTCTTCGACACCATACCGAACAATCCCGAGGGGCGCGACCTCGAGTTCACACCCAACGGACAGCGCCAGTGGGACGGCCGCAAATACCGCCAGAAACTCCACAACCTCGCCTATGCCATATCGCAGTTCAAAACACGCACCACCCCTCTGGGTCCGGCCATAATCGGAGTGTCCGAAATCGAAAACCGCACAGTGCTCGAAGACCTCGTGGCACAGCCCGAACTCGCCAAGCTCGACCTCGGCATCGTGCATCACGACTCGCCCGACGCCCGAGGCGTGGACGTAGGCCTGCTGTACAACAAACGCTATTTCCGCGTCGAAAACGTGACAAACCACCGCCTCACAGCCGTGCCGTTCCGCACCCGCGACCAGATGTGCGTGGTAGGCAGCCTTCTGGGCCAGAAAATAGCCGTGATTGTAAACCACTGGCCTTCGCGAATCGGAGGCCAGGAGCAGTCCGAGCCAAACCGCGTGGCAGCCGCCGAACTGTGCCGCCACATAGCCGACTCGCTCTGGAGCGTGGACCCCGCAATGGGCGTGATAATAATGGGCGACCTCAACGACGACCCCATGGACCGCAGCTGCGCCGTAACTCTAGGCGCCGCCAAGAAACCCGCCGGCGTGGGTCCGCACGCATTCTACAACCCCTGGTGGAGCAAGCTCGACAACGGCATAGGCACACTCGCATACAAAAGCCAGTGGAACCTCTTCGACCAGATAATAATATCGGGCAACCTCGTCAACGTTCCCGACACCCAGTGGAAGTTCTACGAAGCCAAAGTGCTTAACTTCGACTTCCTCAAAGACAACGAAGGCAACCGCCAGGGATATCCCAAGCGCTCGTTCACCGCAGGCAGCTACATCGGAGGATACTCCGACCACTTCCCCACCGAGATATTCCTGCACCGGTATATCGAAGTAAAGGAATAACGACAGAATCTGAAAAACCTAAAAACACAATTCGCATATGAAAAAACTTTTACTCACACGCGCTGGTGCATTAGCACTAACTCTCTCATTATCAGCGGGAGTGGTATCGCCCTTAGCTAATGCAGCCGAGGTAACAGACGAACTGTCCTACACTACATTAGGAATAACCTCCCCCAGCACCACCTACTATCTATACGACTATAACGACACGGAGTCTGGTGCGGCATACAATATCGTCTGTGCAAGCGGTAATTCTTCCATACAGATTAATACTGGCAATGTAAGCGCAACGGCATCAAGCAACGCGGCAGGAAAAGCACGCGGCATTGCAAGTACCGCCTCCGGAGGCATATTAAAACAAATAGTCATAACATGGAACACGAATACCGCCGATACTCGTGTTCTCAACATCTACGCAGGCAATGAAGCCTATGAAAGCACCGCTTCAATCGCCTCTGCAACAAAAGTAGGTTCATTAAAAAAAGGCGATGCCGTCGACTTAGTTAGCACCTATACCTTTACCGAGGATTACACGTATGTGGCTTTCGGCAGCAATGCAGGCGCACAGTACATCGACAAAATCGAAATCACATGGGAAAGCGCGACAGCTTCATCGGTAGACCGCCCGGTAATAAGCTGCGTCGACAACAAGGTGACTATCGCAGCAGGCGAAAGCGGTGCTGACGCAATCTACTACACCACCGACGGCACAGAACCCACCGAGGCCTCCACATTGTACAGCGCTCCGTTCGCCATCACCGCCAACACCACCGTGACGGCGATAGCCAAGAAAGGCAGCGAGCTGAGCAAAGTCGCCACTTTCGAGGCCCAATACGTAGGAACATACGCCAACTTCGCCGAACTTGCCGCCGCAGAAGCCGGAACCCTCGGCAAGGTTACAGGCCCGATATACGTCACATATGCCAATGGCAAGAACCTATGGCTCAAAGACGCAGCCGGCAACTACATGCTTGCGTGGGGTACTGCCCAAACAGCCGAAAACGGAACTGCATACACCTATATCCAAGGCAAGCTCGGAGCTAACAACGGTGTTCCTCAAATAACAGACTACACCCTCGGCGAAGAAAGCACCTCCTCAGCCATTGCTCCCGAAGATGCCACTCTCACCGACATCAATGACACAAAACTTAACGCTTATGTAAAGCTTGAAGATGTGTCAATATCCAACGTGGACGGAAAAAATTTCGTATTCACCCAAGGCGAAAGCAATCTCAACGGCTACAACGCCTTCAATCTGGATGTGACTGAAGGCGAAGGCTTCAACGTGGTAGGCGTCGTAGGCGCATACGATGGCAAACTTCAGATACAGCCTATCGAAATCGTTGGCGGCGTCAAAGCCGTTGACAAACCCGTGTTCACCCCCGCTGCCGGATTGTACACCAAAGGCACTATCGTGAAAGTGACATGCGCCACCGAAGGTGCTTCCATATACTATACCACCGACGGCACAGAAGCCACCGAGGCCTCTACCCCCTACACCGAAGCAGGCATCGAACTCACTGCCGATATGACAATCAACGTTATTGCAGTAAAGGCCGGTATGATTTCGACAAGCGCCTCCGCCGAGTACACCCTCTATCCCGAAGGTACATACATGGCTTCCTTCATTTTCGCCAACGGCGGCAATGTTGCAGACCTTACTACAAGCGTGATAGAACCGGCAAACGTAGCTACCGAAACCAACAGTCTTAACGGTGTGGTATTCACATCTCAGGAAATAGACCTCACTATGAGCAAGGGTGAAGGTTCCGATAATCCTCGCTGGTGGCTTAACGGCACCGAACCCGACATATACTATAACGTACGCATCTACAAGAACAACACAGCCACCATTTCTGCAAACCGAAACGGCTACAAGCTCAAGAGCGTGACATTCAAGCAGCGCGACACCAACTGGAACGCAGGCAACAGCGCCGACTCGGGCACACTCGACGGCAAGGTATGGACCGCGGCAGAAGACGCGATCACTACCAGTGTCAAGTTCACATTTGCAGGAGCAAGCCGCTTTAACTGCATCGACGTGGTATACGTTGAAGACGAGAACGCAACAAGCGGTATCGAAGAAGTTGGTGCTGACGAAAACGCACCCGTTGAATACTTCAACCTGCAGGGTGTGCGCGTAGCCAATCCCGAGGCTGGCATCTATGTGCGCCGCCAGGGCAGCAAGGTAGAAAAGGTATACATCAAGTAAACCTGAACGAAAATAAGCCGCACTGCGGCAACCAAGCCCACACTGTGGCAGGCCTCCGATTTGGAGCGCCTGCCACAGCTTTTATAGGGCCTTTCAAGAAGGAACAGCCCCTACAATAGTATATCAAAATTGTTACATTTTAGTCACATTATACACGGTGTAACAATCTTGTAACAAAATTCATAAATTTTATATCTCTGTGCTTCAATATATTATATAGCTAAGTTCGTCTAATATTTGAAATTTGCATTTGTTAACATTAAAATTCTTGACTTGGCTAAATTATGCCTAATTTTGAAGCGTGGAATAAAAATTTCCACAAGGAGTCCAACAAAATCCTATCCAAAAACAACGTTAAAAATTAACATTATGGCAAGTGCAAAATTTCAAATCAACCTGATGGCCCTCCAAGCCAATTTGCTGAATTTCGCCTATATGCTGACTTCCAACCGGGACGACGCATACGACCTGCTGCAGGATACTACTTTGAAGGCTCTCGACAACGAGGAGAAGTACGCGGAGAACACCAACTTCAAAGGCTGGGTATTCACCATAATGCGCAACATCTTCATCAACAATTACCGCCGCAACGTACGTTCTGCAACGATTGTCGACACCACCGACAATCTCTACCACCTCAACCTGAGCCAGGAGAGCCGCTTCGAGTCGCCTGAGGAAACCTATGGTGCAGCCGAGATAACGGATGCCATCAACGAGTTCGCCGACGAATACCGAATCCCATTCTCGATGCATGTGGCCGGCTACAAGTACAACGAAATAGCCGAGCATATGCACCTTCCGCTGGGCACGGTGAAAAGCCGAATATTCTTTGCCCGCAAGAAACTACAGGAACGCTTTGCCGATTACCAGTAAAGGCGCTCCGATCCGGGGAGATTTTTTGCACAACATCTCCCTCATACCAAAATTCAACCAGACCTAAGCCAAGATTCAAGTTTAAACAGGTACATTTCAACATTAGCAGCGAAGAGTTAGGATATGCGCCATATTATCCTAACTCTTTATCTTTTATAAAAATTTACGTACCTTTGCCGCTCAATATCACTCCTGAAATATCACAAAAAGACACGAAATCAACGATATGTCAACCAACACTGTAGACGACAAGCGCAAGGTAACCACCATGCGCCTCACAGAGATGAAAGCACGCGGCGAAAAAATCGCCATGCTCACAGCTTACGACTACTCCATGGCCAAACTCATCGACGAAGCCGGCATGGACGTAATACTGGTAGGCGACTCCGCCTCGAACGTCATGGCGGGCAATATCACCACCCTGCCCATAACCCTCGACCAGATGATATACCACGCCAAGAGCGTAATCAAGGGCGTGCGCCGCGCGCTGGTGGTATGCGACATGCCTTTCGGCACCTATCAGGGCAACTCCAAGGAAGCCCTCGCCTCGGCTATCCGCATCATGAAGGAAAGCCACGCCGAAGCCGTCAAAATGGAAGGAGGAGCTGAAATCCGCGAGTCGATAGAGCGCATACTGTGCGCCGGAATCCCCGTGATGGGTCATCTCGGCCTCACACCTCAGTCAATCAACAAGTTCGGCACATACGCAGTGCGTGCCAAAGAAGAAGCCGAAGCCGAAAAACTCCTTGCCGACGCGCATCTGCTCGAAGAAATAGGCTGTTTCGCCATAGTTCTCGAAAAGATACCGGCAGCGCTCGCTGCCCGCGTGGCGTCGGAACTCACAATCCCCGTTATCGGCATCGGTGCCGGCGGTGGAGTCGACGGCCAAGTGCTCGTGATGCACGACATGCTCGGCATCAACCAGGGATTCTCGCCCAAATTCCTGCGTCGCTACGCCGACCTGTCGACAGTAATCAACAGCGCCGTAAGCCGCTACATCGACGACGTGAAAACCGCCGACTTCCCCAACGCCTCCGAGCAATACTAAAAAACCGCCGCAGCAACAATTCCTCATTCCTAACTCCTCATTCCTAATTCCTAATTCCTAATTAAAAAAATGCTCCGCCTCCTTGCAGACATTGCCGCTCCTCGCCTTTGCCCGGTGTGCAAACGCCCCCTTATCAAGGGCGAGCGGGCACTGTGCACCACCTGCATGGTAAGGCTTCCACGCACAGGCATACACCTTACAAGCACCAACAGCATGACGGAGGCGTTATCGAACGCCCCCGCCGTGCCGGGGCTTGCCGCCGCGTGGTTTCACTACAACCCAAGGAGCGAGTTTGCGCCGCTGATACGCCGCGCCAAGTATTCCGACCGTCCCGGGCTGGCGCGCGCCCTCGGACGTGCCTTCGCCACAGAACTGATAGCCGACACGCCATCGGCCATAGAGGCTGTCGACGTTCTGCTGCCCGTTCCCATGCACTACCGCAAATACCTCAGGCGGGGCTACAACCAAAGCGAGGAAATAGCCCGGGGCATATCCGACGCCACGGGCATACCCGTGGGCGACAACCTCGTGGCAGTGCGCGCCCACGCCACCCAGACACGGCGTTCGCGCGACGCCCGGCGCAAAAACGTAGCCGGAATGATAGAATGCCGCTGTCCCGAAGAACTCGAAGGACTCGACATAGCCATAGTCGACGACGTTTTCACCTCGGGAGCCACCATGGCGGAATGCGCGCTCGCCATAGGCCGCGGCGGCGGACGGCCATCGTCGGTCGGCGCGCTGTGCCTCGCTCTCGCAAACAGCTGACCAGTAACACAAAGCACTAAAGCCCAAGCACCCGCCAATACCATGTACCGCGCCATACGAACATGCCGGATAATAATAGCACTCACCGCGATGACGGTGCCCACATGGGCTCTCATAGCGGGCTATGAAAGCGTATTTGTGCGCATGCAGATACTGGCGGCGCTGCTGTCGGGGGCGGCGGTATGCCTGGTGTTCTGGGCGCTTGTAACGCTCGTGTACGGCCGCATATACTGCTCCACCGTCTGCCCCTTGGGCACGGCAATGGACTGCGCCTCGGCACTGTCGCGCACAATCCGCAGAAAAAAGCGCGACTACCGATACCGGCCGCCGCTTACCAAGACACGCATATTCTTCGTCGGAGTCGCCTTCGCGCTCATGCTCACAGGCTCGGCTGCCATACCCGCGCTCCTCGACCCCTACTCGGCCTATGCCCGGGTGATACAGCAGTTCGTAGGCGTCCCCCTCGGCGACAGCGCCTTATTCTCGCTGTCGGCCACCGGCATAGCGGCCGCCACAGTGCTGATAGTGGCAGCGGCATCGTGGAAGCACGGCAGGATAATCTGCAACAGCATCTGCCCCGTAGGCACGCTCCTCGGAGTCGCAGCACGCCACGCCGTGCTGCGAATCGACATCAACACCGAGCTGTGCATAAACTGCGGCGAGTGCCAGAGGGTATGCAAGTCGGAGTGCATAAGCCTCACCGACCATACCGTCGACACATCGCGCTGCGTGGTATGCTTCGACTGCACCGCCGTGTGTCCCAACGCGGCGATAAACTACCGCGTCGGGCGGCACCGTCCGCGCACCCCTCTGCCCCAACCGGGCAAATAGCCGCCGCTCCATGCTGTGACTTCTAAAAAATTGCCGTAAATTTGCACTCGTAAATAAAGAACGACATGAATCCGACTTTCGATATGGTGGCCAAGACCTTCCGCGGACTGGAAGAGGTGCTGGCCGAAGAACTGCGGCAGCTTGGCGCGCAGGACGTAATGCCCGGCAACCGAATGGTATCCTTCCGAGGCGACAAGGCCATGCTGTACAAGGCCAATATGTGGTGCCGCACAGCCTTGAGAATACTCAAGCCCTTCTATACCTTCAAGGCTTCCGACCCCGACACGCTCTACGACCGCACCAAGGCTTTCGACTGGAGCTCTCTGATGAACGCCGACAAGACATTCTCCATCGACTCGACAGTGTACAGCGAGGAGTTCCGCAACTCACAGTTCGTGACATACCGAGTGAAGGACGCCATTGTCGACTGGTTCCGCGACCACGAGGCCGACGAAAAACGTCCGCGCGTGCGCCTCGACGGTGCCGACATCATGCTCAACGTCCACATATCGGGCCGAGATGTAACCCTGTCGCTCGACTCCTCCGGCGAATCGCTCCATAAACGCGGCTGGCGCCGCCAACAGACCGAGGCACCCATCAACGAGGTGCTCGCCGCCGGCATAATACTCAAAAGCGGCTGGCGCGGCGAAACACCCTTTGTCGATCCTATGTGCGGATCCGGCACATTCCTTATCGAAGCCGCCCTGATTGCGGCCAACATAGCCCCGGGCATATACCGCAAGCAGTTCGCCTTTGAAACATGGCCCGACTTCGACGCCGACCTCCTCGACGAGATATACAACGACGACAGCGCCGAACGCACCGTGGAGGTACCCATCATCGGTGCCGACATACAGCAGCGCGCACTCGAAATAACGGCTGAAAACGCCAAAGGCGCAGGTGTGGACCAGTACATATCGCTCACCAAGCGCCCCATCGCCGAATGGAAAGAAGCTCCGAAACCCGCCGGAGTGCTTATCACCAACCCTCCTTACGGAAAACGCATCACGGCCGACGACATGGGCGCGCTGTACCGCTCTATCGGCACGACTCTCAAGCACGTGTTCCTCGGCTACCACGCTTGGATCATAGGCTATAACGACGACTACTTCCACGAGATAGGCCTCGCGCCCTCGCAGAAATTCGACATGAACAACGGCGGACTCGAATGCGAGCTCCGCGAATATGTGATATTCGAAGGCACCAAGCGCGATTTCCGCGCCGCCGGAGGCCGAATCAAAGACGAACGTCCCGAACGCGAGGAACGCCCCAGACGTGACGCCCGCCCCGGCAGACCCGGAGCCGACGAACGTCCGCGCCGTGACCGCGACCGCGACACCAAAGGCCGCCGCGACGAACGACATGACAGGGCACCGCGCCGCGAAAAGCCCGGCGAACGCTTCGGCAGCAAACCCGGCGAACGTTTCGGAGGCCGACCCGGCGAAAGACCCGAAAGGCCGGCACGCGACAACAACCGCCGCGACGATTCTGCCGAAGAAGCACCTCGCGAACGCAAGCCGCTGTCGCTGCGCGGATTCGGACGCACACCGTCGATTTCGGCCGACAAGGAGATAGTGCTCAACCGCCCCGTATGGCGCACCCGCAAGAAGAAAAACACCGACAATAACGACAATAAGGAATGAGCAAGGAAAAACTCAACGTGCTGCTGCTCGGCAGCGGAGGCCGCGAGGCGGCAATAGCTTGGAAATTAAGCCAGAGCCCCCGTATGGGCAAGTTTTTCATCGCGCCGGGCAACGCCGGCACGTCAGCTTTCGGCACCAACCTGCCGATAAAGCCCACCGACTTCGAGGCCGTGTATGACGCCGTGGTGTCGAACGATATCGACCTCGTGGTGGCCGGAAACGAAGACCCGCTCGTGGAAGGCCTGCGCGAATTTCTTGAAAGCCGCGCCATGGCCGAAGGCCGCGAGCTGCTCATGGTCGGCCCGGGCAAGGCAGGAGCCGCCCTCGAAGGCTCCAAGGACTTTGCCAAGCACTTTATGGCAAAATACGGCATTCCCACAGCCAAATACCTCACCGTCACTCCCGACAACATCGCCGAGGGCGACGCCTTCCTCGAAAGCCTCGAGGCTCCCTACGTGCTCAAGGCCGACGGTCTTGCCGCAGGCAAGGGCGTGCTCATCATCGACTCTATCGACGAAGCGCGCCAATCGCTGCGCCGCATGCTCGCGGGCCAGTTCGGCAAGGCTTCTGCCAAAGTCGTAATCGAACAGTTCCTCTCAGGCATAGAATGCTCCGTATTCGTGCTCACCGACGGAACGGGCGAATACATAGTGCTGCCTCCCGCCAAGGACTACAAACGAATCGGCGAAGGCGACACCGGACTCAACACCGGCGGCATGGGCGCCGTATGCCCCCCTCCCTTTGTCGACGACGAATTTATGGCCAAAATCGACAGCCGCATCATCAAGCCGACTCTCGCCGGACTCGCTGCCGAAGGCATCGACTACCGAGGCTTCATATTCCTCGGCCTCATCAACTGCGGCGGCGAACCGCTCGTAATCGAGTACAACGTCCGTATGGGCGACCCCGAAACAGAGGCCGTGATGCCCCGCATAGCCTCCGACCTCCTGCCCGTGCTCGAAGCCGCAGCCGACGCCCGGCTGAAAGGAATGGCTATCGAAACAGACCCGCGCACATCGGTAACCGTCATGGCGGTGTCGGGCGGATATCCGGGCGATTACGAGAAAGGCAAGGCCATAAGCGGCAACCTCGCTCCCGCCGAGTCCATAATATTCCATGCAGGCACCGCGGCGGCGGCCGACGGCAAACCCGTGACGGCCGGCGGACGCGTCCTCACGGCCACAAGCTACGGCCGCAACATAAGCGAAGCCGCGGCTCTCTCCTACAAAGCCCTCGAAGGCGTGCACTTCGACGGTATGTACTTCCGCCGCGACATAGGCCGCGACCTGCTCCCCTACGAATAAATGAAAGCGGCAATCGCTACCCGGATACTGCATTCGCGCGGCACGGCTCTGACCGTGGCCGCGCTGGCGCTTGCCGCCGCTTTCATATATTTTTTCAGCGACAGTCCCATGCGCCTCACCGGCGACAAGGGGCTGGCGCTGCCCTCGGCCAACGAGTGGTTCTCGGCCCCTCTGGCCGATTTTGCCGCAGCCATAGCCGGCATGACCGCGTGCACACTGCTGATGGTGCTGCTGTGCAAGGTCTTCAACGTGCTGCGCTCGCTCACATGGCTCTACATCGGGCTGTTCGCCGTGATGCAGATGGCCACGCCAGGACTGGCCGTGCAGTTCTATACCGGCACATTGCTGTCGGTGGCGGTAGGAGCCGCGCTTATGCTCCTGTTCAGCTGCTACCGCAACCCGCGCCCTTCGGGCCACGTGTTCCTGATATTCCTCGGACTGTCGTTCCTCACGGCCACGCAGTACTGCTTCGCGCTGTATGTGCCCGTATTCCTCATAGGCTGCGCGCAGATGCGGATATTCAACGGGCGCACACTTACCGCCGCAATCCTCGGCATGGTATGCCCGTGGTGGATTATGATGGGATTCGGAATAATACGCCCGTCCGACATACACCTGCCGCAGTTCGTGAGCGTCCTCTCGGTGATTGACCATCACGACACCCTCGTGCTGCTTGTCACGGTAGGCCTCACGGCGCTGCTTACCATGCTCAGCTTCGTACTCAACGTTCTCCGAACCATAGCCTACAATGCCCGCTCACGCGCCATAAACGGCGTTTTCGCCCTTCTGTCGCTCACCACCATAGCAGCGATGTGCATCGATTTCCGTAACATGCTGTCCTACATACCGCTCCTCAATTTCTGCGCGGCGCTGCAGGTAGCCCATTATTTTTCCACGCACCGCGCGGAGAAATCGTGTTTCGCAATTATGGCCGTCATAGTCGCCTATGTAGCTTTATTCTTATGCCAAATAGCAATATAAACATCATTGTCGAGGAAAACGTGCCTTTCGTGCGCGGACTGCTCGACCCGTACGCCACCGTGCGCTACATCGCGCCCGCCGACATCACCCCCAAGGCCGTGGAAACAGCCGACGGCATGATAATACGCACACGCACACGCTGCGACGAAGGCCTGCTGGTACGTTCGCAGTGCAAGATAGTGGCTACGGCCACCATAGGCACCGACCATATCAATACCGAGTACTGCCGCCGACGCGGCATAACGGTGGTAAACTCGCCGGGCTGCAACGCCGCAGCCGTGGCCCAGTATGTGTTCGGCGCACTGATGCAGACCGTCAACCGCCCGCTCAGCTCCCACACTATCGGCATAGTGGGCGTGGGCCACGTAGGCTCCATCGTGGAGCGCTGGGCAAGAGGGCTCGACATGAAAGTGCTGCTGTGCGACCCGCCGCGACAGCGCGCCGAAGGAGGCGATCAATGGTGCGACATCGACACCCTGGCCCGCGAGTGCGACATAATCACGTTCCACACACCACTCACCCGCACCGGCGAGGACGCCACCTTCCATATGGTAGATGCCGCCTTCCTTTCAAAACTGCGCCGCGCTCCCATACTCATCAACACGGCTCGTGGCGAGATTTTCGACACCGAGGCCGTGGTAGCAGCCAAAGACGCCGGACAGGCCGGCCCGCTGATAGTGGACTGCTGGGAAAACGAACCTCGCATCGACCGCGAACTGCTGCGCCGCGCCGCCATTGCCACCCCGCACATAGCGGGCTACTCGCGCGAGGGCAAGATACGCGCCTCACAGACAGTGCTCGACGCCATCACGACCTTCTTCATGCTTCCGCGCGTCACCATCGACGCGCCGCTGCCTCCGGCGCCAGCCGTCACCGTGAGCATGGCCGGAATCACCGGAAGCTTCGACCCGCTGCCCCTGAGCCTCGCCCTGAAAAGCGACCCCGACAGCTTCGAGCGCCAGCGCAACACCTACCCTCTGCGCTCAGAAGCCCCCGAGGGAGCCGAGAGCTGACATTGCGAACGAAAGAGCCGCCCCGAACGTTAATAGTACGATTATGAAACGAATATTTGCAGCAGCCGTCGCATTATGCGCCATACTCGGAGCCTCGGCTTCCAATTCCGTAAATTGGCTTGAAACAGAGCATAATTTCGGAGCATTCGACGAAGACACCGGGCCGGTAAGCACCGTTTTCCGATTTGTGAACACGGGTACCGACGCTGTGGCTATCACGGCGGCGAGGGCGTCGTGCGGCTGCACCGCGCCTGAATACTCCCGCGAGCCGGTACTGCCCGGCGACACGGCATCGGTGCGTGTGACCTACGACCCGGCAGGGCGCCCGGGACGCTTCAGCAAATATGTAGCCGTCGACCTCAGCTATCCCGATTCGCGCCAGAAACTGCAGGTATACGGCACCGTGGTAGGCTCGGCCGCGAGCGTGGGACGGCAATACCCTGTGGAATGCTCCAAGTGGCTGCGGCTCGAACGCGGAGGCGCCATGATGGGAGAAGTGCTCAAAGGGCAGCTCCGCACCCTCTTTGTAAAAGCATACAACAGCTCGCACGACTCGATATCGCCCTCCGTTTCCAATCTCCCTCCATATGTAGAGGCATCGGTAGCGCCTGAGAAAGTAGCGCCGGGCGAACAGTGTTCGCTTATACTGTACTTCCGTTCCGACAAATGTCCGCTCTACGGCCTTGTTTCCGACACGCTCTATGTGTCGGCCGATCCGCTGTCATCGACCATATGCCCGCTGCCCCTCACAGCCATCGTCAACGAAGACTTCTCCAAACTGACGCCCAAGCAGCTGCAGAAAGCCCCCGTGCTGAGAATAGAAAGTCCGAGTGCTGATTTCGGAGAGCTTCCCGCATCAGGCACGGTGTCGCGCACAGTGGAGATCAGCAATGCCGGAAAATCGCCTCTGCACATACGCCGCGTGTACACCGCCGACAAAGGAGTGAGCGCCACAGCCGACACCAAGACCATAAAACCCGGGAAAAAAGCCACCATAACCATCACCGCCGAAGCCTCAAAGCTGCCCGGCGCGCTTCTCAACGCCCGCATATCGCTCATAAGCAACGACCCTGCCAACCCCGTGCAGACAATAAGGGCTGTCGGCACTCTGAGAGGGATTTAACAGATATTATGAAACACCCTCTTAGTGAACCTTAGGCGCTGCCATCGCGTTTTTTATAATCATAACCAAATAAAAAACGCATATATGACAGATTATAAAGACCTCGTGAACGCATCGCGCGTGGTAATGGTTGAATTCTATGCCACATGGTGCTCGCACTGCCGGCGCATGATGCCCGTGATAGCCCAGATACGCGAACTCATAGGCGACTCGGCCGAGATATACCAGCTCGACATCGATAAGGAAGAAGCCGTGGCAGAATCCGTAAACGTTGATTCGACACCCACCTTCATCATCTACCGCGACGGCGAACCAGTCTGGAGATTCAGCGGCGAGATTGACGGCAACGTGCTTCTACAGAAGCTGCAACAGTTTATGAACTGAACAGGGAGGCTGTGATGGCACCTACAAGCATATTCACAGACTTTCTGGCCGAACTCGGAGTACCCCACACCCGGGAGTACTCCGACTCGCAATTCGAGCATATGACATTCCGGTCGCTGTTCGGCTTCTCAAAGTTGCTCGAACGCTACGGCATCGCCAACGAGGCCATAGAGGTGCCCGACAAGGAAAAGGCTCTCGGCGAGCTGCCCGTGCCGTTTCTTGCCCGGTTCGGAGAAACATTCGTAATAGTAAGACAGAAGACGGGCGAAGAATGCACAGTCGACGACGGCATCGGCCACAAGGCTCTCGCCATAAAGCGCGCCGACTTTATCGACGGCTGGAGCGGAGTGGCACTCATAGCCTATCCCGGCCCCGGCTCGGCCGAACCGTGCTATTGCAGGCACAGCCTATTCGACCTTGCCCAAAGGTCGAAGAAATGGGTGCTGATTGCCGCATCTGCCTTTATATTCCTCTATCTGTTCATTTCCAACGGCATATACTCGCATGTGACCACAGTGCTCCTCACGCTTATAAACGCCTCCGGGCTGTTCGTCACATACGAGTTAGTGCTGAAATCCCTAAACATACACTCCGACAGAGCCGACAAAATCTGCGGCCTTATCGACCGCACCGGCTGCGGCACGGTACTATCGACAAAGGCGTCGAAATTCTTCGGACTTTTCGGCTGGAGCGAGGTCGGATTCAGCTACTTCGGCGTCAGCCTTGCCTGCCTGCTTGTATTTCCCCAATACATCGGCTATCTGGCCTTGGTCAACGCCTGCTGCTGTCCGTTCTCCTTCTGGAGCGTGTGGTATCAGAAATACCGTGCCAAAGCGTGGTGCACGCTATGCCTTATCACCCAAGGCTGCCTGTGGGCATCGCTGCTATGCTATATATGCGGTGGCTGGTTTGCCCATTCCTTCCCGTTGCACACGGAGTTTGCCATACTCTGCGCCTCATACGTAGCCGCATTGCTGGCTATCAACGCCGTGACGCCATTGTTTGACAAAAATACTGAAGACGAATGAAGACAATACCAAGAGTAAAGATAGAAGGCGCGCGCCGCCTGTCGCCAATGGAAATGAACAACCTCCACTTCAAGACTGCCGACTCGCACACGCCACTTCAGGCAAAGCCTGAAGACCTGCCTACGAACGGTGGAAAATAATGCTGTTCGAGCCTGAGGGGCTTACCTTGAGCGTAACCTTGGCCGACTCTATCAGCGGTATGTTGTGGTCCACATGTCCGCAGGGCACATTGAAGGCCACCGGGTATGAATAGGGCGCCACAAGGTCGCGTATCATAGTTTCCATGTCGGCATAGTTGTCGTCGGGCTTATACTCGGTAAACTGCCCCACAATAAGACCGCGAACCTTGCCGAGAACGCCGCTCAGGCGAAGCTGGTAGAAAATTCTCTCGATCTTATATATCGGTTCCGACACGTCCTCGAGGAAAAGGATTGTGTCGGGCCGCAGTATGTCGTAGGGCGTGTTTATCAGTTCGGCAAGAACGGCGAGGTTGCCTCCAAGCAAGGTGCCGGTGGCTATGCCGTAGCGGTCGTAGTCGTGGCCGGGGAACACATATGCCGGACGCTCGCCGCGCAATATGCCGAACAGTGACGCCGTGTCAACATCGGATTCTCCCTTCATAATCTGGGCGGCCATCGGCGAGTGTATGCTTGCTATCCCCTTGGAAGCCATCAGCGCGTGTAGCGCCGATATGTCGGAGAAGCCTATAACCCACTTCGGATCGTCGGCCAAAGGCAGCTTGGCGAGGTCGTCCATGATATGGACCACGCCATAACCGCCGCGCGAACAAAGCACGGCCCGCACCTCGGGGTCGGTCAATGCCGCAGCCATGTCGGAGTAGCGCTCTTCGGGAGTGCCGCTGTAGTGCCCCCAGCGGCCAAGCGCGTGAGGCATCACCACGGGCTCCCAGCCCTGCCGGCGCAACTGGCGCACGGCTCCTTCCACCTTCTCCTTGGCTATATATCCGGCAGGAGAACATATTGCTATCTTGTCGCCCTTTTTCAACGGGCGCGGAAATGTGATGTTTTTCATTTTTCAGGAAATGTGGAATGAGGTAAAAGAGAAAGACGTTCGTAGAATTTCCAAAGCGCCACACCGGCCGATACCGACACGTTAAGCGAATGCTTGGTGCCGCTCTGCGGAATTTCGAGGCATATGTCGGCCCGGTCGACCACAGTCTGCGCCACGCCGTCGACCTCGTTGCCAAGCACAAGAGCGTACATCGAGTCGGATTCAGGACGAAAAGCCTCAAGGCTCACGCTGCCCTGCACCTGCTCCAGGCACACAAGCTTGTAGCCCTCTGCCTTCAGGGAATCTATAGCCTCTGCCGTATCGGCGAAATAACGCCATGCCACGGAATTTTCGGCACCGAGAGCGGTTTTATGAATCTCGGCCGACGGGGGTGTGGCCGAAATACCGCAAAGCACCACCTCGCGCACAGCGAAAGCATCGCACGTGCGAAAAATAGCGCCAATATTATTGAGCGAGCGCACATTGTCGAGCACCACGGCCACCGGCATCTTGTCGGCAGCCTTGAATTCCTCGACAGTAGGGCGCCCCATATCCCATATCGTTTTTTTCTTCATACCACAAAGATACAGCCTTAATCCCACTCCACCAAAAATTAAGCAACCTTAAAGTCCCTAATCAGAGCCGAGGCCTGCCAGGAGGAGGGCAGTCTTTGCCGGGCCTATGAGAGCGGATATTTCCGATTCCGGGGCTTCGCGCAGGCGCTTAACGCTCTTGAAATGCTGCAGGAGCTGTTCGGCAGTCTTGGGGCCGATGCCCTTGATGCCGTCGAGCGCTCCGACTATCTGCCCCTTGCTGCGCCGGTTGCGGTGGTGCGTGATGCCGAAGCGATGCGCCTCGTCGCGCATATGCTGCACCACGCGCAGCGTTTCCGAATTTTTGTCGATATACAGCGGCACACTGTCGCCCGGAAAATAAATCTCCTCCAGACGCTTCGCTATGCCCACAACCGCTATGGTGCCTCTCAGCCCTATCTCCTCAAGAGCCTCTACAGCCGAGCTGAGCTGCCCCTTGCCGCCGTCCACCACTATGAGCTGAGGCAAGGACTGCCCCTCCTGCATCAGGCGGGTATAGCGCCGCGTGAGCACCTCCTTCATCGACGCGAAATCGTCGGGTCCCTCCACTGTCTTGATATTGAAGTGGCGGTAATCGCGCTTTGCCGGGCGTCCGTCGCGAAACACCACGCACGACGCCACCGGGTTCGTTCCCTGTATATTGGAATTATCGAAGCACTCTATGTGGCGGGGCAGCTCGGAAAGGCGGAAATCGGCTTTCATTCGTTCGAGCAGGCGGTCGGTGCGCTCTTCGGGATTGTGCCGCTCGAGGTGTTTGAGGTCGTCGAGGCGGTTCTGCCGCGCATTGCGCTCCGACACCTCCAGAAGCTTGGCCTTGTCGCCACGCCGGGGTATGGTAAATGTTACACCGGTCATCTCTATCTCGGGAGCCTCGGCCACCACCACCTCGTCGAACACCGCGCCGAGCGACTGGCGGATTTCTTCCATCGCGTATCCCAGCAGCTGGGCACGGCTTTCCTCAAGCGAGCGGCGGTAGCGCAGCGTCACGCTACGCACCACGGCGCCACGGCGCACGTGCATATAGTTGACATACACCTCGTTGCTGCCGTCGTCGTCGAAACCGAACACATCTATGTCGTTTATGGTCTGACTCACAATAACGCTTTTCGAGCGATAATTCTCAATCAGGCGATAGCTCTCCTTAAGCTCCTGCGCCTCCTCGAATCTCAGCTCCTCCGACAGCCGCGCCATCTCATCGCGGAGATAGGCCATAAGCTCCTGCGTTTCTCCTCGCAGAATCTGCCTTATGCGGTCGATATAGCCGTTGTAAGTCTTATGGTCGATGTCGCCGGTGCAGCAACCACGGCACTTCTTGATATGGTATTGCAGGCACAGGCGCCCCTTGCCACGCGATATGTACTCTGGCGTTATCGGTATGCGGCATGTGCGCACCGGATAGAGCTTGCCTATAAGTTCGAGCACCGTGCGCGCCACCGAAGTATTGGTATACGGCCCGTAGTAGCGCGAACCGTCGCGTATATGCTGCCGGGTGAGGAACACGCGAGGGTACATCTCGTTGGTAACCACGATCCAAGGATAGGACTTATCGTCTTTGAGCAGCACGTTGTAGCGGGGCTTGTACTCCTTAATCATCGAATTTTCAAGATTAAGGGCGTCCTGCTCGGTGGGCACCACTATGTACTTCATGTCGGCTATGTTGCGCACCAGTATATTGGTACGCAGCACGTCGTGGGTGCGGTTGAAGTACGACGACACCCTGCGCTTGAGGTTCTTGGCCTTGCCTACGTATATAACCCTGCCCTCGGAGTCGAAGTACATATACACTCCCGGCGTATCGGGCAGGATAGCAATCTTTTCTTTAAGTTCTGCTGATTTCTCGTGTCGTGCCATAATTCTGATATGCAAATCTACAAAAAAACGACGTAACGGGCGCCTCAGAGCCGGAAATGATATATTAATAAATAGTAAAATACACGGCATATGGCGCGGGGTGACAATCTTTTTAGTAATTTTGCCACGCGATGGAACTCAAGCTTACAATCGACAGAGGCAACACCACCATGAAAGGCGGTGTATGGGATACCTCCAAGCGCTTGCTGGGCTCCGAAGTCTTTCCGCCGGAGCTAAGCGCCGGCGAGGCGGCTTCGGCTCTTCTGCGAACCTACGGTTGCGGCTGCGAGGCTTTTGCCTCGGCGGCATACTGCACCGTGGTGGGCAGCCGAAGAAGCGACGACATGCTGTCGCTGCGCGGCAAGGCACGGCGTGTGATAAATGTTGACGCCACCACCCCCATGCCGATGCAGATTCTATATGCCACGCCCGCCACTTTAGGCGCCGACCGCCTCGCGGCCGCCCTCGGCGCCATAGACCTTGCCGGAAGCAACACGCCGCTGCTGGTGGCCGACATCGGCACGGCGGCAACGTTCGACTTCGTGGCTCCCGGCGCAGTATACGCCGGAGGCAACATAGCTCCCGGCATAGGAATGCGCCTGAAGGCGCTCCACAGCTATACCGCTGCCCTGCCCGAGCCTGAAACCGACGGCCCCATACCGGCATGGGGCAAGAGCACCGACGAAGCCCTGCGCTCGGGAGCATTCAGAGGAATGGCGGCAGAGCTTGAATACTACCACCACCTGGCCGGCCCCGTGGCCCAAGCCGTTCTCACAGGCGGCGGAGCCGAATACATTTTAAAAAACAAGCTGCTGTCCTTCGACAGCCTTTACGACCCGCACCTTGTGCTGCGCGGCCTTAACTCCATAATAGACTATAATGAGAATCGCTAAAATCTTAGCCCTTAGCCTGCTATTCATCACTACTGCAATCGGCGCCACGGCGCAAAACGGCACTATGACGCCCTACTCTAGCTACGGCTACGGTATCCTCGGCGACCATGCCACCTCGGCGCAGCGCGCCATGGGCGGCGTGGGCTATGCCATGAACTCCGGGCGCCAAATCAACGTGATGAACCCGGCCTCGTATGCGGCAATCGACACCCTTACTTTCCTGTTCGACATGGGTATCGACCTCACCGCCATATGGCAGAACGAAACTCTGTCAGACGGCAAGCGCCTGTCAGAGCGCAACTTCGGCGGAGGACTCGACTATGTGACCATGCAGTTCCCCCTCGGCCGCCGCATGGGAGCGTCGGTGGGTCTTGTGCCATACTCCTCGGTGGGCTATTCTTTCGGCAGCGAAATCGACAACGGCATTGACTCGCGCCAAGGTTCGGGCAGCATCAACGAGCTTTATGTTGGTGTCAGCGGCAACCCCTTCAAGGGCTTCTATGTAGGCGCGAACATATCGTATATGTTCGGCAACATCATAAACGATACTTACGCCATAGCGAACGCCGGCTACAGCACCCTCTACCAGAAGCAGCTCGAAGTACGCGACTACCACCTCAACTTCGGCGCGCAGTACGGCGTGGGCTTCGGCAACGGCGACCGCCTCACCCTCGGCCTCACATACAGCCCGGCCAAGACACTCCTCGGCAACGCCAGAATGGTGTACTACGACACCCAGCAGGACACCAAGCCCGAAGTGACCGACGAGCACAAACTGCGCGGCAACTACTCCCTGCCCGAAACATGGGGCGCCGGCATCAACTACAACTTCGGGCGCAAGCTTATAGTGGAATTCGACTACACCTACCAGCCTTGGAGCAAGGTCAAATTCCGTGGCTTCGACGGCGAAAGCATAAGCCACAACTATGCCAACCGCACCAAATACGCCCTCGGCATGCAGTTCACGCCCAACTTCCGAGGCGGCTACTTCAAGCGTGTGCAGTACCGCATGGGAGCATACTACAACAACGACTATCTCCTTATCCGTGGCAACCAGCTCCGCGAATACGGCGTAACAGCCGGTTTCGGTTTCCCCGTGCCCACCTTCAAGACCATAGTAAACCTCGGCTTTGAATGGAAGCACCGTCAGGCCAACCCCAATCCCCTCATCAAGGAAAATTACTTCAACGTGACTATCGGAATCAACTTCAACGAAATGTGGTTCCGCCAGAGCAAAATCTACTAATTTTGGGCAAACACGGCGAAAAGGCACACAGCACAGGCGCCATGCGTCTGCTTCCGGCACTGGCGGCGGCAGCGCTGTCGGCGTCGTGGGCGCTCGTGTCGTGTTCGCCGGAAAAACAGCACTACGTGCCTAACGCCTCCGACGGCGAAACAACGCCCACCATGGCGACCACCGACGTTACCACGCTGATTAGCGACAGCGGATACACCCGGTACAAGGTGGTAACGCCGATATGGCTTATGTACGAAGACGCAGAAGAACCGTTCTGGCGCTTCCCCGAAGGGATAGAGCTCGAACAGTACGACCACGCCCTGCAGCCGGAGTCGAACGTCGAATGCGACTCGGCGATATATTATTCGCGAAAAAGGCTGTGGAGGCTCGACGGCAACGTGGTGATGGTAAACACTGCCCGCGACAGCTTCCTGACCAACCAGCTGTTCTGGGACCAGACTTCGCGCAAGATATACAGCGATTCATTTATCCACATAGTGAGCGCGGAGCGCACTATCGAGGGCTACGGCTTCGAGTCGGACCAAGGCATGCGCTCATACGAGGTAAAACGCCCCACCGCGATACTTCCCGCCGACAGAAGGCCGGGCAGCGGACGCGCCGCGCGCACCGACAGCACTGCGGCCGACAGCACATCGCGGCGTGACTCTGCCGCCGCCACTACCCGCCGCGCCGCACCCGAACGCCGCACGCAGGCACGACCGGCAGCAAGCACCGCTACCGAAAAACCGACCACGATACAACGCGCTCCTGCCGACGCATTACCGGCAAAACGCATACCCGCAAAATAAAAGTATGGAAATTTCCGAAACCGGCATATGGATTGTAGTATCCATAGTATCACTCATATTCTCGGCCCTGTTCTCGGGCTGTGAAATGGCTTACGTCACTTCCGACCGCGTGCGCGTCGAACTCGACGTGAACCGAGGAGGATTCATAGCCCGCATAATCAACCGGTTCTACTCCAATTCCGAACTGTTTATATCCACCATACTGGTGGGCAACAACATAATGCTCGTTGTATACGGCATGGGAGCCGCCGCCCTGCTCGAACCGCTCCTCGCCCAGATATCGCCAAACGAATTTTTCATACTCATAAGCCAGACGCTAATATCTACCGCCGTGATAATCATCACGGGAGAGTTTCTGCCAAAAACCATATTCGGCATCAACCCCAACAACTCTCTCAAGATATTCGCGCTCCCGATATACCTTTTCTACCTCGTGCTCTACCCCGTGTCGGTATTCACGGCATGGCTGTCGAGAGCCCTTATGCGCCTTGTGGGTATACGCGACAGCGCCAAGCGCCTCCACCTTATCTCCATAGGCGACCTCAACGACTATATCGAGGAAACCATCGACGATATGGAAGAAAAGCAGCAGACTATCGAGAACGAAGTGAAGATATTCCGCAACGCGCTCGACTTCTCGTCGACCCACGTGCGCGACTGCATGATTCCCCGCAACGAGATTGTGGCCGTGAATCTCGACAATATCACCCGCGACGAGCTCTCGGAGCTGTTCACACGCAGCGGGCGCTCCAAAATAATAGTATACCGTGGCGACATCGACACCATAGTGGGATATATCCACGTAAGCGAGCTGTTCGACCCCGCCAAGGACTGGCGCAAACACATTAAGGACGTGATATTCGCCCCGGAAAACCTTATGGCGAACGTGATGATGCGCCGGCTACTGCAGCAGAAGCGCTCAATAGCCATCGTTGTCGACGAGTTCGGAGGCACAGCCGGAATGCTCACCCTCGAAGACCTTATGGAGGAGATATGCGGCAATATCGAGGACGAACACGACAGTTCCAAGCTCACTGCCCGCGAAATCGAAGCGGGGGTCTACGAGCTTTCAGGCCGCTGCGAAATAACGGAGATAAACGAGCGTTTCGACCTCGAAATGCCCGAGGACGACAGCTACCAGACCGTGGCCGGATTCATACTCCATAACACCGGCACCATACCCGAGCAAGGCGCCACGGTGATGATTGACAATTTCCGCTTTGAAATCCTCAAAAAATCCGCCAACCGCATAGAGCTTGTCCGCCTCTCGCCCGTACTCGACGAAGAGGCAGAATCAAAGTCCTGAGTCGTACTCTATAAATCGGGCCACGGAGTCGGTGTAGTTCGGCTCTATCACTATGTCGGCGGCCTCCTTGACTGCCGGCAGGGCATTGCCCACGGCCACGGCCAAATCAGCCTCTGCCAGCATGGGCAGGTCGTTGAGATTATCGCCAAACACCACAAGACGGCTCGCTCCTGTTTTCTTTTTCAATTCGCGCACGGCAGCCGCCTTCGACACACCGGGGGCGAACACTTCGAGATTACCTATACCCGGATTATAAATATCGGGATAGCAGCACACCGCGCACTCCGAGCGCTCGCGAAGTTCCTTTGCAGCACTTTCGACAGCCGCGCGAGCGCCTATGGCGAAGAAAAGCGCTGTTTCGGCCTCAGCGGCCTCCGGCAGCTCCTGCCCTATATGGAAACGCTTCAGCTTGGCACGTTCGAGATAGAAGCCTTCTTCGGCCTTGTTCAGCTCGCGCGCACGGTGATACACGTCGAGCGAGCGTCTGTCCTCCCCCATGGTGTAGACAAAGGGATGCACGCCGCATTCGGCACAAAGGTCAAGCCCGCGCCGGACGTCGGCAACGGGCATATAGTGGACATCGGTATACACATTGTCGGCACGGCTCCACGTGGCAGCGCCCGTCATAACAACAGCGTCGACGATGGTATGCGTCTGCGCGAGGAGCGGCCTCACAGTGGCCGGCGTGCGCGCCGTGGCAACGGTTATGGGCACGCCGAGGTAGGACAAGCGGGTGATTATACCGGCGGTACGATCCGACACCCTGCCGTCGGAACCAAGCAGGGTGCCGTCCATATCGCTTACATAGAGAGTTTTGCCTTTCATCATTTCACAGTCACAGTTACTACAGAAGCGCCGCTGTGGGCGGTAAGCTCGGGCGCATACTGGCTCTGGAGAGTAGCAATGCCGGATATGAAGCTGCCTTCGAGGGCCGCCGTCATATCATAGTTCACGTGATATGTTCCCTTGGGGAGCCAACCTACGAACAGGCGGGTGGAAGCATCGCGGTTTTCGCGATAGAAGCCGAGTCCGCCGTCGTAGACATAGCCGGGGAGCTGCTCTACAGGCTCGAAGGCTGCCGGACGCTCATCGTCGATGCTAACATACTGCAAATCGCGCTTTGCCTTGATAACGAGCTGCACACGCACGCGCTCGCCGAGATTGAACTCGTTGGTTTCCACCCAGCTACCGGCCCTCTCGACAAGCACGCGTTTCTCCACAGAGATGTCGCGTCCCGGACGAGCCTCCACAGAGGCCATCGGACGTCGGCCCACGCTTACCACGGAACCGTACGACGGTGTGATACCATTAGGTATCACCTTGATTGTCACGGCCTTGCCGTCGGCAGGAATAGTCTGGGCGAAATACCCGGTGGAGCTTTCCACCCGGCCGATAGCGAGGGGTCGTCCGTCGACAGTCACGCTCTGACTCACAGGCACATCGGTCCATACCGAGCCGGTAAGCATCACTGCGGCAATCACATAGTCCGGATTATATGCCCCGAGATTGTCGATGGCCTGAGCGCGCACCGTAATCCACTGGCGCATAGCGTCGATCTCAGCCTTGGGTGCGTCCATGGCAGCAAACGCCTGTATCACGGAGGCATATGTGCGGATATCGTCGACATTGGGGAAGCACATGCCCATGCCCGGCTTCACCACGCTGTGCTGGCGTATCGATTCAAGTATCTGCGCGGCCACGGCCTTGCGTCCGTTGGCTTTGAGTATGAGTATGTCGTAAGCCTTGCCGACGGTGCCGTCCTTGCGCCAGCCCGAAACAATGCGGGCAACGGTGCGGCGGACGATGGCGCTGCCTTCTACCGTAAGCTTGGCCTGCGGCAGAAGCGCGGATATCAGGGCAAGGTCATCATTGGTAAGCGAGCGACCCGGCTTGGCGGCCTCTTTCTGCAGATAGCCGAAAGCGGCGTCAACCATTCCGCTTATCTGTTCGGATTGCGGCAGCATACCCAGCGAGTTGGCTATGCCGAGGGTGGTGAGCACCGTCTGCGTGGCCCACTCCGACGATTCGCGGTTCCAGTCGCCCCACACAAATCCGCCGTCCTTATTCTGAAGCTTCGACAAGCCTTCGACGGCAGCATTGACAGATTTCTCCACAGCTTCCGGCTCAAGGAACTGCGCCAAAGCGGCCATACGCGCGCTCTGGCTCGCCGCAGCCTGAACCCACGGAGTCTGGTCGAGCATCAGCTTCTTGAGATCCTCGTTCTTTTCGAGCATCGATTTGAGAGCATCTTCAGAGGGATTCTCGCTCCACCGCTTGATGGCGGCAGCCACCGCCGGCGACTCGCTTATTATCTTCCTACCGGCAAGAGCCGAGAACAAGCGGCCCACATACGCCGTAGACGTGCTTCCCCCGTCGGACAGCCCGCGCATAGCCTTCACCACGGTCCAGACAGGATTCTGACAGTACTGAAGCGTTATGGTGGCATCGGCCGCCGCAGGCACGGTAAGCTCGAAAGGCTTGTTGTCGCCGGGGTTGAGATAGAACTCCGTGCTCTCTATCACCGTGGCAGATGAGGCAAGCACGGGCACGAGCGCCTGCTCGCCGTCGGCAAACGAACCGAGCACCGAACGCACCCTGAAACCTATCGCCGAAGCATCAGCGGGAGCCTCCACAGGTATTCCCACTATCGTCGAGGCACCGGCTGCAAGCGTGCTCAGCACCGTGGAACTTGATTTAACCGTGCCGGTTGCAGGGTCGAACAGCTCCATCGTGGTCTTCACCATACCGTTGTCGCCACTGTTGTTGAAGACGGTGGCACGTATGGTGGCCTTGTCGCCCTGACGCAGGAAGCGAGGCAGATTGGGCTGCACCATCACGGGCTTGCTGCTTACACACTCGGCAGTATACGCCGCCGCGCGCGCATCATCGCTCCAGGCAAAGCCCTTGAACGACCAGCCGCCGATAGCGTCGGGCATAGTGAACACGATGTCGATATTGCCCTCGGCATCGGCTGTAAGACGGGGTTCCCACAGCACCTGAAGCGTTTCGGCCACACGGTATTCAACGTCCGGCTCGGATTCTTCCACTCCGTCTTCTTCCTTCTCTGCCTTGAGGTCATTTGAAGAGCCGATGCCTGCGGCCACAATTTCTTCTCGGAGCATAACGTCGTCATACGCGCCCCGAACTGCCACTCCTGAAGCCGAAGCCATCAGCTTCCTCTGCGGCAGGGAATTGTACAGCTCCGTTTCCCAGAACATAAAGGCAGGGAACACCGTGTTTACCGCAGGATAGTCCTTGATATTGCCATACAGGCTGAAGCTGTTGCGTCCTGCCGAGGGTGCTGAGAAAGATATCCAGCTGCCTGCATTGTTAAATGACATACCCGATGGCCACGACGGCGATGACAGCTTGTCGAGGGCGCGGTTATAGAGCGTGGCAATCATAGCAGCATTGGCCACGGGAGCAGAATCGCTGTCGAGCAGACGGAAGCGCCATTGCTCGCCTGAGCCCGGCACGAGCTTGTCGCGGAAGCTTTCTGCCACAAGCTTGACATCGCGCTTGTCGGCACGCTCCACATTGACGGCAGTCGAGCTTACGGCACCGTCGCGAACGCTGTATACCACTATGGAGGCGCGGCCCTTACCTGCCGGAACCGCTACGTCTATCGTATGGAATCCGTGGCTTATCTTATGGTTCGAAAGCGAGGCGAGCTTGCCGTTGTCATTGACAGCGATTATGGCGAACGCCTCTTTCTGCGAGGTGCCGACAAGAAGCTTGACCTTGCCGTCGGCGCTGTAGCTCTCGACAGGCACGAACACCGGGCTGCCGGTATCGGGCACATCGTTACGGCGCACATTATACACCACAATGCCGTCGTTCCTCACAGCCGATGCCAACGTGCTGTCGGCCGGGCTTGCCTCGAAAACGTAGACACCCGCAGGCACAGATGCAAGATTCATATCGAACGGCGTGCCGGTAGTGGCCGACCCTTCGGCTACCACCTGCTTGCACTCATTGTCTTTGTAAACACCGAGGGTCCAGCGGACTTCCACAGGCTTCTGCTCGCCGTCGGCATTATATGCCTCTATCATACCTTTTGAAGCCTTTCCTCCGTCAACATTGCCATAAGGAGCGAATATTTGCAGAGTATAGGGCTTGCCCACGGTGAAACCGCGCGACGCCTCTGCCGCCTCTGCCGCCAGCGATGTGACAGTGACAGCAGCATAGAAATCGACAGGACGAGTAGCACCACCGTCAAGCGTCGACGCGGGAATGTCGAAGGAGAACGTGCCGTCAAAGCGCGTAACAGTGTCGAGGGAGGCAATCTCGCGCATAGGAGCGAACCAGCGCCATCGATACGCCTCAGAAAGCACGAGCTTGACATTAGCCGAAGCCACGGGCATACCTGTAAACGTGCAGGCACGGCCTGATATGCGCACTGCGCCCTCGGCAGGCACACCGCGCTCAATCTTGCTTATCTCCACCTCAAAGGTAGGAAGCTTGAAGTCACTCACCTCCACGCCCGCAGAGGTCACATGTCCGGCCATACGCGCCACTAAGGTATACCTGCCCGAAAGAGCGTCCTTGCGGGTGGGGAAGGCGCCGGACACGCGTCCGTGGCTGTCGGTGGTCGCTTCCAAGGTATCCACAACCGTGCCGTTGGCATCGCGAAGAACAATATTCACCTTCTCACCTACGAACACACGGGGCGACGCTGCGCCATCTTCTTTAACGGCTGCCACCAAAGCCCAACTGATACTGTCGCCCTGATGATAGAGCTTTCTGTCGGTGAACAACAAGCCTTTGAAATCATCGTCCTCGCCATAATCAGCCGGTTCGCGACTATCCACATCCTTGCCGAAGTCATATTCGCGCCCGTCCAGCCCGAAGCTAAGGTAGCGGGCGCTGTAATCGGCTTCTGTCGGCGTGTACAGCAACGTGCCTTCAGAAGAAGTCTTGCCAAGAAGCTTGGCCAACGGAGCAGGGGCATTACGGCGGTGGCTATAGCCATTTTCAGTCACCGTGACGCCTTTCAGCGGCTTTCCCGACTCAAAATCGACGGCCACGGCGGCATTGCGGTTCTCGGCATTGAGCGAGAATGCCAGCATGGGCGTCACCAATATCACGGGGCGCTGCCACGACTGGCTGTTCGGCTCGCCGTCGAGCAGTGCAAGCACGGCATATTCGCCCGGCTCGGCCAGAGAAACCGACACTGTGTCGGTTCCGTCAACGGCTGTCGGCGCAATCGAGGCAGAGAACACCTTGGGGCAGCTCTTTGCTATATTTTCAGGATTCCACTCCACCATTCCCATTGCAGGCAGGCGGTATACTGCCAAATCAACATTCTTCGCAAAAGAATAGCTCACCACAACGTCGAATGGCTTGCCGGGCATCTGCATGCGCGGGAATGAGTATTCAAGCTCCGGCTTGGTGAGCCGGGCAAGCTCGTTGCGCAGATCGTTGTTGGCATACCATCCGGGGAAACGCTCCAAAGATGCGCGCAGCAACCCTATCATATTGTCGCGGTGCCCGGTGTCGGCAGAACGGACTCTGAAGTCGTCCCAATACACCGACACAATGTCTGCAGAGCGCACCAACTGCAACAGCACATAGCGCGCACTCTCATTATCGGCCCACTTTTCGTACAGCTTTTCCAAGTCGTCGGTTGCCTTGGCCGCCCAGTAGAAGTAGGGCGCCGAGCCGGGAGTGCTCATGGCCATTGTTTTCTCAGCCAAAGCCTTGGCCTCCTCCGCTTTGCCGCAATCTTTGAGGAGTTTGTAAGCCTTATAGCGCACAAACGACGCCACATCGGGCACATAGCTCAATGCCTCGGACGAATATTCAAGACAGTCGGAAAAATCGGCAAGCGGTGTCACAGGAGCCGCGTCGGCAACAGCTATGGCACTGTCGACCAAGGCTGCCACGCGAGTATGGAACTGAAGAGCGCTCCACTCCGACACATCGGCAGGATATGGCTCAAGAGGCGCTGAAACGCGGTCGTAGGTCCAGCGGCGGCTGTTATATATGTCGAAATACTTCTGAGCTTCAAGCACAAGGAGCATGGCTCGGCCGGGAGATGCGGCACCCTCCTTGGCAGCCTGCGCCGCTATGAGGGCAGGCTGGGTATAGGCGTTGTCACGGTCGATCTGAAGCTGCGCCGTGGTCAGTTCGAGCAAAGCCCGCACACGGAGCGCCGATGCCTCGGTTCCGCCCATACGGTCGGCTTCGGCAAGAAGCTTGGCAGCATCGCCTTCCACTGTCTGCGGATAAGCGAAATCGGGTATTTTGAGTTTTGGTGATTCTGCCTGCATGAAAAAGGGAAATAAAATGGTGAGGAGTACGCAGAAAATGGTTTTTGTGCTTTTTGCCATAGTTGAAACGGAGTTGGGCGTTGTACATTCGGCGCTTAAGCGCGATACTATTAAGACAAGCCGCAGCCTTAATAGTTTAAGAGTATGTTTACTTTTAACTCTATGAAATCTTTAGAAGCTTTTTCGGTCTGTTTCAAGCATTCATTCAGTCGTTATGGAACCCCATAACTCCTTCATTCAATCTCAAAACATACTCGAAAAATCATTCTAAATCTTAGAGGGTGTTTCATAATATCTGTTAAAGCACAGGTTGGTGTATTTTTGTTTAAACTGTTCATTATGAAGAGGGAGCATAGCGGTTGCTATGTGACCGATGAGTAATGGGCAGATTAACAAAAAGACGCCAAGACAGCACTATTGTTAAATCAGCCCTCAACCGAATCATCAGATAATATCTGTCAGGGCGGCATCAAAGGCTTCGCCTCCAAAAATTTTGAGTGTCTTTATCCCTTCGCCTCAGTCACATAGCAACCGCTATGCTCCTTCGGTTCAGGAATAAATCCATCTCAAACTTTTTGGCCTGTGCTTTAACAGATATTATGAAACACCCTCTTAACATAAGCCAAAAGTAAACAGACTCTAAGGGCGGACCGATAAAACACCGGCCCGCCCTTGTAATCATATCAGGATTGAGCCGGGGCTATTTGCCCAGGCCGCAAGCTTTGCATTTGTCGGAAATCTGAGTGAAGAAGTCGTTGCCCTTGTCGTCGACGAGGATAAAGGCGGGGAAATCTTCAACCTCGATTTTCCAGATAGCCTCCATGCCGAGTTCGGGATATTCGAGGAGTTCCACATTTTTGATGGAGTTCTGGGCCAGTACGGCAGCCGGGCCGCCGATAGAGCCGAGGTAGAAGCCGCCGTGCTTGTGGCAGGCATCGGTAACGGCCTGCGAGCGGTTGCCCTTGGCTATCATTATCATAGAGCCGCCGGCGCTCTGGAACTGGTCGACATAGCTGTCCATACGTCCTGCCGTTGTCGGGCCGAACGAACCCGACGGCATGCCTGCCGGTGTCTTGGCCGGGCCTGCGTAGTAGATGGGGTGATCCTTGAGATACTGGGGCATGGACTCGCCGCTGTCGAGGCGCTCCTTAATCTTGGCGTGTGCTATGTCGCGGCCCACGATGATGGTGCCGCGCAACGACAGGCGGGTCGACACGGGGTATTTGCTCAGCTCGGCAAGCACCTCGGGCATCGGACGGTTGAGGTCTATTTTCACCACCTCGCCCTCGCCGGCCTTGCGGTATTCTTCGGGTATCAGTTCGCCGGGGTTGGTGTCGAGTTTTTCGATCCACAGACCCTCGCGGTTGATTTTGGCCTTTACATTGCGGTCGGCCGAGCAGCTCACGCCCATACCGATGGGGCAGGACGCGCCGTGGCGGGGCAGACGGATCACGCGGATGTCGTGGGCAAAGTACTTGCCGCCGAACTGCGCGCCGAGGCCGAGCTCTTCGGCAGCCTTCTTCAGGGTGGCTTCAAGCTCGACGTCGCGGAAAGCGTGGCCGTACTCGTTGCCCTTGGTGGGCAGGCTGTCGTAGTACTTCACCGATGCCTTCTTGACAACGGCGAGGTTCATCTCAGCCGATGTGCCGCCGATAACGAACGCGATATGGTAGGGAGGACATGCGGCAGTGCCGAGCGAGCGCATTTTCTCAATCAGGAACGGCACAAGCTTGTCGGGGTTGATAGTGGCCTTTGTTTCCTGATAGAGGTATGTCTTGTTGGCCGAGCCGCCACCCTTGGCAACAAAGAGGAAGTGATATTCCGAGCCTTCGGTGGCGTGTATGTCGATCTGCGCGGGAAGGTTGCAGCCGGTGTTCACCTCGTCGTACATGGTAAGAGGCGCGTTCTGGCTGTAGCGCAGGTTGTCGGTGGTATATGTGAGGTATACGCCGTGCGATATTTTCTCCTCGTCGTTGCAGCCGGTGTACACGTTCTGGCCTTTTTCGCCGTGCACGATTGCCGTGCCGGTATCCTGGCAGAAAGGAAGCTGGCCTTTTGCAGCCACTTCGGCATTGCGGAGCATGGTGAGAGCCACGAACTTGTCGTTCTCGCTTGCTTCGGGGTCGGCAAGGATTTTAGCCACCATGGCGTTGTGCTCGCGACGGAGCATGAAAGCGTTGTCGTGGGTAGCCTGACGCGCCAGCACGGTAAGCGCCTCGGGGTCTACGACAAGGAACTCGTGCCCGCCCCATGTTTCGGTGCGGACATATTCGGAAGTGAGGTGGTAGTACTCGGTAGTGTCCGCTCCCAGCGGAAACATTTCCTGGTAATGAAACGGTTTTGTTGCCATATATTTAGCAGTTATTCAAGCGTTAGGACTGTGTTTACAATCTTAGCTACAAAGATACGAATAAGTCGAGAGTAAAAACAAATATTCTTATTTGTTTTTACCGAGCGAAAGTATCTAAGGCGAAGCCAAAGATACGGATAAGTCGAGTGCAAAACAAATTATGAAACACCCTTTTAATGGGCCTCGAGCCAGTTGGCGCCGACTCCGGCCGACACCTCCATGGGCACACGGCCTGAATAGGCGCCCTCCATAAGCGACACCACTATCTGCCGCACCTGCTCCAGCTCGTCGGGCTTGACATTGAATATCAATTCGTCGTGTACCTGCATTATCATGCGCGAGCGCAGCCCCAGACGTCGAAATTCGGCGTCGACAGCCACCATGGCCACCTTTATGATGTCGGCGGCAGAGCCTTGCAGGGGCGCGTTGATGGCATTCCGCTCGGCATAGCTGCGCACGGTGTTGCTCCGCGACTGTATATCCGGCAGATAGCGGCGGCGCCCCATGATGGTGCTCACAAAGCCGTCGCGCTGCGCGTCGGCCACGGCCTTCTTCATATATTCCGCCACAAGCGGGTATGTGGCCATATACCCTTCTATCAAGTCTTTCGCCTCCGAGCGCGGCATACCAAGACGCTCAGACAGGCCGAATGCCGATATGCCGTAGATTATGCCGAAGTTGGCAGTCTTGGCGTTGCGGCGCAGGTCGTCGGTCACCTCGCCAGGTTCCAAATGGTATATCTTGGCGGCTGTGGAGCGGTGTATGTCGGCGCCGGAGAGGAATGCCTCCACCATGCCGGGGTCGCCGCTCATGTCGGCCATCAGCCTCAGCTCGATCTGCGAGTAGTCGGCAGAGAACATAAGGTCGCCCGGCTCAGGCACGAAGGCGCGGCGTATGTCGCGGCCGTCGGCGGTACGCACGGGTATGTTCTGCAGGTTCGGGTTGGCCGACGACAAGCGCCCGGTGGCCGTAGCCGTCTGGTTGTAGGTGGTATGTATCTTGCCCGTAACGGGGTTGATGAGTTTGGGGAGGGCGTCGATATACGTTGCCAACAGCTTCTTGATGCCGCGGATATCGAGTATGAGGCGCACCAACGGCTCGCGGGCGGCATATTTTTCGAGCGAATCTTCGGCAGTAGACCACGCACCGGCCTTGGTACGCTTCGCCTTGGCGTCGATCTGCATTTCTTCAAAAAGAATCCGGCCCACCTGCATAGGAGAGGACACGTTGAAAGGACGTCCGGCGATACTGAAAGCCTCGTTTTCAAGTTTGGAGAGGCGCACGGCAAGCTCGCCGGACAAGCGCTTCAGTTCTGCCACATCTATGCGGGCGCCCTCCCACTCCATACCTGCCAAAACAGCCACCATGGGCGTTTCGACGGTATCGAACAGGCCTCGCTGCCCTTTCTGCTCCATCTCGGCCTCAAGCGGGCGGCGGAGCGCGAGTACCACCGAGGCCGTTTCGCCTATGGCCGCCACGGGGTCGAGGGGCGCACGCTTGCGGTCGGCAGCCGAGTAGTCGGCATCGTAGGTGTGGAATCCGAGGTATGTAGTGGCGAGGGTGGCGGTGTCGTGCTTCGCCTCGGGATTACACAGATAGTGGGCCACCGCCACGTCGAACCAGCGCGAGCCTGCAAACTCCAGCCCCTCGCGCCTGAGAAGAAGCATATCGCGCTTTATGTCCGCGCCGACTATCGTTATTTTTTCGGACGAAAACAGCGGCTTGAGCGATTCAAAAAAGGCCGCACGCTGCGTGCGCGACGCCGGCAGATGCACATAGGCCGCCGCCACGCCTGCCTCCGACTCGAAAGCGAGCGCCAAACCGAAAAGCTGCGCCGTCATAGCCTCCGGACCGACGCTGTTGAGCGCCATCGCCACGTAAGATGCCTTCACGGCCCTGCTGACGAAATCTTCCACACTCTGCAAGGTATCCAGCTCTGCCACTTCGGCAACAGGGGCGGAAGCACACACCGGCTCAGGCTCTTCCTCGGCAGGGAGATCGAACAAGGAGGGCTGCGACTCCTTAGGAGGCTCGGGGCGCGGAGCAGGCTCAAGCTTGTCCCAGCCGCCGAACTTGGCGGCGAAACTCTTGAACTCCAATTCGCGGAATATGGCGAGCAAGGCGTCCACATCGGGCTCGCAGCGGCGCAAATCGTCGGGAGCGATGCCCACGGGGACGTCGGTGGCTATCGTCACAAGCTCTTTCGACATCTCAATCTGGCGGGCATTGTCCTCTATCTTGTTCTTCAGCGCCCCCCTCAGAGAGGAGGCATTGGCAAGAAGATTCTCCACGGAACCGTACTCCCGTATCAGCTTCACGGCTGTTTTCTCGCCCACGCCGGGGCAGCCGGGCACATTGTCGGAGGCATCGCCTTCGAGCGCGAGCAGGTCAATAACCTGCCGTGGCGACGAGATGCCGTAGCGCTCGCATACCTGCTCGGGGCCTCGGATCTCGAAGCCCTGACCCTTTATGGCCGGGCGGTACATAAACACGCGGTCGGTGACGAGCTGCCCGTAGTCCTTGTCAGGAGTCATCATATAGGTGATGAAGCCTTCGGCCTCGGCCATACGCGAGAGCGTGCCTATCACATCGTCGGCCTCGTAGCCCTCGACTTCTACCACAGGTATGCGGTAGGCTTGCAGTATCTTCTTTATGTACGGTATGGCGACAGTTATGTCTTCAGGCTGCTTGTCGCGACCGGCCTTATACTCAGGGTATTGCTCGTGACGGAACGTATGGCCGTGGGCCGGGTCGAAACAAACGGCTATATACCCCGGATTTTCCTTGCGCAACACATCTTCGAGAGCGAGGCAGAAGCCGAAAATCGCCGAAGTGTTAAGACCCGAGGAGGTAACTCGCGGTGAACGCATCAGGGCATAGTATGCACGGTATATCAACGCATAGGCGTCGAGCAGGAACAGTTTTTTTTCTTCCATCAGAGCTAATTGGAGGTGCTAAAAGTGCAAATTTACTAAATAATACGCGAACCCCCGCCAATATGTTCCCAATATCAAAAAAACTGCGGCAGGCCAGCACCGCGCCCTACACCTAACCACCTGTCCACCTAACCACTTAACCACCTAATTTTCTACACAGCTGACGAAGAAGGGTGTGGCGATAGGACAGGTACACCAGAAATACTCGTCGTGCTCGCGTATCCAGGAGTTTTTGCCCAAGAGATTGCACTTGAACACAATCGCCTCGTTTTTCCTATTTTCGAGGAACTCTATCTCTACCATCGCGTGTTCAGGCAGGCGCATCATTTCGGGCAACGCCCAGATATACCGGCCGTCGACCACATCGGCCTTGTCATAGTCGAAATATATCTGACCGACAAGGGCGTCGGCAAACTCATCGGTAGGCTCCCGCGTCACCCCGGCCATATCGTAAATGTTGATTCTGAACTTCATACTGCTGAGCATACCGGGAATCTCCTTGATATAGAAACCTACGGCGTCGAGCCACATCGTCCGGCCTTTGCCCGCCTTAGTTTCAAAGCCTGTGCACAGCCCCGCTTCGGCAGTATAGTCTGCCGACAGCATTCCAGTGCCATGCTTCTTGCCGTATTTCACTGTCTTGCGTTTGCCCGGACGCACAGCCACCTCAGGCAGCGGCACAGGCGCGCTCTCCATTTCCACGAGCGACACCGTGCTGTCGGACACACCAAGTTCTGCCACGAGCAATTTTCTTGTCCGAAAGCCCATATACGACACCACCACGGTATCGGACGCCGCCATAGCACCCTGAATTTCAAAGAGTCCCACGCTGTCGGCCACAGCGCCCAGATAGCGATTCTTCACCTTTATCGTGGCATATGGCAGACACTCGCCGCCTTTCTCAACAACGCGCCCCGCTATACGCGTTTGAGCGGCACCCGCAGCAAGCGCTGCGAATGCCGCCAATCCTACAATCACATATCGTATAGTCATATAGGACTATCAGAACATATAAGCTATGTTGACCGAGAACACGCCCATATTGTCGATACTTTTGGTCTTGCCGGGAATATGGATAAGGCTGTACTCGAGATTTACGCGGTAGTGGCCGGCAAATTCAGCGCCGATTTTCGCATTGGCACCATACTCGAAGCGCGACGACGAGAAGCAACGCTCCTGATTGGCGCTGAAGAAATGCTTGATTTTCTTATCAACACCTGCAACATAATTGCCGTCTGCATCGGTTTCACCGAGGGCGCTCGACGAATAGTGACCGCTGCCCCAAAGGCCGACACCAATCATAGGGCCGACAGCGATGTGCAGGCGCACACCGTCGGCAGGATAGAATTTGAATCCGGCACGCACAGGCAAGGTGAGATAGTAGGGAGTATAGTCCGCCTTAAGCCAGAATTTTTGATCATCGGAACTGCCACGGACGTCTATGCCGCAAGGCTGTGACGACAGCTTGAGCGAAGCGTCCATAAACCAATGGCTGCTGAACGAATATTCGCCTACTGCCCCGATATTGAATCCGGCCTTGGTCTTTTCTGTGTCGAAAGCGTGCGACACATTCACACCGCCTTCCACGCCCCAGCGCATTTGCGCTCCGGCAGCGACAGAAGACACTAATAAAAATAATGTGATAATGAGTTTGTTCATTGGGTTGAATGTTTTGGTTTATGATAGGGAGGCGCCTTCTGTTGTTGTGTCTGACACCGCAAAATTACTATATATCCAAGAGCCTACCAAAAAATATAGCCTTAAACAGCCTATCAATCCAAAGTGCAAACTACTGATTATCAACGCAGTGATTTTTCACAAATCTAACACCTCGTTATCAGGCGACAAAATGCATTAGTATTCAAGCACATATAGCACTTCGCAGAATAGGCACTATATTGCCGAAAGTAGCAAATCGCGATAGGGGCTATCTGATTCTTCGATTTTAGCCCTCAGACGACTACGCTTGTTATAATAATTGCCAAGATTGATATCGCAAAGTACGGATATAGTCTTTGATGAAAATCCTGCAAAGGTCAGCATCAGGAACAACCTGTCGGCTTCTTTCATATGCGGAAACGACACCCTCAACTTATCCATAATGCCATCGTAAACCATATTGAGCGACTGTTCCAACTCGCACAACGCGCGCTCACTTCTCATATTCATAATCTGCTCCTCAACCTTGCCATACAGCGAGAGTCTTGTTTTTTCAGGCGCATTTCTCCTTGAAAAATATTCTTCGCACAGGTTGTTGATTACATCGAAACGGCCTCGGGACATCTGCACCATCGAATCTCTCAACTCTTGCAAATGTTCATTGCTGTTCTTAATAGCGCCGGACAGTTCTGCAAGCTGAGAGTCCTTGCTGCCTACCTCCTTATTTAACGCGAACAAACTGTTGTCTTTCGCCCTAATCTCGTCAGAAAGCTCCCGTATCTGTCCCATCTTGGACTCCATTTCTTCGTTTTTAGTCCTCACTGTCAGCCTATAATAAAACAACAGAGTCGATATTATAACCAAAGCCATAATGGAAATGGAAACGATCCATACATAAGATGCTTTTTCCTTTTGCCGCGCTCTTTTAGCATTGAGCCAATAAAACCGGCTTTCAGCCTTGACCACACTTTCACTTCGTATTTTTCGCAAACCCTCCTCCTCAAGCGATAATAATCGCTCGTGATGCTCAAGTGCTTTCTGATAATCGCCAAAATATTTGTAGTACCTGTACATCGCATACTGTGCTTCCAAATCGGCATCAACATCTGCAGATACAGCAACTATAGAATCGAGCCACAAGGCAGCCTCATCAACCTCGCCTCTTATCAAAGATATTTCAAAGGCACTTGGAATATTAAAGTCCAAACCAGCCTCACGGCCTATCTTATCTGCTATTTCATAACTCTCAACAGCGTCTTCCGCCTTGCCCAACGCTATCTCAGGCTTTATTCTTGCCTTATTCAGACTGTAGATCAGCATTGTGTCTTCCAAACTTGCAAGAGCCGCCACACTGTCCAACAACTGAATACTCTTCTGCCACAGACCCATGCCTGCCAAACTCCGGGCTTTGTCGACAAGCACAAGCAAATGTTCCGACTCCATACCCGCCTCTTTATACAGTGCTGCAGCCCTTGTGGAGTATTTCAATTCTTCTGCCGAATTAAGCCCCACCTCGTATATGTTCGATATATGCTCGTATATTTTGGCCAGATACTCGGTGCTACCAAGCGACAATGCCAACGCCTCAGCCTCCCGCGACAGAACCATACTGTGAGGATAATCCTTCATATTATATGCTACTATCGCCTTTATAAACAGCGACCTCCACAGACGGGCTTCGTCGCCATTCCTATGAAAATAGCGGCTTGGATACCTTATCAGGGAGTCATCACACACAAGCTCTCCCCGCCTATACATCGCCTCGCTCATCAAGAGGTTGTAGAGTGCCTTGTCGCCTTTGTCGCTCAGCCGGGATTTGTCGATGGCGCAAAGAGCAGTGTAGGCGGAATCGGGCACAGAGGCTACCTGCCGCTCTATGCGTTCAAGGGTTCGACCCAAATCGGAAGCGCACGCGCACAGACTCAGAAGCCACATAAGGAGCAAACAATCCCTGATTCTACAAAAAATGGATAAAAGGACAGATCGGTTCGGCACTACGTTGGATTTCGTGTTTTTGAGGTTTATCGGCAAATTTAGCATAAAATCGGGTGCGGCACAATTTCTTTGCAAAATTTCACGCGGGAACTAAACCAAGAGATGCCGCGTTTAGTCTAAAATATGTTTTTAACGCAATTTATTGTTTTAACACCATTTATTTATGAAAGCTCCTGCAATAGTGTTGTCGTCGGCGATAGTGGCCGTGGCAATAGTGATTCTCGGATTTGCCCTCAAAGGAGGCATCGACAATTTCAGCAACCGCGACCGCGTGGTGACCGTGCGCGGCCTGTGCGAGAAAGAGGTTCCGGCCAACAAGGTGACATGGCCCATCGTGACAAAGGAGGTAGGCAACGACCTCACCACAATCTACACCAAAATACAGGCCAACAACGACGGCATCGTCAAGTTCCTGAAAGAAAACGGACTATCCGACAGCGAAATATCGGTGAACGCGCCCCAGGTATACGACCAGTCGGCCGAACGCTACGGCAATCAGGACGTGCGCTACCGCTACCTGGTGACCAACGTGGTGGTAGTGACCTCCGACAAGGTAGAACAGGTGCGCAAGCTTATCAACAAGCAGACCGACCTCCTGCGCCAGGGCATAGCCGTGGTAGCCGGCGACTACAACTACTCCACGTCCTACGAATATACCGACCTCAACTCGATAAAGCCCGAAATGATTGCCGAAGCCACGGCAAACGCCCGCGAGGCCGCCGACAAATTTGCCGCCGACTCCCACAGCAAGCTCGGCAAAATCAAAACGGCGTCGCAAGGACAGTTCTCTATCTCCGACCGCGACCAGTACACGCCCAACATCAAGACAGTACGCGTGGTGACATCTATCACCTACTATCTCGAAGATTAAGAGGGTGTTTCATAATATCTGTTAAAGCATAGGTTGGTGTATTTTTGTTTAAGCTGTTCATTATGAAGAGGGAGCATAGCGGTGCTATGTGACCGATGAATAATGGGCAGATTAACAAAAAGACGCCAAGACAGCACTATTGTTAAATCAGCCCTCAACCGAATCATCAGAGAATATCTGTCAGGGCGGCATCAAAGGCTTCGCCTCCAAAAATTTTGAGTGTCTTTATCCCTTCGCCTCAGTCACATAGCAACCGCTATGCTCCTTCGGCTCAGGAATAAATCCATCTCAAACTTTTTGGCCTGTGCTTTAACAGATATTATGAAACACCCTCTAACAGGCATAACGCACACCCAAACACGGTGCCGACGTCGGCGCCGTGTTTTTTTATGCCTTGCTCATTGTTAAATAAACTCGCCAATTGTGAAAAAGTAAAAAAATATACCTACCTTTGTAGCATTATGCCAAAATATATTACAAGGGCATAGTACCTTAGCGCAGAAACCAATCTTAAAGAACTCATATTTATTAATTTACGCAATGAGACGACTCTTATCCGTATTCATCGTGCTCTGGCTTGCACAGGCTGTTGCCTTCGCTGCCGGAGCGACCCTAAATTGCAAAGGAACGGTAGTCGACGAGGAAGGCGAACCGATAATCGGCGCCAGCATCGTGATTACCGGCGGACGCGCCCTCGCCACAACCGACATCGACGGCGATTTCGATGTCAAAGTGCCCGAAGGCACCGCATCGCTCACAATAAGCTATGTAGGCTACGAGGCTAAAAAAGTGGCCGTCAAAGCCGACATGGGCAAGATAGCCCTCAAGCCGTCGACAGAGGTTCTCAACGACGTTGTGGTTACCCAGTCGATAGCCCGCACCCGCCAGACACCTGTGGCCATATCGCAGGTCAACAAGGCTGAAATCGATGTGAAGCTCGGCACACAGGAGCTTCCCGAAATCCTCAACACAACCCCCGGAGTATGGGCCACCAAAGACGGCGGCGGCTTCGGCGATGCCAAAATCAATATGCGCGGCTTCCAGAGCGCCAACGTGGCTGTGCTCGTGAACGGTATCCCGGTCAACGACATGGAAGGCGGCTGGGTATACTGGAGCAACTGGGCAGGCCTCAGCGACGTGGCTTCCAACATACAGACCCAGCGCGGCCTCGGCGCAGCAATCCTCTCGGCCCCCTCTATCGGCGGCACCATCAACATCACCACCTCCAGCCTTGACGCAGAAAAAGGCGGCAGCGTGTGGTACGGCATGGGCAACGACGGCATGAACAACTACGGCGTGAAGCTATCCACCGGCCTGATGGACAACGGCTGGGCCGTGACAGTGCTCGGATCGCGCAAGTTCGGCGACGGATATATCCAGGGCACCGACTTCAGCGGTTACAACTACTTCGTGAACGTGTCAAAGCGCATCAACGACCGCCATCAGCTGTCGTTCACAGCCTTCGGAGCACCCCAGACCCACAACAAGCGCGGAAACAAAGACGGCCTGTCGATAATCAACTACCAGCGCTACGCCAAAAACTGGATGGGCACCGAAAGCCCCTACAAGTACAACGCCACCTTCGGCTACGGCCTCGACGGCAAGGTACGCTCCTCCAACCGCAACACCTACCACAAGCCCCAGCTCTCGCTGGCCCACATATGGCAGATCGACAAGAAGTCGAGCCTCTCGACCACCGTATACGCCTCGCTTGCCAAGGGCGGCGGCTACAGCGGCCAGGGACGCGGCACATACAAAGGGCAGAGCCTCAGCAACTCAAGCTGGTACGGTACCACCAACGGCGCTGCCAACACCCTCTTCCGCAAACCCGACGGAACTTTCGCATACGACGAAATCCAGCTCATGAACCAGGCCAGTACCACCGGCTCGAACATGGTAATGAGCGAATCGAACAACTCGCACAACTGGTACGGACTCGTGTCGACATACCAGAACAGCTTCTTCGACAAGACCCTCAACATTCTGGCTGGTGTGGACCTGCGCTACTATGTGGGATACCACAACAACAAGATTATCGACCTCTATGACGGCGAATACTTCATGGACGACAGCTCGCGTAAGAACGTGAAGCCCTACAACAACGCCGCAGCCGCCGACCCCAACTGGAAGTACCAGAAGCTCGGCGTGGGCGATGTGGTATACCGCGACTATGAAGGCCGCACCAATCAGGAAGGCGTATACGCACAGGCCGAATACACGATGTTCGACAAGAAGCTCAACCTCGTGCTCTCCGGCTCGCTCAGCAACACCGGCTACGAGCGTATCGACCACTTCTACTACGACGAGGAACACGCCAAATCGGGCATGTACAACTTCCTCGGCGGCACAGCCAAATTCGGCGCCAACTACAACATCGACCGCCACCACAACGTGTTTGCCAACGTGGGCTACATCAGCCGCGCGCCATTCTTCGCAAACGGCGTGTTCCTGCAGCAGGCCACATCGAACGCCACCAACCCCGACCCCGTAAACGAAAAAGTGTTCTCGGTAGAGGCCGGCTACAACTTCCGTTCGCGCATATTCTCCGCCACACTTAACGCATACTACACCAAGTGGCTCGACAAAACCGCCGTGCGCGGCGGCTCCATAGAGCAGGGCGAGCACGCAGGCGACCGTTACGCTATGAACCTCACTGGCGTCGACGCCCGCCACATGGGTATCGAGTTCAACTGTACTTTCGTACCCACCAAGTGGCTCGAGCTGACAGGTATGGTATCGCTCGGCGACTATATCTGGGACAGCAACGCCAAGGGCTACTTCTACAACCAGCTCGGACAGCCCCTGAAGAACAGCGCCGGCGACATCGCATCGGGCGTCATGGCCGAAGACCACGCGTGGGGCGTGCTCAACCAGAAAGGCATCAAGGTGGGCGGCTCGGCTCAGACCACAGCCGCCATCGGAGCGACATTCCGCCCCTTCAAGGGCTTCCGCATAGGCGCAGACTGGAAGGTTTCGGACCGCAACTACTCCGACTACTCCATCAACACCCCCAGCTTCAACAACACAATCACCGTTCACAAGCCCTGGCGCATACCCTGGGGCAACCAGCTCGACCTCAACGCATCCTACCGCTTCGACATCGGCGGCGTGAGCGCAACTCTCTACGGCAACGTGCACAACCTCTTCAACTACAACTACGTGGTTGACGCATATTCTGATTCTGCCGTCGACGCCAACTGGGAGAATATCTACGGCGTGTTCTACTCTTTCGGACGCACATTCTCAATGAAGCTACGTGTAAACTTCTAAGCCGCACTTAAACAGATGAAAACAAACAAATATACCAAGGTTCTGGCTGCTGCGGCCATCGTTCTCGCAGCCTCCGCCTGCGACGAAAACTCGTGGAACGACAAGCTCGACGGATTCGACAAAATCGAAAACGAGCCTGTAACCGACGTCCAGACGGTAGAATACACCCTCACCGACGCCGACTACAAGACCATAGCCGGACTGGCCGAGAACACAGCCCTCGCCGGCGAAGACGGCAAGGCAGCCCTGCAGCAGGTAGGCTCGATGCGCCGCTTCTCGCAGGCAGCTCCCGCCTCCAAGTACGTGCCCGCATTCCTGGGCAACAGCTCTTTCCCCTACTTCACCCTCACCGACGGCTCCGCCATCCGCCTCACATACCGCCAGGCCGACGCCGAACCGGAGGAATACATCGCCGGAACAAACCCGCAGACCTACAGGGTAAGCCCGGAGCAGTACGAGAAAGACGTATGGCAGTCTGAAAACTTCATCAACGCCTTCGCTCCCTCGAAACAGCCCCAGAACTTCATTCCCACCATGCTCGCAGCCGACGTCGACCCCGCCGACGGCTCGATATGCGTGGTAACATACAATGTTGCACCGCAGGAACCCGTGTTCGGTGGCGGCACACCCGAGGAACCCTCCTTCGAGCTGAGCAGTGTTGTAGGCTCGCTCAAGAACGGCGATGCAGGCGTGACAATCCGAGGCGTCGTGATGGCAGTCTGCGCCCAAGGCTACATGCTCGCCGATAAGACAGGCGCAATCTTCGTATACATGGGCAGCAAGTTCGACACCACCACTGTGGCCGTGGGCGACCAGATGGAAGTGAACGGAAGCATCGGCGCTTACAACAAGGGACTTCAGGTTACTGGCTCGAGCGCTACCGCCACAGTGCTCGGCAAGCAGGACATAACCTATCCCGCAGCCAAGGAATACACCGGAGCAGAACTCGACCAAGCTATCACTCGCACCGACGACGCCCTCGGCATCTATGCCACAATCAAGGGCAAGGTGACTATGAGCTACGACAAGGAAGACCCCACAAAGCTCAAGAACATCAACATCGTGCCCGCAGGCAGCGCCAAGGCTCAGGGCAGCGTCTACGGCTTCACGCCCGAAGTCACCGCCATGCTCAAAGACGGCTCGGAGCAGACCATCACCGGCTACTTCATAGCAATCGCAGGCAGCAAGTACTGCAACATGGTAGTGACCGCCGTCGACGGCAAGCCCGTATACAGCACAAGCAGCTTCGACGCCACCAGTGTTGTAGGCTCGCTCAAGAACGGCGATGCCGGCGTGACAATCCGAGGCATCGTGATGGCAGTCTGCGCACAGGGCTACATGCTCGCCGACAAGACAGGCGCAATCTTCGTATACATGGGCAGCAAGTTCGACACCGCCACAGTGGCCGTCGGCGACCAGATGGAAGTGAACGGAAGCATCGGCGCTTACAACAAGGGGCTTCAGGTTACCGGCTCGAGCGCTACCGCCACAGTGCTCGGCAAGCAGGACGTAACCTATCCCGCAGCCAAGGAATACACCGGAGCCGAACTCGACCAGGCTATCACCCGCACCGACGACGCCCTCGGCATCTACGCCACAATCAAGGGCAAGGTGACCATGAGCTACGACAAGGAAGACCCCACAAAACTCAAGAACATCAACATCGTGCCCACAGGCAGCGCCAAGGCACAGGGCAGCGTCTACGGCTTCACGCCCGAAGTCACCGCCATGCTCAAAGACGGCTCGGAGCAGACCATAACCGGCTACTTCATAGCAATCGCAGGCAGCAAGTACTGCAACATGGTAGTGACCGAAATCGACGGCAAGTCTGTAAACAGCGCAGCCGCAAGAATGATGTCGCGCGCTGGACTCGACGTATTCGCCGAAACCCACAGCACCGTATACCACTACTCAGCCAACCGCTGGAGCGTGGCCGACAACTTCTCTGTGCTCAGCCCCGACGACTACACCGCCATGGGACGTCCTACCGGCGACCTCACGGCAGCCGAGCCTTACCTGAGCCAGTATGTCAACTCCAAGTACCCCTACGGCAACGAAGGCGACATTCGCTATGTGATATGGAACCACTACGCCGGCGGCGAAACCAGCTTCGCCTGCGCCGCATTCAAGCGCGGTACTTCGGCATGGGAACCCTACGACTTCACCATCACAGAAACCAACCAGTTTGTCCGCACCGGCGGCAAGTGGATGTACGACCCCAACGTGACCATCAACCTCCCCGCAGGCAAAGGACAGGAAATGAGCACGCTCTACTTCCAGACCTGCGTCGACTGGGTATACGAGAACATATGCCGCCCGCTGGGTGACACCGACATCAAGAGCGGCAAGTTCTACATATCGTCGTATGGCAACAACGAGTACTACTCCGGCACATCGGCATATCAGGGCAACATCGACCTCCGTCCGTCGGCAGCCCGCTCGCAGTACCCCGCAGGCTACGAAGGAATGAGCGACGACCAGATCATAGAGCTTGAGAAGACCCGCTTTATGAAGGAAGTAATGCCCGGAGCACTCTCCATACTCCACTCCGACGCAAAACCCATAGAGGGACTCTCTGTGCTCTACACCATCAACTTCAGCGCATACTACGAAAGCAAGGAAACGATAGCCTACACAGCCGTGTTTGAAGTTTCCGGCCCCGGCCAGTTCGCACCTGTAAGCTGCACATGGTGGGAAGACGGTAAAATACCCCAATAACACACGAACATCAACCGTATGACAAACGTTAAGGGTTGGACAGACAGTCCGACCCTTAACTTTAGGATACATATCGATATGAAAGTATACACACGCACAGGCGATAGCGGCACCACCTCACTCGTGGGCGGAACACGCATCGATAAAGACAACGCCCGCCTCGAAGCATACGGCACCGTCGACGAACTCAACTCCTGGCTCGGCCTGCTCGACAGCTCCGAGGCCATACCGCAGCCCGCACACGCCACACTGCTGCGGGCTATGAACCTGCTGTTCGACATCGGAGCATCGCTGGCAACCGAGGAAGACTCCAAGTGGCAGCCCGCCCCCTTCCCTGCCGCCGCCACCGAAACACTCGAAGCCGACATCGACGCCTTCGAGGCCTCGCTGCCTCGCCACAATCGCTTCATACTGCCCGGCGGACACCCCGACGCCGCCCGCGCCAACATAGCCCGCACCGTGGCTCGCCGCGCCGAACGCCGCATAATATCGCTCGGACGCGACGTGGCGGTAGACCCCGAGATAGTGCGATTCATAAACCGCCTCAGCGATTACCTCTTCGTCCTCAGCCGGGCTATAAACAATTTTAACAGCGCCAACGAAATATTTTGGGAGAAAACTTGTTAGTACAAATAAAATAACTACCTTTGCGCACTTTTTCGCCTATATGGTATCTAAAAAGGCGCATAATAAAAATATAACCCACTATGTACTGGACACTTGAATTGGCCTCCAAACTCGAAGACGCCCCATGGCCGGCAACTAAAGACGAACTGATCGACTACGCGATGCGCAGCGGCTCGCCTATGGAAGTTATCGAGAACCTCCAAGAAATAGAAGACGAAGGCGAAACCTACGAAAGCATCGAAGACATCTGGCCCGACTACCCCTCAAAAGAAGACTTCCTCTTCAACGAAGACGAATATTAAGCCGGACGATTGAAGCTAACACCTTATAACCATTGGTCATACAAAATTTATTTGTTTGGCCAATTACCCAAACGGGGCGCGGCATTAACTTGTCCGCGCCCCCGTCGTATGTATCCTTTAAAACACAATATCGGCTGAATACTCTGAAACTTTTTTACGTATAACAGCAAACATCTCAATAAAATATGTAATTTTGCGATTACATAACACTACGCACACGCCTTGTCGATGGCTACATTGGAGTGGCAAGCGCTTACTTGACGCTCTTTCATTATAAACCAATCTAATACCAATAACCATTATGCGGGTTTTTACCACGTTATTTTTCATCTTACTCACGATGGCAAGCTACGCCCGGCAGATAAGCTTAAATCAGGCCGAATCCGTTGCAAGAGAGTTCTTTAGCACAAACTTTCCGGGCAAACATAACGCAACGGCATCACACGCTCTCCCCAAAGCAACGAACCAATCAGCCGACCAACCCTATTACATTTTTAATAGTGCGGACAACAAAGGGTTCGTAATTGTGGCAGGAGATGACCGCGCGCAAAAAATATTAGGGTTCACCGATAGGGGCTGCTTTGATTTAGATAAAATGCCTCCTCAGCTCGTAGAAATGCTCAACCGGTATGTTGAGCAAATAAAAGCTGTGCCCGGTACCGAGCAGGCGCATTCATCGTGGAAAACATCAACTTTGAATTCAATTTCAGACGAAGGCGTCGTGCTTGAAACGGCCAATTGGGGCCAAGGCGAGCCTTACAACAGCCTATGCCCAACTGTAGATGGTATGAAAGTACCTACCGGGTGCGTGGCCACGGCTATGGCGATTGTGATGAAATACCACAACTGGCCCGACAATTACAATTGGGATTCAATGCCTGTACAAGACATCAATGCAAACAATTCTTCTGAAATAGCCACTCTGATGCGAGATGCCGGAGAGGCCGTTGTCATGCGATATACTCCTTACGAAAGTTCTGCATATATGAACTTTTTAGGCCACCGGTTTCAGCAATGCTTCAAATACAGTCCTGAGTGTCAGTTTATCTCTGCAAAGAATTTTAGCGATGATGTATGGAAATCTATGTTAAAATCCGATCTGCAAGCCGGAAATCCTGTGATATATAATGGCACAGGCAGCGGAAATCACGCATTCATAATCGATGGATACGACAATCACGATTTGTATCACATAAACTGGGGCTGGGACGGAGCTTACAACGGAATGTTTGCATTAAACGCATTGACGCCAGGGCCGGATTATTTTAATGACAACGCAACAATGGTCATTAACATCGCTCCCGATAAAACAGGAAAGGAATACTCTAAAATATTCTGTGACTATGGATATTTCTGGGCGACAGGCCAGCTCGCTCCGGGTGCGCATTTCAGTGTAGACGCACCTGCGCAGAATCAGACTTTCGATTTCACTTGCCTTGGCCTGTCCTATCCGTGCGACGCAAACGGCCAAATAGGACTTTTACTGTTTGACAAAGACGGCAATGTAAAAGAAGTTATTAAAACTATGACTTTTACTGAAGTTCATGATGATTTCGGGCTCGGTTTGTGGGGGTCTGGTTTGAATTTTTTCGATATAGCAATTTCGTCGGAAATCGCACCGGATGATTATCTCACATTAGCTTCAAGGAAATCATCGTCGGACGCATGGCTTGAAGTACTTAGCACAATTGAAGCACCTGTAAGGAAAACGGTCGCCGAAATAAAAAAAGATGTAGGCACTATCAAAATAGTGAATAATACACAATATCAACTTAAGATTTATAAAGACAGATGGATAGACATCTCTCCTGAAGACGCTTCAATAGAATTTATCAAAGCGGGTACATTCCGTTTTAACGTATTCGATGATTCCGGAAGCGCACCTGCAAATATAACCATCAAGGTAGAAGGGAAAGGCTTGTATGGTGATACAAATATGTTTTATGATGGCCATGCAATTTTTGACGTATATGGTGATGAATACACTCTTACCGTCGAAGTCACAACGCCGGACATAGAAAAGACAGTGAATCTCACCACTCCCGGAAAATTGTCGGAGTCTTTGAAAGACACCGAACTTTCCCAAATAGCATCACTGACTATAACCGGTACTATCAATGCCGAAGATCTTTGGTTTATCAGAGAGAATATCAAGTCAATAAAAGCGCTCGACATATCCGAAGCCAGCATAGAGCCATGCAAGGCGACCGACCCTGTAGAGTCTTTTCAGATAAGCGGGCCGGAACAGCGGGCGGACGCTCTACCTGCTTATGCTCTTACAGGCTTAAGCAACCTGGAGTTACTGAGCCTGCCAAAAAATTTGAAACATATTGAATCCAACTCAATGATGAATTTGTCAATATCACGAATTGAGTTACCGGCATCATTACAAACCATAGGATTAAATGTCTTTTTTGATTGTATCAATCTTAAAACTGTGGTTTGTAAAATGAATCAAGCTGTTTCAATAAATGAATGCGTATTCACAAACACCCAGTGTCCTTCGTCCGGAGTGCTTTATGTACCGACCGGAACCATTGAATCATATAGTTCCACTTCTGTATGGCAGGATTTCGCTCAGATTATAGAAAATGAGAACCCTCCGCTGGATAATGATGTCGTAACGTATGAAGGACTTAAATACAGGATTCATGGCAAGGCTCTCTATCTTTTTGGTTACGAACAGGCTCAATTGCCAATAGAGGTAGTAATACCTGATGCCATACCGGCAAATGGCTATGACTGCAAAGTACTCGGTATCGACAACAGTGCCATGCAGAATGCCGAAATGCACAGTTTCACCATGTCGAACACCATCACGACAATCGGTTCGTCAATTTTTACAGGCTCGACAGTCGTAAAAGTACATATGTCTGATAATATCAAATATTTACCATTCAATTGTATAAATGGCGACTACATCGAAGAACTTCATCTTCCTGAAAATGCGGAATCAATATGTAATTCAATATATTGCGAAAGGCTTAAGAAACTTCATCTTCCTAAAAATTTAAAAAGTGAGATCGGTTACTTAGGATCTGTCGGTATGGGATTCAAGAACCTGGAAGAAATCACCATTGACCCCGAAAACGAAGAATGGAGTGTTCACGACGGCATTCTATATTGGAAAGGCCTCTCCCATCTTATCCAAGTCCCCAACAACAAAGAGGGAGAACTAATAATTCCTAATGCTACTACCAATATTAATATCATTGAATTCTGCGACAACATCACCAACATCCAGTTTGGAGATAACGTCAAATCTTTGAATAACAGCACCATTCGTGGCTGCAACAATCTAAAACACATAAGCTTTAATAATAATATTATATTTAGCGGGAATAGTGTTATTTCAGATTTACCGTCCTTGGAATCAATTACAATGCAAAACTTCATTTGGTCTTACGATAATTGCTTCGCTAATCTTGGTTCATTGAAATATGTATACCTGCTAAATGAAAATCCCGTTGACTTCAGCAAAACATTTTACTCTGAAGTAAATGAAGCCCATGATTATTTCTCGTCCTCATTAAATCCCCAAGCCCTTGTGCCGGAAAATAGCAAAATTTATGTTCCGGGCGGCGTAAAAACCAATAGCCAATATGAGGAGATGTGGAAATATCAGATTGACCGCATTAATGGTAAAATAAAGATTCAGCCTCTTATACCCGGCCTTGTCATAGACGGGGTGACCATCAACGGAACCTTTAACACAGGGAACTCTGAAGGCATTTACAACTACGATGTCACGACTCAGCCTAATCCTGTGGTAGACGTTGCATATACTCTTCACGAGCGCCAGCCAATGACCACATACTACGACGAACAGTTCAATTCATCAATCCCTGACATAGACATACCTTCCGGCATTAATGACATAATGGCCGAGGATAATACTACGAACGACATTTATAATCTTCAAGGTATCTTAATCAAGCGTGATGCCACTCAGGCTGACATCGACAACCTGCCTACCGGCATCTACATTATCAACGGCAACAAAGTCACCATAATGAAATAGGTCGGCAACCACTTTAAGGATCAAATCAGGTCTGACTCCTACAACCGGAATCAGACCTGATTATATTACGCCCTCTAAATTTATTGCGCGATATGGTGGGGTATTGCGAAAATTTTCGTTAGATTTGCAATCGTGTAGCGTCTTGTTATTTCAGGCAAGCGCATATATCGAAGCCGAAACCTTGCAACCTTAAAGGCCATAAATACTATAGTTGGATTAAATCGTTACAGGATTTAGGCGAGAGAACATAATCTTAACTAATTTTGTATACACCGAAATTTAACTCAAAATAAGATCAAATAAAAAGGCAATCAATCTTCAGAAAGGCCAGCGTATCGAGATCGGGCTCCAGAAAGTAGGAGTCGGCCTGGGCTGGGATCCCAATACAAGCACAGGGTATGACTTCGACCTTGACGCCTCCGCATTTATGCTCGGCGAGAACAAGAAGCTTCCGCTGGACGAGTTCTTTGTTTTCTACAACAACCAGATTTCTCCCGACAAAGCAGTGGAATCTTCAGGCGACGACCTCACCGGCGGCAATAGCGACGGTGGCGACGACGAAACCCTGACAGTGGATCTCTCCAAGGTAGACCCGCGCATTCAGGAGATTATCTTCACTGTGACTATCCACGAGGCAGAGCAGCGCCGCCAAAACTTCGGGCAGGTCCACAATTCATATATCCGCATCTACAATGCCATCACCAACGAAGAAATCGCCAAATACGACCTCGACGAGGACTTCTCCGTAGAAACTGCCGTGGAGTTCGGCCGCCTTTACAAGCGTAACGGCGAATGGAAGTTCGAGGCCATGGGCAATGGCTACAAAGGCGGACTCCAGTATTTCGTTGACAAATACGTTGGCTAACAATCACCCTTTAAATGGCTATAGAATTAAGAAAGACGGGCGATAAGCACCGCATCAACCTCGAAAAGGCAAAGGCGTTTCCGGGCGAGATAAAAATCAATCTCGACTGGAGCAAGGGCGGCTTTCTGAAGAAGCTGTTCGGAGGCGCCATCGACCTTGACCTTGGGTGCTTCTACGAACTGAAAGACGGCACAAAGACGCTCATCGACGGCCTCCAGTTCTCCCACGGACGCGGCGGCCGGAGAGATCAGGTCACCCGCCAGGGCTGCTATACCCAGAAGCCTTTCATATGGCACATGGGCGACGACCGGGGCGGCAACGCCGAATCCGGCGAAACAATCCTTGTAAACCCTGCCGGCGCGTCAAACATCAGACGCATCATTGTCTACACCTTCATCTACGAAGGTGCCGCACAATGGGCCCAGACCGATGCCGTTGTCAAGGTTTCCGTACCCGGCAACGAAGATATCATAGTGAAAATGGGCGAGCAAAGCTCCAACAAGAGATTCTGCGCCATCGCCTCTATCGAAATTGGCGATGACAATTCGCTTGAGGTACAGAAACTCGTCACATTCCACGACGGCCACTCCGACTGTGACCGCAGATACGGCTGGGGATTCAACTATGCCCCCGGTTCAAAAGAATAGCCATCGGCAACATAGACACAAAACAATTTTTCAACAATGGCAATAAATCTTGAAAAAGGCCAGCGAGTAGCCGTAGAACTTCCGATGTTCACCATCGGGCTCGGCTGGGATACCAACCAGTCCAGCACAGGAGTCGACTTCGACCTCGACGCCTCAGCGTTCATTCTCGGTGAAAACGGTAAAATTCTCGAAGACGAATATTTCGTTTTCTACAACAACCTGAAATCACCCGACGGAGCCGTAGAGCATACCGGCGACAATCTGACAGGCGAGGGAGAAGGCGATGACGAGAGCATCAAAATCGACCTTTCAAAAATCGACCCCCGCGCAAGCGAAATCACTTTCGTCGTAACAATCCACAAGGCCGACGAGCGCAGGCAGAACTTCGGGCAGGTGCGCAACGCATTTATCCGTGTCTACAACGCCGCCAACGGAGAAGAAATCCTCCGCTACGACCTCGACGAAGACTTCTCCGTAGAAACAGCCGTGGAGTTCGGCCGCCTCTACAAGCGCAACGGCCAGTGGAAATTCGAGGCCATCGGCACAGGCCAGAAAGCCGGCCTCGCCGAATATCTGAACAAGTATAACTAATTAAAACATATATCATCATGGCAATACGTCTTGAAAAAGGCCAGCGTATCAACCTCGAGAAAAGCAACGGCTCCAAGCTCACCGACTTCTGCGTGGGCTGCAACTGGGGTGCGATTGTGTCCGGCGGATTCCTTGGCTTTGGAAAAACAGTACAGGATGTTGACCTTGACCTCTCCTGCGTAATGGTCGATGCAAACGGCAACCTTGTCGACCACATCTATTCTCCTCTCTACAAGCACGAGTTCCTTGCCCGCTACGGCATGCCTCCCGGCAAGATTGATTCCAACGAGCGCGCCCTCCACCACAGCGGCGACGACCTCAAAGGCGACCAGGCAGGCGACGACGGTCTTGACAATGAAATCATCACTGTCGACCTCAACCGCGTGAATCCCAACGTCGATCAGATTTTCTTCTTCCTCAACAACTGCGGCAGAGAAGACTTCTCCCAGATACCCTACGCGTCTATCCGCATGTACGAGGGCACACCTGCGCGTGTAAAGGAAGTATTTGCGTCCTACGACGTCGCTGCCGAGCCCCAGTACAAGGGAATGACCGCCCTGATCATGGGCAAACTTTACCGTCGCAACGGCGATTGGAAATTCTCCGCTATCGGCGATGCCTATCCCGACGCCAACCTGTGCGAAACAATACGCCGCATAGTTACCAATTACGCAAAATAACTATGAGAAGACTACCCGTATATCTCCTCCTCGACTGCTCGGGTTCGATGTATGGCGAACCCATCGAGGCCGTGAAAAACGGCGTGCAGGTACTGGTTTCGACCCTGCGCCAGGATCCCTACGCACTGGAAACCGCATACCTCAGCATCATAACTTTCGACAGCAGCGCCCGGCAGGTTTCTCCTCTTACCGAACTTTCGGCATTCCAGCAGCCCAATATCCAGGCAAGCGGCTGCACCGCCCTAGGCGAGGCTCTTGCCCTCCTTGCACAGAAGGCTGACCAGGAAGTGACAAAAACGACAGCCGACCAGAAAGGCGACTGGAAGCCCCTCGTGTTCATCATGACCGACGGCGAGCCTACCGACGACCTCAACAAGGGGCTTGCCGAGTTCAAAAAACGCAAATGGGGCATGGTGGTGGCCTGCGCGGCAGGCGCCGGCGCCAACACCGACACCCTGAAGAAAATCACCGAGTGCGTAGTATCGCTCGATACCGCCGACAGCGCCACAATCAAGGCATTCTTCAAGTGGGTGTCGGCATCTGTAAGCTCAGGCAGCATGAAGGTGGAGGAAACCGGGGCGGAAGCCACCACTCTCAGCGAGCTCCCGCCGCCACCGCCCGAAGTAAACATCGTGGTTTAACAGACGTTTAATAACAGAAAAATGGCAACACTTGAAGAACTCAAAAAAGATCTTCTCGCTGACGGCGTAATCGACGCAGCAGAAGTGGCACAGCTTAAAGAAGTGCTCTACGCCGACGGCATAATCGACAAAGAAGAGGCAGACTTACTCTTTGAACTCAACGACGCCGTAAGCGGCAAAGAAAATGCTCCCGAGTGGACGGAATTTTTCACACAGGCCATATGCGACTTCCTCCTCAAAGACGAAGTTTCGCCCGGCGTAATCGATGCCGACGAAGAAGCATGGCTCATCGCCAAGGTCAACAACGACGGCCAGGTAGACGAAGCCGAAAAGGCTCTGCTCCGCGCTGTCAAGGCTCAGGCCAAGTCGTTCCCCGCCGGACTTGAAGCACTACTCTAACACATACTCCCTGTCCCGCCTCCTCCGCGAAACGCTGAGGAGGCGGGATACCATTGGTGTTTTTTCTCACCGACGGGGGACATTCATGCCCTATCGCCAAACCCATAGCCGAAATCAAGAAAACATACAAATATTTCATCCCGCCCAAAACATCGATAAATAATGCGACGTCTTCCCGTATATCTACTCATCGACACCTCCGGCTCAATGCGTGGCGAACCGATCGAATCGGTAAAAGTCGGGCTTGAGGCTATGGTTTCGAGCCTGCGCCAGGATCCCTTTGCACTGGAATCTGTCAATATCAGCATCATCACATTCGACCGCGAGGTAAAACAGATACTCCCGCTCACCCCGCTCGACGAGCTGCAGCTTCCGGAAATCGACACTCCCGAGAGCGGGCCGACCCATACCGGGCAGGCCTTGAAACTGCTGTGCGAAAAGATTGACAGCGAAGTGCGCATGAGTACTCCCGAACAGAAAGGCGACTGGATGCCGCTGCTCTTCATTATGACAGACGGCAAGCCGTCGAACAGCCAGCTATACAAGGAGATGATTCCCGAGGTAAAGAAACGTCACTTCGCAAGCATTATAGCCTGCGCAGCCGGAATGAGCGCGAAAACAGAGCCTCTCAAAGAACTCACCAGCGAGGTATACTCCCTCGATACCGTCGACAGCACCGCTTTCAAAAAATTCTTCAAGTGGGTGTCGGACTCAATCGGTGTCGGAAACCGCAGTATCGGCGCTACCGAAGACCTCGTGCTGCCGCCGCCTCCCGAAGAAGTCAACGTAATCATCTAATCCCTCAGGCAGAATGAACTGTAAACTTGTAGGTCAATTTGTTCAGCACTTAGAGGTGACATTGGCGCCCGGCGAGGATTTCTACGCTGAGAAAGGTTCTGTAATCTATCTCGAAGCCGGGATAGAGAAAGAGCTCAGCTTTAACGGGTCGGGCCTCGGCCGTATCCTCGGGGCCAAACTATCAGGCGAATCCTTATTTATACTGCGGCTGTTCAACGTTTCCAACATGCCCCGCAAAGTAGTCATCGGCAGCCGTTTCGGCTTGCTTCCGGTAAAAATCAACGGAGAAACCATGATATGCCATCGCGGTGTCTACGTAGGCTCAAACAACAAGGTGAGCGTCACTACCAAGTTGTCGATCGCCGGCCTGACTGGCGGTATGGGGCTGCTCCTGCAGAAGATTCAGGGCAGCTCGACAGTGTTTCTCGACACCAAGGGAACGCCGATAACCATAAACCTGCAGTACGGCGAAACCATCGAGGTTGACGAAGACCATATCATTGCCCTGCTGAACATATCGGAAAATCAGATGCACTCCAACTGGTCGCTCGGCAACCTGCTTGGCGGCGAGGGCCTGAGTATGATGCGCGTCACAGGCCCGGGAACAGTATATCTGTCCCCGAGCAAATTTATGCCGCCCGTAGCGCAATAAATAATCATATACATATCCGTATAAAATAACATCACATATGCGTAGATTACCTATTTACTTCCTCGTAGATATATCCGAGTCAATGGTGGGAACCCCCATAGAGCAGGTACAGGAGGGCATGCGCACGATTATCCAGAATCTTCGTGTAGACCCCTATGCGCTTGAAACAGTCTTTGTTTCCATCATAGCTTTTGCCGGCAAGGCAAAGGTGCTCTCGCCGCTCACCGAGCTTTACAAGTTCTATCCTCCCACATTCCCTATCGGAGGCGGCACATCGCTCGGCAAGGGACTCGAATGCCTGATGAACGATATGGACCGGAACATTCAGAAGACCACGATGGAGCAGAAAGGCGACTGGAAGCCGATTATCTTCCTGTTCACCGACGGTAATCCTACCGATGATTATGCGGCAGCGTTCAGCCGCTGGAATGAGAAATACCGCAAGCACTGCTACCTCGTGGCAGTATCCATCGGCGACAATGTAAATGTGTCCACACTTGGCCGGATAACCGACGACATTCTGCTCCTGAAGGAAACAGACCCGGAGTCATTCAGCAAATTCTTCAAGTGGGTCACAGCTTCGATAAAGACAACGAGCATGTCGGTAAGCGAGCAGAACACCGATGAAATCAAGCTTGCTCCGTTATCAGGAATCAATCTCGAAAAGGTTGACCCGCGCGAGCATCGCGGCACTGTCGACGAAAATTTCGTGGTACTGCACGGACGGTGCCAGAACACAAAGCAGGACTACCTCGTAAAATATGCCCGGCGCGTTCAGCCTCTCGAAGGGCTGGAGATGTTCAATGCCACCGACTTCAAGCTCGTGGGCGCCTATCCTGTCGACAAGGCGACATACGCAAGCCTCTCGGCAGGCCAGCAGGCTAAAATCAACACACTGGAGCTTGTCGGAGTGCCCGCTTGTCCCTGCTGCGGCAACCAGCTCGGCGTTGTTGTATGTGACTGCGGCAATATCTTCTGTGTGGGCGAAAGCAATACAAACGAATGTCCATGGTGCGGACTCAGAGGCACTCTCGGCCAGGCAGATCCCGCCGGTATGGACATCACCCGAGGCTTAGGTTAAACATGGACAGAAAACAACGAATGGCAATGCGGAAGAGCCCGTCTGCCCGCCGCCTCAACGAGTCTGCACTGGCTCTTGACAAGGCCATGCAGAGAGCCGGCATACCCTCTTCCGACAAGGAATCGTTCCTCGATTGGACTATCGCTTCGTTGTGGAACACTTTCAAAGAAGAACGTATGAATCAACGAATAATGATTGAAAACGAAATCCGCCAGCTCGGATTGCGTTTCCCCAACGGGACTGTGAAAAAGGACTATGCCGTATCCTTCGAACTGCCCACCGACAAAATCTCTGACATCGAACTCATCGGCGCAGAGGAGCTTGGCCTTGTCCTCGCTGTAGGCGAAGACGGCAGATGCTCCCTGAGCGGCAAGCCGAAGACCGCAGGCGACTTTTCGCTGAAACTTCGCTACAGGACAGTAGAGGGAGAGCCCGCATCGGAACTCGCCATACCCGTGGCGTTCAACCCCAATCCGAGGGATTTGTGGAAGAACATACCTACCGACACCGACATTCCCTACTACAAGCCCGACTGCGACAACGCCTATATCAAAGTCGAGGCCGCTGCCGACGGCACTCCGAAAAAAGACATAGTTGCCGCAAGCCAGCGAGGCCGCAGCCACGCACAGGAAGGCAGACCGCGCGACGACCATTTCAGCCTCTTTCATTGCGACGAATCCGACTGGTATATAATTGCTGTAGCCGACGGCGCCGGTAGCGCCAAGTACTCCCGCAAGGGATCCGAGGTAGCCTGCCAGACAGTGATTGACCACTGCAAGAACCTCCTGCTCGACAATCCCGCCTTCGAGTCGGCCATCGGCGAGTACGAGGCAGACCGGACAAACAAGGAAAAACGCACAAAGGCGACCCAGCACATAATCGACATCGTTTACAAAGGCGCGGTGAAAGCGCACGAGGCCGTCAAAAAAGTTTCGGAAGCCAACGAAGAGTCCAGATTGAAAGACTTTGCCACGACGCTGATGTTTGCCATCTGCAAGAAGTACGACTTCGGCTGGTTCATAGCGTCGTTCTGGGTAGGCGACGGCGCGATGTGCCTTTTCGACGCCGACAACAAGACCGCCAAGCTGCTTGGCACTCCCGACGAGGGAGAGTTCTCGGGGCAGACCCGCTTCCTCACAATGCCCGAGATTTTCAGAGATCCCGAAGTTGTGGCCAAAAGACTCCGAATGGCAATCGTGCCTGATTTCACAGCTCTTTTCCTGATGAGCGACGGCATATCAGATCCCATGTTTGAAACCGACAAGAACCTCAACGACTATGCCAAATGGGAAGAGTTTTACAACAATCTCCAGAACGGCTTCCCCGAAGATGAAATCGGCGGAGTAGACCTTTCCGACGACAATGAAGCGTCAAAAGACCAGCTCCTGAGGTGGCTTGACTTCTGGAGCCCCGGCAACCACGACGACCGCACAATAGCAATCCTTTATTAACCGGCATGCTTATGGCACAGACAATCAAACTTACAGCAACCGACGGCACCACGGTCGAGTTTGTCGACGAAGTTATCGGCAGCGGCGCCATGAAGGATGTATATTTCAGCCCTGATAAAAGCTATGTCGTGGGCTTCTTCCGCACGCCCCAGGATGCCAACGCAAAGGACCGCCTTCAGAACATCGTAGGAAAATACCGGGATAAGATTTTCGGTCAGATAGGCGGCGACTACTGGGAAAACCTCTTCTGCTGGCCAACGAAGCTTGTGGAATGGAACGGCAAGTTAGGCATAGTGTGCCCCGCTTACCAGAAACATTTTTTCTTCAGCGACGGAATGTTCAAAGGCAAGGAGAAGGAAGGCAAATGGTTCGCCTCGGCCAAACTGCGCAACAAATTCCTGAAACCGTCCCAGAAAGGCACGTGGCTTACCCACTATCACATGTGCCTGCAGATAGCCCGCGCCGTCCGCAGGCTTCACGCCGCCGGCCTGGCCCACTCCGACCTGTCGTACAAGAACGTGCTCGTCGACCCTGAAAGCGGACGTGCCGCTGTGATTGACTGCGACGGCCTTGTTGTGCCCGGCAAATATCCGCCCGGCGTTGTGGGCACTCCCGACTTCATAGCCCCGGAAGTGCTCCAGACACGGGCTCTGAAACTCGGCGACCCCGGCAAGAAACTCCCCAGCATACAGACTGACCGCCACGCTCTGGCGGTGCTGATATACATGTATCTGCTCAACCGCCACCCACTTCGCGGCGGCAAGGTCAACGACCTCGATGCGGCCAAGGACGAAGAGCTGTCGATGGGCGCCAAGGCTCTCTTCGTGGAACACCCCACCGACAAGAGCAACCGCCCAAAAATCAAAAACATGGCCCCGTCCGAACTACCACAGGGCGATGTCGACAAACTACCCTACACCATCTGCGGGCCATATCTTAAAGAGCTGTTCGACAGGGCGTTTATCGACGGTCTGCACGACCCGATGAAACGCCCCACGGCCGACGAATGGGAAAACGCCTTGGTAAAGACCACCGACCTTATGCAGCCATGCCAGAACCCGGCATGCGAGGCACACTGGTTTGTATTCGACAACTCCACAAGGCCCAAATGCCCCTTCTGCGGCACCGAGTATCACGGCCAGCTGCCGGTACTGAACCTCTACTACTCGCCTGCCAAAGGCAAATTCCTGCCCGAAAACTACCGCCTGATGGTCTATGACAAGCAGTCGCTCTACATGTGGCATGTCAATCGGTTCATCACCCCCAACGAACGGACCAAGCCCGAAGACAAGAAGCCCGTGGGCGACTTCCATTTCCACAACGGCAAATGGATACTTATCAACCGCCGCCTTCCGGACATGTGGGACGTCACCGAGCAGCCCAAGCGCCAAATCCGAGTCGGAGAGTTCGTGGAGCTGACCGACGGGCGCAAAATCCTTCTCTCCGGGGACGACGGAGGCCGCCTGATTGTAGTCCAGCTTGTAAACAACTAATATACACACAGAAACACACATATGTCACAAAAAAATCATTACACCGGCCTTACCGATGCGGAAGTATCGGTAAGCCGTGAAAAAAACGGCGTCAACATACTCACGCCTCCCGAAAAGGACCCGCTGTGGAAGCGATTCCTTGAAAAATTCGGCGACCCGCTGATTATCATACTTCTGATTGCAGGCGTGCTGTCAATCGGCATCTCCTGCTATGAGTACTGGGGACTCGGACAAGGTGCCGGAGTATTCTTCGAGCCTATCGGCATCTTCATAGCCATTCTCCTTGCCACAGGACTTGCTTTCGTCTTCGAGCTGAAAGCCGACAAGGAGTTTGCCCTCCTCAATCAGGTGAACGACGACGAGCCGGTACAGGTAGTCCGCAACGGCAACGCCATGCAGATAGCGAAAAAAGACGTGGTTGTGGGCGACATCGTGATTCTCAACACCGGCGAGGAAGTTCCCGCTGACGGCGAACTGCTTGAAGCCGTTATGCTCAACATCGACGAGTCAACCCTTACCGGCGAGCCTGTCTGCCATAAGACCACCGACCCTGCCGAGTTCGACAAAGACGCCACATTCCCGAGCGACCACGCCATGCGCGGCACCAAAATTATGGAAGGCCACGGCGTGATGCGTGTGCTTGCCGTGGGCGACAAGACCGAGAACGGAAAGGTGTTTGAAGCCGCACAGATCGACGACAGCGTGAAGACGCCCCTCAACGAGCAGCTCGACGGCCTCGGAGATCTCATAACGAAAATCTCCTACGGCTTTGCCGCAGCCATCATTCTGGGCCGTATAGTGATGTATTTCATCAACGTTCCCGAATTTGACTGGGTATCATTCCTTGCCTATTTCCTCCAGACCCTGATGGTGGCCGTCACCCTGGTGGTAGTGGCTGTCCCCGAAGGCCTGCCTATGGCTGTGACCCTTTCACTGGCATACTCGATGCGCCGCATGCTCAAGACCAACAACCTCGTCCGCAAGATGCACGCATGCGAAACCATGGGTGCAACCACAGTTATCTGTACCGACAAGACAGGCACCCTTACCCAGAACCAGATGCAGGTGGCTGATGAGAAATTCTTCGGTAATCCGTCGGACGACGTACTCATCGAGGGTATCGCGGTCAACTCTACCGCCCAGCTCGACCTCTCGGGCGACAAGCCTCAGGTACTTGGCAATCCGACAGAAGGGGCTCTTCTCCTCTGGCTCCGGAAGAGAGGTGTCAACTATCTCGACGTTAAGGACAAGGCTCAGCGCATTGAGGAACTACCTTTCTCCACCGAGCGTAAGTATATGGCTACTGTCGTCAAGTCCGCTACCGGCAAGACCATTCTATATGTAAAAGGCGCTCCCGAAATCATATTCGGCATGTGCAAAAACACCGCCGAAGTAAGCAAGAAAGAGGTTGACGCCCAGCTTCTTGAATATCAGAATCAGGCGATGCGAACCCTCGGCTTCGCATACCAGGAACTCGGCGACGGCGACAAGACCATCGAAAACAACAAAGTCGTGGCCGACAACCTTACTTTCCTCGGAATAGTAGCAATATCCGACCCCGTTCGCTCCGACGTTCCCTTCGCAGTGAAAGAAGTGATCGATGCAGGAATCAAGGTCAAGATCGTCACCGGCGACACTCCCGGAACCGCCAAGGAAATCGGCCGCCAGATCGGCCTGTGGAACGACGCTGCCGACGGCGACCGCAACATCATCACCGGAACAGAGTTTGCCGAACTCACCGACAAGCAGCTCAAAGAGCGTGTCGGCGACCTCAAGATTATAGCCCGTGCCCGCCCCATGGACAAGAAGCGTCTCGTAGAGGCTCTTCAGGCAAACAACGAGGTTGTTGCCGTAACCGGCGACGGCACCAACGACGCACCCGCGCTCAAGACCGCCCACGTGGGTCTGTCGATGGGTGACGGTACATCGGTTGCCAAGGAAGCCTCCGACATAACCATCATCGACAACTCGTTCTCCTCGATAGGGCGTGCCGTGATGTGGGGGCGCTCGCTCTTCCAGAACATTCAGCGTTTTATCCTCTTCCAGATGACAGTGAACGTTGCGGCCTGCTTCATAGTCCTTTTCGGAGCCTTTATGGGCATGCAGTCGCCCCTCACGGTCACACAGATGCTTTGGGTGAACCTTATCATGGACACCTTCGCCGCCATGGCACTCGCATCTCTGCCACCGTCGCAGACGGTAATGAAAGAAAAACCCCGCTCGCGCGAGGCATTCATCATCAACCGCCCGATGTGGAAATCCATAATCGGTGTCGGCGGAGTGTTCTTCCTCCTCCTTCTGGCGCTGCTCTACTACTTCGAGCATACCGACATCACCTGCCTCACCGAAGTAGGACGCGTGGCGATGGGCGACAACACCGGCCTGAGCGGCTACGAACTATCGCTCTTCTTCACAATCTTCGTGTTCCTGCAGTTCTGGAATATGTTCAACGCCCGCGCTTTCGCAACAGGCCGCTCGGCATTCCACTTCAAAGACTGCAGAGGCTTCGGACTGATAGCTCTCGTGATACTGCTCGGCCAGATAGTGATTGTAAGCATCGGTGGTGAATTCTTCAATGTACAGCCGCTTAAATTCGTCGACTGGGTAATAATCATCGGCAGCACCTCCGCCGTGCTTTGGATCGGCGAGCTGATTCGACTCTTCAAGAAATAATTTCCCTCCACACACGGCAGAGGCGTGCATACCAGACCATATGCACGCCTCTGCCGTATTCTTTTCTTACTGCTGCAGCGACTCTATAAGGCCGAAGAGCTCCGGCAGGGAGGCATCTTTGAGCAGCACCGTGTTGTCGGGCGCCATCACATATATCACCGGCATGGCAGGCAAGGTATATAAATCTTTCTCGGCCACTTCTCCCTCAGGCGACATACCGCAGAGCCAGCCCTGCGGCATCGCCGTGTCGTCCTCGGCCCATATCTCGGCATCGCCGTCGGGATACACCGCCAACACCTTGATCACCCCGGCTGCCACAGCCTCGCTAAGCAACTCGGAAGCAGCCAGATGACTCATTATCTCGTGGCAGTGCTCGCATTCGGGGTCGTAGAACACCACCATTCGCAACTGTCCTTCCGCTGCCTCCTTGTATAGAGATGTGCGGCTGCCATCGCGGCAGACAATTGCAAAATCAGTGGCCGTCGCCCCCCTTCGGTTTTTCTTCACATCTTCTATCTGCGCCCTGACCCGCACCCGCCTGTCGCTGTCGAGAAATGGCGAACTGTCCACAGCACTCAAAAAGAGATAGTACAGCTCCTCGTCGCGCATCGACGAATTCGGGCTTGTAAGAAAACGCTCGGCCACGTCCATCACCCTGTGATACGCCGCAGTATCGGCCTCGGCGCGCTTCATCAGCCCCGCCACAGCCTTTCGGGCATCGTCAGCCGAGGCATACGGAAACGCCGACAGGTAGCGCGCGAAATGCCGCTCCATGAAGGCGTCGTCGGCCACACGGGCCGTGTCGGTAAAATCCATATTGTCCCAATAATGCATAAGCACATAGCCCGCCACCGCCTCAGGCTCGGATATGGCAAGCGGCACTTCGGGAATTACAAGATCATCGCCGTGGCCCCCGTCCGCCAAGGCCGAGTCGGCCTCTGCCACGGAATTTTCCTTAACCGCGCCTCCTGCAGACCTTGCATCGGAACACGATACCGCCAGCATGGCGCCGACGAACAATGATGTCAACACACAAATCCTCATATTAATCAACAATTGTTACATTTCGCTCAGTAATACACCGATTTACGGCTTCGCAAAATTAGAAATTTCCAAACACATATTAACACACCCCGCCATATATTTTTAACATATAACACCCTATTTTCACATCCACGGCTCTTTATAATCATAAGCCACATAGTACAAATATCGTCATCATACCACTTTCCACACTTCACATACCACTCATTTGGTTGGTTTTAGCAACAGTCACGGCGCCTTAGTACTGATAAGCCTAAAAAGCTGTACTCCGGATAGCAAAGAGGTAGCTGAGTATATTTTTTAGTTAATTATTGTTAAACGGGGGGGGGTATCCGTTAAACTGAATTAATCGTTCACACACCAGACAGATAAAAATTATAATTTCGCGCCGGATTTGACAAACCGACTACCACGTAAGCGCGTAGCCTTGATCTTGAGAATATATTAAACTTGGACGCTTTCTCCCGAAAGTACACAATTTTAGGTAAATAAAACACATTATGCTGACCAATCGTGCATTCTTCAAAAGAATGGCTATTGTAACTTGTTTTGCTTACACCGTTCTCCTACCTATAGACGCAAGGGCATGTGAGCAATTTACTGAGGTAAACACCAACACAAGCGGCGATACAACCGCCACACAACAGCGCGTGCAAGAAAACCTACCCGTTTTCGCTGCCGACAGTGTGACGGCCGACACCGTGCCATCACGCGTCGTAGAACACCCCAAATGGAACTTCGGCACCAACCTGCTTGAATGGATCGGAGTAATGCCTAATCTCAAATACACCACCTGGGCAGCCAATGTATACGGCGAGTTCTACTTCAAAAAACAGTTCTCCGTACGTCTTACCGCCGCTTACAGCGAACACCACTACTCAAAGGGTGAAAAATTCCAAGGATTCACTTCCTATATAGTCGAACCCCGCTACTGGATTCGGAAAGACGCCACTTTCCAAGGATTCTCATGCGGCATATACGGCCAGCTCGGCGATTACAACGACGTCGACCCCGACCGCAAATACACCGGTCACTTCTGGGGTGCGGGACTCTCGGCCGGATACCTTTACCCGATATGGAAAGGTCTTGCCGCCGAATTCAGCGTCCGCGCAGGCTACCGCTCTACCGAAATCAAAAAATACGTCTACAACAGCTCCGGCGACAGGTGCCTTTGCCAGCGAATCGACCAAAACCGCTTCGTTCTCTCAGGATTCGCCCTGAACCTCTCCTGGAGATTCTGATTCAATCCCGACAGGCACCCGCCTGCCGCGTCTGTGGTTTCCCGGCTCCGGCGGAACCGCACTGCTATGTGTGATTACAATAATCTAATTCATATATACCTTCATCAATCCACATTTATGAAAAAAGTACTTTCAATGGTGGCACTCGGCTCGATGCTCTTCGGGCTAAGCGCATGCTCATCTGAGGAACAAGACATCGAACAGGCTTCCTCGGGCAATGTGTTCGTAAAACTCGAAAACGTAGTCGGTCCCAGCTCGCGTATGACCGAACCGGCCAAGACCGAATCGGACGCTACCGAGTTCCACAACGGATTCCTTATCTTCGGAACCCCGAAATCGGCAATCCGCAAGCACTACCAGATTGTGTCGAGCGCCAAAGAGGAAATCAAATCCGACCACGTGGTGCTTCTCGATGACCTCCGCAAAGGCAAGAACTTCGAGGGAATACCCGGCGATGTGACAAACGTGGCAATCGTAGCCAACGTGACTGAGGAAGAACTCAGCGCAGCTGAATTCCAGAACGGAACAATCCGCTTCCACAACGATGTGCTCAACCACATAATCCAGCTCCGCAACCAGCATGCCGACAATATGAGCCATGTGGCCCTCTACGACATGAAGATGCTTCAGGCCGGTGCCATCAAAGGCACCATGAGCGCCAGCCTCGAGCTCAAGCCTATGTGCGCCCGTCTGGAAATAGCCAAAATCACTCCCGGACCCGACGTGGTCGAATACCAGGTCGACGGCATTTATCTCTCCGGCTTCTACAACCGTATGCCCATCAGCCAGATCTCCAACCGCGAATACTGGTGCTCTCCCGACTATGACAAAGAAGATCCGGCGGCAGAACTCCAGCGCTTCTTCAGCGGCTACCCCTATCTCGCCAACACCGACATCAAAAGCGTGACTGAAACCGTCGGCGAAGGTGACGAGGCAAAAACAGTCACTGCTTTCTACCCCGAAACGGACGGCAAAGTATGGGCATATCCCTTCTTCGGAGAATCCGAACTCCGCAACGACGATGGACACTACGGACTCCGCCTCATTGTAAAGGTATCGAATCTCAAGGTATACCTCAAGGACGAAAACGGCGACAAGCATCTGCACAACGTCACACAAGACGACAAGGACAAAGGCATACCTGAAGACAAGGCCGGCATACGCTACCTCAACATCAACGGTTTCGTGGAAGAATACCACAACACCGAGGCTGAGCCTGTACAGTTCTACAACGGCAACGTATACACCGTCCAGAACTTCGAAATCACCACTCAGAATCTCTCCGACAGGATTATGCCTACCGACCTCAACGTCAACATCACCGTGCAGGTGAAACCCTGGACTATCAAGAAAGTATATCCCCAGATCTAATCTCTTTTGACGACCTTGCCTCATGTCGAAAGTACTATACAATATCCTTATCCCGGTGGTAGTGTTGCTGCTCTGCCCGGCCTGCATCACGGAGGTCGACGTAGGCGCATGCAACAACACCGTGATACGGTTTGAATATCTTGCAGACGGACAAGAAGACGTATTCCCCGAATACATTTCCTCTGTCACATACTGCATCTATGACGGCGAAGGCGGGATTGTGACACAGGCTACGCTGGACAAAAACATGCTCGACGAGTTTCAGGGCCTGAAACTGCGCCTGCATTCCGCCGGCGACTACAGCCTGGTAGCATGGGGAAACCTCGGCACGCACTGCGAGCTTTACTCTGAGGAAAAACTTTCCGACGGCAAAGTGGCGCACCCATCTGAAACCCCCGGGACATTCGACAGACTATATCTCGGAACGCTCAGCTTCAACCTCGAAAGCGTCGACGGACGCCACGAGTGGGTGGCACCGCTCCATTCGGCCCACGTGACACTGAATGCCTACATCCAGTCAACATTGAGCGAGGCCGCCGGTGCGTACGCCATCCGTGTGGGAAAATTTGCCACCGGTGTGTCCAACAGCGGCGAAACACTCGGCCCCGACCGCGACTACTGCCCCGTGTTCACCGACGATATCGAAGGACGCATCAAGTCTACCACATGGCTGCCGCGCTTCGACGAAAACACCGAAGCCACAATCGAGGTATTCAGCACTATTTCGGAGAGCAATGTGGCATCAGTGAAGCTGTCGGACTATATCTCGGCCAACAATATCAGGATTACCGGTGTGGAAGAAGCCGTCATCGACGTCCTCATATCCGTTTCCGGAACGAATATTTCAATCAAATTCCCCGGATGGAAGCCCAAACCTGTCTATCCGAGCATTTAAACACGAAAAGAAATGTTCAGAAAACTCCATAACATATCTGCCGTAATCTGCGCCATATCGACGTTGCTGCTGCCCTCGTGCTCTTCCGACGAGCCTGAAAACCGTCCGGCCGAGCTTGCAGTGACAATCGAGGCTCGCGGACCGCGCGCCGAAGAAGGCACCGGCTCCCTCCACGACGACCTGACGCTCTACGAAGGGATAGTCCTGATATACAACAAAGACGGCATCTTCGAGGCGGCCGAGAAATTCGACCCCGCCAAGAAAATGGCCACCTTGCGTATGACAGATGGCCAAAAGCGGATAGTGGCTCTGGCAAATCCGCCAAAAGCGCTCCGCGACCTCATCGCCACCGACTGCCACGAGCCGATACTCGACGAGTTCGGCAACCCCAAGACCTATATGGGAGATACGCTCTACCGCAATCTCAAGCCGGTACACAACCTGTATTCCGACCTCGTGGCAACGCTGAGCCTTTCTGCCGACTATTGCAAAAGTGTGCAGAATAGCCGACGCATGCTGCTTATCCACGACAAAGACGTGACTATCAGCACCGAGGACGGCAAAAGCAGCTACGTTGAAATACCCCTCGTATCTCCGATGGCGAGAATTGACCTGCATGCACGGTGCCTGCCCAAAGAAAAAGAAAGAGTGGCCGACGCCGCAATCCGTGTTTCCTACATTTCCCCGTCGCTCAACTGGGACATGACACAGCCGTCGGTAGTCGGTGATATTGTCACCAAATTCACCGACGTGTCCGACAGAATGACTGCTGTCACTACCGAGGATGAGCTGTTCGACACCGATTGGAAAACGACCGTTGTCAAAGAGACAGACCCTCTGGCAACGCTCTACACCTACTACAGCGACGTGAACGCACGCCTCGAAGTGGGACTCCGCTTCAAAGGCAGTGCCGACTACGACTGGTTTCCCATCGATCTGAAAAAACTGCTTGACGAGTACAAAGGACTCGAGGCAGGACATCTCTACCAGATTTTCATAACGGTATATCCCGACAAAGTAGGTCACATAATAGTTGACCCGTGGATAGTGCCCAGCAATCTCGAATTTACAATCGGATAATCAACGCGCTCCCGGGCTGACCACAAAAAACCCGGGAGCGCTATTCAATAACCGCGTCAATGAAAAGTCCCAAACTCATTGCCATAATCGCAACCGCCACCATCGCCCTGGCCTCCTGCACCGAGGACATCGACAGCCCCGGTTCGTCTGACGCCCTGCCCGGCGACCGCGCCGCCACAATCGAGGTACCGCTGAGGCTGCATGCCGGCACACCCGTGCCCGTAGGCAAGCCGCTGGTCAACGACATTCCCTCGCGCGCCGACGGCGACGCCGATTCCGGCGAAACTCCCGACGACCCCGAAAAGGCCGCCGAAGAGGCAATCCACGACATATGGGTGTTCCAGTACGACCAGAACGGCGACCAGCTCATCAT
>CAJTSR010000015.1 GCA_910579035.1 uncultured Muribaculaceae bacterium | reverse complement strand
GCAGATTTTTAGCCATCTTATTTAAAATGCCACAAAGGTAATCATTATCAGACTCTTCCAGCGTTTTCAGCCTACTTTTTGCATATTAAGCCAAAAAAAATACGCTACTACGTGTTTGCGACTTGTGCCTGCTGCTCCTTGTATTGATTATGCTGTCATCAAGCTTGCAGCTCGAGCTTACCCATAGCGGGAGCCGGGTGTGGATATGGCTCCATATGTTTGCCGGGACTCTGTTTTTTGCCGGAATCATATGGCATATATGTCTGCATTTCAAAAAGGCTTCGTGGATAAAACGCTTCCGCACGCAAAAATCGCTTACAAAGTGGCTTGCCGTTCTTGGTTTGCTTACCATGCTAAGCGCGGTTGCGGCTATGATTCACCGGCTGTCGACGGCCGTCCATTCGCCGATAGGAGGCATTCACGGCAAGTTAGGACTCGCGTTCCTGCTGCTGGCAATAATCCACACAGCCAGACGCGCGAATTTCTTTGGATTCGGGCGATAGAGGGATACTATATAGAACGTGTTCCTTCAGTCTGTGGCCTGAAGGGAGTGCAGGGTGTTGGAACAGCCCCTCGTAAACCATCCCGATTTTTTGCATTACACGCTCGGAGCGATGGTTGCAGGTGGCTGTGAAAGAATAAACGCGGCTGAAAAGATTTTTAGAAGCGGCATACTCTAAGCAGGCTTTTGCAGCCTCTGTTGCATATCCTTGGTTCCAGTATCTGCTGTCGAGCCTCCAGCCTATCTCTATTCCCGGGGAAAAATAAGCATTAAAATTGAACCTGTGGAAGCCGGTGTATCCAATAAATTCACCTGTCTTTTTTAGTTCCACGGCGTAAAGCCCGAAACCGCAGCTGTCAAATTCGTCGATAATGCGTTTGTAGAAATTTTCGCTTTCAGCATATGAGAGCGTGCTCGGAAAAAATTCCATAACCGCCTCGCTTTGGTTTATGTCGGCGAATGGTTTGAGGTCATCGTCGGTCCATGTCCTCAATATGAGTCTGTCTGTTTCAATTATTTTCGGCATAGCTTATGCGAAATCAGCTTGTGCGGCTGCGAGTTTGGCAGGGTCGCCGATATCGTGCCATCTGAACGGCTTGGCCGGAGTGTATCCGCAGATGTTTAGCTGTTGGCAGCGGTCGAGATAGTAGTTTGTTATGCTGAACGGTTTTAACTCCACGCCGCAATACCCGTCTATGTCTTTCAGTGTGCTATGGCTGATGACGTGCATGCCTCCGAACGAAGCCGGCGCATAATTGTCAGGGCTGAAACCGTCCGGGCGGGTGGCGCCCGTTGTGAGGTTTACCCAGCCGTGCAGGCGGTTGTCGGCGTCAAACATAAACCGGCGTGTGCTTTGCCTTTCGGGGTCTACGAGTATGGTGGCGTCGGCCCCGGTATGCTCGTGGGCTTCAATCATCGGCGCAAGCGGAAAATCTGTGACAATATCGGCATTATGCACGAGTACCGGGCCGGTGTATCCCTCGAGGCATTCTCTTGATATTTTGGCGAGAGCGCCTCCTGTGTCAAGCAGAAGCGCGCGCTCGTCGCTGAAGCTTATATCTGCCTGCGGGTAGTTTGTCCGCACGCAGGCTTCTATTTGGTCGGCAAAATGATGCACGTTGATTATAATCCGCTCTATGCCCGAGCCGAGTATTTTGTCGATAGCGTGGGCTATTGCGGGTTTTCCGGCAACTTCGGCGAGTGCCTTGGGGTGGTGGTCGGTGAACGGCTTGAGGCGAGAACCAATTCCTGCCGCGAAAATGATGGCTATCATTCCTTGATGTTGAATGTCTGCTGTATGTCCTGCTCGCGGTGTATCAGCTCTACTTTGATGTTGAATTTTTTTGCAATGTGTTCGGCCATATGCTGCGCGCAGTATACCGAGCGGTGTTGGCCGCCGGTGCAGCCGAAAGACACCATCAGGTTCGTGAACCCGCGCTCTATGTATCGGGCGGCAGATGCGTCGACGAGGGAATAGCAGTGGTCAAGAAATACCGTCACCTCGCCGTCGTTTTCCAAAAATTCGATTACTGGTGCGTCAAGTCCTGTGAACGGCTTGTAGCGTTCGTACTTTCCGGGATTGTTTATTGCCCGGCAGTCGAATACAAACCCGCCTCCGTTGCCGGAAGTGTCGTTGGGTATGCCTTTTTTGTATGCGAAGCTCATCACCTTGACTGTGAGCTTCTTCTTGGTGAGTTCTTCGGTGAACTGCTTCATATTCACAAGGCGGTGCAGCAACTCGTTGAGATACGGATATTCGGCATACGGCCGGTTCAGCAGCGCCCGCAGATTGGCTATGGCGTAGGGCACGCTCTGCATGAAGTGGGGCTTCTTCTCGAAGTAGCCTCTGAAGCCGTAGGCGCCGAGTACCTGTAGCGTTCGGAAAAGCACGAAATGGCGCAAATGCTCGAGAAATTCCGCCTGCTCTATGGGCTTGAATTCCTGAAGGGCGTCGACATACTGAGTCAGAAGCTCGTCGCGCAGGCTTTCAGGCAGGTTGGCCTTGGCCTGCCATAGGAATGATGCCACGTCGTAGTAGAACGGTCCCCGGCGCCCTCCCTGAAAATCAATCAGCCACGGCTCGCCGTTGCGTATCATGACGTTGCGGCTTTGGAAGTCGCGGTACATGAATGTGTTTACGTCGGCCTTTAGCAATACGTCGGCAAGCGCGCGGAAATCGTCTTCAAGACTGTCTTCCTCGAAGTCCAGACCGGTTGCTTTGAGGAAACAATATTTGAAGTAATTGAGATCCCACATTATGGAGCGTTCGTCGAAGCAGCTGGTAGGGTAGCATACGCTGAAATCCATACCGTCTGCCCCGAGGAACTGTACTCGCGGCAACAGGCGCACAGTCTTTATCAGTAGGTCGCGCTCGGCGGTGGAAAAGGAGCGGGTGAGCCGACCTTTTTCTATCTCTTTGAATAGCAGTGTGTCGCCGAGGTCGGTCTGTATGTAGGCCATTTCATCGTCGCTTACTTCGAGTACTTCCGGCACGGGCAGCCCTTTCGATGCGAAATGCCGAGCCATGTATATAAAGGCTCTGTTTTCGGCCAAAGATGTGCCTAAAACGCCTATTATGCTCTCAGTGCCATCTGCTTTGGACAGGCGGAAATAGCGCCGGTTGGAGCCGGACGAAGGCAGTTCTGTTACTTTTTCGGGCAAAAAACCGATTCGGTCTGCGTATAGTTTCGATAAAACGTTGGTGGCCATATTGGGGGATGGGTGTTAATTGCCGAGGTCGGACAGGAATTTGATACGCACAAGCCGTATTTCCTCTTCCGAGAAATCTGAGCAAAGTTCCTTGTAAGCCTCGTTGAGGCTGTCGCTTTCGCTTTGCCTGAAATAATCGAATATCATATCCTGATCGTCGGGGTCTATGATGTCGTCGATGAAGTATGATATGTTGATTCTTGTTCCGGCATTCACTATTGCCTCTATCTCATCGAGCAGCTGGTCGAAATCGATGGCGTTCGATTCTGCTACCTCGTTGAGGTCTATTTTGCGGTCAATAGCTTGAATTATGGATATTTTAAGTTTGCTTTTGTTGGCAACGGTGCGCACTCGGAGGTCTTCGGGACGTTCTATCTCGTTGTCCTCCACATATGTGCGTATCACCTTTATGAACTCGTCGCCGTAGCGCTTTGCCTTGCCCACGCCGACGCCTACTATGTTGGCAAGCTCGTCGGAGTTGATGGGGTAGGTTGTTGCCATTGCCTCAAGCGACGGGTCTTGGAAAATCACGTAAGGCGGCAGGTTCAGCCCGGTGGCTATTTTGCGACGCAGGGCGTTGAGAATGGCGAACAACTCGGGGTCGGCGGCGCACGAGGAACCGCTCTTCATTATGGATTCTTCGTCTGGTGCCTCGTCGGAGAAATCTGTGTCTTCAACAATTTTGAATGACACGGGGTGGTCGAGGAATTTGCGACCTTTGGCGGTAAGCCGCAGTATGCCGTAGTTTTCAATTCCGCGCTCCAGATAGCCTTCGATAACGGCCTGGCGTATGACAGCGCCGAGGAACTTGGGGTCGCAGCCTTGCGAGCAGCCGAATACTTCCGACTCTTCGTGGCGGTACGAGCGCACGTCGGCAGTCGCGCGGCCTATCATAACGTCTACTATATGTTCTGCTTTGAATTTTTCTTTGAGGGCGGCTATTGTTTCCAGTGCCGCAGACAAATCATCTTTTGCTTCCACTTTCTTCTTCGGGTTAAGGCAATTGTCGCAGTTCCCGCAGTTTTCAAGCTCGTAGTTTTCACCAAAATAATGGAGTATGCTGCGTCGGCGGCATACCGACGATTCTGCATAGGCGGCGGTTTCGGCCAGTAGCTGGCGGCCTATTTCCTGTTCGGCCACCGGCTTGCCCTGCATGAATTTTTCCATTTTCTGAAGGTCTTTTCTTGCATAGAATGTGAGGCACACGCCTTCGCCTCCGTCGCGTCCGGCGCGACCGGTTTCCTGGTAGTATCCTTCGAGGGACTTTGGCATATCATAGTGTATCACAAAGCGGACGTCGGGCTTGTCTATGCCCATTCCGAACGCTATTGTTGCCACTATCACATCGACTTTTTCGAGCAGAAATGCATCTTGGTTTGCCGAGCGGGTAGCGCTGTCCATACCGGCGTGGTATGCGAGAGCACGGATATTGTTTACCCGCAGCAGCTCGGCGAGCTCTTCTACTTTCTTTCGCGAGAGGCAGTACACGATTCCCGATTTGCCCGCGTTCTGCTTGATGAAGCGGATAATGTCGCGGTCCACATTGGCTGTCTTGGGGCGTACTTCGTAGTAAAGATTCTCGCGGTTGAACGACGACTTGAACACCCCTGCATCGACCATGGCCAGGTTCTTCTGTATGTCGTGCTGTACTTTCGGGGTGGCTGTTGCCGTGAGGGCAATCAGCGGGCGTGTGCCTATCTCGTTGATAATGGGTCGTATTCGCCTGTATTCGGGCCTGAAGTCGTGGCCCCATTCAGATATGCAGTGTGCCTCGTCGACGGCGTAGAATGAGATGGGAACTGTTTTGAGAAATTCGATATTTTCGTCTTTGGTAAGAGATTCCGGCGCAACGTACAGCAGCTTGGTCAGCCCGGCGCTTACATCGGCCTTTACCTGGTCGATGGCCGACTTGGTAAGCGACGAGTTGAGGAAGTGGGCCACGTTGTCGACCTCGCTGAAATGCCTCATGGCGTCTACCTGATTTTTCATCAGTGCAATCAGCGGGGATATTATTATGGCCGTACCTTCGCTCATCAGCGCCGGCAGCTGGTAGCACAGCGACTTTCCGCCGCCGGTAGGCATTATGACGAATGTGTCGATGCCGTCAAGAAGGTTCATTATTATAGCTTCTTGATTGCCTTTGAATTTATCGAAGCCGAAGTGTTGCTTCAGTGCTTCGGATAGCTGCTGCGGTGTTGCCATGGTTTCTCTTGGTTGACGGAGGTTGAGAGTATGTTCGCTTAGGGCTTGTATTTAGCTGAAAGTAAACATTGTTTATACTGCGTTTGCGTCGAAATGCGCCGCTTCGAGCTGGCGGGCGCAAAATTCGGCGTCTACTGTTAGTTCGCGGGTGTCGGACGACGGTATGTCGAACATGGCGTTCATCATCACTGTTTCGACTATCGACCGGAGTCCGCGCGCGCCGAGTTTGAACTCGATGGCTTTGTCGACAATGTAGTCGAGCGCGTCGGGCTGGAACGTGAGTTTTACGTTGTCCATCTCGAAGAGCTTGACGTATTGCCGCACTATGGCGTTTTTCGGTTCGGTGAGTATCCGGCGCAGGGCGTTGCGGTCGAGCGGCAGCAGGTGCGTCAGGATTGGCAGACGTCCTATTATTTCGGGAATGAGGCCGAATGTCTTCAAATCCTGAGGCGCCACATGGCTCATATACGCGTCGCGCTCTATGCGCCGTGTGGCAGCGTCGGTGGAAAAGCCCACGAAGCTTTTGTTCAGGCGGTGTGCTATGGCCTGTTCTATGCCGTCGAACGCTCCGCCGCAGATAAACAGTATGTTCTTGGTGTCTACCGCTATCATCGGCTGCTCGGGGTGCTTGCGTCCTCCCTGCGGGGGCACGTTGACCACGGAGCCTTCGAGCAGCTTGAGCAGACCTTGCTGCACGCCTTCGCCGCCGACATCACGTGTAATCGAGGGGTTGTCGCCTTTGCGCGCTATTTTGTCGATTTCGTCGATAAACACTATGCCGCGCTGTGCCTTGGCCACATCGTAGTCGGCAACCTGAAGAAGGCGGGTGAGAAGGCTTTCGATGTCCTCGCCCACATATCCGGCCTGCGTCAGGACGGTGGCGTCCACTATTGTGAAAGGCACGTCGAGTATGCGTGCGATGGTACGCGCTATAAGCGTTTTGCCTGTGCCTGTGGGGCCGACCATCACAATGTTGCTCTTTTCTATTTCAACATCGTTCTTGTCGGCTGGCTGGCTAAGGCGCTTGTAGTGGTTGTATACCGCTACCGACAGGTATTTTTTTGCCTGGTCCTGTCCGATTATGTATTCGTCAAGAAACGCCTTTATTTCAGCCGGTTTTGGCAGCGAGCCATTGCCCAGGCTCTGGCTCTTGGTTGTGTCCGAGCCGTGCGGGTTGCGGTTGTTCGCTCTCGCGCGGGCTATGGTGGCCTTTTCTTCCGAAACTTCGTCGTCGTCGATAAGGCCGAGCATGGAGGCCGCGGTGTCGATGCAGTCAAGGCATATGTGGGCATTTTCTATGGGGGAGGGCAGCAGGGTGGCTCCCTGTGCCTCGGTCCGGCCGCAGAAACTGCAATGCGTAGCTGTTTTCTTAGCCATTATTTGTTGTTTTTAACGAGTACGCGGTCAATCATGCCATACTCCAGAGCCTCTTCTGCTGTCATCCAGTAGTCGCGGTCGGAGTCTTTTTCCACTTTTTCAAAAGGCTGGCCGGAGTGCGAGGCGATTATGTTGTAAAGTTCTGATTTCAGCTTCTTTATTTCGCGCACTGTTATTTCCATGTCTGTGGCCTGGCCTTGAGCGCCGCCCATAGGCTGGTGTATCATCACGCGGGAGTGCTTCAGAGCGAAGCGTTTGCCCTTTTCTCCGGCAACGAGGAGCACGGCTGCCATCGAGGCGGCGATGCCTGTGCAGATAGTGGTAACGTCGCTCTGTATATACTGCATGGTGTCGTATATGCCGAGGCCGGCGTATACCGAGCCGCCGGGGGAGTTGATATAAATCGACACGTCTTTTCCGGGCTCAGCCGAGTCAAGGTACAGGAGCTGGGCCTGTATTACATTTGCGGTATAATCGTTTACTTCGGTTCCAAGAAATATGATGCGGTCCATCATGAGGCGTGAAAAAACGTCCATCTGGGCCACGTTGAGCGAGCGCTCCTCTATAATGGTTGGGCTGATGTATGACGCCACAGGAGCTGCTGCGCGCGAGTTTAGCCCGGTGTATTGGTCGAGAGCCATGCCGTTCATGTTGAGATGGTGCACGGCAAAATTTCTAAAGTCGTTGTTAGCCATATTCTATGTATATAATATGTATGCCCGGTCGGGGCTGATTTTCTTGTTCAAAATTACATAAATTTTCGCAGTATTGCAAATGAATATATCCAAACTGCCGCAAATTATTCTATGATAATATATGGAAGCGGCCTGTTTCGGGAATCGGTGCGATTCTCTTTCAGGGAAAGTTCGTACCTTTGTGGCAGGCAAACACGCTTTATATGGATACATTCAATGATATGCAGCTTGTGAAACGACGTCTTTTCGCGATGCGTAACGGCATTATTGCCGATGTGCTGCGTCGCGGAGGCTCGCCTTTCAGAATAATTTTCGGTGTCAACCTCCCGCAGCTGGCCGAGATAGCCGACGGATTCGGATATAATGCGGATTTGGCCGAGCGCTTGTGGCAGAACAGTACAACCCGTGAAAGCATGCTTATAGCGCCGATGCTTTATCCCCGCGACGAGTTCACGGTAGAACTCGCCCGGCGCTGGGTGTCGGAGGTTCCTTCGGCAGAAGTGGCCGACGTGCTGTGCCATCGGCTGCTCAGGCATTGTCCTTTTGCTTGGGAACTCGCCTCCGAACTGCTCGGCGAAGAGAGCGATATGGCCCGTTATACGGGATTGAGGCTTATGTTCAATATGCTGTATCAGCGTCCGGCCGAAACGCTTGAGAAAGCTGAAAAGGAACTGGCTCGCGATTGCTCGCTCACATCGCCCGTGGCGGCTATTATGGTGGCTGAGTGCCGGGAGCTGTTGTGATATGATTTTCAAAAAAAGAGGCGTCTTGGGAGCGGTCAGTCCCAAGACGCCTCTTTGGTATGTGGTGTTAGCGGGCGGCGATAACTTCGATTTCTACCAGCACGCCTTTGGGAAGCTCGCGCACGGCTACGGCCGAACGGGCGGGGTAGGGCGCGGTGAACACGCTGGCATACACTTCGTTCATCGGGCCGAAGTTGGCCATGTCGGACAGGAACACGGTGGTCTTCACCACGTTGTCGACTGTGAGGCCGGCAGCCTCGAGAATGGCGCACACGTTGGCGAGCGACTGCTTTGTCTGGGCTTCGATGCCTTCGGGAATCTCGCCTGTGGCAGGATTGATGGGTATCTGGCCGGAAGCATATACGAACGAGCCTGTGTCGATGGCCTGGCTGTAGGGGCCGATTGCGCCGGGAGCGGCGGTGGTTGCTATTACTTTTTTCATTTTTTATTGGTTTTGGGTAATGTCTATGATGTCGATATCGCGAATAAGCACGGAATCGGCTTCCTCGGTGAAGTGCTTGGCGAGGCTGACCGATATTTCGTTCACTCCTCTGAAATTTGAGTTGAAGTTAGGCACGAACCCCGTGGTGCCGAGTCCGAAGACCTTGCGGGCAAGGTAGCCCACGGTTAATTCCGATGGGTCGACGGCGAGCTGGAAGCCGAACATATCCTTGCTTTCGTCAAGGAGTACTCTCGAAAATATGCCGCAGCGACACAGCGTGTCGGTGACATTGGTAACCATTCGTGCGGGGAGGTCGTACACGTCCATAAGGTGGCGGTCGGTCACCGGCCCTTCGTGCCCGATAAACCGCTGAGTGGCGATGCAGGCAATGGCCAGCGTGGCCCGGTAGCGGTATTCGGGCGATATGGAGGCCACCTCCTTGTCGAGGCTGAACGCGAACACATTCTGCGACGAATAGCATATCACCGCTCCGGCAAGGCATATCACCCACGTGAGCTGCATCCATATCAGGAGCAAAGGCACGAATGCCACCGAGCCATATATGGCGTTGTAGCGCGTCACATAAAGCGTGCCGTTCACGAAAAGCCACTGCAGAACCATAAATCCCGTGCCGGCAATTATGCCTGATATCAGCGCGTTGGAAAATTTGACCTTTGTGTTGGGCAGCAACATGTACACGGCAGCGAAGAACAGCCACGTCATAACCCACGACGCCACTTCGAGCAATGCCGATATCACTGGCGTCATAAAGCTGAAGTGGAATATGGTGTTAAGTGTCGAGCTTAGCAAAATGGTTATGCCGCTGGCGCATATCATAAGTATGGGTAGTATGAGCAGCATGGCTGTGTAGTCGGTTATTTTGCGCCATATGCTCCTGCTCTGCGGTTGTCCCCATATGAGGTTGAAGGTGTCCTCCACGTTTCCCAACAGTGATATAAGCGTCCATAACAGAAACACTATGCCGACGCCCACGAATACGCCTTCCGACGATTGTTGCAGATAAGTGTCGACGAAGCTTATGCCATAGTTGATGGCGAATCTCTGGGCCGGGAACACGTGGTACAGTTCCTGTTGCAGCACGTTCTGGAAGCCAAAGCCTCGTCCTATGGCCAGCAGGAGGGCGAGCGCCGGCACCACTGCCAATAGCGTGCGGTAGGTCATTGCGCATGCCTGGGTCTGTATGTCGCGGTTGAGGAAGGACTTTATGGATAGGTTGAGGGTGCGAAGTATGTTGAGCCACCAGTTGCGGCGTGTGTCGCTCCAAATGCCTGTGTCAAAATAATTCCACAAGTCGGTGGCGCGAACTATGAGCCGCGATATGCGTGATTGTTTTGTGTCGGCAGATTTTCCCATATTTTCCTATACGGGTACAAATATACAACTTTCCCGTTAATCGTTCATCAAGTGCAGCGTTTCTTTGAATCGCCGAACCACTTCCGGGCGTCCCGTGTATTTGTCGGGATCTTCGCTTAGCTTGCACGTTTCGTTATAAAATGTCCACGACTCGGTTATTTTGACGGCTATGAGCTTTATCACTATGTTCAGATGCTTTATTCCCGGGAAATCATTGGTGAAGTGGGTGCCTATGCCGTATGACGGCAGGCATTTCCCCGTGGCGTACCGCTGTAGCTCTATGGCGGTGTCTGTGTTGAGCGCGTTGCTGAACACCACCTGCTTGGTAGAAGCGTCTATGCCAAAAGAATTATATTTGGCTATGATTTTGTCAAGCTCGTCGCGGTTGTTGCCGCTGTCAACCCTCAGTCCCTTGAACATGTTTGCAAAATCCTCCGAGAAATTCAGGCTGAAAATCTCCCAGCCATAGGTGTCGTAGAGGAACGTTCCGAGTGCTCCCCGGAATGTCGATGTCCAGGTGCGCATGGCTATATGGTTTGCCATCTGGGGGCCGTATATGCCGGCGAGCGCGCAAATCAGTTCGTGGGCCATGGTTCCTATCGGGGTGAGGTCATACTTCATCGCGAGGTACACATTGCTCGTGCCGGTGAATCTTCCCGGACCTCCTGCCGATGCCGAATATTCGGCCATTGCGCGGACGGCGGTGTCCTGTGCTTGGAACGATGCACGGCGCCGTGTGCCGAAGTCGCTGAAGTAGCACCCTGCATTAATCAGGCGGTACGCCTTCTCGCGGGCTTTGGAAAAGTATGCGTCGTAATCAAGTTGCCGGCTCAGGCCTGTCATTTCGTAGTACAGCTCCGAAATTATCGCGAGCACCTTGACCTCCAAGAGTATGGTGCTGCTCCACGGCCCTTCAAATTCCACCGATAGGTGTCCGTCGGAGCTTTGGGCGACTTTTACTTGTCGGCGGTCGTATCTGAATCCTTTGAGGAAGGTATAGAACCAAACCGGGATATACGGGCAACGACGTTTCATAAAGGCAATCTCTTCCTCGGTGACAGTCACATTTTCGAGGAGGGCGATCTGACGTTCGAGTTCGAGTCCGAACCCCGGCGGATACACGGTGTTGTCGCGGTCCACAAAGGTGTATTTCACCTGCGCCCGCGGATAATTGTCGATTACGGCGCAGCACATCGTGAACTTGTAGAGGTCGTCGTCGGTAAAGTGTGTTATAATCTGTCGCATAAGGAAAAAATCGCTGTTAGTACAATGCCTGTTGAATTAATACAAATATAAGCAGTTTATTGTTTATTACCCCAAATGTGCGAGTGTTTTGGTAATTTAACACAATACAACGCAATTAGTATGAATATAATCCTCATATTTGCAGATATTGACCAACCATATCCAGCCCTTCGATGAAACACATTCTCGCATATTTGCTTTACTTCACATTTGCGCTATCAGCGGCGGGGCAGGTTGATGTGCGCGGCACAGTTCTTGAAAAAGATGGCAAGGAGCCTTTGGCAGGGGCTTCGGTTATAATTCGGGATAAAGAGGGTAAAATAAAGAAATACGCTGTTTCAAAGCAGGACGGGGCATTCGAGATGTCGGTGCCGGCGCTTGCCGGTGCTCGCCTCGAGGTGTCGATGATGAGCTTTGCCAAGCAGTCGGTGGCACTCGACAGTGTGTCGTTCCCTTTGACGGTTTACATGGAGCCGGGCACTACGATATTAAAGGAAGTCACGGTCAAGTCTGCGCGAATCAGAGAACAAGGCGACACGGTGACATACAATGTCGGCAGTTTCGCACAGAACCAGGACCGCTCGATAGGCGACGTGCTCAAGCGTATGCCGGGCATAAACGTAGAGAAATCAGGCAAGATACAATATCAGGGCGAGGACATAAACAAGTTCTATATCGAAGGCTCCGACATGCTCGGCGGCAAATACGGAATTGCCACCAACGGCATCAGCCACGAAGATGTCGGAGCGGTGGAAGTAATGGAAAACCACCAGCCCATGCAAGTACTGTCCGGCATAAGTTTTTCCGACAAGGCCGCTATCAACCTCAAACTGAAGAATAAGGCTAAAGCAGCGTGGTCTTTCCACGGTGATGCCGGAGGGGGATATTCCGCCCAGCCCGGCGGCGCTATATGGGACGGCGAGTTGTTCGCTATGGCTGTGATGCCGTCGTTTCAGAATATAAGCACGGTAAAGACCAACAACATCGGCGAGAATATCTCGCTCCAGAAATACGATTTCTTTGGCTCGCGCCGTGGTACGGAGCTAAGCCCTTATGTGGGTGTGTCGCTGCCCGGAGTGCCGAATCTAAGCCGTAAACGCACGCTTTTCAACCGTTCGGTACTCGGTTCGACCAACAATTTGTGGAAACTCGGCCAAGGCGAGCTAAAGACGCAGATCGACTATTCCTTCGATCGCGTATCGGCCGATGCTTCAAGTGTCACGACATATTTTCTGAACGACGGCAACCGCGTCGTATCCGAAAACCGCAGCGGTGTTTCCCGCACGCATTCGTTCTCGGGAAAGTTTGTATACGAGCTGAACAAGAAGACGGCATTCATCAACAACACCCTGCAGACCAATCTCGACTGGGACAAGGTGCGCCTCGGTGTGGCAGGCTCTTTGGTCAACGACCAATCGGCATCGTTGCCTAATTACTATGTGTGCAATAATTTCAAGCTCATAAAGCGGTTCAAGGACAATAACCTTGTCACCTTTCAAAGTGTGAACGAATGGGAATCCCTGCCGCAGACTCTCGTGGTGGCGACGGGGGCTAATAGTATGCGCCAGCATATAGGCGACCACGCTTTTTTCACCCACGAAAATGCCGCATACGCATTTTCGATAAAGGGTTTGACGCTCAGTCTTGAAGGCGGCGTCAAAGCTTATGTGCGCAAACTCGACACGGAACTTTCCGATATGCCGGCGGAAGTGCCCGGGCTGACGCGGAATGTTGTCAATACCGATTATCTGACGGTGTATGCCGTGCCAAAATTTGAATATTGGGTCAAGAAGGTGAATGTGACGCTCAACGTTCCGGTTAGTTTCGCGCATTATGCTTTCGACCAATCGATTGCAAATCGTTCGGAGTTTTATTTCTCGCCGTCCTTGAGCCTTAATTGGAAGCCGAGCAATAAAGTATCGGTCGGTCTGAGGGGCGGGACGGGGCGTTCGCCGATGAATCTCAATCTTATCCACCCTGCTTTCATAATGACAGACTATCGGTCGTTTTGCAGTGGGGTAGATAATTTTTATAACACGACGTCGCAGAACGTGTCTGCCTCGATTTCGTATAAGCATACTCGCAATGGCTTGTTCGCCAATGCTTTCGTGATGCAGGGCTGGACGCATCTTCCATACACTATGGCGCAGCAGCTGTACGGCGACTATATCGTGTATTCCTATTCCGATGCCAAAAACGACGGGGATAGTTTTATGGCAAGCGGAAGAATCGGAAAGACGCTCGATTTTATGCGGGGCAGTTTGAATGTCAACGGATCTTTCAGCCGCAACGGCTCGCACCTTATATCCGAAAGCCGCTCGGTCAAATCGGTGGCCACGTCCTGGTCTGCGGGTATAAGAATCAGTGGAGAAATATGGCGCTGGCTGAGTTTTGACTATAAGTTTAATCATTCGTCGAGCCGTATGTCTATGAACGGGGACAAGGCATCGTGGCTCGGCAGTATGGAGAACGAGCTGCTGCTCAACGTCAGGCCCTATGGAAAATGGGAGTGGGAAATACTCGGCGAGCATTACCGAAACCAGCTTGCATCAGACAGACAATCTGCAAGGCCGGGCGCGGCAAGCAATTATAAGAACGTGCTTCTTTTTGACACCAAGATAGTGTATAAATTGAACAAGCGCATTGAGTTGTCGGCCTCACTGAATAATATATTGAATTCCAAATCATATAATTATACAACTTACAATCAGTTAAATTCTTTCGAGTCGCAGCGGAAACTCCGTGGGCGCGAGTTCTTGATATCATTATTAATTAAAAAATGAAAGCTATCTTATCTTTAGCCATGTTGGCTGTCGGCGTTAGCGGTGTTATGGCGCAGGCACACATAAAGGCGGTTTATACTGAAACTTCACGCAATCTTCATGCTACGGACACGGTGAAATCTAAGGAGATGACCCTTGTGTCCGGCTTGAATCGATCGTTCTATTTCAATGAGATGAGCCAGTACTGCGATTCGATGGATTCCACTCCCGAAGGCAAAAAGAAGCTGCAAGAGGTGCAGCTGGCGGCGTGGATGACAACGAGTCCTGACGGCAGTATCTCAATTGACATGAGGCGCGGCAATGCTCCAAGAAAAACAGTCTACACTTATGTGGAAAAAAACTTTGCAAATGGCAACGTTGCCGTGTATGGCAAATGGGGCGGCGAGCAGGGCGTGTACTCCGAGCCACTGCACGAACAGGAATGGACCATAGCGGGCGATTCTGTAAAGACGGTACTCGGCTACGATTGCATACTTGCCGAATGCGACTATCACGGGCGTCATTGGCGCGCGTGGTTCTCGCCGGAGATTCCTGTGCAGGACGGGCCGTGGAAGCTTGGCGGCCTGCCCGGGCTGATTCTTTCGGCCGACGGCGGCAATTCTTTCACTTTCGAGATTAAAGGTTTGGAAAATTACGATGGCAGTATAGGGTCTGTATACAACAAGGATTCCTATCAGAAAGTGGATCGGAAGAAAGCCCTCGAGAACGAAGAATATTATGCCAACAATATGGAGAGTGTCCTGAGGGCGCAAGGCGTTACGCTTAAGATGCCTGCCAATGCAACGCCTCCGAAATTCGAGGCGCACCTCCACAGCATAGAGCCGGATTATAAATGAGCGGCCTCGAAACAGAATAACGCCGAATTGCGACAATCGCGATTCGGCGTTATTCTGTTTCGAGAGTACTTATTTGTCGTTGGTGGCGCTTATTTTCGGGTCGACATGGGCGCCGGATGTTCCGTCATCGGGAAGTTCCTCTGGACTTGCCACTACTTGCACGTCAAATCCTATCAGTGCTGTTGCAAGCGATTTGTCAACAGCGAATACGGGGCAGCTTATTTCGAGGGAGTGTTCGCCAACGGGTGTTTCGTCGCTTACAATGAATTTAAACCCGAAAGGCGGCTGTACGGAGGTGCCTATGAAGTCATAGTCCCAGTAATATGTTGCCGAGCTGATGCCGCAGCCTTTTCCGGCCTCGTTGTTTGTAACGGTGATTGAAGTGATTTCAAAGTCCTCTCCTTGAACAACATATACTGTGCCGTCGGAAACCACCGCGTTCTCAAAGGTGAAGTCGAAGTCTACGTCGGGCAGATCGTTGTCGTCATCGCTACAGGCGCTGAATGCGAATACCATCGGCAGCGCGGCTAAGATTGATAATAGATACTTTTTCATTTTTACTTAATTTTTGAATATGAGGTCATTGTTTTCCACATCGATTACGATGGGGCGGCTTCGGTCTACTTTTTGAGCCAGAATGTCTTTCGACAGCTGGTTGAGAACGAGGCGGTGTATGGCCCTTTTTACCGGGCGTGCGCCGAATTCGGGGTCGAAACCTTCGTCGGCAAGGAAGCTCAGTGCGTCCGGGGTGATGTCGAGCTGTATGCCTGAGCTGTGCATGAGCATCTTTTGTATGCTCTTTAGCTGAAGGCCTACAATCTCCTCTATTTCACGCCGGTTGAGCGGTGTGAACATTATTATTTCGTCGATGCGGTTCAGAAATTCGGGGCGTATGGTCTGCTTGAGCATTTCCAGAACTTCGCTCTTGGTTTTCTCTACCGTTTCCACGCGGTCTTTGTCGGTCATTTTGGCGAAATTTTCGCGAATGAGCTGTGACCCCATGTTCGACGTCATTATTATAATTGTGTTCTTGAAGTTGACACTGCGGCCTTTGTTGTCGGTGAGGTGTCCGTCGTCGAGCACTTGCAGCAGTATGTTGAACACGTCGGGGTGTGCTTTCTCGATTTCGTCGAACAGCACTACCGAATACGGTTTGCGCCGCACTGCCTCGGTCAGCTGTCCGCCTTCGTCGTAGCCCACATATCCCGGAGGCGCTCCCACCAGTCGCGATACGGAGTGCTTCTCCTGATACTCGCTCATATCGATTCGCGTCATCATATTCTCGTCGTCGAAAAGGTATTCGGCCAGTGCTTTGGCAAGTTCTGTCTTGCCCACGCCGGTGGTGCCGAGGAATATGAACGAACCGATGGGGCGTTTGGGGTCGTTGAGGCCGGCGCGGCTTCTGCGAACGGCGTCGGCTATGGCGCTGATAGCCTCCTCCTGGCCTACTACGCGGGAGTGAAGCTCTTCTTCGAGGTGTAGCAGTTTCTCTTTCTCGCTCTGAACCATTTTGTTGACAGGAATGCCGGTCCATCGCGATACGACGTCGGCTATGTCTTCTGCATCGACTTCTTCCTTTATCAGAGCTTTCTCGCCCTGCATGGAGCGTAGCTGCTCCTGCACGGTTTCGATGTCCTTCTGCTTCTCGGATATTCGAGAATAGCGTATTTCGGCCACGCGTGCATAGTCGCCCTCGCGCTCGGCTTTGTCGGCCTCGAAATTAAGCTGCTCGATGTCGATTTTATCCTGCTGTATGCGGTTTATGAGTTCGCGCTCAGCCTTCCACTTGGCGGAATATTCCTTTTCTTCCTCGCGCAGCTCGGCTATCTCGCGTTCTATCTCGCGCACGCGGTCGTCCATTCCTTCGCGCTTGATGGCCTCGCGCTCGATTTCTTTCTGGGCGATTCGGCGGGTTATGTCGTCGAGAGCCTGAGGCACCGAGTCTATCTCGAGCTTGAGTTTGGAGGCGGCTTCGTCGATGAGGTCGATAGCCTTGTCGGGAAGGAAGCGGTCGGTTATATATCGCTCCGAGAGCTGCACGGCGGCGATAATCGCTTCGTCGCGTATGCGCACCTTGTGGTGGTTCTCGTAGCGCTCTTTCAGTCCGCGGAGTATTGCGATGGCGCTTGTTTCGTCCGGCTCGTTCACCATCACTTTCTGAAAGCGGCGTTCGAGGGCTTTGTCTTTTTCAAAATATTTTTGATATTCGTCAAGCGTGGTCGCGCCGATACTGCGTAGCTCGCCTCGGGCGAGTGCCGGTTTGAGGATATTGGCGGCGTCCATCGCTCCCTCGCCCTTGCCGGCTCCGACAAGAGTGTGGATTTCGTCGATAAACAGAATTATTTCTCCGTCGGCGCCCGTCACTTCGTTGACAATCGCTTTAAGCCGCTCCTCAAACTCGCCTTTGTACTTCGCGCCTGCCACTAATGCACCCATGTCGAGCGAGTAGATCTGCTTTGTGCGCAGGTTCTCAGGAACGTCGCCACGAACTATTCTGTGGGCAAGCCCTTCGGCAATGGCTGTTTTGCCCGTGCCCGGCTCGCCTATGAGCATGGGGTTGTTCTTTGTTCGGCGGCTCAGAATCTGCAACACGCGGCGTATCTCTTCGTCGCGGCCTATCACGGGGTCGAGTTTGCCCGCGCGTGCGCGTTCGTTGAGATTTATAGCGTATTTTGACAATGCGTTGTATGTTTCTTCAGCGCCTTGGTCGGTGGCTTTCTTGCCCTTGCGTAGCTCTTCGATGGCTGCTTCGAGTTCTTTCCGCCCCAGACCGGCGTCTTTGAGTATGGTGGCGGCAGGGGAGCTTACCTCGAAGATTGCCAGCAACAAAGCTTCGAGCGTCACATACTCGTCGCCCATCTTTTTGGCGGTGTCAAGGGCTTTCTGAAGCACGTCGTTCGAGCTTCGGCTTAGGTATGGTTCTTGCCCCGACACTTTGGGCAGGGCGGATATTTCGGCTTCGACCTGCCGCTGTACGGCGGAGGCGTTGGCTCCTATCTTCTGGAAGATGAAGTTGACCACGGTTTCGCCTTCGTCCATCACGCCTTTGAGCAGGCATACAGGCTCGATGGCCTGCGTGCCTGCAGCCCGTGTTATCTCTACGGCCTTTTGTATGGCTTCCTGCGATTTAATGGTGAAATTGTTGAAATTCATAATATGCAATAGCTGAATATTATCGTGAACTATTATTTGATATATTTAACAAGCAAACACTCTTTTTGGTTTTCCGTTTTTTGGGAGAGTGTGTATTTCGATAAAGCCTTACGCAATATCTGTGCCATTCCTGTATGTGGGCGCCCTCTGCCAATTTGGCGGTAGTGCGTTCGTCTTTTTGTGTGCCTCCCTGTCTGTGGCGGTATGGAAAATCGGGCAGAAAGATGTGTTTTGTGCGCCCATTTTATTTAATTTATGATAAAAGTGCGCGAAAGTCTTGCAAAAATTATTAATTTTGTAGGACATATGGCTGCTTGTGCGCATATTATGGCGTATGTGCTGCCTAATGAATTGACTTAGTTTATAATAACATAATTGCATTTAAGCGGGAGATGTTGAAACGCTTTTTTATTTCGATGCTCGGCACTATGGCCGGCTTGTGGATTTCGATAGCCCTTCTTGTGGTGGCCGGTACTATGATTGTGGCAGCCGCGCTTGGCAAGTCTGCGGCAGAAACCACCGTCAAGGTCGGAAAAGAGTCCGTGCTTGTGCTTGATCTGAGCGGGGTAGTGCAGGAGCGCTATCAGCCGTCGTCGTTTATCGATTTCATACAGCAGGGCGAGCTTGGCTCTCCGACTTTAGAAGAGATGTTGCAGGCAGTTCGCACGGCCGCTGACGATGATAAAATAGAGGGAATCTATATCAAGTGTGGCGGAGCTTCGATGGGATATGCCTCCCGTGAAGAACTGCTTGAAGTATTGCTTGATTTCAAGGAAGCAGGAAAATGGATTTTTGCCTATTCCGACAGCTATACACAGGGCGACTATATGCTTGCCACCACGGCTGACGAGCTCGTCCTCAACCCTGTGGGCAGTGTCGACATTCACGGGGTTGGCGGTTCGACGCCTTTCTTCACCGGCCTGCTCGACAAGCTCGGCGTGAAAATGCAGATTATAAAGGTTGGCACCTACAAGAGCGCTGTGGAGCCTTTTGTGCTTAAGGAAATGAGCGAGCCTGCGCGCCGACAGATGAAACAGTACTGCGACACTATTTGGAATTTCGTGGCCGGGAATATCGCGGCAAACCGCGGTATGGCACTCGACAGCGTGAATACAATGGCCACACAGTATATATACACCCGTCCGGCAGCCAGCTTCGTTGCTGATTCACTTGTGACAGAGCTTGCTTACGAACGTGTGATTGACGATATGATCCGCAGCCGGCTTGGATATGACAGCGACAAGGATGTCCGTTTTATCGACGTGGCCGCTTATGTGCAGGCCAAGTCTGCCGACAAGCTGTTCGGTCGGTCGGATAAGCATATCGCGCTTCTCTACGCAGTGGGCGATATTTCCGACAGTGGCAGCGAGGGAATCGTAGGCCCCGACATGGTGGGGCATATTACCGCTCTTGCCGATGACGACAAGGTTGCCGGAATGGTGTTCAGAGTCAACTCTCCCGGCGGTAGCGCTTTCGCTTCCGAACAGATATGGGAGGCTTTGGAATATTTCAAAAGCAAGGACAAACCGCTCTATGTGTCGATGGGCGACTATGCCGCTTCCGGCGGTTACTATATAAGCTGTGGCGCCGACAGCATATTTGCCGACAAAACCACGCTTACAGGCTCTATCGGTGTGTTCGGTATGATTCCTGATGCCTCTGGTCTTATCTCCGGCAAGCTTGGCATAAACTTCTCGACAGTGGAAAGCAATGCCAACTGTATGCCGATGACTATTACCGGGCCGATGTCGCCGCAGTTGCACGCGGCGATGCAGCGCAACGTGGAGAATATCTACGACCTCTTTACCTCCCGTGTGGCCGAAGGCCGTGGTATGGATATCGATTCTGTCAAAGCCATTGCGGAAGGCCGTGTGTGGGTTGGCGCCGATGCCATAAGGCTCGGACTTGTTGACCGCATAGGCTCGCTCCATACAGCCGTGCGCGCTATGGCTGCCGACCTTGATATGAGTGAAGCCGACGTGGTGTCCTATCCAAAGGCCGAGGAGAAGATGTGGATGACCATTCTCCGTAATTCCGAAGAATTTACAGAGGCCAAGGCCAAACTCAATGTCGAGAGTCCTTTCGATGCAGAAACGGCGCAGGCTCTTCGCGTGGTGAAAAAAATCCGCACGATGAATCCCGTTCAGGCTCGTATGGAGAAAATAGAGGTTAAATAGAACTCGAAACCAGATTGTAAATAATGCGTCGAGGCTCTTTCTTGTCGAAACTCATATTGCTGCCGTGCTCGAAGCTATACGGCGCGATAACCTATACCCGTAATAAGCTTTTCGACTGGAAGGTTCTTAAGGAGGCGCGGTTCGACATTCCGATAGTCTGCGTGGGCAATCTTGCCGTGGGCGGCACCGGGAAGACGCCATTGGTAGAATATATAGCCGGGGCATTCCGCAAGAACCGCCGGGTGGCGGTGCTGTCGCGCGGTTATCGCCGTGAAACGAAAGGCTTCATAATGGCCGGACGCAACAGCACGCCGCGCGATGTCGGCGACGAGGCATACCAGATATACCATAAGTTCGGCGGCGAAGTGCTTGTGGCTGTGTGCGAAGACAGGGTGTACGGCATCAACGAGCTGCGCAGGCTCGATCCGCGCATCAACCTTATAGTGCTTGACGACGGCTTCCAGCATCGCTACGTCAAGCCCACGGTCACTATCCTCGTTACCGAATACAACCACCCCATATATAAAGACAGCATGCTGCCTTACGGGCGGCTCCGTGAGCCTTACCGTGGCATTAACAGAGCCGACATAGTGGTGGTTTCCAAATGTCCCGAAGGTCTGAGCCCGCTCAACTACCGGCTTGTGACGAAGGAGTACGACCTCTTCCCCGCGCAGGATCTTTTCTTCTCCCACTACTCCTATCAGGCTCTTGAACCTGTTTTTCCGGATATGGCTACCGCGGTTCCGTATCTCGACTGGCTAACGCCCGGCGATTCGATTCTCGCCGTGGCCGGCATCGGCAATCCCAAGCCTTTCGTACTCAAACTTAAGAGCTTCGAGGCAAAAGTAAAGGTCGATGTGTTTCCCGACCACCACAATTATTCTAAAAAGGATATCGACCACATACTCACCCGCTACAAAAGCCTCAAAGGCGCTCAGCGGATAATAGTGACAACCGAAAAAGACGCCGTGCGTCTGGCCTCGAATCCTTACTTCCCTCACGAATTGAAAGCATCCACATATTATCTGCCGGTCAAGGTGGAATTTGATGCTTTTGGCAGCGGCCCCGACATAATAGAAGTTATAGAGAAGTACATCAACAAGGTTTGATGTTATTTCGCGGAGAACCCGCTGCCGTAATATTACGTTTCATAAAAGCACACAACACTAAACAAGCTTACCATGCTCGAAAAAATCAAACAAACAGCCGAATTTCTGCGCTCGCGCGTAGGCGGCGAGATGCCCAAGGTTGCCGTTATCCTCGGCACGGGGCTCGGTTCGCTCGTGGACCATATCGACGAAAAACTCTATATCCCGTATTCCGAAATACCGAACTTCCCCGTGTCGACAGTTCAGGGCCACAGCGGCAATCTTATCTTCGGCACCATGGGTGGCAAACGCGTGATGGCGATGCAGGGTCGTTTCCACTACTATGAGGGATATGACATGAAAACAGTCACTTTCCCTGTCCGTGTTATGAAGGAACTCGGCGTGGAAACCCTGTTCGTATCCAATGCGGCCGGAGGTATGAACAAGGAATTTGTGGTAGGCGACGTGATGATAATCACCGACCACATCAACCTCTTCCCCGAAAATCCGTTGCGTGGCAAAAACTATGAAGAGCTCGGCCCGCGCTTCCCTGCCATGACAGAGCCGTACTCGAAAGAACTCGTGGCCTTGGCCGACGCCATCGGTCAGGAAAAAGGCATGCGCCTGATGCACGGTGTATACGTTGGAACTACCGGTCCGACATTTGAAACCCCTGCCGAATATGAATATTTCCGTGTAATCGGAGGCGATGCCGTAGGCATGTCCACCGTTCCCGAAGTTATAGTTGCTCGCCACGCCGATATGCGCGTGTTCGGCATCTCAGTTATCACTGACCTTGGAGGAAAGGATATAACCGAGGTTCCCTCGCACGAGGAAGTGCAGAAGGCCGCACTCAAGGCGCAGCCCACAGTGGAGGCACTGATGGTATCGATGGTGGAACGCTGCTGATGGCAGCCTGCCTTATGTGAAAAATCAAGGATTGAGGATTGGTGGAATGCCATCAGTCCTCAATCCGCAATTGAAAAGATATCTATATGGAAATATCCGAATTGGGCGAATTTGGCCTGATTGACCGTCTTACAGAAGGGCTTAAGCCCGCAAACGATTCCACACTCAAGGCTGTGGGCGACGATTGTGCCGTTCTCCGTTATCCCGCCGGGAAAGATACGCTGGTAACTACCGACTTACTGTTGGAAAACGTGCACTTCGACCTTACTTATGTGCCTCTGAAGCATCTTGGGTACAAAGCTGCCGTTGTCAATTTTTCAGACATATATGCCATGAACGGCCGTCCGAAGCAAATCACCGTGTCGCTCGGAATATCACGCCGTTTCACCGTGGAGCATATCGAGGAACTGTACGACGGCATACGCCTTGCCTGCGAGGTATACGGAGTGGATATCGTGGGAGGCGACACTTCGGCATCGCATCAGGGTCTTGTTATTTCCATAACCTGTATCGGCGAGGTGGCAGAAGGTAAGGCGGTAGGGCGCGACGGTGCCCGCGATACCGACCTTATATGCGTTAGCGGCGATTTGGGCGCGGCATATATGGGACTTCAGCTTCTTGAACGCGAAAAGGTGGCGTCTGCCGGTCAGACCGACTTCGAGCCTGATTTTGCAGGGAAAGAATACCTCGTGGAGCGCCAGCTCAAGCCTGAGGCTCGCAAAGACATTGTTGATGCTCTCGAAAAAAACGGCATAGTGCCTACTTCGATGATGGACGTCAGCGACGGCCTTTCTTCCGAGCTGATGCACATATGCAAGGCTTCGGGCACAGGCTGCCGTGTGTACGAGGACAGAATACCCATTGACTACCAGACTGCCGTGATGGCCGAAGAGCTTAATATGAACCTTGTGACCGCGGCTCTCAACGGCGGCGAGGATTATGAACTGCTGTTCACTGTTCCTCTGTCGGACCACGACAAGGTGACCAAGCTCGAAGGCGTCAAAGTGATAGGCTATGTGTGCAAGCCTGAGGCCGGTTGCGCGATGATAACACGCGACGGCGGCGAAATAACCCTCCGTGCGCAAGGCTGGAATCCGCTTGCGGAAAAATAGCCATACTGCAGGATGCGAAATGCCGTGCAGGCGTTTTTGAGCGCACGTATAGCTATTATTTGAGAAATTTGCTTACCTTTGCATTCGATAATACGAAAGGTTAGAACATTTAAAATATGATAAACCGTAGTTTAATAAGAATCAAAACCGTCCAGATTCTATATTCATATCTGTTGACGCGCAACGATTTCAAACTCGAAACACCACCCGCCGCCACCGACGGCTCCAGCGACCGTAAATTCGCATATTCGGTTTATCTCGATCTCCTCATACTCCTTCTCAAGCTCAGCTCCGTGCCTCTGGGTCCGGGTGCCGGCGTGGTTTTGGAAGCAGACGCCGCTCTGAAGAAAAACCGTATCGGACGTGCCCTGCGCGATGACCCGGCCATGGCGTTATTGCTGGCTAAAAATCGCGACCGTCTTGCCAAATTCGACACCTGTGTGACAGACCTTGCCACAGCCGTGGCAGACTCTGCCGTCTATAAGGATTACAAGCGCAAGCGCAAGTTGCAGATGGCCGACGACGTGGCTTTCTGGAACACTGTTTTCTCCACTGTCGTGCGCAAGCACAAGGGTGTGGAGCGCGTGTTGCGCCGCGACGAAGCTTTCAGCCATGTAGGCTTCGATATGGGCGTGAAGATGCTGGTAAGCACTCTTTCGACTTTCGACGACACGAGAGCGACATATCTCAAGGCGCGTGCCGACCTCGACAAATCGCTTACTCTGGCATATGATTTATACCACGCCTTGCTTCTGCTGCCGTTGGGCATAACCCGCCTTCAGGAGCAGCGGCTCGACGAGGCCAAGCACAAGTATCTTCCCACGCCGGAAGACCTCAACCCGAACCTTCGCTTTGTCGACAACCTCTATGTGCGAATGCTTGAAAACTGCGAGGCGCTGAAAGAGTATGTCGACGAACATCCCGAAGCCGACCCGGCCTCATGGCGCGACAGCGACCTGCTGTTCGCATCGCTGCTTGACTTGATAACGGCCAGCGACGCATATAAGGAATATATGGAAAGCGAACCCGGCGATTTTGCCCGCGATGCCGCTTTCTGGCGCGACATTATGAAGACAATAGTCTTCCCCTCCGACGAGCTCGCCGACACGATGGAAACGATGTCGGTGTTCTGGAACGACGACATCGCGATTATGAGCACGTTTGCCCTCAAGACCATGAGGCGTTCGTATGCTTCACTTGACAACGACAGCGCCACCGAGGAAGATGGCGAGGAACTCGCCGGGTCATGCTCCGGCGGTTCCATAGAGCTGCTTCCCAAGTTTATGAACGAAGACGACGAGGCTTTCGGAGCCGAACTGTTCGAGTTCGTGATTCAGAACCGCGACAAATACCGCGCGCTGATCGATGGTTTCATCGATACCACCCAGTGGGACACAGAGCGCCTCGCCTATATGGATATAGTGATAATGATGGCAGCGATAGCCGAAATTATCAATTATCCGTCCATTCCTCTGCCTGTTACTCTCAACGAGTACATCGAGATAGCCAACGACTACAGCACCGCTCGCAGCGGCTCCTTTGTCAACGGTATTTTATACTCGGTTGTCAAGAAACTTGGCGAGGAAGGCGTTATAACAAAAAAATAAATTAAGAGTAAACATACTCTAAGAAACTTCAAATTACAGAAAGATATGAATTTCATTCTCCTTAACACAGCGCAGGGCGGTATGGGCAGCATCCTGATGATAGTGGCACTTTTCGTGGTGTTCTACTTCTTCATGATTCGTCCGCAGCAGAAACAGCAGAAAAAACTTAAAGCTATGCGCGAAGCCCTCAAGAAGGGCGACAAGGTAGTTACCAACGGCGGTATCTACGGAACTGTGCGCGAAGTGCGCGAAACAAGCGTGATAGTGGAAGTGGACCGCGATGTGCAGATTCGCGTCGACAAGAACTGCGTGACTCCTATCGCCGAAGACGCCAACGGCCAGAACGACCCCAACAAGCAGAAATAATTCTGTGCGGATATGGCGTCCACGGGCGGCTTCCGGCGTTGGTTCGAGCGCTTAGGCGTTATCGTGCGTTCGGCGCGCGGGCGCAATGCGCTTATGTTCCTCCTCTTTTTAATGATATCGGCTTTTTTATGGCTGGTATTGTCGCTGAACGAGGAAGAACAGTACGATGTGCGCATGCCCGTCCGTATAACCCATGTCCCTGATTCTATAACACTCATAAGCCCCGGACCCGAAGCTCTTAATGTGAGTCTTCGGGCCCGGGGCACGCAATTGCTGAAGATGACCCTCGGCAGCGTGCCTGCCGTGAATATCGATTTCCGCGCCTATCGTTCGGGTGGCTTCCTGCATCTTAGCACCACGGAGCTTAAAGGACTCGCCAGAAGCGCTGCCGGCGGCGCGCAGGTGAGCGTGGTATATCCCGACTCGCTGGCCATACCTTATACCTCGCACCCGGGATTCGCATTGCCGGTCAATGTCGATTACAAGGTGACTACAGGGCCGCAGGCGGCTGTGAAAGGGCGTCCTAAGACGTCGGTTGACACCGTAAGGGTATATATGGCACCGGGGGCTGCCTTGCCCGACCGTTTCAATGCCGTGACAACCGAGCCGGTGCGCCTTACCGGTCTTGATGAGAGCACCACGCGGCGTGTTCGCCTCGTCGGGCCGTCGCGTTCGAGGGTGGTGCCGGACAGCATAGATGTTTCTATCGAGGTCGAACCGCTCATATTCAAAAGCCGCAAGGTGGTGATTGAGCCGGTCAATGTTCCCCACGATATAAAGCTGATCACCTTCCCGGCGCAGATCGACGTGTTCTATATGATTCCTATGAGCCTGTATACCACAAGCGACCCGCATTTCAGGGTGGTTGCCGATTACAGGGGCATTAAGCGCAACGGTTCGCCTATGATGAAGCTGCGACTGCGCGATGTGCCGTCTAATTTGCAGAATGTGCATCTGTCGGCCGACAGTGCCGAGTACATAATAGAGAAATTATAGCATGCTGATAGCGGTAACCGGAGGCATAGGCGCAGGCAAATCGGTAGTGTGCCGTGTTCTCAGAGCGATGGGCTATCCTGTGTTTGACTGCGACAGCGAGGCCAAGGCTTTGATGGACGCGGACTGCGATATAAAGCGCCGTATTGCCATCGAAATAGACGAATCCGCTGTATGCGGCGGCAGTATTGACCGCAGGCGCCTTGCCGAGATTGTGTTTGCCGACGCTGAGAAGCTTGAAATACTCAATTCGATAGTTCACGGAGCCGTAAGGCAGCGTATAGCAGAGTGGGCGCAGACATTGGCGGGCCGACTTTTATTTGTAGAAACGGCCATACTGTTCCAGAGCGGTCTGAACCGCCTTGTCGATGAGGAGTGGAGGGTAGAGGCGCCTCACGACATGCGGGTTGAGCGCGTGATGAACCGCAATGCTATGACGCGAGAGCAGGTCGAGGCCCGTATTGAGGCTCAGGAATACGTGGTTTCACCTGATGAACCCAAGCCGCACCTTGTACGGCTGTTCAACGACGATCGCCATTCTCTGCTTTCTCAGATTTTGGTGAGGATAAGCAATCTCTCACCGGCAGAATCCGTAATGCCGTAAAGACGCAGCGAGCCGCCGTCGGCTATGCCGAGCTTGGCTCTCAGCGTTTCGGCACTCATGCCGAAATTGCGTACAGCCACTCCGGCTGCGGGATAACGCTTTTTGAAGCGTTTTATGACCCCCGACGAGTATGGCATCACTTCTATTATCTCGTAGCGGTTGCCGGGAAAATTCTCAATTATTTCAGCAGAATGGAACAATCGGGTGTTGGCGTGGAATGTGCCGACGCCGTATGCCGCAGCAATGGTTTTGAACGCGCCGCTCTTCATCAGAGCCGGATAGGGCTCGTAGATATATTCTCCGGGCGATGGCTGTGTTCCGGCCGTCATTGGTGACTCTGCCTCCTTTTTTGCTGTGAACGCGAATGTCGACACTCCTGTCGGAGTCAGGGTGACAGCCTCGATAATAGGTTGCCCTTTAGGCTCTTTGAAATCTACTATAGCGAGAATCTCCTTGCATTCGGTAGGAGTGCCGAGAGCTATCACTGAGAAGGGGTTCAGCTCGGAAACAGTGTGGCTGATGTCGAGCATCGGCGACATCTTGACAATGAGGAGCTCGCATACTCTTTTCAGTTTTGGCAACATTTCTATGATGTTCGGCTCGCAGTCGGCGAGGGCGAATACACGGCTTCCGTCTGAGGCGCGTCTTGCAGGGTCGATAAATATCACTCCGAAATGTTCTCCTTTTTCAACGGCGTCGTCGAGCCATTCCCGGCAGTCCGCATTGACGGCACTGACATTGGTGGCATGCAATCCGGCCGCATTGTATCGCAATGCTTCCACGAGCTGTTCGTTGCGCTCGATGGCTGTAACATTCGATGCTCTGGCGGCGATATGCAGCACGTCGATACCAAGCCCTGCCGTGAGGTCGGCAGCCGCCAGGCCTTCCGGCACGAGCGAAGTGTGATACTCTGCCAGACGATCGGAGGTGGATTGCTCTCCGGAGAGTGTCGACGGGAAGTAGAATTCGGGGAATGCCGCGAGTGTGTCGGCAAGCTTTTTGCCGAATTTTTTACGGCATTCTATCTGTAGAATGGCATCGGCGTAGTCGATAGGCTCCTTTTTGTTGCCGTATTTTAGCCGTAGCGTCGACGGATTATCTGTGCGGTGTTCCTCCACCCAGTTGAAAAAAGCTTTGTCGTCAGTCATAATCGTAAATTATAACAAGAGGAGGACGCAAAAAGATTTGCGTCCTCCGCCATTGCTGTATGCAGTTATGGATTAGCCTTTGATAGCGGCTACGCCGGGAAGAACTTTCCCTTCGATGGCTTCGAGCAGGGCGCCGCCGCCGGTCGATACATAGGAAACTTCGTCGGCAAGGCCGAACTTGTTGATGCAGGCTACAGAGTCGCCACCGCCCACGAGGGAGAAGGCGCCGTTCTTGGTAGCTTCAACAACGGCATCAGCGATAGCGCGGCTGCCGGCTGTGAAGTTGTCGAATTCAAACACGCCTGCAGGGCCGTTCCAGAGAATGGTCTTGGAAGGAACGATTGCGGCAGTGAAGAGTTCGCGGGTTTTGGGACCTGCGTCAAGGCCTTCCCAGCCTTCGGGAATTTCCATTACAGAGCAGATCTGAGTGTTGGCGTCGTTGCTGAATGCGTCGCCGGCAACACAGTCGGTGCCGAGAACGAGGTTCACGCCTTTTTCTTTCGCTTTCTTCATAATGTCGAGAGCGAGGTCGAGTTTGTCGTTTTCGCAGATGGATATACCCACGTTTCCGCCCATGGCTTTGGCGAAGGTGTAGGTCATACCGCCGCAGAGAATCAGGTTGTCAACCTTGTCCATAAGGTTTTCGATGATACCGATTTTTGTCGATACCTTCGAGCCACCCATGATGGCGGTGAACGGACGACGGATATCTTTGAGGATATTGTCTACGGCCTTTACTTCTTTTTCCATAAGGTAGCCGAGCATTTTGTGGTCGGCATCGAAGTAATCGGCAACCACTGCTGTGGAAGCGTGACGGCGGTGTGCGGTGCCGAAAGCATCATTCACATATACGTCGGCGTAAGAAGCCAGTTTCTTTGCAAATTCTTTCTGGCGTTCTTTCATTTCTTTCTTGGCAGCCTCGTATGCGGGATCTTCTTTGTCGATGCCCACGGGCTTGCCTTCTTCTTCGGGATAGAAGCGAAGGTTTTCGAGCAGGAGTGCCTGACCGGGCTGGAGGGCTGCTGCCATGTCGGCTGCCGCCATGCAGTCGTCGGCAAAAGCCACGTCGGTTCCGAGAGCCTTGGCTACGGCGTCCTTAATCTGGCCGAGGGAGAATTTGGGGTTAACCTTGCCTTTGGGCTTGCCCATATGGCTCATTATGATAAGCGAGCCGCCGTCGGCGAGTATTTTTTTGAGGGTGGGAAGAGCTCCGCGGATACGGGTATCGTCGGTGATGTTGCCGTTTTCATCCAGAGGCACATTGAAGTCTACGCGTACGATAGCTTTTTTGCCCTTGAAGTCAAAATTGTCGATTGTCATCTCTTATAGGGTAATTGATATGTTAGTTAATAGTCTTGTTAGTGGCGGACGGAGTATGCCACTGTCCGTACCTGCAAAATTAACCATTTTCCACGACATTACGCGCCACCTCAGCGCTAAAAAATCTTTATTACCGCGAATCTGTTACGGCATATGGCATTCAGCGGCATTTAGTTATGCGAGGGGGTGCGTGGCAGCAGCTGCCACGGGCGGTATGCCTCGCCGAGTGTGCGCACGGCGCGGTGCCAGTAGCTGTCGGCTTCGTCCCGGAGTATGTCTGCGTCAAAATCTGTACTCGGAGCCTGTGCCCATGTGCCTTCTCGTATTTCGCGCTCAAGCTGCCCGGGCGCCCAGTTGGAATAGCCTATGAAGAACCGTATTATGCCGTCGGTGTCGAATCCGCAGTTGATATAGTCGAGTACGGCGTCGAAATCACCGCCGACGTACAGTCCCGGCGAGTATTCGCGTGCTCCGGGTACTATATCGCTGCCCAATGTATGCACGAAGTACAGCCTGTCAAGACCCAGGGGGCCGCCGCAGAATACTCTCAGGTCTACTTCGGGCTGCGTGCCTTCAAGGAGGTCGGAGAGCATATAGTCCGTGCGGTTGTTCATTACTATCCCTGTGGCTCCTTCTTCGGGCAGATAGTCGATAAGCGACACAACGCCGTGGCTGAAGTAGTTGTCTTTCAGAAAAGGCTCTGCCACGAGTATGCCTCCGCAGCGCGGTGTGCGTTCGTCGATGGTAACGATATGGAAAAGTCCGTTGGCTAAGTTCTTCATCTCTACAATAGTTAAAGCGTTAGTCGGTATATGATTACAACGCCTCAGTACCGTGTTTGGTTGCGGAAGCCTATTGCGATGAGAGTATAGTTTAACAGAAATTATTAAGTGAACCGTTATTCTATGACCAAGCTGTCGCGAAGCACTTTTTCAGCTTCGGAGATGTATATGTCTGCGCAGGTGGTAAATCCGGCGTCACGGAGCATCGTTTCGCGGCCGCGAATGGCGAATATGGCGCGTTCGCGAGGCATGGAGCCTGAGTCTTCCACCACGGCCTTCATTGCGTCGGCGCGCCCTGTGGCGCGCGCAAGTTCCATCTCGGCTTCGGTAGCGTCGGAATTGTTGCAGGCACTGAGCGCGACGGCGGCGCAGACGAGGGTGTACAATATGATTTTCATAGTAGTATTATTCCTAACTTGGCGCAGGCAAGGGCGTCGTCGAGCGCGTTGTGGTGGCATTCAAGCGGTATGCCGAAAAAATCGCACAGGCTGTCAAGCGATTTTGACGCAAGCATTCCCCGGGGTATGCTGCGGCGTGCCTCTGCAAGGGTGTCGAGCCATATTTCCGGCTTGTCAAGGCCGTATATACGGCATGCTGCCGCTATGCAACGGCTGTCAAATGGAGCGTTGTGGGCTACCATGGGCAGCCCTTCGAACCATTCCTCCCACTCTGCCCATACGGTGCCGAAAGAGGGAGCGTTCCAAGTATCGTCGTCGCAAAGGCCGTGCACACGGGTGCAGAAATATTTATAATAGTTCGGTTCGGGACAGACGAGGGTGTAACGGCTGTCGCACACGATGCCGTCGCGCACCTTCACGGCGCCTATGGCGCACACGCTCGAAGGCTGTTCGTTGGCAGTTTCTACGTCGATCGCTATGAAGTCTTTCATTGCAGGAGATTGGCGAGCGAATCGCGCACACGCTCCATCAGCCAGCGCGGGGTGGAAGTGGCTCCGCATATCCCCACTGTGGAGGCGCCGTCGAACCATTCGCCGCGCAGCCCGCTTTCGTCGGCGAGAAGGTGCGTGCGCGGATTTTCGTCAAGGCAGTGCCCGAACAATATTTTACCGTTGCTGCTTTTGGCTCCGGCCACGAACAATACCACGTCTTTGCCACGGGCGAAGCGTCGCAGACGGTCTACGCGGTTCGATACTTGGCGGCAGATTGTGTCGAAGTAGCGGAACTCTACTCCGGGCTGCATTCGGCGTTCTATTTCGGCTATTATGGCGTTGAATCCTTCGAGCGATTTCGTTGTCTGCGAGTATAGCGCCACGGGGCGCCCGAAGTCTACGAGGTCGAGCCCGGCGATGTCTTCCACCACGATTGCATGGCCCTCGGTCTGGCCAACCAGCCCGTTGACTTCGGCATGGCCTACTTTGCCGTATATCACTATCTGCGGTCGTTCGTCCGGCTCGGAATTGTCGTAAAGAGCCTTTATGCGTTGTTGCAGCTTCAGCACCACGGGGCATGTGGCGTCGATTATCTCTATGCCGTTGGCCGATGCTGTGCGGTATGTGGAAGGCGGCTCGCCGTGCGCGCGCAGGAGTACTTTCACGTTGCGCAACTGCGAGAGGTCGTCGTGGGTGATAGTTCGTAGTCCCTTGTCCTGCAGCCTTTCCACCTCGCCCGAGTTGTGCACAATGTCGCCGAGGCAGAACAGTGTCCCGCTCTTGGCAAGTTCTTCTTCCGCCTTGCGTATGGCAGTCACCACCCCGAAGCAGAAGCCCGACTCGCTGTCGATCTCTATTTCAGTCATAATCCTGCCGCGCGTCGGAATTGTTCTAAAAGCCAAGCGTCCTGCTCCTCGAGTGTCATCTCGGAGTTGTCGAGAGCTATGGCGTCGTCGGCACGGCGCAGGGGGCTTTCGGCGCGGGTCGAGTCGATATGGTCGCGGTGTACCACGTTGGCAAGCACTTCTTCATAATTCACTGCGGCGCCTTTCTCCACCATTTCCTTGAAGCGCCGGCGTGCACGTGTTTCGGCCGAGGCGTCTACATATATTTTCAGCTCTGCATCGGGGAAAACAACCGTGCCGATGTCGCGGCCGTCCACAACTATGCCTTTGTCGCGCCCCAGCTCCTGCTGCTTGGCCACCATGGCGTGGCGTACCTCGGCGATGGCGGCTACCGGCGAAACGGCTTCCGACACACGCAGGCGCCGTATTTCTGCTTCGACGTCCTTGCCGTTGAGCAGGGTGTGCTGAGTGCCGTCGGGCTGTACGGCGAAGTCGATGTGTATCGACGGCAACGCCGCTATGATGGCAGAGGTGTCGGGAGTGCTGTCCGGAAGAAAAAGACCGTGGTCGAGGGCGTAGAGTGTCACCGCGCGGTACATTGCGCCTGTGTCAAGATAACGGTAACCCACGGTTGCCGCGAGGCGGCGGGCCATGGTGCTTTTGCCCGAAGAGGAGAAGCCGTCGATGGCTATTATTATGGGGGAGTGTTGTGTCTGTTCCACTGTTTCAGAGTATTTCGTCGATATTTAATCCTAAATTTAGCATAAAGGTGCTTCCTCCGCTGTGAGGCTGGGCAAACGCTATCCCGAATCCGAAACTCTTCACTTTCAGGCCCGCTCCGAGCGAGAATCCCGATAGGAAATTTCGTGAATACGTGCTCATATCCGTGCGTGTCTTGTAGTTGTACCCGAGCGATATGTAGTAGTTGGGATGAGCCACAAGGTCTGCGCCGAACACAAGGTGGCGGAATAGGTTCGACATAAATCCTTCTTTTAGCACGGCTGTGGCTGAGTTGCTGCCGTCGCCGGTTTCAAAGTAGGGTAGCTTCCATTTTGTGAGATTCCATGCAGTGACAGAGAAGCGCACGGGGAATGTGCCGAAAGTCTGGCTCCAGCCGAGTCTTACGTCGAATGGCAGTCGGTCGTAAGCCTGATTGAAGCGCTTGACCTGTCCTCCGAGATTGGCAAGTACTACCGACAGCGAAAGGTCACGGTCGGAATCGTAGTAGTTGATGCCGAGGTCGGTGGCGATGGCGAAAGCAGAGTATTCCGCATAGCCGCTGTAAAGGGCTTTGAGAGCTATGCCGCCGCGCAGACGGCTCGTGATGTCGTGGGAATATGTGCCGCCGAAAGCCACGTCTTTGGGCGAGAATGAACCTACAACGGAACCGTCGGGTAGCGTTTCCTTCATCGAGCCATAGCCGAAGTACTGTATGGAAGCGGCCCATGCTCCGCGTTCTCCTGCTGAGCGTCCGTAGCGGGCACCGGCAAAGTTGGAACCGCCGAGATAGCGCATATAGTTGACGCTCGCGGTGTTACTCATCTCGCTTCCGAGCAGTGCCGGGTTTTGGTCGATAACGTTTATATCGTCATCGACAAGGCTTATGTTGACGCCTCCGAGTCCGTATATTTTTGCCGACGAGGTGACGTTGAGGAAGTTATATGCCGTAGAGCCGCCGTCCTGAGCGTTCAGCGGTTGCACCATGGCGCCTGCGAGCAATATTGTGCCGATAATTCTGTATGTAAGGGAAGATAGCATTTGCGTATGCAAAGTTAATACATCGAACGTCTTTTTGCAATAACTAAGAGCATAGAGATAGCGCAATAAGTTCGTGCCTGTTCAATGTAATAACGGCATATCGGCAGCTCTATTGTGTAAAGCGAAAACGGCTCCGTTGCCATTGAGTCGCAGCGGAGCCGTTTGGTAAGTTATATGTTTTCAGGGCGGAGTTTGCGCACTGTTTCGGCGGTGCGCCATAGCTCGCTTTCGCGCATCCGGCGCAGCTCCTCTTCAAGGCCTTCGCGGTAGTCGGGGCGCGAATTGGCGTCAATGGCGATCTGGGCCTCACGACCGCTGCTAACGCTGTCGTACAGCAGCTCCATCACAGGCTTTATGGCATCGTGGAAAGGCGTCATCCAGTCGAGGGCGCCGCGTTGCGCTGTCGTGGAACAGTTGGCGTACATCCAGTCCATGCCTTTTGCCGCAAACAGCGGCATAAGCGACTGGGTAAGTTCCTCCACGGTTTCATTGAAAGCCTCGGAGGGGGTGTGGCCGTGTTCGCGCAAAACCTCGTACTGGGCCGCGAACAGCCCTTGGATTGCGCCCATCAACGCACCTCGCTCGCCGGTAAGGTCGCTCGTGGCTTCGCGGGCAAAGGTTGTTTCAAACAGGTAGCCCGAACCGATTCCTATGCCGAGTGCTATGGTACGGTCGAGTGCGCGCCCGGTATAATCCTGCTCCACGGCATACGACGAATTTATGCCGCGTCCTTCAAGGAAAAGGCTGCGAACTGTGGTTCCCGAGCCTTTGGGGGCGACCATTATCACGTCGACGTCGGCAGGAGGCACCACGCCTGTGCGGTCGTTCCATGTGATGGCGAATCCGTGCGAGAAATAAAGCGCGTCGCCCTGTTTGAGATTGGCTTTGATTGTGGGCCACACGCTGAGCACGGCGGCGTCAGACAGCAGGCACATTATTATTGTGCCACGGCGGCAGGCTTCCTCTATGCTGAAAAGGGTTTCGCCGGGTACCCAGCAGTCGGCCACGGCTTTGTCGTATGTCTTGCCGGGGCGCTGGCCGACTATCACATTGAATCCGTTGTCGCGGAGGTTTAGGCTCTGTCCCGGGCCTTGAACTCCGTATCCGATTACTGCGATTGTTTCGCCGGAGAGTGCCTCGCGGGCTTTTTCGAGGGGATATTCTGTACGTGTCACGACGGTTTCCTCAACTCCGCCGAAGTTTAATTTTGCCATATTATTGTGGTTTTGTCGTTATTTTTCAGGATAATGGCGCCCAGCATATTTTGGCGCCGATGGCTCGTTCGCTGCCCTTGGCAAGCTCGCATAGCGAAGTGTCGCCGTCGGTCGACACGAGCAAGCGCACCGTTTCGCCAAAGCGGCATTCGTGGTGGAACATAAGGTCGAGGCGGCGCACTATGTGCCTGTCGTGGTGTTCCAAAGGCCAGTGGTTGAGTATAAGCTCGAGGTAGCGGACCGTGTTGACATGGCGGTTGAAGTCGATGTCGCAGTAGCGGAAAGTATAGCTTTCGTTCTCGGCTTCGGGCGGGAGCGGGCTTATGCGGGGTGCCTTAGGGATAGGGCAGGGCAGATCGGCTGTAGGGAAAGCCTCCCGTTCAAAAGCCGTGAGGTCGGCCACGGTGCGCGATGCGAAGTCCATAGCCACCCATACGGTGCGCGCATACCCTATTATGGCTCCTGAGCCGTCGTGGATGGCGAAGTTGCGCTCGCTGAAATGCCTGTTGTAGCTTTCTATCCATGTGGTGAACGAATATTCTTCGTTGATTATGGGATAGCGTGTCATCTCTATGCTGAGGCGGCTCAGCACCCACCCGATGTTGCGGGTTATGAGTGCGGCATAGCCTATGCCGAGGGCGTTGGCATGCTCGGTGGCCACTTCGATTATTCGTTCGGTCACAAGCGTGAGCGGCATCCGGCCGCAAGCGTTGCTCTCTCCGGCGGTGAGGGTGTATTTATGGGTGTATTCAGTCGGTCGGTTCATCTTTTCGGCGGTTTTGTTCCTGAAGGAATATGTCGATATATTCTATCGGCGATTTGGTGACGCACACTCGGCCGCTGCGCACGAACTGCTTTATGTCGTAGCGTCGCAGGCGGTCGAAGAGGGCCTCTGTTTCCCAAGGGTGGCCGGCTTTTTCAAGCACGGTGTACTCCGGGGTCATTTCGAGAATGCGGGCGCCGTGGTGGCGTATTATGCTTTCGAGGTTCTGCTCTTCGAGTAGGCGGTGGGTGGGCACCTTGTACAGTGCTATTTCCTGATATACGATGTCGTCGTCTGTAAACAGGAACACTTTCAGCACGTCGATTCGTTTTTCGATCTGCTTCACCACCTTTTCCATCGTGGGGCGGTCGGCCCAGGTGGTGATGGTGAGTTTGTGCACGTCGGGGACCGACGACATGCTTGCCGACACGTCTTCTATGTTGAGGCAGCGGCGGGTGAATATCACCGATACTTGGTTGAGCAGTCCCACACAGTTTTCAGAATAAACTGTGATGGTGAACAGTTGTCGGTTTGATTGTGGTGTCATAGCATCGATGAGTCGAAAAGTTTGTCGGGACTGAGCATTATGGTGTCGACCGGCTTGCCGGCAGGGGTCATGGGGAATACCATGTCGGCAGGGTCGATGTCGACGTTCAGTATATACGCCCCGCTGTCGGACAGCATGCGGTCTATGGCGCCGGGCAGTTCCGTGCGTGTCTTGACGTCTTCGGCCGGTATGCCGTAAGCGCTTGCAAGGGTGCGGAAGTCGGGATTGAGCAGAGGTGTCTGCGAGAATCGACGATGATAGAAGAGGTTCTGCCACTGGCGCACGTTTCCGAGAAAATTATTGTTCATAATCACTATTTTCACCGCGATGCCGTATTCCATTATCGTGCCGAGTTCCTGCACTGTCATCTGGAATCCGCCGTCGCCCACAAAGCATACAACGGTCCTGTCTGTACGTCCTATCTTTGCGCCTATGGCTGCGGGCAGTCCGAAGCCCATGGTACCGAGGCCGCCGGAGGAAATGAAGCTGCGCGGATTTTTGAACTGGAAATACCGGGCTGACATCATTTGGTTCTGTCCTACGTCGGTAACGGCTATGGCATCGTGGCCTGTGGCCGAGCTGACTGCCGCAACCACCTCGCCCATAGTCATAGGCTCGTCGCCCTCGCGGTGCAGCTCGCGGGAGTACACTTCGCGAACTTCGACGTTCCGGCATGCGTCAAAGCTTGCGAGCCATTCGTGCCTGTCGGAAGCGGGTTCTATCAGTGGGAGCAGTCCTTCCAGCACACGCACGGCATCGCCGTGCACGGCCACGGTGGAGGCAACCACTTTGTCGAACTCCGACGAGTCTATGTCGATATGTACTATTTTCGCGTCCGGGGCGTATTTGGAGGCTACGCCGGTCACCCTGTCGTCGAAGCGCATTCCGATGCCTATTATGAGGTCGGCGCGGTTGGTGTTGTAGTTTGGCCCGATGTTGCCGTGCATTCCGAGCATACCCTTGTAGAGCGGGTGGCCGGAGGGCATGGCCGACAGTCCGAGCAGCGTTGATGCCACGGGGATAGATGCCTTTTCGGCAAAGTCGCAAAGTGCTTTTTCGGCTCCTGATATGGTGACACCCTGGCCTGCGAGAATAAGCGGGCGTGCGGCTTCGTTTATCAGTTTGGCGGCGGAATGCAGGCATTCCTCGTTGATTCTCGGATTCGGGTTATAACTTCTGATATAGCTTATTTTGCTGTACGGGGTCTGTACCTGTCCTATCTGGGCGTCGCGGGCTATGTCGAGAACTACTGGGCCGGGACGTCCGCTGCGCGCTATGAAGAATGCGCGGGCCACGGCGTTGTTTATATCTTCGGCATGGCGCACCTGCAGGCTCCATTTGGTTATGGGCTGGGTGATGCCTATCACGTCTGTTTCCTGGAAGGCGTCCGACCCGAGGTATTGCGCCCCGACCTGCCCGGTGATAACCACAAGCGGGGTCGAATCCATCATAGCGTCGCTAAGGCCGGTGATTACATTGGCTGCGCCGGGTCCGGAAGTGACTATGACCACGCCCACGCGTCCTGTGGCGCGGGCATACCCCTCGGCGGCATGTATGGCGCCCTGCTCGTGGCGAACGAGTATGTGGCGGAGCGAGTCGGTATAGTCGTACAACGCGTCGTAGACAGGCAGAATCTGCCCTCCGGGATAACCGAACACCGTGTCGACGCCCTCGGCTATTATAGCTCTCAGGAGGGCGTCGGCTCCGCTAACCGGGTTTTCGGTGGATATTTCTGTTAGTTCGTTCATATATACTATGTTATTGTTTGCGGACACCTCCTCGGTCGGCAGAGCTTACACTGCCGGCATACATCTGTAGAGAGCGGCTGACATGGCGTTCCCGCCCGCGTGGTTTGAAGGCATCGACGCCGAGGGAAAGTTCGTATGCGCGGCGACGGTCGAGTTCTTCTTCGTCGACAGCTAAGCTTATGCTGCGGGCCGGTATGTCGATTTCTATTATGTCGCCGTCATGTATAAGGGCTATGTTGCCGCCGGCGGCTGCCTCGGGCGAGATATGGCCTATCGACAGCCCGGACGTTCCGCCGGAGAAACGTCCGTCGGTAATAAGGGCGCACGCTTTGTCGAGGTGGCGTGCTTTCAGGTAGGAAGTGGGGTAGAGCATTTCCTGCATGCCGGGGCCTCCAGCCGGACCTTCGTAGGCGATTACAACGACGTCGCCTGCCTTGACGGTGCCGTCGAGTATTCCATGCATGGCGTCTTCCTGCGAAATGAATACACGGGCAGGACCGCTGAACGACAATACCGACGAGTCGACGCCTGCTGTTTTCACCACGCATCCGTCGGGGGCGAGATTGCCTCGAAGCACAGCCAGACCGCCGTCGGCGCTGTACGCGTGTTCAACATCGCGAATGCAGCCTGCTGTTCTGTCGGTGTCCGTGGAGTCGTACATACATATCTGGGAACCAAGCTCGGTGGTGCGTCGGCGTCCGGGGGCGCTTTTCCATAATTCTTCAGCGCGGTCGCTGTATTGCTTGCCTCCTATGGCGTAGCGCTCTATGGCTTCTGCAAGCGTCATACCGTCGGCACGTGCCACATTTGTGTCTATAAGCCCCGCTACAGCCAGATTACGCAGTATGGAGAGGACGCCGCCGGCGCGGTTTACATCATCGATATGGTATCTGGAGTTTGGCGCTACTTTGCACAGCACAGGCGTTTTCCGCGACAAGAGGTCTATGTCGTCGAGGGTGAAATCAATGCCGCCCTCGGAAGCGACAGCAAGGAGGTGCAGCACGGTGTTTGTGGAGCCGCCCATCGCAATATCCATCGTCATGGCGTTGAGCATGGCGCGTCGGTTGGCGATAGAGCGGGGCAGTACCGACTGGTCGCCGTTGCCGTAATATGCCTCAGCCATTTCCACTATGCGGGCGCCTGCTTTCTCCAGAAGCAGGCGTCGGTTTGCGTGGGTGGCGGGAATGGTGCCGTTTCCGGGGATCGAAAGGCCGAGGGCTTCAGTGAGGCAGTTCATAGAGTTGGCCGTGAACATTCCGGAGCAGGAGCCGCAGGTTGGGCACGCCCCTCGTTCGAGAGCCAGCAGGCTTTCGTCGCTTACATTCTCGTCGGCCGCGCGCACCATGACGTCCACGAGGTCGACAGCTTCGCCGTCGACGATACCGGCCTCCATCGGGCCTCCCGACACAAATATGGCAGGTATGTTGAGCCTCATCGCGGCTATGAGCATGCCGGGTGTTACCTTGTCGCAGTTCGATATGCACACCATTGCGTCGGCGCGGTGTGCGTTTACCATATATTCTACCGAGTCGGCGATCAGCTCGCGCGAGGGCAGGGAATATAGCATTCCGTCGTGTCCCATCGCTATGCCGTCGTCAATGGCGATAGTGTTGAATTCTGCGGCAAAACAGCCGGTTTGTTCGATTGCTCGTTTCACGATTGCTCCGGCGCGGTCGAGATGGACGTGGCCGGGCACGAACTGGGTAAAAGAGTTGACAATGGCTATGATGGGGCGTCCGAAGCTTTTTTCGTCCATGCCGTTTGCGCGCCACAATGCCCGCGCTCCGGCCATACGTCGCCCTTGGGTACTGATACTGCTTCTTAATGGAATTTTCATAAGGATGATAGTAAATCCGGAATAGTGGCGACGAATGAAACGTGCCATCGCCGCAAAATTAAATAAATTCTTGAAAAATGGCAAAAATATTGCAATATTCTTTTCGCGGGGCTGCGCGCGTGGCAATATGCTCCCAAGAAAAAAAGAGCTAATATTTTGCTTGTGCAAAATTTAGCTCTTGTTAATAGTAGCCCCGTAGGGAGTCGAACCCTAATCGATGGAACCGGAATCCATTATTCTATCCATTGAACTACGGGACCATGCGGCCTGTGTCAGACTTTAGTCGGGGTGACAGGATTCGAACCTGCGACCACCTGGTCCCAAACCAGGTGCGCTACCGGACTGCGCTACGCCCCGAAAAGTTCTGCAAAGGTAATCAATACTTATTAACCGAGCAAATATTTCTCTTCGTTTTTGATGTGCGTTTTTTAGGAATGTAGACTACAGGTAGCGGTTGGCGAGGCGGCGGTATGCCTCGGTGTGTTTGAACGAGCCGAGCCATTTGTTGAGGGAGTCGCGCAGAGCTGTGTCGCCCGGAGCAACGGCCCAAACTTGGAATTGGTTGAACGATATGGGGGTTGCTATGTCGAGGCGCGGGTACATGGCGGCTATGCGGCGTGCCACAGCTTCGTTTACCACGGCATGCTTCACATCGCCTGTCGCCGTCATAATGGCGAGGTGTTCGGAGGAGTGTTCCGGGTCGGAGAATATGGTTATGGTGTCGCCGAGTTCTTTGGCCATATTGTTGAGGCGCGTTCTGAATGGGGAGCCTTCGGCTATCCACACGGTGTCGCCTCTGAGCTGTTCCTGCGACAGAATCGGGCCTCGTCCGCCGGCGCTGTCGGCGAGCTGTACTAACACTTGCTTGTCGAGATATACGGCATCGGTAAGCGGGAAGTACTTTTTAAGAGTCGAGGTGGAGGGAACGGAAGCCACAAGAAGGTTGTATCGGTGCTCGTAAAGACCGAGGAAGGCGTCTTCGAGTTGCGAGAAAGGGTGAAACACCACGGGTATGCCGTGTTCTCGCGCTATGTCGCGGAGCAGGAGATAGTCGAATCCCTCTATGGTGTCGTTTCGCAGATTATATGTGAGAGGCGACATCTCGATTGCTACGGCAAGTGTATCTCCTCCCGGAGGGGTAAATTCTTCGGCAATGCCGCTTCGGCGTCCTTCGCTTCGGCGCATTATTCCCACCACGGCGAGCCCTGCTATGACTATGCAGATTATCAGCGGGAGTCTTTTGTGCATACTGTTGTGCTTCATTCTGTTTAAGAGAGTATTTGATAATGTCTTTTAAAGCACATTCAAAAAAAGTGTGCCGCGTTTAGTACCCGGCACACCTTGGCTATCTCGATAAGTATGATATACCCTTGGCACCGAATTTTGGTTATGATGGGAGGTGCTGGGAGAGAGCGTCCGTTATTCGTCGCTTTTGGTTCCGTAGTGCTCTTTCAGCTTGCGCTCGAGCACGTCGGCTTGCTGAAGCCCTGCTTCGCGCCATACTGCCTCGCCTTTTTTGAAGATAATCAGCGTGGGCACTGAGCGGACGTTGTATTGTGCGGCAAGTCTGCGGTTTTGGTCGATGTCGATTTTTATTATGTTAGCGTTTTCACCTACGCGTTTCTTGGTTTCTTCGAGTATGGGAGCCTGCATCTGGCAGGGACCGCACCATGTGGCGAAGAAATCGACGAGGGTAGGTTTTTCTTCGAGAATCAATTTGTCAAAATCAGTCATATCTGTGTATTTTATGAGAGTTATGGTTCTATATCTGCGCGGTGGCAGTTTGTTTAGTATGGAAACAACCGAACGGCTTCAAGAGTTTATTCAATCAGCTTTTTGTCCTCGCATCGCAGTGTGCGGCCCGGGAAAAGCCGTTTGAACGACGGGTTGTGTGTGGCTACCACTATGGTGGCGCCGTTGTTGGAAGATATGGAGTAGAGCAGTTCCATCACTTGTTCGCCGGTTTCCGGGTCGAGGTTGCCGGTTGGTTCGTCGGCGAGTATGAGTGAAGGTTCGTTCAGCAGTGCCCGGGCTATGACCACGCGCTGCTGTTCGCCGCCGGAGAGCTGGTGGGGCATTTTGTAGGCTTTGGTGAGCATGCCTACCTGCCGAAGTACTTTTTCGATCCGTTCGGCGCGTTCCTTTTTGTCGGCCCACCCTGTGGCTTCGAGCACGAATTCGAGATTGGAGTACGCGGTACGGTCCGACAACAGCTGGAAGTCTTGGAACACTATCCCTATTTTTCGCCTCAGGAATGGTATTTCTTTCGCGCGAATGTCGCATAGGTCGTACTCGAATATGCGGGCCTGTCCCGATGCTATCGGCACTTCGGCATACATCGATTTCATAAGCGAAGTCTTTCCGCTGCCTACCCTGCCGTAGAGGTACACAAATTCGCCTCGTCCTATTTTGAGATTTACGTCTTTGAGCGCCACGTGTTCGTTGCGCAGTATTTCAACTTGCTTGTATTCTACCATAAGGCTCATAGATTTAATCTGTAGGAATTGAATGTGATGCAGCGTGCTCCGAAGCCGCTTTTCTGGCGCGTGAGTCCGTGGTTGAGGACTCGGCCTCCGTCTTCGTTCGATATTCCGAAATCGAACCACCGTACTTTTGTCGCCATAAGGCGGTAAAGGTGGTCGAAAAGGCAGGCGAGCGCGCCGCATTCGCGGCCGGCGTCGGACGATGCTATGTACTGGGCGTGTGCGGAGGTGTCTGTGATGTAGAGCACTGTGCCGGCAAGCATCTCTGTGCCTCTATAGGCTGCGAATAGCTTTATGTTATGGGGGAAACGTTCGTGGAGCAGGCATATTTCGGCCAAACTGTGTACCGGCGATGTGTTGTGGCGCTCATTCAGCACAATGCCCAGTATACCCCAGAACGCAGCCCAGTCGGAGCATTCCCGGCACACGATTCCGGCGTCTGCCGCGCGTTTCAGGGCGCGGCGTGAATTGTTGTCGAAGGGTAGGGGAGAGGCAAGGTCTGTGACGCTGCTGCTCTGCACTGCTTCGAGTACTCCTCCCGAGCGCCATAGGGCGTAGAGGTCTTCCTCGGCCGGATATTTATGGAATATATGAGGCACAGGCTTGTACAGCAGGCTTTTGAAGCCTGCTGATTTTGCAAACTCGGTAAATTCCTGCCACAACGCGAACATGGCGTTGGTATCGGCGCGGGGTGTCATCAGCCAGCCTCCGTATGTGAGTCCTCTGTGCGAGCACAGGGTTGTCCCTTCGGCATTTGCCGGCATAACGGCTATCAGACGGTTCTTGGAGTCAAAGGCAAGCAGGGAAAAATCATTAAAACGGTCGGAATGGTAATCCATATATCCTCTCATATGGAGGAACGTGCCGTTGCGGGACTCCCGCACGGCGTAGTCCCAAAGCCCGTTTTTTGCCTTTGTGTACCGTTCAATCATTGGCGTCGGTCCAGTAGCGGTTGAGTCGTGCGGCTGCTACGGAGTATCTGTATTCAAGGTCGATGAAGTCGAGTTTGAAGTCGATATAGTCGTTGAGTTCGCGCAGATAGTCGAATATTGTCAGCTGTCCGCCGTAGAAAGCCTTGTCAAGCAGTTTGATATAGTCCTTGTCGTTGTCGAACGATTCCCGGAATCCTTTCAGGGAAGCCTGCATCGCCAAGGCTTCGGAGTAGTCGGCGTCCATTTCGGCAATGAGCCTGCGGGCTGCAAGGTCGCGGTCGAGCATCGACGCCGAGAGGGCTGCCTTGGCTGCGGCTGCCTTGCGGTTTTTCCCCCAGAACGGAAGGGCGATTCCCACGCTGAAGCCGTTGAAGTGCATGCCTTCCTCGAAGTCGTGGATAAATCCTATCGACAGACCCGGCAGCGCGCTTCTGCGTGCTACAGACACCTCTGCCTTGGCTGCTTCGACGAGGCTTGTGGCAGCGGCTACCGACGGATTATTCTCGGCAAGACAGCTTCGGTATTCTCCGTGTCCGCGCAGCGGCTCGGACGGGAAGCGGTCAATGCCGCTGAGGTCGAAATCGCCACCGGCAAGAATCTTTATATTCTCGTTTGCCTTGCGGCTTTCGATATCGGCTTCGGAGAGCCGCTTTTCGATAGCGAGGAGTTCTCGTTTCGCCTTCATAACCTCGAGAATTGTGGCATTGCCGTGCTCGAACGCCTTGCCGAGGTACTCCGACAGTTTCGATATGTTCGTCTTGGCTTCCGCGAGGAGCATGCGGTTCTGCTCGGCCTTTATGTGGTCGAATATAAGGCTTTTGGCCTCTAAGGCGAGGTCAATGGATTTTGCCCGCCACAGCAGTTGGAAGGCTTCTTGGCGGTATCCGTTGGCCTTGCTTCGTGCGCTGTATGTGCCGGGCCAGTCGAATGCTTGCTTTACCGATACCCCCCAGCGGTTTTCCACTCCGGACGGCGCGAATTTATAATCAAAATCAGCTTCGGGACCTGCAAGCGTGTTTTCAGAGCGGGATTCCTCAAGCTCTGCCTCGTATCGCGCACGCTCGGCTTTCAGCTCAATGTTGGATTCGAGTATGGCGCGGACGGCATTGTCGACAGCATTCTGCTGCGCGAACGCTCCGATAGGGCAGAGGGCGGCAAGCGCTATGGTGATTATGTTACTTTTCATTGCGGTTGAGTATTTGGTAGAGAGCCGGTACTACATACACATTCAGGGCAGTGGAACTTACGAGGCCGCCGAGTATCACTATCGCCATAGGCGCCTGAATCTCGTTTCCGGCAGCGTCGGCGTTGACGGCGAGCGGCACGAGGGCGAGCGCCGAGGTGAGCGCCGTCATCACTATGGGGAGCAATCTGTCGGCAGAGCCGTGTATGATGCGGGCTGTAAGCTTTTCGCCTTGCTCGTGGAGCTGGCCGTATCGGGTGATAAGCAGCATGCCGTTTCGGGTACTGATACCCATCAGCGATATGAAACCGATGATTGCCGGGATGTTTATCTCGCCTCCCGTTATGGCGAGCATTACGATTCCGCCTATCAGGGCCAGAGGCATGTCAACCAATATCACGGCTGCGAGCGCGGCATTCTTGAACTGGCCGTACAGCAGCATGAAAATTATCAATAGGGCGCCGAGCGAGGTCCACATCAGTGTGCGCGATGCTGCCTGTTCGTTCTCAAACTGGCCTCCGTATACCACATAATAGTTCTCCGGCAGTTCGACTTCTGCCTCTACCTTTCGGCGTATGTCGTCGACAGCTCCGCGGAGGTCACGCCCGTCGACGTTGGCCGATATCAGAATGCGGCGTTTCACATTTTCGCGGTTTATGGTATTGGGTCCTGTGGTGGACGATATGTCGGCAATTTCGGCGAGCGCTACCTTGCCGTTCACTCCGTCGAGAGTCAGCTGGCCGATGTCGTCAATTCGGCTGCGGTAGCCGTCGGCAGCTATCACGGCAACGTCATATGCGAATCCGTCGTCATATACCTGTGCCACCACTTTGCCTCCGAGGGCTGTTTCCACGGCCTTGCCGAAGTCGCCGAGCCGTATGCCGTGCTGGGCGAGCAGGTCGCGTCGCGGACGTACTAAAAGTTGCGGGCGCTCTGTCTGCTGTTCGATGTTGACATCGACTATGCCCGGCACTTCGCCGATAGCAGTCTTCACCTGCTTGCCGACGGAGAAGAGGCGTTCGAGGTCACTGCCGAATACCTTTATGGCTATCTGTGCCTGCGAGCCGGAAAGCATGGCGTCGATGCGGTGGGAAATGGGCTGGCCTATTTCCACAACTGCGCCGGGTATCTCTCCGAGTCTTTGGCGCAGGTCGCGGCTCACCTCGGCGCGGCTGCGGTCGGTCAGCTTGTAAGGGGCTTCGATTTCCGAAACGTTGACGCCGAGGGAGTGCTCGTCGAGTTCGGCGCGGCCTGTTTTGCGGGCCACGGTGAGCACTTCGGGCGTTTCGAGGATTATGCGTTCGGCCTCGCGTCCTATTTTGTCGCTTTCCTCAAGCGATATGCCCGGAAGGGTAGAAACATTGATGGTGAAAGAGCCTTCGTTGAACGGCGGCAGGAAGCCTCGTCCGAGGGTGAAAAACAGGCCGAGCGACAGCACGAACAGCATTCCTGTTGTTACAAGCATAGCCTTTTTATGCTTCAGCGACAGTTCCAAAGAGCGGGCATAGGCTTTTTTCAATGCGGCAGTGACGCGCGGTTCGCGTTCTTCGGAGTCTTTGGCAGAGGATTTTCCGCCGAGCAGGAAGGAGCAGAGCACTGGGGTGACGGTCAGAGCCACGATTGTAGACGCTACAAGTGCCACGAGGAAGGCCACGCCGAGGGGTATGAGCATGCGTCCTTCCATTCCGGTAAGGAAAAAGAGCGGGAGGAAGGCGGCGGCTATTATCAGAGTGGAGTTGAATATGGGCATTCGCACTTCTGCCGAAGCCTTGTATACCACTTCCTTGGCCGGTATGCGCTCGGAGGCGGGGAGCGCGCGGTTTTCACGCAGGCGTTTGTAGACGTTCTCCACGTCGACAATGGCGTCGTCGACAAGGCAGCCTATGGCTATCGCTATGCCGCCGAGGCTCATGGTGTTAACAGTGTACCCCATAGCGTTCAGTATCAACACCGTCACGATTATAGACAGAGGCAGAGCCACTATGGATATTACCGTGGTGCGTATGTTCATCAGGAAGAAGAACAGCACGATTATCACAAAGAACGCGCCTTCGAGCAACGTGCGTTGCAGGTTCGATATGGAGTTTGATATAAATTCGCTCTGGCGGAATATGTCGGTGGATATTTCTATGTCGTGCGGCAGTTTGCGGGCAAGGGAGGCCAGCTCGGCGTCGATGGTTTCGGTGAGCTGTATGGTGCCTGTTCCGGGTTGTTTGGTGACGGTTATTATTACGGCCGGTTTTGCCTCTACCGAAGCCACGCCGAGGCGGGGTGTGCGTCCTCCGACGTCTACCTTGGCAATGTCGCCTATTGTGATGATATTGCCTGCTCCGTCCGACCGTACCACGGCAGCGGCAAGCTCGTCGGGCGATGCCGTGTTGAGCTCGGCCTTGACGATGTATTCGTTGCCGTAGTCATACACCACGCCGCCGCCTGCGTTGGTGTTGAAGCCGTCGGTGGCGGCAAGAACCTCGTCGAGGCTCACATTGTGCAGGCGCATCAGCTCAGGATCGAGGTTGATGCGGAATTCCGGCGAGTCGCCGCCGATTACCGCCACCTGCGACACACCGCCGAGGCCGAGAAGGCGTGGGCGAATGTTTTTCTCCGCAATGCGGCGGAGTTCGAGCATCGATGTGCTGTCGGAGGTGAGGCCTATAATCATTATTTCGCCGAGAATCGACGATTGAGGACCCATGGTCGGCTTGCCGACGCCGGGGGGGAGTGCGTCGGCCGCTTCGTCAAGGCGTTCGCCAACTATCTGGCGGGCGCGGTATATGTCGGTACCCCAGTCAAATTCCACCCAGACCACGGAGAATCCGGTGGTGGAAGTGGAGCGTACGCGACGCACTCCCGTAGAGCCGTTCACGGCTGTCTCAACGGGGTATGTTACGACTGTTTCAACTTCTTCGGGCGCAAGTCCGGGTGCCTCGGTCATCACTACCACGGTGGGCGCGTTGAGGTCGGGGAATATGTCTACCTCCATGCGCATAAGCGTGAGAGTGCCCGCTATGAGCAGTAGCGCCGATATTATGAGTACCGCAAGGCGGTTGTCGAGCGAGGCGCGTATAATTCTGTTCAACATCGCTTGTGGTGGCTTAGTGGTTGTGGGAATGGCCTTCGGGTATTGCAGAGCCTGTTTCGGCGAGGCGCACGGCGGTGGCTCCCGACATCACTATCACAGCTCCGGGGTGTATGCCGCTGACAATCTCGACACTGCGGCCGTCGGAGGCGCCAAGTTCCACGCGGCGTTTGGCGTAAGCCTCGGGGTGGACGCGCTCGTATACGAAGTAGTTGCCCTGCTGCTCCGATATGGCACCGGTGGGAACTGTTACGACGTTTTCGCGAGGGGCGCCGGTGAGATAGGCGGTAAATGATGTGCCCGGGGTGAGTTCGCCGTTGTTAGGCATGGTGAAATATACTGGCACGTAAGCCGTGGCACCGTTGGAGTCGGGCGTGGGCGCGCCAGATGAGCGTTTCCCGCCGGCCGAGGCAATGTCGATGGTAGTGTCGGAGTAGGGTATCTCTACTATGGCGTTGCTGAACGATGCCGCGTTGCGCAGGTACTTGCGAGGGAGGTCTATGCGCAGGTTTACAGTCTTGGAGGCTGATATGGAGGCTATCGGCGCGCCGGTTTCCACAAACTGGCCTTCGGCGGCATCGAGGTGCGTAAGCACCCCTGATATTGGAGCCGAAGCCCTGCCTGAGAGTGCTGCCGGGCTGTATACGGCTTTTGCCTGCTCGTAGGCTGATACGGCGGCGTTATAGTCGGAGGCTGTAACAAGGCGGTCTTCGTACAGCGGGGTGAGGCGGTCAAGCTCGCGTTTGGCGGCATCGAGGGCTGCCTTGGCGGCGGCATTGGCATCGCCGCCGCTGGTGCCGTGCGAGTCGATAATGGCTATCGTGGCGCCTGCTCGCACATCGCTGCCCGGGTTTATGCCTTTGGCGTAGTGCACGGTGCCTGAGGTTGGCGCCGATACTACCGCCATCTCGGAGCCTGTCAGCTCAATGCGGCCGGTAGCGCGTACGGCTTCATGGAATGTGCCGGCGCGCAGGGTGTCGAAAGTTACGCCGAAACGTTCGGCTACTTCGTCGTGCAGCATTATCTCGCTTCCGTGGTCGTGGGCAGGCGCTGCGACTTCGGCGCCGTGTTCATGCCCGTGGTCGTGCTCGTGTTCGTGGGCAGCGTGGTCTTCGTGGTTGTGCTTGCATGCTCCCGATGCAAGCGCAAGCCCTATGGTCAGGGCCAGTGCTATTTTATTGTTCATTATGGCAATGATTGATTTATTCGCAAATTTACTCATTTTTCCATGCCTGCGCAACCTATTCGCTTCCCGTAAGGATGCAATGCACTTTCCCTACCGGAAGTTTGCCTTCGAGGCGCATAGGTATCCGCTTTGAGTCGGCGCTGATCCACGCCTCCATGTCGTCCGAGCTTTTTTGTCCGCCTTTGGAGGTGAAAATGAAGGTTATATGGTATGTCGGCACGCATTTCCCGTCGATTTCAAGCTCTGTCGGGCCGTCGTACCGTATGCTGAGTGTTTCTTTCTGTTTTCCTGAAAAGATATTCAGCTTTGCAGTATGGCCCGGAGTCCAGCTCTGGAACGGTAGCTTGCGCATATAGTAGAAAGATGTGAGCATATCGACGGTTTCGCCTGCGGCACTGAGCGTTCGGCTGTCGTCTACCCGCAGTACTCCTTTCTTGAACACCTTGCGTGTGCAGAAAGCTTTTACCGAGTCGGGGTCGCTGTAGTTGTAGCGTACCACGTCGTGCTTCTGCTCTCCGCCCTCGTGGGCTATCTTCTCATAGAACAAGGGCGTCAGTCCGGCATACGCCATGCGTCCGTTGAGAGTGTCGCGCACCCGGTATATGCGGTCGGCCCAAGGCTCGGAGGCCGCTGTAAGCTTGGCAAGGTAGCTTTTGGGGCCGTGGGAGAGAGTGAGGGTCGCGCTTCCGGCTTTCTTATTTATCAGGCCCCATTTGAACATTACTTTGTAATGGAGCGTTTCGGGCTGCATGCGTTCGGTGCCGCGCGCTCCGGCTGTCAAAGAGGCGGCTATCACTAATATTATGATACTTATAAGCTTGTGCATAAGGTAATGGATTTGCGTGCTACACTTTATAACAACGGAATATTCTATAAAGATTGTGTGCAAGCATAATTTATGTGCAGATTGTAGGTTGCTTAATCCTTTGCAAAAGTACTATTTGCGGCGCTCATACCGCTTACACAATTCTGTGCAAGCCTTGCAGAATTATGCACGTCGGCGAACTTTGGTGTGGAATGTTGCGTAAAATTTAGGAATGCGTAATACTCACTATTCCGCATTCCTAAAAGGGGGTGTTTTCACCCGGTTATGGATGATATTATTCGGTCATATGTCATTAATTTGGATGTCTATCGCATTTTCATCTATGCGAATTTCATATTTGGTGAATGGATTGTTGAATACATTCGTCATCTTATGGCTTGTCACATAGGTATTGCTCTCAATGTATTGAGATTCTCCGAAAATGATTTTCTCAACATCGTCGCTTGTGCTAATCGAGCATCCTAATGAAGTCATATTCTTTCCGATTTTCTTGATTTCATAAAGACTGTCGAAGTTTTCATAGTCTTTTTCAGGAATCAGAAGGAACAAATAGTCTGATGCACGACTGATTGCCACATTCAGAATGTTCTGATTGTTGATAAAGGTCATATCTGCGGCACGTTTTAATCCACTGGCAGGAGGATTTAGGACCACAATTATGATATCACATTGATCTCCTTGAAAGCCATGCGCAGAACCGAAAAGCACGTCGATTCCATCAAAAACAGGCATACTCTGGGTATAAATTTTTTGGATAGCCTGAATTTCTGCTGAATATGGGCTGATAACACCAACCCGTATTCTTTCTCCGGCATGATGCTTGTTAAGTTTACGAGTCAGATACTTAAGAAGCTCTACTGTAAAGATAACGGAGTAAATATGGATATTAGACTTTGATAATCTCTTGAGGTCAAAAATAGAATCTTTCCCTACAGGGAAACTGATGATGTTGAGCGGATTCTCCTTGAATCCCATATTTAATACCCTATGGTCTGCGGCAGTGCGATTGTGTGACAATTTATTCCCATATAGGTATCTGCTGAATAGTTCTCCGATGGTTGGAATGGAACGATACTGCGTCATCAACGGGGTAATTTTGAATTGACAAGGCTCTGTCGTTGGAGTTGCGAAGTCATTAAGGTTGACCATCGTATAGATATTCTCCTTTTTCCACAGGTCAATATTGACTATAGGCTCGATTTGGAATGGGTCGCCTGAAATAATAATATGTTCTGATTGAGAATTGCATATCGGGAGAATGACTTCATATAATGGTATCATTGACGCTTCATCGATAAAGACATAATCCCAATCAAACATTCTCAGATCACAGTCGCTAAAGCCATCAAAGGCATAGCGCGCCATAGTAGAGATGACACATACTTTTCTTTGCAGTGAAATTTCGCTTTCACGACCATAGACCAACTCTTCGGCTTCGATATAAGGATCGTCCGTCTTTACAAAACGCCATATCCAACTATCCTGACCGTTGCATTCTTCGTGCAGTTTGCGAGTGAGGACATCACAGGCTTTGTTGGTCGGCGCTAATACCAATATTATGATTTCCTGGTTCGCAGATTCTATGAGGTGGTTGATTCTTTTGGCAAGCGTTGTTGTCTTTCCTGTTCCCGGAGGACCAAATATGAATTCCATATCGGTCCTCAGGTTTTGCTTTAGTGAGATGTTGGGTTCAAGTCCGAGTCCATCTATTTGATGCTGCCAATATTTGAGTATCGCTATAGGCTCGTTAGCCTCGATGAATGCATACTGAAGATTGTCTGTGTTTTTCTTTAATATTTCAATTATTTTTGATTCATGCTGGCTGCATTTCAAGATGAGATTATCGTCTTTAACACTGGCTGAATCAAAATTGAATTTTTCGATCGTTCCATTCTTAAATACAAAAGTAACAGGAACTGAATCCATATCCTCCAGCGAATATGGAATATAACGAGATGGGTCTGATAGAATCAGCATCGAATCGTTTTTAGGATTGAAAGACAGTGTGCAAAACGATATATACAATGCTTTATTTCCTGCGACATCAGTAGTGCCCTGAGATTTCACTTCAAGCTCCATAAGTGCCCTAAGCCAGCCATAGCTATATTTTGGGGATTCTTCGATTTGTTCTCGCAGGCGATCTATCTCTTCCAGCTCTCTCCTCTGTATGTTTGCCTTTTCTTCAAATCCGCTTAATATTTCATCCAGATTTTTATTCTTGCCAACAGGCTGGGCATTGTGCCCGGATATTGCCGCAAGATTGTCGGGCATTTCAAAGTCAGAGTCTTTCACGCCCTTGCTCCTGGCTCTTTTGGGAAGCCAGTTTTGTGCCTCGTTTTGTTGCTTGCGTCGGAGTTCTCTTACTTCCTTCTCCTGTTCAGCCGCAGCCTCGGCTTCAGCCTGTCTTTCAAACTGGCTGAGTTTTTCTTTCATCCGTTTGATTTCGTCGGCTGAAGTAAAGCCAAGATCTCTCAATTCCTTGCCGAGTGCATAAGCCTCTCGTGTGGCTGCAGACATCTTGCTGATTTTCTCTGCTTCTTGAATATTGGGAGTACTGGGTACTTCCAACTTGGCAAGCAAATCGGCATCGAAAGTATAACCGTTTTCAAGCAGCTCTTCTTTATAGGCACCTCTCTTGACACAGCGCAACTCGCTTCCGACGTAAAGCCAACGACGATTCTGTAACTCTATGATCAGAGAGTTATAAGGCCATTGATGAGTTTTAATGCCATAGCTTTTATATTTGGATTCGTTGTTTTTAAATAACGAAGAATCGCAACGATATGCTTTAATTAACAGTGACCAGACATACAAGCTTAAATCCTTGCTGCCATCACCGGCTTCAAGAGTTTCCAACACGCTCAATAAGCCGTCAAGGGATGTAAATTCCTTTCTTTCGGCTGTCTTATGGCATCTTTCTCTCTCAGATGGTGTAAGCGGCTGTGATTCCCTGATTATGTCGGGAGTGTCTTTTACTATTAGTCTGTCAACAAATTCGTTGAACATAGACGACCCGACTTCCTCTATGCACCTGTCATAACTCAGGGTATTGAAGAAGGCACGGTCCGTTTTTATGTCGTCGCACGCTGTAAAATATTCTCGAAGAATAGGAATGTCCTTATATATTATTCCGGGCTTACACGCACGTATGCGTTTATCATCGTTATTGTGGTCGCATAAAAAGATAGAAGCGTCTGCCATCAAATCGATGAGATCATCACGCTCATTCAGGGAACAGCTATTGTAAAACCTGATGGTCTTGGTCAATAGGTCATTAAGGTCCTTAATGTCCGAGATAAGCAATGGTTCTCCGTTTTTCCGTTTTTCGTTTTGACGATTAATCTGAATGCGGATAGAATCAAGTTGGTTCGGTATTTTGACGTTGAGTGCCTTGATCAATTCCCGGAACTTCTCGGAATGCTCATAAAGTTCGATATTTATACTTGTGTCAAGGGCCATCATACCTTCTATAGGAAAGAAGACATTCGGCTTTTTGTCACTGCCGTATGCACATACAAAATCGCCCTCCATATTTTTTATGATTTGAGCATAACGCATAGGGGCGTTTGAGCGCTCTCCTTTGTTGATCTCGTAATCCTCCACCAAGCGCCGCCGAAGAACATAGTCATAGAATCGATCAAGCCATTCAACAGGCTGTTTTTTCATAAAGGCCGATGTAATCCGTCCGGACAGTCCCTCTCCATCTATTTTATTAATATTGACAAATGACCCATCAATATCGCGCTCTACCACCGAACACAGTACAAAGCCGGAAGTGCCACCGGTCAAATCTTTGATTTGATCATCGTCCAAAAGCTTCTGGATCTCAGCGGCAGCCCACACACCTTGTCGTTTGTTGAGGTATTTCCCGGTTCTGGACAAGAACAAAGGTTTATTCTCAAATACGTTATTATAGCTTACCTCGAAATAGTTTGAGATACGGTGACTATCATAATAATAGCCATCGTATGAGGTTGTGTCGTACTTGATAAGTTGGAGAATATTGTCATTTAGGAGTTTGGCTTTGTCAGATCCTTTCCAGTCGCGTAGAATTATGAGGCTGTCTGCTGCTAATTCGGCGATTGCCTTGAATAGGGCCGTGTTGATGTCATTGTTCCTTTTTATCTGCTGGCGATTGTCTACCAGCGCAAATGGCGCATGGATCACATAGCATGTGCCAATGTTTTCATTTGTGGGAAAAAAACAATGGATATTACGAGAAGTCTTTGTGTCAATACGTCCATTCTCGATATAATAGCCGAGAGCAATATCATGACGACCATGTTGGGCAATATCTATTGTTCTTTTCAATAGTAAGATGCGCTGTCTGTCCCCGGCTCTTTTTTCCAAGTTATAAAGGGAGTATGTTAAGTTGTTTCCCTTTCCTTCATATTCAAGAGCTTTCTCAATCCTGTCTGATTCATTGGGCGTCCTCCATGTTATTGTTCTGATATGGTGTAGAAAGAGTTGCGGATAGTCAAGGTTTTTTAATTTTAGGGCTATCTCCTCAAATGCCTTTTGTGGTGTGATGCTTTTGTGGTTGAAGGGAAGCACGAACACTGTTTTTCCGTGCTTTCTGTAGTCCGTGCTTTCGATAGTGGTTGGTACAATATAGTTGTCAATCCTGAAGCAGAAAGGATTGTCGTAGATTTCCGGAGTAGACGTATATTGAAAAACGGCTTTAAAACCAACCCCGAACTTGCCGATCTTGTTCTGCTTGATTTCGGTTTCATAGTTTTTGGAGGAAAATCCTATGGAGCAAATTGAATTGATATGTCCGAGCCGTCCGGCTTCTCTGTCCTCAACTTCTTTTTTTGGGTCGGAAACCGTAAAGCGAATACGTCCGTTATGGGTGAAAATGAATTTGTCCGGCCAGAGTTCCATCTCAACTTCTGTCGCGCCGGCATCATCAGCATTCTGCAACATTTCATATATAAAGTGCGCAGAATCCGAATACTTGTCAATGACTCCGTTGAAGACATTGAAATATTTAGGTTTCATAAAAACCTTCAAATCCTCAAGCTGGGATTCGTGAAGAAGGTTAAACCATTGCTGTTCTTGTGCGTTAACATTGGTAATCATGGGAAATAAATATTAAAGTTAGATTAGGTTGGTGGAGTGCTATAATGCAGAATGTGTCATATATTAACTTCGTGGCAAAAATACGAAAAAATTCGCTTTTTTTTGTAAAAACTGTTAAAATAAATTAACCAGCCGTTATCGCTATCTTTGGCCGGCCGCCTTAGATATTCTCGGCATAATTTGGTTTGCGCTCGACTTATTACTATATTTGTGCCTGAGAGAAAAATATTTAAAGCGTTATGGCTTGGAAAGATAGATTTATTGTTGCTTTTTTGGCGTTGTTTGTGTGGTCGTCATCTTTGTCGGCGGAGTTGTTTCCCGAGGGTTCTTACCGAGGGAAGATTGCGGTCGGGCCTTCGCGGCTTACCTTGCAGTTCAATATATCGCAGAATGCCGACGGTGTGGCCGAGTGCACGCTCGATTCGCCCAATCAGGGAGCTAAAGGCATAGGTATGACGGTTGACTTCATATCGGAAGATTCGGTGGCGCTTTCTTGCGCGTCGATAGGCGCGGATTTTCGCGGCAGGTTCACCGACGGCGGTCTTGAGGGCGAGCTCAGCCAGAGTGGCTACAAATTTCCGCTTAAGATGCGCAAGAGGGCGTTGAAGATTGCGCGCAGGCCGCAGACGCCGAAGCCTCCTTACCCATATACTTCGATAGACACCACTTTTGAAAACAGCGAGGCCGGCATAACGCTTGCCGGAACGATAGTGCTGCCCGAGGGTGCGACGCGTAAGAGCCGTGTGCCGGCGGTGGTGTTTGTGAGCGGGAGCGGGCTTCAGAACAGAGATGAGGAGCTGTTCGGTCACAAGCCGTTTCTTGTCATTGCCGACTATCTTGCCCGTAACGGCATAGCTTCTCTGAGATATGACGACAGAGGCTTTGCAAAATCGGGCGGAGATGCCTCTGAGGCTACTACGGCTGATTTTGCATCAGACGCCGCTGCGGCAATAAAGTTTTTATCGGGAATCGATGGTATCGGCAAGGTCGGGATTATAGGCCATTCCGAGGGCGGCACGATTGCCCTTATGCTCGCAGCCGAGCGCAAGCCCCGGTTTGTGGTAAGCCTTGCCGGAGCAATATTGCCTTTGAAAGATGTTATGCTGGCGCAGAACCGAGCCTCGTTTGAAAAATCCGGTTTCGCTCCGGAAGTGGTAGACAAGGCTGTGGTTCTTATCGATGCCGTGTTCTCTGAGCAGGCATCCCGCTATCTTGCCGGGAACAATGAGCCGTTCAAGGCCTCTGATATTGCCGTTTTGAAGGGCCTGGACGTGCCGGCTCAGATATTGGAGATGCTTGATGCCAATATGAAGCAGTTGTTCACGCCTTGGCTGTCGTATTCTCTCACTGTCGATGCCCGCAAGTATGCGGCAAAGGCAAAATGCCCTGTGCTGGCGATTAACGGCGAGAAAGACACTCAGGTTGACGCCCGAACCAACCTTGCGGCAATTAGGGAAGCACAGCCCAAAGCAGTGGTAAAATCATATCCGGAATTAAACCATCTTTTTCAGCACTGCAAGACGGGTGCCATAAGCGAATACGGCGACATCGAGGAAACAATATCCCCCGAAGTGCTTGCCGACATCACTGCATTCATACTCGATAAAGCAAGGTGACGCCATCGGTTTTTCGAGTCGGTCACTTCAGCGATGTGTTGGGCATCAGGCCCTCGTCGTTGAAGGAGAAATAGGAGCCGGGGCCGGCCACGATATGGTCGAGAACCTTGATGTCGAAGTAAGCGGCAGCGTCGCATATCCTCTTTGTAAGGGCAATGTCGGGTTGGCTCGGCCTGAGGTTGCCTGAAGGGTGATTGTGGAACAACAGCATGGCTGACGATTTGGCGAGCAATGCCTCTCGGATTATCAGGCGTACGTCGACCACGGTCTGTGTGAGTCCGCCCTGGCCTACGCGAAATTCACGGAGTGGTTTCAGATTGCGTTTCAGAAGCAATACCCAAAATTCTTCGTGGTCGAGGTCGGCAAGGAGAGGACGCATGTATTCGTATGCGGCAGAGGAACTTGACATTGCCGCTTCGGATATTTTCACGGCGTCGGCCGAAGCCCGTGCGCCAAGCTCGAGGGCTGCCATCAGTGTGAGTGCTTTTGCCGGGCCGATGCCTTTATGGCGTGCCATAAACTCGGCAGCGTCCATCGAGGCTATTTTTGAAAGGTGTCCTTTGTACTGGCTCAGAATCTGCTCGCACAAGGTGACAACGCTCACGCCTTTGATGCCTGTGCTGAAAATCAGCGCCATCAGTTCGGCGTCGCCAAGGCTTTTGATGCCTCGGCGCAGCGCTTTTTCGCGCGGGCGCTCGCCCTCGTCCATTTCGGATATGAGGCGGCGGCTTCCGAAGCGCTTGTCATTGTCGGCAGAATCCATAGTGCTATTTCCCTTTGCGAATTGTTAATTCTTCCTCGATGTTGCGTCCGCGCCGAAGCAATATCTTCAGTGTGTACGCTTTTATGAAGCCGAGTCCGTAGCCTCCGAGCTGTATGGCTGCAGCAGGGACGGCAAGAAGCCCTATTTTGACAGAGTGGTTTTCGATGCAGGCACCTACGGCTATGGCGGCGAAATAAACACCGATTGGAAGCAGGAACCAGGGCGACACGCATATGCCGAGCACGATAAGCGCCATGCAGCCGAGCACAAATGCTGCGGGAAGCAGGTGTACCGCTTTCAGCGAGCCGGGGTAGAGCAACTTGAGGGTGATGCGCGACATGCCGAACACATATACCTGGCGGAAAAACTTACGGAAATCGACGCGGCGTTTGTGCCATACAAAGGCCGGGCGCACAAGACCTATGCTGAATCCGGCCTGACGTATGCGGGTGCTCATATCGATGTCTTCCGAGAACATCTCGCGGAAGCCGCCTACTTGCTCATAGACCTCGCGGCTGAATCCCATATTGAATGTGCGCGGTGTGAACTTCTCCATGCTTATCTTGCCGCCTCGTATGCCGCCGGTGGTAAGAAAGGACGTCATGGAGTAGTTTATCGCTTTTTGCGTGTCGGTAAACGATTCGTGGGCTGCGTCCGGGCCGCCGAAACAATCGAGGGGGTTAGCTGCAAGCTCTTTGTCGAGTGTTTCAAAATAAGCGGGCGGAATCACGCAGTCTGAATCGAAAAACACGAAGTATTCGCCTCCGGCGCGTTCCATACCATAGTTGCGCGCTATGGAGCGCCCTTCGTTTTCTTTCCAGAAATAACTTATGGCAAGACCTTTGCCGCAGGCGTCCTCGGCAATGTGCCCGCAGGTGTCGGTGGAGCCGTCTTCCACCAATACCAGTTCGAAATTGTTAACCGTCTGAGCGAGCAGGCTGTCGGTGAGATCCTTGAATTCGGCCACGCGGTTGTATACCGGCACGATTACCGAGTATTTTGGCTTATCCATCAGCTCATGCGGTTTTTATAGTCGGAATAATCGAAGTGCCTCAGAATTTCCACCTCGCCTCCGATGCGCGACAGCACCATGTCGGGGTGCTGCACGCCGTTGAACATATTGGTCTTCACGGTGGTGTAGTGGTTCATGTCGCGCAGCGTTATGCGGTCGCCAATCTTGAGATCTTCGGGGAAGTAGTAGTCGCCCATAAAGTCGCCGCTCAGGCAGGAGTTGCCGCCAAGACGGTACAGACGCCCGTTGGATTGCTCTTTGTCGACTGATTCGAGCACGTCGGGGCGGTATGGCATCTCGAGTGTATCGGGCATATGGCACGCGAATGAAACATCGAGTATCGCAGTCGATATTCCGTCGTTTTCCACGATGTCGACTACGGACGCGGCAAGGTCGCCGGTGCGCCATGTGAAAGCGCTCCCGGGTTCGAGAATCACTTTGAGGTGCGGGTGGCGGCTTCTGAACTCGCTGATTATCTTTATAAGGTGCTCGGTGTCATATCCCTGCCGTGTCATAAGGTGGCCGCCGCCCATATTTACCCATTTAAGAGAGGGTATGAGGTGGCCGAAGCCGGCTTCGAATGCCGCGAGTACCTTTTCGAGGTCGTAGCTCGACGATTCGCACAGGGCGTGGAAATGCAGCCCCTCGATACCTTCGGGCAGGCCGTCGGCGAGCGCCTCGGCAGACACTCCGAAACGCGAGCCGGGAAGCGCCGGGTTGTATATCTCGGTTTCGATAACGGAGCATTTGGGGTTGACCCGCAGCCCGGCACTTGCCCCGGACGCTGCCACTTTGGGACGGAAACGTTCGTACTGGCTTAGCGAGTTGAACGTTATGTGCGAGCTGAGCGCCAAAAATGTGTCGATGTTTTCGGGTGTGTATGCCGGAGTGTATGAGTGGATTTCGCCTCCGAGGCATTCCGCGCCGAGGCGCAGCTCGTTGACAGAGCTGGCCGTGCAGTTGCGGCAATATTGCCTCACGATGTCGAATGTGCGCCAAAGGGCGTTTGCCTTGAATGCCATTATTATATCGGCTCCACTACGGCGGCTTACCTCGCTTATCAGTTCGAGGTTGGCCCGAAGTCGTTCTTCGTAGACTATGAAGTATGGAGTGCTAAGCTCTTTGGCGGTCATATTATAAGATTATGTCTATGTAAGTATTTGGAATTTCGCAAACTTAAGAAGGAGGGTGCGGCGCTGTCCGTCGTTGTCGAAATCTACCACCACCCTGTGGTCGGAGCTTTCGGTGTCTATCCTTACGACAGTGCCGGTTGAAAAACGCGGGTGCTGTATGCGCATACCCTCTTTGAGGTCGGAGGCATTGTGTCGCCCGAACTCGTCGGGCGCGTTTGTCCGGGGCTGCGACGGCGGCGGTGTGGCCGGAGTAGCCTGAGCAGTGCGGGACTCTACGGCCTTAGGCTTGCGCTCGGCAGGGCGCTGTCCAGGCTCGTCCCATGGCCGGACAGAGCGCTGTCGGGGAGTGTCGGGCGATGTTCCTGTCATCATGCGCAGGAAGCGCCTGTCGATATCGCTTATGAATCGTGATGGTATGACGCTTCCCGACTGGCCGTTGACGGTGCGTTGCCGCGCATAGCTTATCATGCAGAATTTGCGCGCGCGGGTTATGGCCACGTACATAAGGCGGCGTTCTTCTTCGATGTCGGCGTTGGAGCGGCACATCTGCGACGGCAGCAGGTTCTCTTCCACGCCGACAACAAACACACAGTCGAATTCCAGACCCTTGGCGGAGTGAATGGTCGTCAAGGTCATGCAGTCGGCGTCTTCGCCGGGGGTGTCCTGGTCGGTTAGCAGCGATACCTCTGCGAGGAAATCGGACATTCCGCCACGGTCGTCGCCGCTCTCGCGGGAGCTGTCTGTAAAATCATCGACAGCCTTGAGAAGTTCGAGGAGGTTGTCGTGCTTCGATATGTTTTCGGGAGTGTTGTCGCTTGTGTATTCTTTGAGAATGCCTGTCGCCTCATAAACCGAACGGGCCACTACTGCTGCCGGTGCCCCTTTTTCGACCGACTCTACAAAGCCCCGTATAATGTTGGCAAAGCCGCTTATTTTAGCGAGAGTGCCTTTGTTCACGTCAAGGCCGTATTCGTCGGGGCTGCATATAACTCTGTATAGGCTTGTGCCGGAACTCATGGCCGCTGCTCCGATTTTGCCGAGCGTTGTGTCGCCTATTCCGCGCTTTGGTGTGTTTATCACGCGGCGGAAAGCCTCGTCGTCATCGGGGTTGACGGCGAGTCGGAAGTAGCTTACGGCGTCTTTGACCTCCTTGCGCTGATAGAAGGCGAGTCCGCCGAACACGCGGTATGCCAGATTGCGGCCGCGGAGGGCTTCTTCGAGCACGCGGCTCTGCGCGTTGGTGCGGTATAGCACGGCGATTTCGCTGAGTGGGCATCGGTAGCGCATACGTACCTGCGCTATTCGGTTGGCCACGATGTAGGCTTCTTCGTATTCATTGTATGCCTGCACTACCTCTATGCGTTCGCCGTCGGCATTGTTGGAGAATACCTCTTTGGGTATCTGCTCGCGGTTGGCGGCAATAAGAGTGTTTGCCGCACCTATGATATTGCGTGTGGAACGGTAATTTTCCTCAAGCTTGAATGTCCGTAGGGAGGGGAATACCTTTTTGAAATCGAGGATATTGCGTATGTTGGCTCCTCGGAATGAGTATATGCTTTGGGCGTCGTCGCCGACCACGCAGAGGTTCTGGGTGGTTTCGCAGAGCTGTCTTACTATAAGGTGCTGGGCGAAGTTGGTGTCCTGATACTCGTCGACAAGCACATAGCTGAAATACTGCCTGAAATGGGCCAGTACGTCGGGATTGTCGCGAAAGAGCACGTTGGTGTAGAACAGCAGGTCGTCGAAGTCCATCGCTCCGGCTATGCGGCAACGGTCGCGGTACAGGCGGTAGATTTCGTGGGTGCGCCCTCGGCCTGAGCTTTTGTCTGAGTTTGTGAGTTCCGTGTCTGCAGCATAGTCTTCGGGAGAGTACAGATTGTTTTTAGCCTGGGATATGGCGTTGAGCACTATGCCCGGACGGTATATCTTGTCGTCGAGTTTAAGCTCCTTGATGATGGTCTTGACGAGTGATTTTGAATCGGCGCTGTCATATATGGTGAAATTTGGGGAAAAGCCGATGCGGTCGGCGTGCATTCGCAGGAAGCGTGAGAATATGGAGTGGAACGTCCCCATCCACAGCCTCGATGCTACCGCCTGTCCGACAAGGGCTTCGATTCGTTCGCGCATTTCGCGCGCTGCCTTGTTGGTAAAGGTCAGGGCGAGTATGCGACCGGGATAATGCCCCATGTTCAGCAGGTGCACTATTTTGTATGTGAGCACGCGCGTTTTCCCCGACCCCGCGCCCGCTATCACGAGCTCGGGGCCGCCGAGATATTCTACAGCCGCGCGCTGGGCACTGTTTAGTTTGTCGAGATAGTCGTTGTTATCGGACATCTGCCTATCTGAATTGGTTTATTTCCGGCATATATTCAAAGCCGGCGGCGGCGAGTTGGCGTTCGAGTGCTGCACGGTCTATTCCCATGTCTTCGCAAAGAGCGTCGAGGTCCGCGTAGCAGTCGCGCAGCTTGGTGTTCACCACGCTCAGCAGCATAAAGGGGTCTTTGGGCAGTTCCATATGTTATCGTCTGCGTGCAAGGAATTTGTTGATATTGTCGCCGGCCCATAAGCCGCCGAGTATGAGGGCTATGCCGAGGCACCCGATAAGGGTTATTTTGTCGCCGAGGACTATGGCGGATACCAGCAGCGTGATTATCGACTGCAGGTACATGTAGTTGTTTGCCTTCACAGCCCCGACATTCTTGACGGTGACAGCCCACAGCACATATGCTATGGTGGAGGCGCCAAGGCCGAGGAAGAGCAGGTTGCCGTATACTTCGGGGCGGCTTATCAGGCCGAGTATGTCGGGCGAGTCATTTTCCAACACGAGGAAGGGTATGGCTGTGACAAGGCCGTAGAAGAAGGTTTTACGCGATATGAACCACACGTCATAGCCTGCGTTAAGGCGTCTGAGGATAATGGAGTATACCGACCAGCTGAAGGCAGCCGCAAGCGACAGGAAGTCGCCGAAAGGTCTTACTTCGAGCGATGCCGAGCTGTTGAATACCACGCAGGCCACTCCGAGCATGGCGATGCCTGAGCCTACCCATGTGCCGACACCCAGCTTCTCCGTTTTGTATACGAGGCCTACAATCATTGCCGTGATAAGCGGCGACAGCGATGTGAGCAGCGACACGTTCGTGGTGAGCGTGTATTCGAGCGCGGTGTTTTCGGCTATGAAATAGAGCGAGCCGGCACAGAGGCCGCACAGCAGGAACATAAATTCGTCGTGTATGTTGTGTGCGAACAGTTTTTTGTGGCTCAGGAAGAGTATTAAGGCATATGCAAGCGCGAAACGCAACACATAGATTTGTACTGGGCCAAGTCCGTTATCGAGCAATACGCGTGATGAAACGAACGAGTAGCCCCACATGGCTACAGTGATTACTCCGGCAAGATGGCCCACGATAGTGCCACCAAGCATTTTTGAACGGCTGGGTGCGCTTAGCATATTGATTTTTGCTTTTACTTTCCACAAAATTACTTAATTTTGGCGTCGTAAACAAAACCTTATGCCTACTCTATGCGTATTTTTTATAAGTAAGAATAATTAGAATAAGCATAATCAACTATTAATTAAACATATACTAACATGAAGCTACTAAAAGTAACAGGAATGGCCCTTTTGGCCATGGCGGTTCTTGTCGGCGAAACGGGGTGTTCGTCTATGACAAAGACCGGCAAAGGCGCCCTTATCGGCGGTGGCGGCGGAGCTGCTGTGGGTGCAGGCATAGGCGCGCTTATCGGCGGTGGTAAAGGCGCAGGAATAGGTAGCGCCATAGGTGCTGCCGTGGGCGCAGGTGCCGGCGCGCTTATCGGCAACAAGATGGACAAGCAGCAGAAGCAGCTTGAGGAAGAACTTGGCAGCCAGGCCAAGGTGGAGCAGACCACCGACCAGAACGGCTTGCAGGCTATCAAGGTGACATTCGACGGCGGCATATTGTTCCCCACCGGCAAATATACGCTTAATCCTCAAGCTCAGGCCGATCTCAGCCGTTTTGCCGTTTCTCTCAAGGAAAATCCTGGCACCAATGTGCAGATTTACGGTTTCACGGACAATACCGGCTCTTTCGCCGTCAATCAAAGGCTTTCGGGCCAGCGTGCCGACGCCGTGATGAGCTATCTTGCAAACAGCGGTGTGTCGCCTACGCGCCTTTCGGCCGAAGGCATCCCTATGGCCGATTATGTGGCCTCTAACGACACTCCTGCCGGACGCGCCCAGAACCGCCGTGTGGAAATATATATAACGGCAGGCCAGCAGATGATAGAGCAGGCCAATGCCGGGACACTGAAGTAGTGTAGTATGCTTACAATAAAAGCGGGAAGACGCATCGATGCGTCTTCCCGCTTTTATTGTATAAGGAGATTTGGTTATTTGGCGTATAAAATGTAAGTGGCGAGAGGAGCGAGAGTGCCGCTGAGATTGCCTTTGGCTACTTTGAAGGAGGTGCCGTGCACGGTGTCGGTGTATTCTCCGTCGGGCAGAGGACAGGGCAGGGAGGCTTTCTGCTTGTCGGAACTGAAATTGACGAGGGCAACGCCGGCGTTGCCGCGTGCCACTTCGCCCACGGCGCCATTCTGAGAGAAAGCTATGCTTTCGGTGAGTCCGGCCATGGCGTGGCGGAATTTGTTTGCAGCAACCACTTCGGGGTGGTAAAATTCGGCATTACCGCGATTACCGATGCGGTTGGTTCCCCAGTAGTTTTCGCGTGTGCTGCCTTCGGGACGGCTGAAGAAGAGCGGACGTCCGCCTTGGCGCGATGTGAGGAATACCCATGCGGCGCGTATCTGCTGGTCGGTAAGGCCGGCGGATTCATGCTGGTTGCAGTAGGTGTCGTGACTTTCCACCCAGGTGACGATTTTGTCGGCTCCGGCCGGGTTGTTCCAGTCGATAAGCTCCTGAGGCGAGCCTGCGCCTTTCTCGAGGGCGTGGCGAAGGGCGTGGCCGTAGTTGCTCGCTGTTACGTCGATATATTCGGAGTATTCTTTTTCTTTTACATTGCGGTCCTGAAGCACTTCGCCGTATATGTACAGGCTGTCAGGCATAAGCAGCGACAGGCCTTTCACAGCTTCGCGGCCGGTGGCGATGTCCCAGAAGTTGTTGCGCTCTGCTTTGGCGTCTACGGGGTCGGATGGAAGGCCGATGTGCTTGGCCGTGTCATAGCGGAAGCCTCGGGCGCCGAGGTTGATAAGATCGTTGACGTACTGCAGGTAGTAATATTGGAAATCGGGGTTTTCCGTGTTGACGTCGGGTAGGCCGCCCATTTCTCCTGTGGTGCACTCGCGACGGTCGTTATAGTCGCGGATAGGTGTGTGGCCTGCGGCGTGGAAGAGATTCTCGTGGCCGCCCACGGCATTGTCAAGTCCCGGAAGCACCTTGGAATGGTCTACTGCGGTATGGTTTGGCAGCACGTCGACAAGCACCTTTACACCGTATTTGAAGGCGCTGTCGCACATTGCCTTGAAGTCCTCTCTGGTACCGAGCATATAGTTGCCGATGGTCCAGTCGGTAGGCTGGTAGTAGTAGTACCATTTACCTTTAACGCTGTCGCCGGGCTTGCTGAACAGGGCCATTCCTCCGTCTTCACCCACGTAGCATGCCTGCACGGGCGATGTCTGAACGTAGTTGTAGCCGGCATCGGCAATGGTTTTCATGTTGTTGGCAATAGTGTCGAGCGACCACGACCAAGCGTGGAGAATAACCTCGTCGCCGCGGTCGGAGGCCGGCTTGCTGGCAAGCGCGTCGGCAGCTGTGCCGCATAGCAGAGCTGCGGAAAGCACCAATGGTAGTTTTCTCATGATTTAAAGTAAGTATGATAATGAAATTAAAACAGGTGCGTAAAGGTACGCATTTTTTTTCTTCCCGCAAAATATTCGAGCCTTGAAAGGTCGGACTTTCAAGGCTCGAATATTTTGCGAAGGTATGGCTGTGTCAGAAAGCAAGGACGCCTCGGACGTTGCCTTTGCCAATGATGTCGTACGACATAACGAAAAGAACATCGTAGTCGAACACAAATTCACGGGCGGAAGGTACGAACTCTTCGGTGTTGGCTTTGTAGCGAGATGCGTAGGAAGATGTCCATATGGCATTTCGAGAGTCGGTGTATGTGTCTTTTTCTTCTGCTTTGATTTTTGCCATTGATGCGTCGAGATTGGCTCGCAAATCGGGGCTTCCTGTTTCACCGAAATAGAAGTCGGCTATTTCGGTTGACGTTGGGTAGTGCTCCGCTTTGTCGGCAGATGCTTGCGCTCCGCCGATATTGCGCATAAAGTCCATCATCTGTCCGGCTGAGGGCAGATACCAGCCAGTGCATGTTTTTGCATTTACCGCGACAGTGGTGTTGAGGTTGTCGATTGCCGAGAACACGGGGTAGTAACCTGCCGCGATTTCTTCGCTGCGGCGAGTGCGTATAATCTGATTGTATTTGTAGCCGAATATGTCGTCGTTGTTGATTTGGTATGATTTAAGGGCGTCTGTGCGGTCCTGAATCAAGGGAAGGAACAAGCCGGGATATTTCTCGTCTTCAACATTGTCGTTGAATCGGCCTGCTCCGTCGTCGGCCGGCTTCGGATATGCGTCGCTCCATACCATGTAATCGCGCGATTTAAACTGTCCCATCTTTGCCGACATCACAAGTGCGTGCACGCTTCCGAGAAGTTTTGTTTCATCGTCTGAAAAGCGCGACGGGTCTGTGCAGAATATCACACCGGCCACACCTTCGGGAGCTTCTGTCATCTCTGCGAGGGTTTCGACCGGCAGCACCGAGCCGTCGCGGTAATAGAGATCGCCGACTTTTAATTCGCGTTTGCCGCCGTCGATAGTCCCGCCGTCGATGGCTACTTTGTTTATCGTTCCTGCTTTTGCCGTCAGTGTAATGTCGGTATTCTTTTGGGTGCCGCTCACGGTGTATGCCACGTTTACTGCGGAAGATGCGTCAGGTAGGTGGAAGAATGCGGGGCTGTCGTTTAAAGTATAGGGAATGATGTTTTCGGTGTCTTTTTTCACATCACCGGCAGTGGCTCCTCCGGGCGTGGCATAGCTGAAGCCGGAGGCGGTGGTGTATCGTGTGCCTCCGGGGAGAATCCACGACGTGATTGCCAGTGCGTGCTCGGCTGTGGCTGTCAGGCTCAGCGTTTTGGTTATTATTTCTGTTTCAGAACGCCCTTTTGTCGCGGAGGCTGAGGCGTATGCGATGTCGAACGGGCGTACAGACTCGTCGAAATTGCTTTGGTCGGTGCCGGGATTTGCGTAAGCCGAAATCAGGTCGGCGAAAAAGGCGTCGGGAGCCGTGGCAGAAGCCGTGACTTTGCTGCTTGCGTCGGCTTTATACGGTGTGTACACATAGTATTGTTCGCCTGAAGATGCAATCGTGGCATCTGTTTTCCAGATATTGCCGTCAAAAGTTAGTTCGATATTGGAGGCAACGATTTTGCCGTCTTTGACGGCGAAAAGTCCGGCCTTGTCGCCTGAACTGTATCCCGGTGTGAATTGTGTGCCGTCGCCAAGGTCGAAGCCCTTGTCGGAAATGGTCAGCTGTACGCTGTATACCGTTTCCGGTTCGGGCTTGGGCTGAGGCTCGGGTTCGTCGTTGTCGGAGCAGGAGGTAGAGGAGAATGAAAGCAGTGCTGCTAACAGATACAGACTCTTGTGATTGAATTTTGTCATATCGGATCGGTTTGGGAATAGACTTTTGATATTGTTTGAGCGGGTTGTGGTGGCAAAAATAGTGTTTGTAGGTGAGTTTGCAAGTATAGGTGTAGTAAATTAACAATATTTAACGCTGTTTTGAATTTGGTTGCTCTGTGCGGTTGTCCAAAATGTCAAAGACACTTTTCTTCTTTCTTCGTGACATTTTATGGTGGTAAATTTTGCGGTAAGCGTGAAAAGCCGTAATTTTGCGCGTAAATTTTCCAAAAGGCACATGGCTACAGGCTATAAGAGCAGATGTAAGGTTGCTGCGGTTCCGACAGTTATTAACGTGTATTCGGCGCCGGAAAACTTTTCGCCCTCTATGCCTGCCTGCATACCGGCCCAGAATAACGCCCGATTGAGCATCGAAGCCCGACCGGGCGTATATTTTTTGCTAATCCTATCAACAAACACATAACGCTATGTCTACTTCCTTGCGCTTTAAAATGGTGGCAGAAGCCTTTAACCGAAAGGCCGCTCCCGTCGATATTCCCGAAAAACGTCCGGACGAATATTACGGCGAGCTTGTGTTCAACAGGCAGAAGATGTTTGAGTATCTTCCGCTGAAGGTATATAACGCGTTGATCAACGCTATTGAAAACAAGAAGCCGATCGGTCGCGAGCTTGCCGACAGCGTTGCCGACGGCATGCGTCGATGGGCTATTGATAACGGCGCCCGCCATTATACCCACTGGTTCCACCCTCTTACCGACGGAACGGCCGAAAAGCACGAAGCCTTTGTGGAGCACAATGGGAAAGGGGGCGTAGTTGAAGAGTTTTCCGGAAAGTTGCTGATGCAGCAGGAACCCGACGCCTCGAGCTTCCCTAACGGAGGAATACGAAATACTTTCGAGGCGCGTGGCTATTCCGTGTGGGATATTTCATCTCCCGCTTTCATTATGGAGCAGACGCTCTGTATCCCTACCATATTTATATCCTATACAGGCGAGAGCCTCGACTACAAGGCTCCGCTACTGCGCGCGCTGAACAGCGTCGACAAGGCTGCAGCGGCGGTGGCGCGCTATTTCGACCCGGAAGTGAAGCACGTGGTGTCCTATCTTGGCTGGGAGCAGGAGTACTTCCTTGTTGACGAAAGCCTGTATAGCGCCCGTCCCGACCTTGTTATGACAGGTCGCACCCTTATGGGCCACGAAAGCCCGAAGAACCAGCAGCTCGAAGATCACTATTTCGGGTCGATACCGTCGCGCGTGCAGGCGTTCATGCTCGAGCTTGAGATTCGTTGCCACAGGCTTGGCATACCTGTTAAGACGCGCCACAACGAAGTTGCCCCCAATCAGTTCGAGCTTGCTCCCATATACGAGGAAACCAACCTTGCCAACGACCATAACCTGCTGTTGATGTCGCTTATGACAGAGGTGGCGCGCAAACATAATTTCAGAGTGCTGCTCCACGAGAAGCCTTTTGCCGGAGTCAACGGCTCTGGCAAGCATAACAACTGGAGCCTCGGCACCGACCGTGGCACGCAGCTTTTCGCACCCGGAAAGACTCCGAAGGACAATCTTCAGTTTATAACATTCGTGGTCAACGTTATGGCCGCTGTTCACCGCCATAATGCCTTGCTCAAGGCTTCTATCATGTCGGCCACAAACGCCCACCGACTCGGCGCCAATGAGGCTCCTCCGGCCATTATATCGATATTCACAGGCAGCCAGCTTGCCAAGACGCTTGAGGACATATGCGCGAGCGATGACTCGGACTGCTTGTCGCTGCAGTCGAAGTCGGAGTACTCTCTCGGTCTGTCGCAGATACCGGAAATACTTATCGACAACACCGACCGAAACCGCACTTCGCCTTTTGCCTTTACCGGCAATCGCTTCGAGTTCAGGGCCGTTGGTTCGACTGCCAACTGTGCGTCGGCCATGATAGCGCTTAACGCTGCAGTAGCGGACCAGCTGGCCGACTTCCATATCAAAATAGAGCAGCGGCTGTCGGCAGGCGAAGAACTGAACAAGGCGCTTTTGGCAGAGATACGCGTGCTGATCGAACAGTCGAAGGACATACATTTCGACGGCAACGGCTACAGCGACGAGTGGAAGGCAGAGGCTGCGCGCCGCGGTTTGGACTGCGAAACCTGCGCTCCGAAGATTTTCGATGCTTATCTTGCCCCGGAATCTGTGGAGATGTTCCGTCGCACGGGCGTGTTCACAAGGGTAGAACTTGAAGCGCGCAACGAGGTGAAATGGGAGATGTATACCAAGAAGATACAGATCGAAGCCCGCGTGCTCGGCGACCTCGCCCTCAACCATATCATTCCGGTGGCCACCCGCTACCAGTCGATGCTTATCGACAATGCGGTGAAGCTTAAGGAGCTGTTCGGAGAGCGCGGGCTTGATGTCGCTGCAAGCAACCTTGAAGCAATCGAGAAAATATCGAAGCACATAGGCATCATACGCACGGCTGTGAGAACCATGGTGGACGCCCGCAAGCAGGCCAACGCCATCGACGACGAGCGCACCAAGGCTGTGGCATATCACGACAATGTGGCTTCGCAGATGGAGATAATACGATACAGCATCGACAAGCTCGAGCTGCTTGTCGACAACGAGATGTGGCCGCTGCCCAAATATCGCGAGTTGTTGTTCATACGATAGATGGAAGCGCTCAAACACGAATGCGGCATAGCGCTCATACGCCTGCGCAAGCCGCTTGCCTATTTCAAAGAGAAGTACGGCAGTTGCACCTATGCCCTTGACCGGCTCTATCTCCTTATGGAGAAGCAGCATAATCGAGGGCAGGAGGCTGCCGGCATAGGCGTTGTGAAGTTGTCGTCAGTACCGGGCAGCGAATATGTGTTTCGCGAGCGGGCTTTGGGTGCCGGCGCCATAGATGATATTTTTTCAGCCGTGGGGCGCAGGCTGCCTGCTGATTTTTCAGCCATGCCGGCTGAAGAAGTGGCGGCTACAGTGCCTTTTGTCGGCGATGTGTATATGGGCCATCTGCGGTATAGCACCACCGGACGCAGCGGAATGGAATACACACATCCCTTCCTGCGCCGCAACAACTGGCGTTCGCGTGCCTTGATGCTGTGCGGTAATTTCAATATGACAAATGTCGACGATATTTTTGCGAAGATTGTCGAAACGGGCCAGCATCCGCGCATATACAGCGATACCGTGCTTCTTTTGGAGCAGGTGGGCAACGCTCTCGACAAGGAGAACCACCGCCTTTACAGGCAGTACCGCGATATTATGCGTGACCCCGCGCTTGCGTCCAAGATAGAGGACGAGCTTGATATGGGGCGTGTCCTCGAGGCTTCGGCCGATATATGGGACGGAGGCTATGCCATTTGCGGTACCACAGGGTCCGGCTCGTCGTTTGTGCTGAGAGATCCCTGCGGCATACGCCCGGCGTTCTATTATGCCGACGACGAAATCGTGGTCGTGGCCTCGGAACGCCCGGTGATACAGACCGTGTTTAATGTGGCGAGAGCCGACGTGCACGAGCTGGAGCCGGGTTCGGCTATGCTTATCGATAAAAAAGGCGATTATACAATCCGCCGGATACTGCCGCAGCGGGAGAATAAGAGGTGTTCTTTCGAGCGCATTTATTTTTCGCGGGGCAGCGATGCCGATATATATCGTGAGCGCAAGAAGCTTGGCGCTAATATTGCGTCGGAGCTGATGCGTATGGTTGACGGAAGCTTCGAGTCGACGGTGTTCTCCTTCATACCCAACACTGCCGAGGTCGCCTTTCTCGGAATGGTGGAGGAGCTGAACAAGCTTCTCGACAAAGGACGCAAAGAGGAGATAAGCCGTCTGTCGGCGGAAGGCGCGCTTTCGGACGATGTGCTCGGCACGATTCTCAAGCGCAAGGTGCGTGTCGAGAAGATTGCCATAAAGGACATCAAGCTGCGCACGTTTATAGCCGAAGGCACTTCGAGAAACGACTTGGCCACCCACGTGTACGATGTTACATACGGCTGCATACGCAGCGGCAGGGACACTTTGGTGGTTATCGACGACAGCATTGTGCGTGGCACTACCTTGCGCCAGTCGATTCTCAGAATACTCGACCGTCTTGAGCCGCGCCGTATAATAGTTGTGTCGTCGTCGCCGCAGGTGCGTTATCCTGATTATTACGGCATCGATATGCCGCATATGGAGGAGTTGGCTGCTTTCCGTGCTGTTATACGGCTAATAGAAGCATCAGGCTCGACAGGGCTTATCGACCGTGTTTATGAGGAGGCTATGCGCAATCTCGAGCTCCCAGCCACGGAGCAGGTGAATGCTGTCAAGGAGCTGTACAAGCCTTTCAGCGACGAGGAAGTTGCCCGTTCGATGGCCGATATGCTTACTCCGCCCGGACTTGGCGCCGAAGTCGACATTCTGTTTCAGAGCCTCGACGGATTGCACGACGCAGTTCCGGCTTGTCCAGGCGATTGGTATTTTTCCGGCGACTATCCCACGCCCGGCGGTGTGAAAATGGTTAACGCCGCATTTGTGGAATACTACCGTAACAATCGATAAAAGGTATTGATAAAAAAACAGATTGCGGGCAGCTGTGCGCTGCCCGCAATCTGTTTTTAGAGAGGGCACTCGAAGCCTGCGAGGTTTATGGCTTCTGCCACTTTTTCGGGGCTTGCTGTGCCCGTAACCGTGGCTGTGCCTGCCGAGAGGTCTATTTCCACGCTTTCCACGCCTTCGAGTGCGCGCAGGCTTTTTTCTACATTGGCCTTGCAGTGCTGGCAGGCCATGCCGTCGATTTTGTATGTTCTTGTCATATCTGTGTTTTGGGTTTCTGATTTATGCTTGTGCGTGTGTCCGCGTAAAGCGGCGTATGCCAAAAGGGCTGCCAAAAGTATGCTGCATGCTGTGTCGAATATCCCGAAAGAGTGGTGGCAGGATTCTCCGGCGATGCCCCCGGAGGGTAGGGCGAACCATTTAGCCGGCAGCACGAGGTCTATGAGCAGGCCGAAAGCGATTGCTGTGGCAATTACAGAGCCTACGTAGATGGCGGTGGCACGCTTGCCGTGAGAGCGGTTGAGAATCATGATTGAAGCGAAATTTGCTGCCGGGCCTGCCATAAGGAGCACAAAGGCAATGCCGGGAGAAAGCCCTTTAAGCATCAGCGACATAGCGATGGGTATCGAGCCTGTGGCGCACACATACATAGGCACTGCCACGGCTACAACGGCAAGCATTGCGAGCAGTGGGTGCTCGCTCAGGCTGAGGAAAAGACTGTCGGGCACGAACACCGTTATCAAAGCTGCCACAACGAGGCCGATAACGAGCCATTTGCCTACGCTGGCAACCATGTCGACCAGCCCGTAGCGCACGGCTTCGCCTATGCGGCTCGATAAGGGCTTTTTGTCATTGTCCGAGCTGTTGCATGCAGGAGTGGGGCTGTTGGTTTCTGTTTCTGTGTCTTTGTCGAAGCGCCCTACGGCCATACCGCCTGCCACGGCTCCGACGAGAGCGGCCACTGGCCGTATAAGAGCGAAGGGTAGTCCCAAAAGCGAGTAGGTGGCTGCTATAGAGTCGACTCCGGTTTGTGGCGTGGCTATCAAAAAGGAGGTTGATGCGGCCTTTGAGGCTCCTTGGCGTCTTAGAGATACGGCTGTGGGTAGCACGCCGCACGAGCATAGCGGCAGCGGAATGCCGAACAACGCAGCTTTTACCACAGGCTTTATGCCGGAGCCGGAAAGATGGCGGCTCATTGTGGACGGTTTTACGAACACGTGGAGAAATCCTGCGATGAGAAACCCTAATAATATATAGGGTGACATCTCATTGATTATTGTGAGTAGTGAATATGCAAATTCCATATGTGAACTATTTTTATGCAAAGGTATGTCGGGCTTGAGCTATTTTTCCTATAGAATTATGCCGCATTTTTGCATAATTATGGGGTTGGGAATATGAGTGCTTGGTTAACATATGTTTCACAAAGTTAACAAAATTAACAAATAGGGCTTTTGATGAATTTTTGTACACAGGAGAGATGTGATTTTTATACGAATTTATTTAGTTGAAATTTAGTTTGTTGTGAAAAAATGTGATTTTTTCTTGAAAAAATGTCCTAAAAAATTTGCACGGTATTCAGAAAGTGCATACCTTTGCATCGCTTTTCAAAACAACGCGGGGTGTAGCTCAGTTGGTTAGAGTACGCGTCTGGGGGGCGTGAGGTCGCTAGTTCGAGTCTAGTCACCCCGACTAAAATTGAAAAGCACACTTGCTTCCGGCAGTCAGATATGACTGCCGGAACTTTTTTATGTATATCTGTGGCCTTTGGTAGTTTTCTCGACAAAATTTTCGTAACTTCGCGCATAATGCCAATATATTATGAAAAGAAGTCTTGTTCTACTTGCTGCTGCGTCCGCATTGTCGGTTTCAGCCCAGTCTACACTACGAGTTAATCAGGTAGGGTATCTCCCTGATGATTTCAAAGCTGCCGTATATATGGGGGCTGAGCCTGTCGACCGTCTGTCGTTCGAGTTGCAGTCGGCTGAATCGGGCCGAGTGAACCTCGACAGCGTGGTTGTCTGCGCCCCCTGGGCGCCTGCAGAGGCTTCTGCCCGTATATATTTTTCGTCTGTGGCGGCTCCCGGTGATTACAGCCTTGCGGTAAAGGATAAGGCTACCGGCGCGGTGCTTGATGTGGCGCGCCTGTATATAGGCAGCGACGCATACAGCCGCCACAAGCTCAACGAGCTTCCGCTGAATTATCTGCGCCAGCAGCGATGCGGCTATAATCCTGTACATGATGCGGAATGCCACCAGCATGACGGCTTTGTGGTGCTACACGACAGCCTCGACGGCGAGCATTTCGATGTGCGCGGCGGCTGGCACGACGCTTCCGATTATCTCCAGTACCTGCCTACTTCGGCAAATACCGTGTATCAGCTCCTCTTTGCCTACAGGGAGAACCCCGGCGTGTGGGCCGATGAGTATGATGCCGCCGGCCGGCCGGGAGCCAACGGTGTGGCCGATATCCTCGACGAGGCTCGTTGGGGGCTTGAGTGGATGATGCGTATGAATCCTCGCCCCGGACTGTATTTCAACCAGATTGCCGACGACCGCGACCATCGGTTTGTGGGCGTGCCTCAGGCCGATAACAGCGATTACGGCCGTGGCGGCGGCAAGGACCGGCCTATATATCCGGTAAGCGGCAAGCCTTACGGTCTGGAGAAATATAAGAACCGCAGCAACGGCGAAGCCTCGTCGGTGGCAAAGTTCGCGTCGGCTTTCGCCCTTGGCGCGCAGCTTTATGCCGAAACCGACGCAAAATTTGCCGAGGAGCTTGGACGCCGTGCGCGACAGGCATACGAGTACGCGCTCGCGCACCCGGGAGCCGCGCAGACAGCCCCGTGCGTGTCGCCGTATTTCTACGAAGAGGACAACTGGGTTGACGATATGGAGCTTGCCGCCGCGTCGCTCGGACGCCTTAGCCCTGACGAGTCGCTTGCTGCCAATGCCCGTGCTTACGGCTCTGCCGAAAGGATAACCCCATGGATGGGTGCTGACACTGCTCGTCACTATCAGTGGTATCCGTTTATCAATCTGGGACACTTCGAGGCTGCACAGACCGATACAACGGGCGTGTTTGCCTCCTACTATCGCGAGGGACTCGAAGCAGTGGCAGCGCGCGGGACTAAAAACGCGTTCCGCTTCGGAGTGCCGTTCATATGGTGTTCTAATAACCTTACCACGGCGCTTGCCACTCAGGCTATGCTGTACCGTGAAATGACAGGAAATACCGATTTTGTGGAAACAGAGGCTGCGGCCCGCGACTGGCTCTTCGGTGTGAATCCGTGGGGACAGACTATGATAATACTTCCCGAAGGTATGGTGGCATCGTCGCCCGAAGACCCCCACTCGGCGATGACCGACAGAGTGATTGCACGTCGTCCCGGACGCGACTGGCTCGTGGGCGGCCTTGTGGACGGCCCCGTATACACGGCAATTTTCAATTCGCTGTGGGGCGTGCATCTGCGCCGTCCTGATAAGTTTGAGGCGCTGCAAGGCCCGGTTGCTGTTTATCACGACGATTACAGCGACTACTCGACCAATGAGCCTACAATGGACGGCACGGCGTCGTTGTCGTACATGCTCGGACGCCTTTGCGGTTCGTCGGCAAAGAAAACCAAATAGGAATTGCGTTATTCATATAATCTCCCGTCGTGTCTGTGGCATGGCGGGGGATTATTCTGCGTGATATGATATATACATAGTGCTTTATGACAAGGTTTTGCAAATATTTGTTTTTGGCTGTGATATGCCTTGCTTTGTCGTCGGCCCGGAAATCTGAGCCGGAGCAGGGCGAGTTGCGCACACGCCGGTATGTGTACACCGGCGGCGTGGCGGACGGCAAGCAGCACGGTTTCGGCATATGCCGGTATACGAACGGCGATGTCTATGCCGGATATTGGAATATGGGCTATAAGGAGGGCCTTGGAAGGATAGAATATGCCGACGGCAGAATGGACTTCGGCCAATGGCGCCGCGGGGTTCTAAAGGCGCCGAGAGGGCGCCGGTTCAAGGTAGGCAAGAGATGTTACGGCATAGACGCCGCCAAATATCAGAAAAACATAGACTGGACAAGGCTTTCGCTTAAAGCGCGTGCCGACGGCAGGGTAGTCGCGTCCGGGAAAGGCGCCGAGTATATTCAGCCGGTGTTGTTCGCGCTTATAAAGTCGACCGAGGGCGTCACAATCAAAGACCCTTATTTTCGGCGTAATTTTGAAGGCGCCAAACGGGCAGGCATAATTAGGGGCGCCTATCACTTTTTGAGCGTCAACTCGCCGGTTGATGAGCAGGTGAAGTTTTTTATAGAGAACACTCCTCTTGAAAAAGGCGATTTTCCGCCTGTGCTCGACCTTGAAATCAGCAAGCGGACCATGCAGCGCCAGCACGGCAAAGTGTGCCGTATGGCCCTTCAATGGCTTAAGGCGGTTGAGCGGCACTACGGTGTGAAGCCGATAGTGTATACCTACGAGAATTACTACAAAGAGTATCTGCGCGGCAAGGGCTTCGACGATTACGACTTTTGGATTGCGCGGTATGGCGCCGAGCCTTCTGCCCGGCATTGGGAGATTTGGCAGCTTACCGACAAAGGCGTATGCACGGGCATAAGGCATAAGGTCGACATCGACCTGTTCCGGGGTTCGTATGCCGACCTTAAAAGGTACATAAAGAAAAAGGGTATTAATTGAGGTCGAGGCTCACGGGGCAGTGATCCGACCCGCATATGTCGGGGTGTATTTCGGCATTGTTTATGCTGTCGGCCAAACGGGCGGAAACTAAGAAATAATCGATACGCCAGCCCACGTTCTTTTCGCGAGCCCTTCCCCGGTAGCTCCACCACGAGTACGCCCCTGCAAGTTCGGGGTTGAGATGGCGGAAAGTGTCGACGAAGCCTGATTCGAGCATTCGCGACATAGCGCCGCGTTCTTCGTCGGTAAATCCCGGATTGCGACGGTTGCTCTTGGGGTTGGCAAGGTCTATCTCGCGGTGAGCCACGTTCATATCACCGCAGATTATCACGGGTTTTACAGCATCGAGCGATTTTATATATTTTAGGAACTCCTCTTCCCATTCCATGCGGTAGTCGAGGCGGGCAAGTTCGCTCTGCGAGTTCGGGGTGTATACGTTTACAAGGTAGAAATCGGGGTATTCGAGTGTCACCACGCGCCCCTCGGTATCGTGGCGCTCCATTCCGATGCCTCTGGTGACGCGCAGCGGCTCGTGGCGGGTGAATATGGCTGTCCCGGAGTATCCTTTTCGCTCGGCGTAGTTATAATAAGCCTTGTAGCCTTCAAAATTTATGTCGAGCTGTCCTTCCTGAAGCTTTATCTCTTGCAGGCAGAAAAAGTCGGCGTCAAAATTGGCAAATATGTCGTTGAAGCCTTTGCCGACGATGGCTCTGAGGCCGTTTACGTTCCATGATATAAATTTCATAAGAGTGTGTTTTGATAAAAAAGAGGGTACGCCACATCTGTGTGCATACCCTCGAGTGCTTTTGTTTGAATCCGGACCTTGCGCAGGGGCCGCGGGGTCAAATTGCAGATTTATTTCTTGTTGCGAACGCTGTAGCGGCTCATGAACTTGTCGACGCGACCTGCGGTGTCAACGAGTTTCTGTTTGCCGGTGAAGAAGGGGTGCGAGGAGCTTGTGATTTCAAGCTTTACCAGGGGGTAGGTCACACCGTCGATTTCGATAGTTTCGCGTGTGGCAACAGTCGAACGGGTGATGAAAGTTTCTTCGTTCGACATATCTTTGAATACCACTTCGCGGTAGTTCGCGGGATGAATGTCTTTTTTCATTGTTGATTCTCTCTTTAATACGTATTAATCAGTCGTTTACTAATGGCGCTGGTAGGGCGCCGTTTCGTAATGGCCTGCAAATTTACGCATTTTTTTTCGTTTGGCCAAAAAACATCACTCTGTCGCTTCCGTTTTTTTGTGTATGCGGATTCAGACAATAGCCGCAGCATAAAGGGCAGCCGTGGAATCCGACAAGCGTGGTGACACCCTCGCCATCGGTGGCGAGTCTGTGCCGGGAAATGCCCGATATCAATGCGCCTGATTCCTTATTGGCGTTTTTCATGGCAGCGAGGCGGGAGTTGGAGAGTGTGTTTTAGCTTTCTGAGCAAAGATAGTGATTTATTTGAGTTTATGTAATCACAATGATTCGGTAAAATTTGAGGTTGTTCAGCCTTGGCTAAGCCGCTAACTGAGCCAACCGATGATTTATTTTCTGAATTATTTTGAGATGCGGAG
>CAJTSR010000014.1 GCA_910579035.1 uncultured Muribaculaceae bacterium | reverse complement strand
ACCACCGAGCAGCTCAACGAGCTCGTCGCCATCGGCTACGGCAGCCAGAAGCGCGCCAACCTCACCGGCGCAGTCGCCACCGTCGACGTCGCCCGCACAATGGACAGCAGACCTGTACAAGATGTAAGCCGCGCTCTTCAAGGAGCCGTGCCCGGTCTTACTATCACGACAAGCAATGGCGATTTCTCGTCTAATCCTTCAATCAAGATCCGCGGTACAGGAACTCTGTCGAACAACCAGAATTCAAATCCCCTTATCGTTGTCGACGGTGTGCCTGTCGATGACCTGTCGTTTGTAAACCCCGATGACGTTGCCGACATTTCGGTATTGAAAGATGCCGCTTCGGCTGCCATTTACGGTACCCGCGCAGCGTTCGGTGTTATTCTTATAACGACCAAACAGGGCACAAGCAAAGAAAAAGTAGCTATCAACTACTCTAATAACTTCGCTTGGAACTCGGCTACCGATTATGCCAAGTTTGCCAATACTGTTACCGACCTCAATACTGCCCTTCAGTCCTATGGCCGAAAAATCGGTTCTTACGAGGTTTTCGGTATGAACTACTGGGACGTGCTTCCTTTTGCTGAAAAATGGCAGGAACAGCACGGAGGCAAGCCTTACACCAGTGTTGTCGAGCTGCGTCCTTACCAAAGTGATTCCGATGTCGGCGATTATTATATAACAGATGCCGGCGCATGGATTCGCTACGCTGACTGGGACACAGGCAAAACTCTGTTCCAAACAGCTCCTGCGCAGAAGCATAATGTAAGCCTTGAGGGAGCTTCAGGCAAATCCACTTACCGTGTAAGTTTCGGATATGACAGCAAGGAGGGCCTTATGCGTTATAACCCCGAAAAACTTCAACGTTACAATGCAAGCGCAAATATCCAGACAGAGATTTTCTCTTGGCTTAAAGCTGGCGCCCGCGTTAATTTCTCGCAGCGCGAATATTTCTCGCCCGACTTGCAGCGTAACTCCTACCAGTATATGTGGCGTTTCCCGTCGTTCTTTGAAACATATGGTTATGTACGCGATTCTGACGGTAATCCCCGCTATTTCCGTAACGAACAGGGTATCCGTGAAACAGGCCATGTGGATGAAACCATATCTTCGCAGACACGTATGCAGGCTTGGATGCAGGCTACTATTATTCCTGGTCTGACCTTGCAGGCCGACTTCACCTACGGACTTATGAATATGAACAGCAGCGCGGCACAGGTTCCTGGAACATTGTGGAACAACTGGTCGAGCAATGCTTTCGGCGTTTTCAACACATACAGCAGCACTTATGCGGCCCAGAGCAATCGTCGCACGACAATGTGGAATATGAACGTGTTTGCCACTTATGCCAAGACTTTTGCTGAAAACCACAATCTTAAAATCATGCTTGGTTCGACAGCAGAACGTTGGGAGCGTAAATACTTCTATGCCCAGCGCAACGGCCTGCTCGACAATGACCTGCCTAATATCAATCTTACCGATGGCGACCAGTACAATGTGAACGGCTCGCACACACGTAGCGCCACAGCCGGTTTCTTTGGTCGTATCAACTATGATTACAAGGGAATCTATCTTCTTGAAGCAAACGGTCGTTATGACGGTTCAAGCAGCTTCCCCGAACAGGATCAGTGGGCATTCTTCCCCTCGTTCTCTGCCGGTTACCGCTTCTCTGAAGAGGCATACTTTGAACCAATAAAGCATATTGTAAGCAATGGTAAGCTCCGTGCATCGTATGGTCATGTAGGTAACGAAGCTATTGGCAGCTATCAGTTCTTGCAGACAGTAAGCCAAGTAACCAAGCCAGACACACATTGGCTCGTTAATGGAAACAAGATTTCTGAGTTCTCCATGCCTAAGCTGGTTTCTTCAAGCCTTACTTGGGAACGCATCATTACTACCGACGTAGGTATTGACCTCGGATTTTTCGACAACTCGCTCAACCTCGGTTTTGACTGGTATCAGCGCGACACTAAGGATATGCTTGCCCCGGGCGCCACTCTGCCTTCAGTTCTTGGCACATCAGCTCCATACGTGAATGCAGGTTCGCTCCGTACCCGTGGCTGGGAACTCAGCCTTGGTTGGAACCACAGCTTCGGTGATGCCGACGTATATGCGACATTCGCTCTGTCGGACGCTCGCTCAAAGATTACTCGCTGGAATGATGACTCAGGACTCCTCTATTCTTATGGCTACGGCTACACTCCCGGCACATATTATGGTGATGTCCTTGGTTTTGAAACGGACCGCTATTTTGAAAAGAGCGATTTCGACGGACAGAATTCTGACGGATCGTGGAACTATAAACCCGGTATCGCCGATCAGACAGGTCTTGAAACAATCAAGGGATTCCACTATGGCCCCGGCGACGTGAAATATAAAGACCTTGACGGAGACGGACGTATCAACAACGGTCTTGCCGGAGTATACAAACTCAATGGCAAATACTATGTACCCGCTTCGTCACTCCCTGAAGGTTACAAAGGCGACCGTATCGGCAATTTCATCATAGTAGACGGCCAGACTTATCAGGATATCGTTGACAACCCCAACTCTACACTCATAGGCAAGGGTACAAAAGAAAACCATGGCGACCTCAAGGTTATAGGCAACGCTTTGCCCCGATTCGAATACTCGCTCCGCATCGGCGGCGCTTGGAAAGGCTTCGATATCGATATGTTCTTCCAAGGTGTGGGCAAGCGCAACGTGTGGGCTACCGGTTCGTTCAGCATTCCTATGGCTGCGTCCAACCTCGGCACATTCGAGCACCAGCAGTCGTACAACCGCTATGTTCTCGAGGTTGACAACTCAAAAGATATGCCTGTATACAATATCGTAGACTATATCGTAGATCAGAACAACGACTATCCCAATATGATGTCGGGCGCCGGAGCATCTGCCGGTAACATACCCAATATCGGCCTTGGTAACTCGAACTTCTATCCCCAGAGCAAATATCTGATGAATATGGCATACCTCCGCTTTAAGAACCTCACAGTAGGCTATACTCTTCCTGCCGAGATAACCAAGAAAGCCCTTATTCAGAGAGCTCGCGTTTACTTCAGCGCCGACAATCTCTGCTTCCTCTATAACGGAGCACGCAAGATCCACGTCGACCCCGAACTCAACCAAACATTCGGAGGCCTCATTAACGACGGTTACGGTGGCTTCGGACGTACTGTACCGATGATGCGCACACTTTCGTTCGGTATTCAGGTAGGTTTCTAACAACTTCTTAAACTGCAAAACAATGAAAAAATTATATTTCTTGGTTGCCTTGGGCATAGCCGCAGCTTCTATGACAAGCTGCGACGACTTCCTCAATGACAACCGCTACCCTCTGTCGCAGCAAGTGGCAAACCCGATGTTCTGGAGTAATCCCAGCAACGTGGAAGGCCAAATCAACCGCTTCTATGAAGAATTCAGCGGCTATGGTAATGGCAGCGGTGCTGGCGTATTCTACTTCCAATATCTGAGCGACGACCAGGCAAACGCCACGAGCAGCCAGTCGCTTACAACATGGAAGAATATCTCTGTGCCAGCTTCTTCAAGCGCGTGGAACTCTCCGTATAATGAAATACGCAGCGCCAATCTCATAATAGAAGGAGTGGCGGCCAGTTCACTTACCGAATCCCAAAAGACAAACTATACCGCGATAGCCCGTATGATGCGCGGATATGAATATTATCTGCTTGTACGCGCATATGGCGATGTGCCTTTGGTGACTAAAGCTCTCGATCCCACCGACGACGCAGAACTCTTCGGGCCGAGAACCAACCGCAACGAAGTGATGGACTATGCTCTCGCAGACCTTTCATTCGCTGTTGATAATATATCGACTACTGCTGCAAAGAACCGTTTCAGCGCCGACCTCGCTGCTGCAATCAAATCTGAAGTATGTCTTTTCGAGGCATCTTATGCCAAGTACCACCAGAAGGACAACGCCCGTGCTGAAAAGTACTACAAGGAAGTCGTTGCAGCCGCAGAGCCCTTGATTGACAAGTATCCTATCGGAGATAACTATAAGGCAATCTATAATTCTTTCCGTGCCGCCCTCAGCGCAAACTCCGAAATCATATTCATGAAAGAGTATGAAAAGGACGTGTTGATGCATTGCACTGTCGATTATACCAGCTCTTCATCACCTGTTGCAGGTATGACCAAGGACGCTTTCGACGCATATCTTTTCGTTGACGGCAAACCGCTCGCACTTACCTCTGAGAACAAGAGCGACGTTGGAAAGGCTTTCCCTCGCCTTGATGCTGACGGAAATCCGCTTACCGACAAGGACAAGAATCCGCTCTACAACTATTCGATCAAAGAGCCTCTGCAAGTACGCGATGCACGTCTATCAGCAATAACCGATACAGCCGTGTACTATAACGGATTGCAGTATAAACGTCCTAACTCGATGCTGATGACATCTCTTACCGGATATGGTGTAGACAAGTTCAATAATCCTGAGATGTCCGAAGAGTTCACTACAACCATCAAGAACTATACATGCGCACCCCTTTACTGGGGAGCCCTCATAGCTATGGATTATGTTGAGGCTAAAGCCGAACTCGGCACTTTGACAGACGGTGATCTGACCAAGACTATGAACAAGATTTTCAAGCGTGCAGGACTGCCTGAACAGACTGTGAACGGCCTCAGCACTATGAACGATTCGGCCAACAATATGAACGTAAGCAGTCTTATATGGGAAATCCGTCGCTGCCGCCGTTGCGAATTTATATTCGACAAAGGTATACGCTACTGGGACCTTGTTCGCTGGCATCAGCTTGAACTCCTCGACAGCACCAAGCACCCCAACATCGCTCTTGGCGCTAATGTAAGCGCGTCGCCTGTTACTGTTGGCAATATAGGCGGTTATCTTGATGCTGCTTATGGCACAACACGTAAGTTCGAAGAACGCCAGTACCTCTACCCGATACCTTCGGGGCAGATACAGCTAAACCAGAGTCTGAAACAGAACCCCGGCTGGTAAAACCTGCCTATCAACTAAAAAAGGCGCTTCATCAAAAGCGCCTTTTTTAGTATTTTTGCAAAACCGAGCCTTAAATGTATAACATATTAAGAGATTATCTAAAATAAGTCGTTTCATAATGATCAAGCGTAAAATGACCTAAAATTCGCAAATATTTTGATTCTCCATAAATAGGTAAAAACAAAAGGAGGGCGCCTGCAAAGGCGCCCTCCCATCTATGGAGCTGCAATGCTTTTACTTCCAAAGAGCGTTCTGCTCAAGCTGCTTATTGAGGTTCAATTGATTAGATGGTAATGGATATTGGTACTGACGCGGCTCAAAGATACGGTTTTTGCCGTATGTGGCGTTGATGTAAGCACCGGTTACCACTTCCGGAGCCACAGGAGCACCTGTGACGTTAGCACCGAGAAGCACGTTGGGATACTTGGTGTTGTCCAAAAGGTCAAGCTTGTGCCAGCGGATAAGGTCCCAGTAACGATAGTCGTAGTCCATAATCAGCTCGCAACGGCGGCAACGGCGCACTTCCCAGATAAGGCTGCTAACGCCCATATTGTTGGCATCGTCGTTAATGGCCGAAAGCGAAGCCACGGTTTGTGCGGGCAGATCGGCGCGGGCATAGAGCTTGTTGAGCGTCTTATTCATATCGTCATCGTTAAGAGTGCCAAGCTCAGCCTTTGCCTCGGCGTAGTTCAGAGCAATCACAGCACCCCAGTACTGCGGCGAGCATGTATAGCTCTGGCCAATGTTAATACGGTTTTTAAGCGGCATATTAACATTGTCGTACTTGCTGACGCCATAACCTGATGCAGAAGTCATAGGATTGGCCCCGCTGCGTGCCCATGTCATATTTTTATAATATATATACGGGTCGGTGGTCTGGGCGAGGCGGCCGTCACGAACGTCGAGCAGGTTCTGGATACAAAGACCCGGGCCTTTGTCCACAGCTCCTTCTACCGATTCCTGAGGAATACCAACGTCAGTTGTATTCATACTCGTTTTAGACTTGGGCAGACCGTCCTTGAAGAGATATGCGTCGAAAGCATCCTTTGAAAGACCATTGATTGTGCTCGACGAGCAAGTGTAGGCTATAAGACCCTGCATGAACACGTCGATTTTATACTCGGTTGCGAAGATCACTTCAGGATTATTGCTGAGTCCCGTAATGCCCGCACCTGCGTCAGCAGTCCAAGCCGAGTTGTAAAGCGCACGGTAGTTGTCACCGATAGGATATGCGTCAAGCAGCGGCGCGCTATGAGTAACGCAAAGTTCAAGATACTTTTTCGCACGTTCGGGGTCGGGATCGTAATAGTTCTCTGCCTTTGTACAGTACTTCCAGAATGTTCCTTCGAAGAGGCACAGGTTGCTGAGCATGGCAAGAGCGAGATCCTTGGAGAATTTCTGTATGCCTCTCTGCAGAGTGATATTATCGCTGGCATATTTCAGATCTTCATATGCGAAGTCCATCACAGTCCTGCGGTCTGTGCGGGCGGCGTAAAGCTCTGGCGAGTTCACGTCGAGCACATGGTCTACGAGAATCACATCTCCGTACTGGCGCACGAGGTTGTAATATTCATAGCCTCTGTAAAGGCGAGCTATACCGATGTAGTTTGCTTTCTGTGCATCAGTAAGCGCAGAAGCCTGCACTTTTTCGATTATAATGTTGCAACCACGTATGCGAGTATACATATTGTCGTAGCTACCGCTACTCGACGGCACGGCTGTAAACTTCCAGTTGGTGAAGCCACCTGCGCACTGGTCGTCGGTCAGTGTCTGGAAGTAGAAGCTACCGGTGGACTGCCCGCTTCCGTAACCATAGAAATACTGATAGTAACGGTTTACCTGAAGCTCGCAGTTGTCGGGATTGTCCCAATACTGAGGGCTGTCGACGATTAATGTTTCAGGATAACGGTTGTTATCGAGAAGATCGTCACACCCCGTAAGCGACAGCCCAACCACGGCAAGCATTGCTGCTGATAATATATTTTTCATTGTCGTTGTCTGAGTTAAGGGTTGTTAGAGGGTTACTTGGATACCGAAGGAGAAAGAACGGTTCATCGGCTCGCTGCGACCGAATGTGCCATCAGCCCATGAAGAAGAAGTCTTCCACGACGAGCCAACTTCGGGGTCGATAGGATAATCCTTCATACCATTGTAAAGCAGGCAGAGATTTTCTGCATTGAAGTAGATGCGAGCCTTCTGGATAAGAGCTTTCTGAGTAAGATTTGTAGGCAGAGTGTAACCTACGGTCAAGCTCTTGAAACGCAAATAGGACATATTCATCAGGTAGCGGGTCTGTGGATAGAAGTTGAAACGACCCTGACCAATACCGCTGATAGTGCCGGCAGAAGCGGATCCTGAGAACATACAAGGATACTTGTTATTCTGATCGATTTCATAGCCGATAATCTGATTATTGTCGCCGAAAATCATCTTGTTGTACGATTCCATATTGGCATAGGTAGCATCTGCACCACGAGTCATCGGCATTACAAAGGCTGAGGTCGACCACATATCGCGCTTGCCAACACCCTGGAAGAACATATCGATATCGAAGCCTTTCCAAGCACCGCCAAGGCGGAACGAATATTCATAGCGGGGAGCGGCATTACCTATAACCTTAAGGTCGCCGTGGTTGTCGAGAGTACCGGTACCTACACGTTCGGAATTTTTGTTATTTACGATAGCATCGTAAGCCTCTCCGTCAACCACAATAAAGTTGCCAAACATAGAGCCGCTATAACCTTTAGGAAGTGAAGATTTAGGAACATATAGCTTACCATCAAGCCTATATACACCGTCAAGACCGCCGTTGATAAATCCGTCACCGTCGAGGTCGGCAAACTTGATGTCACCAGGACCATACTTAAAGTTTCCTATTTGAAGTGCATGTTGGTTTGCCACGCCGTCTACCGGTGTCCAGTTACCTTTTTCGTCCTTGCCGCTAAAATCACTTTCTTCAAAGTAACGGTCAGTTTCAAAGCCCCAGATTTCGCCATAGGTCTTACCTGTATAGAAGTTGTTGATAAGGCCCGCGTCATTGCGATATTCTGTAACAGTGGTCTTGCCGTCATATATATTGAAGTTGGCATAAACGTCGGCATCACCGAAGCTGTGGTTCCAGCCGATACCGATTTCCCAACCACGAGTACGGAGCGAACCGTTGTTGCCTGTAGGAGCAGAAGCACCAAGAACCGAGGGTAGTGTCTGCGAAGGAGCAAGCATATCCTTGGTATCACGCTGGAACCAGTCGAATGTCAGATTGAGCGAATTGTTGAAGAAGCCAAGGTCAGCACCCACGTCGGTGGTGATTACACGTTCCCATGTAAGAGTGCTCGACACAAGACCGGGCATGCCACAGTACTTGATGCTATTGCCTGAGTAAAGCCAACTCAGTGTGCCTGTGCCGATAGTAGAGAGGAACGCATTGGTACCGATAGCCTCATTGCCGATATGGCCGTAAGAAGCACGGATCTTACCATTGCTGAGCACATTGTCTATACCAAGGCTCTTGAAGTAACCTTCTTCTGTGAAGCGGTAACCTGCCGAGAACGAGGGGAAGAATGCCCACTGGTCAGCTGCAGGGAAGCGGCTTGAGCCGTCATAGCGACCGTTAAATTCCAGAAGATAGATACCTTTCCAGTCAAGATTGATACGTCCGAAGAAACCGGCTGTTGCTCGATGATTACGAGCATTGGAAACCTGCTTCTGGTCTGAGTTCGGGCCACCGGTAGTAAGACCAAGGAATGGTTGGTCTACATTCTGAAGAACGTTTTGGGTCGCAGAGAATTCACTGTATTGGTAGCGCTCGGCTGTTCCACCGGCCATAACCTTTAGGTTGAGGGCGTCCATAAAGCTGTGTTCATATGTTCCGAACACGTTCACAGTCCAAAGATTGCTGCGACTGTTGGTTTCTTTTGCCCATGTGCCGTTTATATTACGCTGAACCGAGGGTTCGCTGATATTGCCGTTCCATGTGTTCCATACAGTAACAGGCAAAGCTGCCGATCGAGCATTGTAGTTCTGCAGGTCATAAGTAAAGTCGGCATGCAGGGTAAAGCCCTTGAACGGTTTGATGTCGGTATAAGCCTGAAGTCGGGTATCGGTAGCATCATCCTTGAAGAAACCGCCGGTTTTTGCATAGCCTACAGCACTGTTACAGTCGTATGCCACGCCTTCCTTATCACGCATATAGCCATAGGGGCCAAAATAGCTTCCCCAGCGCCAGCCGTAAGTATAAGGATTGCGCCAGTAGTTTGGTCCATCATAAACTTTGTCGCCAAAAGAGAAGCGCACACCGGCCTTCCACCAAGAGAAAATCTCAGTGTTGATATTGGCGGTAACATTGTAGCGCTTCATTGTCGGAGGGTTAAAAGCGATGGTACCTTCGCGGCTGTCATAACCGAAAGAAAGACGGTAGGAAGTCTTGCCGCTTGTGCCTTCGAGGCTGACATTATGCTTGCTCGAGGGAGCTGCGCGGAACAGAATACCTGCCACGTCCCAGTTTGCATAGTAGAGAGCACCCGAGCCGTCTTCGTTCACATAGTAGTCACCCACATTATCCCAGTCCTGGAACTTGCGCATTTCGCCATAACCGCGAGGACCGCTGTTCTGCTTTTCCCATGCTTCGGCATAAGGCATAAGCTGGTCGAAATCCATACCGAAAAGCTCGTTGGGAACACCGGCTCGGTTATTGGCCTGCATAAGAGCGCGAAGCTGCTGCGGAACCGAAGAATATTCGGGCAGCACAGTTGCACGGCTCCATGCGAAGTTGTTAGAATATTTTACAGAAACTTTATCCTTGGTTCCGGCATTCTTGGTGGTGATAAGAATAACACCGAATGCCGCGCGGGTACCGTAAATCGAGGCAGAAGCAGCGTCTTTGAGCACGGAGATTTCAGCGATGTCGTCAGGATTCACAAACGACATATCGTCCACGGGCACGCCGTCGACAACGATAAGGGGATTCGAGGTCTGTCCGTTCGACAGAGTACCCAAGCCGCGAATCTTGATGGTGGCATTACCGGCAGAGCTGATAGCGCCGGTATTGGTAGTCACGGTAAGACCGGGTACGGCTCCCTGAAGAGCCTTGGCAACGTCGCCGGTAACACGGTCGTCCATAGTCTTGGCGACGTCGACGGTGGCGACTGCGCCGGTGAGGTTGGCGCGCTTCTGGCTGCCGTAGCCGATGGCGACGAGCTCGTTGAGCTGCTCGGTGGTGGGCTGGAGGTAGACGGTCATGCCGTCGGAGGCGGCCACGTAGGAGGTCTTGTAGCCCGCGTAGCTGAACTCGAGCTGGGCCCCGGCGGGGACGCGGAGCTTGAAGTTGCCGAAGGCGTCGGTGGCAACGGCGTTGCCCCGGGCGCCCTTCTGGACGACGGAGGCGCCGATCACCGGCTCGTTGTTCTCGTCCAGGACGGTGCCCTGAACCAGGACTGTCCCCTGGCTCTGGTGCTGCGGCTGGGGCTCGGCCCAGGCGGAGGGGGTCGCCGCCGGCAGGCCGGCCATCAGAAGCGCGGTCGCGATTAGATGCTTTCTCATAGAGGTTCTGAAGATTGGATTGGATTGTTGTTTTTTTAAGGAGGGCCCCGGGGGGGGGCCGCGGTCAGTTACTACTCTCATTATGGGGATTGGGAGTATATGGGTTGATTCGCAGGCGGTTGTGGATGCGGGGTCGTACTAAAGCGGTACTATGCGGAGCGAAGCCGACGCGCTGTCAAGGTGCGCGACGGCTTTGGCTTAGAATTCGAGGTCGCCGAGGCTGTTGATTGCTTCCTGCTTCTGGCGGTCGATTACGTGGAGGTATTTTTCTGTCATTTTGATGCTCGAATGTCCCATCAGTGAGGCTACGGTCTTGATGTTGGCGCCTCCTCCGAGCACGTTTACGGCGAAGCTGTGGCGGGCGCAGTGCCACGTTATTTTTTTGTTTATCCCGGCTATTTTCACCCATTTCTGGAGGCGGTCGTTGGCAGTGCTTTTGTCGCAGGTGATTTTGAATATTGTTTCAGAGCCAGCGTCGGGAGTCGACGGTTTGCCTATGAGCCTGAGCAGTGTGGCGCTAAGCGGTATTGTCACTCCGCTGTGGGCGCTGCGGCCTTCGGTCTTTTTCTGGTTGAAGCGCAGCAGGCGGGCGGAGTAGTCGATGTTGCCGTATGTGAGCCTTACGAGGTCGCACCAGCGCATGCCTGTGAAGCAGCAGAACAGGAAGGCGCGCTGCACGGCTGTGTCCTCGGTTTCGTACCGCGTGGCGGCGAGTTTTTTTATCTCGGCGAGTGTGAGTATTTCTTTTTTAAGTGTGTTGGTGTCGCGGTGTATTATTATGCCTTTGCACGGGTTTTTCTTCATAATGCCGTCCTCGATGGCGTGGAGTATTACCGTGCGGAACATGTAGTAAGATTTGTGGGCGCCTTCCCCTTTGCCGACTTTTTTGAGATAGTTCGTGAGTCCGGTGACCATCTCGGGAGTAATCAGCTCCATTCGGAGCACGGAGGTGTGCGCCTGATATCTCGGTGTGGACTTGAGGAAGCCGAGCAGACGGTGGTAGGCTGTCCTGAAGGTCGAGCGGACGGCTTTGGTGTACAGCTCGTTGTCGCAGTGTTGTCGGAAGTACTTGAGGAAGTCGCTCTCGGTTTCTTTTCTGAAGCGGTATCCTTCGCGGTTTTCGAGAAATTCCTGCTCGCGCTCGAAGCGTATTTTTTCGGCGAGTTCGAGTGTGGCTTTGTTCCGGGCGCGTTCCTGCCTGTTGCGAGGGGTGGAGAATATGTACAAGTTGAGGGCCTCGCGTTTGCGTAAGTGCTTGATTTTGTACTTAGGCTTGCCCCGCATGGCGCCGGAGGGGTATAGCTCGGGCTTGCCGTTTTCATCAAGCACGGGTGTTTCGCTGCGGCCGAGGTAGTACTCCAATGCGAGGCTGGCGCGGCCGTCTTTGAGTTTGGACTGTACGAGTTTGGGATTCTGTTTGGTTTTTCTGTCAACTTTGGTCATTGTTGGTTATCTTTGGTTCGCGCAAAGATAACCAGACTATGCAAAAAGGTTCCGGCATAAGCTTTGTGGTGCCGGATCTGAATCGTACAAAAGATGTACTATGCGCGCGAGTTGTATATGTGTTTTTGGATATGGTTTACGAACGATTGCGGATCAGGGCAACCGATTATGTACTGGCGGCCGTCTTTGAGCCGTATATAAAGGCGCGCGTCGGATTCGTTGCCATAGTAGGCAAAATATCGTCCGATGTCTGCTTTGTGGTACCAGCCCCAGTAGCCGAACCAGCCGTTGTTTCCGAGTATGCGGCGCTCGACATATGGCGAAGTCTGCAACTCTGCGGCTGATATTTCGGTCAACGGTATGGACTTAACGCGGAGTGATCGGTTGATATTCAGGCATCGTCCGTCGATAGAAACAGACATAGGCATATAGAATAGGGCAAGCACGGTCCATATGAGTATGATGGCACTGATTATATATATCATCCAGCTTGCTTTGCTGAGATAAAGTATGGCGAGAAGCATAATCAAAATCAGGGCAGATGTCAATATGGAGTAGTTGCTGAGCTTGATGGTCTGTTTCATATGTCAATATATCGTTTCAGATGCAAATATATGAATTTTATAATGATAATCATTAAAAAAGTCCGAGGTTTAAGTGGCTGGATATTATTATATTTGCAATATGGATCCAATGAGCGGCAAAAAAATATCGGATTAATGAAACTTTCAGGTATGAATATGCACCTAACGAGGCAAAACAAACTCAATATGAAAAGTCCACCAATAAGTGAAAGGGAGTTTGCCTCGCTCATAAAGCAGCATTCCCGAATAATCAACAAGGTCAGCTACTTCTATGCTACCGACAAGGTGCCGTTCGACGACCTCCGGCAAGAGATATATGTCAATATATGGCGGGGGCTGAATCAATTCAGAGGCGACAGCCTGATGTCGACATGGATATACCGTGTGGCCGTAAATTCGGCACTGATGGCTATACGTTCGTCGAAGTCAAAAATCGAAACAGTGTCGCTTGACTTCGGGCTGCTCGATATTTCATCAGAAAATGATGACGTGCAACGCGAAAATCTCCAAGCCCTGCACTCTCTGATTAACAAGCTTGAAGATATAGAAAAAGCTATAATTCTTCTATGGCTCGACGAATATTCGTATGACGAAATAGCCGACACTCTCGGACTTAAACGCAACACTGTTGCCGTCAAAATCCACCGTATTAAAGAAAAACTCTCAAAATCTACTATATAATATGCAACTCGACGAACTCAAACACAGCATGTCATTATTGGACCAGATACTCGCCAAAACCTCGGTGGACGTACAGATAAATGTGTCGGCAGCACAGACGGCACAGAGCAAGATGCTCAAAAAATTCCGTCAGGGATTCACTACCTGCCTTGTTCTTGCAGTAGTGTTTGCGGCTGCTATAGCCGGAGGCATAAACCCTCTGTCGTTTCCTGTCGGCTTGAAAGTTTACCTTGTGGCATATCTGCTTCTTGCGGCAATATGGTATGTCTTTCTGTACCGTCGGCTCAAGAGCATCGACATCGCGGCCTTGGCTCCGGCAAAACTCATCTCCATAACCTCCACTCTGAAACTTCTGGCACTCTCGGGCGAAGTGTTCTTTGGCATTGGTATCGCAGTGCTGTTCGCCCTACTTATACCCGATATATGGGCATTCAACCGCATTGGCTTCTGGGCTGTCATAGTGGCACTTGTATTTGCAATCATTTACAGCATAGTCCATCTGTGGCCGCAATACATAAAACTCTTCCGCGACCTTAACACCCTCAAATAATAATCCTTACCACACAAAAATACCGGCTGAAAATCCTGCGATTTTCAGCCGGTATTCGTACCCGGACCCGGGATCGAACCGGGATGGGTTGCCCCAACGGTGTTTGAGACCGTCGCGTCTACCGATTCCGCCATCCGGGCGTTGCTTCTGCAAAGGTAGTCATAATCTGCCATTCGACCAAATTTTGAATATATAAAAATAGCCGCCGGCATCGCCGACAGCTCTTTGGTGTATCGGAGCAGTTATATTATTTAGCTTCTTCGATAGTTACTGCGCGGTCGAGAGCTACGCACTTTTCGCCAAGGTCGGAGAGGTTTCCGTTGTTGGTGGTAGTGGTAATCTGGCTTGCAGCTACGCCGTTGCTCTTGAGGAGCTTGGCAACACCTTCGGCGCGGTTTTTACGTAGACGCATGTTGATGTTGTCGCTGCCGGTGTAGTTGTCGGCCCAGCCGGTAAGAACGTATTTCTTGTCGGGGTTCTGGGTCATAACGTGGGCGATAGCCTTAACTACGCGCTGGTTTTCGCGGCTCAGGCGCGAAACACCGATGGGGTAGTATACAGTGGCGAGGGGGCCGTTGTTTTCAACAACTGTTTCCACGGGGCGAGCGAGGCAGTCCTTGAGCTGGCTTTCGAGGTCGGCGATGCGGGCATCGGCGGCAGCGAGGCGAGCGCGGAGGGCGTCGCAGTTTTCGGGTTCGGGATAAACGGGAACCACGGGAGCGCTCCAGTCGGTCTTGTTGAAGTTGTAGGTCACGCCGAGGTAGCCCTGGAGGCTGCCGTACTTGCGGTTCCAGTTAGCGCCGCCGAAGTTCTGGAGGCCGTCGATGCCGCTGAAACGGATATCGAGCGAGAGGGCTACGTGCTTGCTAACGTTGAACGAGTTGATGATACCTGCGCGGAGGGTCATCAGGTTGTTGTCGGCGTTTTTCCAGCTGTAATCCTTGCCGTCAGCCTGCTTGGTGAAGGTGAAGTATGCGCCGGCACCTACATATACAGTTGCGTTGTATACGCGGTTGGGCTTGTAGCCGCACCACCAGTTGGTAAGGTTAACCATTACGTCGAAAACAGGGCCAACTTCGTTGTATTTGGTCTTGTAGTAGTTGCCTACGCGTTCGCCGTTGAGCACGCCGAAGTAGTCGGGGCCTGTTGCAAGACCCTTGAGGCCCATCCAGTTCACACCGGCACGGAGTCCGAATACGGGCGAAATCCATTTACCTACATAGATGGAGGCTGCGGGCATAAAGCGGTCGCCGGCTTCGCGGTGTACGCCTTTGGAGGCGATGTAGAAGCTTGCGCCACCTTCGGCGGTAATGAACCAGTTGTCCTTCATTTTGTTCATCAGGTAGCCCTGAGCAGGATCGGTAGTATAGCTAACCTCCTGTGCATTCTCCTGAGCAGCAAGCGACTGAGCACCGAAAAGGAGTGCGCAAGCGCATGCTAAAAGTGTACCTTTTTTCATAGAGCTTATGATTGTTTATTGGTTGGATGTTATACCTTGCTTTGATTTGAGGGCGCTAAGTTACTATAATTTTTTGGATTCTATAACACTTATGGTGAAAATTATCGAAAAGCGCCTCAAATTTTAACATATTGTCTATCTCATGAGCGTTCGAGCATACGGCATACTTGGGCGAAGATATTGTCGGCGGTGAAGCCGAATTTTTCGTCAAGCACTTTGTAAGGCGCGGAGGCTCCGAAGCGTTCGAGGCCGAAGATGGTGCCGTTGAAGTCGCGGATTGAGCGGAGCGACGCCGGCAGGCCTGCGGTGAGGCCGAACTGGGGTACTCCGACGGGCAGTACCGACAGGCGGTATTCTTCTGGCTGGCTGTTGAAAAGGCCTGCCGAGGGCATCGATACCACGGCGGCGCGGATGCCGACTGCTTCGAGGAGCGCGGCAACCTCGCACAGAAGCGATACTTCCGAGCCGTTCGCCACCATTACCACGTCGGGCGTGCCTTCAGGCGCTATCACGGTGTATCCGCCGCGTTCGGCGCCGAGTGCGGCCTGATAGCGGGTGCTTCCGGCAGGAGCAGGAAGGTCTTTGATGTCTTGGCGCGAGAGTATGAGGGCCGTCGGCGTGTGGGTGTTTTCCATCGCCATTTTGTATGCCACGGAGGTTTCTGCGGCATCGGCAGGACGAAGCACCAGCATGGAGGGGCGTCCGCTGAAATTATTGATTTCTTCCATCAGTCGGAGCTGTGCTTCCTGTTCGATGGGTTCGTGGGTGGGGCCGTCCTCGCCTACGCGGAATGCGTCGTGCGTCCAGATGTATTTCACAGGCAGCTCCATCAGCGCGGCAAGGCGCACGGCGGGCTTCATGTAGTCGGAGAATACAAAGAATGTGCCGCAGGCTCCTATCACGCCTCCGTGGAGGGCTATGCCGTTCATGATGGAGGCCATTGTCAGTTCGGCGACACCGGCCTGCAGGAACGCGCCGGTGAAATCATCGGCTGTGAACGCGTGTGTCTTTTTGAGGAAGCCGTCGGTCTTGTCGCTGTTGGCGAGGTCGGCAGAGGATACTATCATGTTGCCTACTTTTTCGGCGAGTACTGAAAGCACGTCGGCCGATGCCTGGCGGGTGGCCACGCCCGGTTTGTGGGCTATTTCGCTATAATCAATCTGCGGCAGCACGCCTTCGAGGTAGGACTTAAGCTCTATGGCGAGGGCCGGATTGGCTTCTGCCCACTGCTTGAACGCTTCGCGGCGTTCTGCCACGATTTTGCGCAGCTCTTCGCGGCGTGCCGAGTAGAGAGCTTCTGCTTCGGGGAAGATTTTCCACGGATTTTCGGGGTCGCCGCCGAGGTTGCTTATTGTCGACGCGTAGTCGGCACCGCTCTTGCTCAGGGGCTGTCCGTGGGTAGAGCACTGGCCTTCGAAGCATTCTCCGTCGGCTTTGACGGCGCCCTTGCCCATTACGGTGCGTCCTATGATAAGTGTCGGCTTTTTGGTTTCGGCCTGAGCCTCGGTGATGGCTTTCGCTATGGCTTCGGGATCGTTGCCGTCGATTTCAATTACGTTCCAGTGCCATGCGCGGTATTTGGCGGCGTAGTCTTCGCGGTCCACGGCGTCGACCATGGTCGACAGCTGCACGCCGTTGCAGTCGTAGAACATTATGAGGTTCGACAGTCCGAGATATCCTGCAATACGGCCGGCACCCTGCGAAATTTCTTCCTGTATGCCGCCGTCGGAGATGAAGGCATATGTCTTGTGTGCCACGGCGCTTCCGAAGCGAGCTTCGAGGAAGCGCTCGGCTATGGCGCAGCCCACGGCCATCGTGTGGCCCTGGCCGAGCGGGCCGGAGGTGTTTTCGACTCCGCGCTCAGGATCCAGTTCGGGGTGTCCCGGCGTTACAGAACCCCACTGGCGGAACTGCTTCAGCTCGTCCGGAGTATAGTGTCCGGCCATTGCCAGAACGGCGTATAGCATCGGTGACATGTGGCCGGGGTCGAGGAAGAAGCGGTCGCGGGCAAACCATGTGGGATCGTCCGGGTCGCTAACCAGAAATTTGGAGTAGAGTACGTTTACAAAGTCGGCACCGCCCATGGCGCCTCCGGGGTGACCCGATTTGGCCTGCTCCACCATAGAAGCAGCGAGGATGCGAATGTTGTCCGCAGCCTTGTTAAGCACGTTTGTATCCATCGATAGAGTGTCTTATGCTATGATTTTTGATGTTTCTTGAATTTTTGTCGAAGTTACAATAAATGTGCGTAACAGCCAAATTATGGCTTGGAAATACTTTTGAAAAAATTATTATCAACGGCAATGACTGTGACGGGGAGCGGGATTTTGGTTAAATTTGCCGGATATGAAGAAAATCGGAATACTGAGTGACACCCACGGTTTGTGGGACGATCGCTATGCTCTCCACTTCGGCGGCTGCGACGAGATATGGCACGCCGGCGACATAGGCGATTATGATATAGTGGAGCGTCTTGGCGCGATTGCTCCCGTAAGGGCAGTCTGCGGCAATGCGGACCACGGAATGGTGAGGCGGAAATGCCCCGAGCTTGACATCTTCGATGCCGAGGGCGTCCGCGTGCTCCTTACCCACATAGGCGGCTATCCGGGTCGCTGGGCGCGCGGTATGAAGCGCCTGCTTGCCGACGAGGGAGTCCGGCTTATGGTCGACGGTCATTCGCACATACTCCGGGTGATGTACGACAAGGAGTTAGGGCTTCTGCATATCAATCCGGGCGCGGCAGGGCGCCAGGGCTGGCACAAGGTGCGCACTCTTGTGCGCTTGGTAATCGACGGCTCGGATATGTGCGACTGCGAAGTTATAGAGCTGTCTTAGAGTATGTTTAACAGATAATCTGAAAGCACCCTCTTAAAAACAGCCTTCCTGCGGATATCCGCAGGAAGGCTGTTTGCTGTGTTTTATGTTGAAGTTATTTTTCGCGCATAAAGATGTTGATAGGGGTGCCTGTGAATGTCCAATGCTCGCGTATCTTGTTTTCAAGATAGCGGCGGTAAGGCTCTTTAACCCATTGGGGCAGGTTGCAGAAGAATATGAATGTGGGTACGGGCGAACCCTTGAGCATGGTTATATACTTTATCTTCACGAACTTGCCCTTGTTGCTTGGCGGCGGGTATGCGGCAATGTCTTCCTGCATCACGGTGTTGAGCTGCGACGTGGGCACGGTGCGTTTGCGGTTCTCGTAGACCTCGACTGAGGTTTCGAGCACCTTGAATATTCTCTGCTTGGTAAGAGCCGATGTGAATATTATGGGGAAGTCGGTGAACGGTGCGAAGCGTTCGCGTATGGTGGCCTCGTAGTGCTTGATTGCGGTGGTGGACTTGTCTTCCACAAGGTCCCATTTGTTTACCACCACAACGAGGCCCTTCTTGTTGCGCTGTATGAGGGAGAAGATGTTCACGTCCTGGCTCTCGATGCCACGGGTGGCGTCGATCATCAGTATGCAGACGTCGGAAGCTTCGATTGCGCGAATCGACCGTATCACGGAGTAGTACTCGATGTCTTCGTTTACCTTGTTTTTCTTGCGGATACCGGCGGTATCTACAAGGTAAAAGTCGAATCCGAATTTGTCGTAACGGGTATAAATGGAGTCGCGCGTTGTTCCGGCTATGTCTGTCACGATATGGCGCTCAGCTCCGATAAATGCGTTGATAAGCGACGATTTGCCGGCGTTGGGGCGTCCTACGATGGCGAATTTGGGAATATCCTCGAGCGCTGCCGCATCGTCATCTTCCTTTTCGGGAAGCTTTTTCACCACTTCGTCGAGGAGGTCGCCGGTGCCGTAACCGTTGATTGCAGACACCGGGTATGGCTCGCCGAGGCCGAGCGAGTAAAATTCGGGCACGTTGTATATCCATTCGTTGGAGTCAACTTTGTTGGCCACCAGTATCACGGGCTTGCGGCTCCGGCGCAATATCTGGGCCACGTGGTCGTCAAGGTCGGTCACGCCGTTCATGGCATCGACCACAAACAGTATTTCGTCGGCCTGCTCTATGGCAAGCTCCACCTGCTTGTTGATTTCCGACTCGAAGATGTCGTCGGAATTTACCACCCAGCCGCCGGTATCTACAATCGAGAATTCCTTGCCGTTCCAGTCGACTTTGCCGTACTGGCGGTCGCGCGTGGTGCCCGCCGTCGGGTCGGTGATGGCGGTGCGTGTTTGCGTCAGGCGGTTGAATAGTGTCGACTTGCCCACGTTAGGGCGTCCGACAATTGCTACAAGTTGTCCCATATGGATTTAATTTTGTGCAAATTTAACTAAAAACGTGCTTATCTCCAAATCGGGGCTTACTCTATGTAACCGAACTGGCGAAGCTTGTTCTCGCGGTTTCGCCAGTTTGGCTCGACCTTCACGAATATTTCGAGGAACACCCTTTTGCCGAAGAAGGTTTCGATGTCGTGGCGTGCCTGTGTGCCTACTTTTTTCAGCATAGTCCCGCCTTTGCCTATGAGGATGCCCTTCTGGCTGTCGCGCTCCACGTATACCACGGCCATTATGTGGATAGAGTTGTCTTTCTCTTCAAACTTCTCTACTATGACCTCGGTGGAGTAGGGTACTTCCTTGTCGTAGTTAAGCAGTATCTTTTCGCGTATAATCTCCGTCACGAAGAATCGGGCGGGCTTGTCGGTGAGCGCGTCCTTGCCGAAGTACGGCTCTCCTTCGGGAAGCAGTTCCACTATGCGTGCCATAAGGTTCGACACGTTGAAATGCTCTTTTGCCGATGTCGGGAATACCTCTGCGGCAGGAAGCAGCTCCTTCCAGCGTGTGATTATGGCTTCAAGCTCCTTGTTGTCCTTCAGGAGGTCTATTTTGTTGATTACAAGCAGGACCGGCACTTTTTCTTTTGCCACCTTGGCGAGGAAGTCGGCGTTTTTCGACGGGTCTTCTACCACGTCGGTGACATACAGCAGCACGTCGGCGTCGGTGAGGGCGCCTTCGCTGAAGGCCAGCATGCTCTCCTGCATTTTGTACTTTGGCGACAGCACGCCGGGGGTGTCGGAGAACACTATCTGGTACTCCGGAGTGTTCACGATGCCCATTATTCGGTGGCGCGTGGTCTGTGCCTTGGAGGTGATGATGCTCACACGCTCGCCAACGAGGTCGTTCATAAGAGTCGATTTGCCTACGTTGGGGTTGCCGACTATGTTTACAAAGCCCGAACGATGCGCCGGCGCTGCTTTATCTTGTGTCTGGTCCATATGGGGATTATCTGATAATTATATAAGTTAAAACAACGATAGCACCCGAAAAGTGCTACCGTTGCTATAATATTTAGATGTGCGGCAGGATTTTTAAATATCCCACACTACATACATTGCTCCCCATGTGAAACCGGCGCCGAAAGCTGTCAGGATAAGCTTGTCGCCTTTCTTGAGCTTGTTCTTGTACTCGTCGAGGCAGAGGGGGATTGAGGCGGCGGAGGTGTTGCCGGTGTGTTCGATGTTGACTAATACCTTGTCCATCGGGAAGTTGGCGCGCTGAGCCACAGCCTCGATGATGCGGAGGTTTGCCTGATGGGGTATGAGGTAGTCTACATCGTCGGCCGATAGATTGTTGCGCTTCATCACGTCGAGGCTCGAGGTGAGCATGTTGGTCACGGCGTGCTTGTATACGGCCTTTCCGTCCTGGAACAGGTAGTTCTCGCCTGCTTCCACTGTTTCGGTAGTGGTGGGCTTCACAGAGCCGCCGGCGGGCATCAGCAGGTGGTCGCGCCCCCAGCCGTCAACGTGGAACACGCCGTCCATAATGCCGGTAGAGAGGTCCTCGGTGGGTTCTACAAGCACGGCGGCAGCGCCGTCGCCGAAGAGCGGACAGGTGTTGCGGTCGGAATAGTTGACCATCGATGACATTTTTTCTGCCGCCACTACTATCACTTTCTTGTATATGCCGGAGCACACGTAGGCGCGTGCTTCCTGAAGCGCTACGAGGAAGCCTGCGCAGGCAGCTTCCATATCGTAGGAGTATGCGTTGGTGAGTTTGGCCCCGTCTACGATTACCGAACCGGTAGAGGGGAAGCGGTAGTCGGGATTGGAGGTGGCGCAGATAAGCAGCTCTACCTCCTCGGGTTTCATGCCGGTGTTTTCCAACAGGCGTTCAACCGCCTTTATGCCCATATATGAGGAGCCGGCGCCTTCTTTGTGGAGAATATGGCGTGTTTTGATTCCGACACGTGTCATAATCCATTCGTCGTTGGTATCGACCATTTTTGACAGCATGTCGTTGTCGAGTATGCCGTCGGGAATGTAGGATGCTATGCCGGATATTCGGGCGTGTACCATTGTGGAGTTAAATCTTGATTTGGAATATCGAATAATGGTCGTGGCGTTGCGCCTGCCGGTGCAGGCATACGCTTACGAAAAACCGCTCCTTGCAGATGTCGCCCCCGGCGCTATGGCGCGCATACGGGCTGTTGCCGACAAGGATTGGTACTCATTGCGTGATTAAAAAGAGGCGGCGCCGGCCTGTGTGGCCGGTGCCTCCGTTAGCCGTTGCCGAAGATTAGAGAGCGGCTTCTTTAACCACAGCCTGCTTGCCGCGGTAGTAGCCGCATTCGCCGCATACGGTGTGGTAGATGTGCCATGCACCACAGTTGGGGCAGAGAGCCAGCGTGGGAGCCACAGCCTTGTCGTGGGTGCGGCGCTTGGCGGTGCGGGTCTTCGATTGCTTGCGTTTGGGATGTGCCATTGTTGTTTATTGTTTTTTTGCGTTTTTTTATTCTTGTTCGTCGGACGTCAGCTTTTTGAGGGCGTCCCAGCGGGGGTCGGATGCCGGAACTTGCTCGGGTGCTTCGTCCAAAGTGTCTATCTCGTCTATAAGCTCGCTCTCGAGCTCTGCGTCGTCGCCTTCGGCTGTGGCGCGGTGTTTCTTCAGCATGGCGCTCATCTGGCGGTTGCACTTGCCCATGGGGTGCACGTGCTTGATGGGTATGGCCAGAACAACGGTGTCGTATATCATATATGCCACATTGAGATAGGAGTCGCCCTGAGGAATCTCAAGAACGTCGTCCTTCTCGTCGTTGTAGTCTTCGCCGTACTTAACCACCAGGTGGTAGGTTGCCGATATGGGGAAGTTCAGGTCGTCAAGACAGCGGTCGCAGATAAGCACTACATTGCCTTCGATGGTGAAGTCGAGAGTGTAGTACTCGCCATTGTACACCACGGTGAGCTTCGCGCAGAGGTCAGCGCCGTGAATATCGGAGTTCTCCATATTTGTGAAGAACTGCTTGTCGAGATGGTACTCAAATTCGTGAGTGCCTGTGCCAAGGCTTTTGAGCGGTAGCTTGAAGGCTGAGAACTTTCCCATTTGGTTAAGGGCTGAAAAAACTTTGCAAAGGTAAGGCTTTTCCTCCAAATTGCAAAGGTAGAGGATTAAAATTTTTGTATTCGGGGTTTTCCGACCATGTTCCGGCCTCTATTTCGCGTTAGTTGCGCGTGGAAAATCTATCCTGAAAGTCGTTCCGGCTCCCGGAGCGGAGCGGGCCACGTAGATGCGGCCGCCGTGGTATTCTTCGATTATGCGGCGGGCGAGAGTCAGCCCCAGGCCCCACCCGCGTTTCTTGGTGGTGTAGCCGGGTCGGAAAATGGTGTCGAAATTTTTGCGGCTTATGCCCTTGCCGGTGTCGCTTATCTCGATAGAGGCCCCGGTGAGGGTGCTTTTGGTTTCCACGGTGATGTTTCCGTTGCCGTCCATTGCGTCGACGGCGTTTTTCACGAGGTTTTCGATTACCCAGGCCAGCAGCGGGGCGCAGGCCATCACCGGCAGGTTGCCCGCGGCGGTAGTGCATCGCAGGGATATCTTGGGCGATATGCGCGTGGCCATATATCCGGCGGCTTCTGAGGTGAGGGCGTTTAGGTCGGCAGGCTCCATTCGCGGCGCCGAGCCTATCTTGGAGAAGCGCGAGGCGATGGTGCTGAGCCGGTTTACGTCTTTGTTCATTTCGGCAACGGTGTCGGGGTCCACGCCCATGTCTGGCAGCAGCTCCATCCACGCCATGAGTGATGATATGGGCGTGCCGAGCTGGTGGGCCGTTTCTTTTGAGAGTCCCACCCACACTTTGTTCTGCTCCGCTTTCTTTGTGGAAAGTACTGCGAAATAAACCACTGCTATGAAGGCGAGCATCACCAGCAGCTGTATGTACGGAAACACGCTCAGCCGCCGTAGCAGCGTCGAATCTTCGTAGTAGAGGTAGTGGGTTTCGCCCGGGGCAAGCTCTATGCGGATAGTGTTGGAGCTTCCGCGAAGCCTGTCGAGGCGTTCTTTCAGAAATTCGTCGTTGCGAGGGTCGCCCTCGGTTGCCGGCAGCTTGAAGTTGCGGTGTTGCAGTATGTTGCCTTCGCTGTCGGTAAGGAGTACGGGTATGGTTGTGTTGCGCTGTATTATGCTCAGAAGGAAGTCGATGTCAGTGCCTCCGGCATTGCCTGTGCCGGACGTGGCCGATATTATCTGCTTGGTGGCGTCGGCCCATATTTCCATTCGTTCGCGCTCCTGCGCGGAGAGGTCGCTGATCAGTCCGTTTGAAAAATAGAGAAATAGCGCCACCACCGAGGCGGAGGCGATAAGGAATGCTATCTTGCCGTAGCGGCGCAGTTCGTATATGTTTGCCACAATGCAAAATTACTCAAAGCCCTGCTAAAATGCAACTCCGCCCGCAGCCACTAAGGCCGAGGGCGGAGCTATATGGAGTCCGGTGTCGGATCAACAGTCCTGTACGAGTGAAATAATAAATTCTTTTTCATCTTCGGGGTCTGTGGCAATGCTGATTTTGCCTTCGCGGGCGAGCCAGCCGATAGCGGCAAACACCTCTTTGTCTTTGAGCTTGGTTATTTTTTTCAGCTGTTTTACGCCAAGTGCCTCGGCAGTGCTCAACGCAACCCATACGGTGCCGGCATTTGCGCCGATAATTTCTGTGTTCATTGGAGTGATGTTTCTGTTTAATTGTTAGACAATCTGTATAGTTGGGTCTGAATTTCGGTTGTTATATCTGCAAAATTAACATATTTTTGATAATTGCCAACTATAATTATTCAACAAAACGCGGAAGCTTTTGTTTTGCGTGGCGCAATCTCTTGTGGGATAGAATGATGTAAAATTAATAAAATTCACAGATTTAACTATTTTTCAGCCTTTGGACGACCGTCCGAACGGCCTCGCAGACCCTTTGGAGCTGTTGCTAATATCCACTTTTCAAGACGGCTTGTTACCTTAATAAAATGTTTTCACTAATTTTGTCGTTTGAAAAGAACAAAACTGCACTATGAGCACGCCGAAAAACCTTGTCATCGTCGAGTCCCCGGCCAAGGCCAAGACTATAGAAAAATTCCTCGGTGACGATTATCGCGTCATGTCGAGCTACGGCCACATTCGCGACTTGAAAAAGAAAAGTTTCAGCATAGATGTCGACAACGACTTCAGCCCCATATATGAGATTCCGGACGATAAGACCCAGCTCGTGGCAGAGTTGCGCAAGGCGGCAGCGAAAGCCGAAACGGTGTGGCTCGCTTCCGATGAGGACCGCGAGGGAGAGGCTATAGCATGGCATCTGTACGAGGTGCTCGAGCTGAAGCCCGAAAACACGCGGCGCATAGTGTTCCACGAAATCACCAAGAAGGCGATACTGAATGCCATAGCCAATCCCCGCGAGATAGACATAGCCCGTGTCGACGCCCAGCAGGCGCGGCGCGTGCTTGACCGCATTGTGGGATTCGAGCTTTCGCCCGTGCTTTGGAAGCGTCTGAAACCGGCGTTGTCGGCCGGCCGTGTGCAGTCGGTGGCCGTGCGCCTGATAGTGGAGCGTGAAAACGAGATAAAGAAATTCAAGAGCGAGCCATATTTCCGTGTCACCGCCCGCTTTGCGCCTGCAGGGAATACCGACAGCCGCACCCTTAAAGCGGAATTGCAGAAGCGGCTTGCCACGGAGGCCGACGCCCGCGCCCTGCTCGACAGCTGCCGCGACGCATCGTTCCGCGTCGGCGACGTCAACGTGCGTCCCGTCAAGAAATCGCCGGCACCTCCCTTCACCACGTCGACTCTCCAGCAGGAGGCCGCCCGCAAGCTCGGCTTCACCGTGTCGCAGACCATGATGGTGGCACAGCGCCTCTACGAGAACGGACACATCACATATATGCGTACCGACTCGCTCAACCTCTCCGACGACGCCGTCGCTGCCATTTCGGCCCAAATCAGCGGCACCCTCGGCAAGGAATACCTCCAGGTGCGCCGCTACCACACATCGAGCAAGGGCGCGCAGGAAGCGCACGAGGCAATACGACCCACATACGTCGACCGCGAAACCCTCGACGACGCCACCCCCCAGGAAAAACGCCTATACACTCTCATACGCCGTCGCGCCATAGCCTCACAGATGGCCGACGCCGAGATAGAAAAGACAACCGTCGAGATTATAGCCGACAGCTTGGACGATATTTTCACCGCCACCGGCGAAACCATAAAATTCGACGGCTTCCTTAAGGTATATATCGAAGGACACGACGACGAAAACGCCGAACTCGATGCCGACATACTGCCGCGCATATCGTCCGGCGAAGCGCTCGAATATGTCGAAATCGACGCCGTGGAGCGCTTCACCCAGCAGCCTCCGCGCTATACCGAGGCATCGCTCGTCAAGAAGATGGAAGAGCTCGGCATCGGTCGTCCGTCGACCTATGCCCCAACCATCTCCACCATACAGCAGCGCGAGTACGTGGTGCGCGGCGAGCGTGAAGGCGTGCGCCGTAATTTCAGCACTCTCACCCTGCTTCCGGGCGAGCCGCTCAAGGCAGAAACGCGCTCGGAAACAACAGGCTCTGAAAAAGGCAAACTCATACCTACCGACATAGGCTCGATAGTCAACGACTTCCTGACAGAGTATTTCCCCGACATACTCGACTACAACTTCACGGCGCGAATAGAGGAGAAATTCGACGAAATTGCCGGAGGCGACCTCAGGTGGGAGGACGAGATATCAACGTTCTACGCATTGTTCCACCCGTCGGTCGACAAGGCCCTCACTATCAAGAGCGGACCCAAATTCGGCGAGCGCCGTCTTGGTGAAGACAGTGCCGGCGAGCCTGTGTGCGTCAAGATAGGCCGTTTCGGCCCCGTGGTGCAGATTGGCGACTCCGACAGCGAGCAGAAGCCGCGCTTCGCGTCGCTGCTGCAGGGCCAGTCGATGGCCACGATAACGCTTGAAGAAGCCCTGAAACTCTTCGAGTTCCCCCGCGCGCTTGGCACTTTCGAGGACAAAGACGTGCAGGTAGCCATAGGCCGCTTCGGCCCTTATGTGCGCCACGACGGCAAGTTTGTGTCAATCCCGGCTGAATACGCCGCTGCCGAGCTTACTCTCGAGCAAGCCGTGCAGCTGATTGAGGACAAACGCCGCGCCGATGCCAACAAAGTGGCCAAAACATTCGATGAAGATCCCGATCTCCAGATACTCAATGGCCGCTTCGGTGTCTACATAGCCTATAAGGGCAAGAACTACAAGATACCAAAGACGGTAGCCGAGCCTGCCAAGCTCAGCCTCGAAGAGTGCCGCAAGATAATAGAGGAAGCCGACGCCGCGCCCGCCCGCAAATCGAAGCGCTCAAAAAAATAAAAATTCCCAATTACAAATTCCTCCTTCCTCATTTTAGTTACCGCAGTCCCCGGGGCCGCGATATATCGCGACCCTACATTACAATTCCTCCTTCCTCCTTCCTCATTATTTTAGTTACCGCGACCCTACATTACAAATTCCTCATTCCTCATTCCTCATTAATAATTCCTAACTCCCAATAATGCCACGCCGCAAACCTTTGGCCGACAAACCGGGCACTCGCCCGGGCTCGTTCCGCCCCGACAATATAATAGAATTTCCCGTAGCAGAAGGTGCGCCGGGACGACTCCTCGACTTCCTCTTCGCAGCAATGCCCGACAGCCGCAAGACAACTGTCAAAGACTATCTCAAATACAACCAGGTGATGGTCGACGGCAATGTGACCACGCGTTTTGACCAGGAACTCGAACCGGGACAGACCGTCAAGGTCAACACCACCCGCGAGTTCCAGACATTCTATAATCCGAGGCTCAAAATCGTATACGAGGACGATGACATAATAGTTGTCAACAAAGGTTACGGCCTGCTCTCGATGGGTACGGACAAAATCAAGGACGGCACGGCCTATTCGCTTCTTCGCGACTATGTGAAGCGCAAGGATCCGCGCAACAAGCTCTTTATCGTCCACAGGCTTGACCGCGACACCTCCGGCCTTATGATGTTTGCCAAGACTATGGCTGCAAAAGAAACCATGCAGCATAACTGGAACAATATGGTGCTGGAACGCAGGTATGTCGCCGTGGTTACAAACGGTCCTCTCGAGCCGGCCGAAGGAGAAATACGCAGCTATCTTGCCGAGAACTCGGCCCACGAGGTATACTCTACCGACGATCCCTCCAAGGGACAGCTCGCTGTCACATACTATAAGACCATACGTTCGCGCGGACTTTATTCAATGGTTGAACTCAGCCTTGCCACAGGCCGTAAAAACCAGATTCGCGTGCATATGAAGGACGCCGGCCACCCCATATCGGGCGACAGGCGCTACGGTTCCGGCCCTTCGCCGATACACCGCCTTGCACTCCATGCGCAGACTCTCCGCTTCGTGCACCCGGTGACGCGTCGCGACATGAACTTCACCTGCCCGCTCCCTCCGGGCTTCTCCAAGCTTGTCTAACCACCTAATCACTTAACCACTTAACCACCTCTAAACCTAATAAAAATGAAAAAGTACACAATTATCGCCCTCCTTGCAGCTACTGCCGCCACGGCTGCTTCTCCGCTCGAATATGTGGGCCACAGAGGCAGCGCATGGGGCGTGGAGAACACCGAGGAAGCATTCCTCAACGGCGTGAAACAAGGCTATGGCTGGCTCGAAACAGACGTCCGCGTAAGTTCTGACCGCCGCTTCGTGCTCTGCCACGACGAAGACACCCGCCGTCTTGGCGGCAACAGGGTGGTGGCCGAGTCGACTCTCGACGAGCTTCGTGCCGACACCCTACGGCAGACACGCCTCGGAAAGCCCTACACCGCCCGTTTGGCCACTCTCGCCGAATTCCTCGACATATGCCGCCAAGGAGGCGTGCGCCCGGTTATAGAGCTTAAATGGGGTACAGGCGTAAACTCCAAGGACTGCTCGAACGTGCCTGCGCTGATGGCCGAAATCGACAGCCTCGGTTTTACCCGCGAGTGTGTGATTCTCACATCGATGAAGCCGGTGCTGGAGTATATCCACACCAATTACCCCGAGGTCAAGCTCCAGTTTCTTGGCGGGGCCAAGTGGCGCGACAGTTTTGCGTGGTGCGACAGCCTCCGTCTGGACGTCGATATAGCGCACACGGCTCTTACGGCGACAGCTGTCGACAGCCTCCACAATATCGGCCTCAAGGTTAACTGCTGGACGGTCGACAAGCCCGAACGGGCCGCCGAACTGATAGAGTACGGCGTGGATATGATTACCACCAACTCCCTCCCGGTATCCAAGTAGCAGGGTAAGAAAAAAAGAAAGTCGAGATAACGTGTGAGCAAAAACCGTTATCTCGACTTTTTTATGTCATACCCGCGATGTGTTCACCGGCGTGTAGGGCGGCTTATTGTGCCGTCGACAAAGCCGGTGGAGTAGCCTCCGTCGCGGGTGTTGCTTCGTATCCGCACAGCCTTGCGAATGCGTCCGTGCGCTCGTCCTCGCCCGTCGAAACGCACCGTTATATATGCCGAATCGCCCGGTTCTACAGGCTTGCGCTCGTATTGGGCCTTTGTGCAGCCGCAGTCGGTGAATATGCTCCTGATGACAAGAGGCTCGTCCCCTCGGTTGTATATCTTGAAGCGTCCGGTCTGCACCGAGTCGCGGTCGAACACTCCGAGTTGCAGACTGCGCTGCTCGAACACAAGCAAAGCGCCCTCGCCGGCTGCGTCCGATGGCTCGGACGCAATGGCGGGGGCTATGTTTGCAGCTATTGCAAGAAGTATGGCCGCAATCCTCATCTAAGTAGAATCTTGGCAGTGGACGTTGTGAATGAGTCGGAGGCTTCGACTATGTAGATGCCCTGAGGCAGCGTGAATGTCGTCGAAGTTCCGCAGTCGGTGGCCGCAGCCGCGAGGCGTCCCATGGTGTCGTACACGCGCACGTCGAGCGAGCCTTCGATATTGGGAGTGCTCACAGTCACGGTCTGCTCTGTGCCGATAATGCTTATTTCGGCATTGCCTGCGGCGGCGATTTCGCCGGTTATGAACAGGCGTCCGCGCGCCGGGCCGTCGATGCGGTACTCCATGCCGTCGTACAGTACCTCGCTGTGGCCGTTCTCGGCGTCGAGCAGCATCAGGCCAAGGGTTTCGTCAACTCCGAGGAAGCGCAGGGTGGTGCTTGCGGTGTCGGCTGCCTCCACGCCGATTTCGGTGCGTGCTATGGCGGGCAGGCTGTTCACGGCCAGTGCCGTGTTGCCGCCGATGGTGTACACGCGTGCCGGCGCCGCCAGCGAGTTATCCGTTATCAGGCGGGCGTCCTCGGCAGGTTCGTAGCCAGGCTCGCTGTCCGCGCAGATGCGCACCAGTGCCGACGACTGTGCGTCGTCGCCTGTTTCAGCCAGTATCATTAGGCCTGCCGGGCCTTCGGTATCTGCGGAGCGGGCGAGCGTCGTGCCGGGCAAGACTGCGAGCATGTCCTCGGTGAACCGGAGTGTCAGCGCGTCGGTTTCCGCTTTAGCTTCCACGAAGAATCCCTGCATCGGGGCAAGCTTGCCAGCGTCGGCTATGGTGCCCTCAAAATCTCCTGTCGACGGGTCGAATACGGCGGCTCCCTGGGCATCGTCGGTGAGTATCCAGTATTTAGGCTCTATCGCCCCGGCATTTTCGCTCAGAAATTCAGCCATGTCGATATGCGCCATAAATGGATTTCCCGCAAGGAAGTACTTCCCGGCAGTGTTCCGACGCAGTGTTATCGACGACGAAACGTCGTTGAGGCGGTACGACGGCTCTGAGCGCACTTCGGTGCGTGTGCCGGCGGTGCCTTGGTCCTCGCTGTAATAGTCATAGTAAGTGTCGGCCTTGGGAAGGCGGAACAGGGCTGTGGTGCCTGCTGTGCCGACTCCCGAGAGGTCGGTCTTTATCGAGAAGCCTTCTCCGGCAGGATATGCCTCGTTCACGTCGTTGTAGGCGAAGCTCCATGTCGCCGCAACGGCCATCGGCCTTGACGAACCGCCGATTTCGTATACCGTGGCCTCGCCCTTGTCCCACGAGCGCTGGAATACCGCCGGGTGGAAACGGTCGTTCACGTCTTTGTCGAAGCGAATGTCGGCAAAGAGGGGAGTGCTCTGGCGGGCATCGGACGTGGGCAGGTACATATCGCCTGCAACAACGCCTTTCAGCGGCGATGCCAGCGTGTACCAGCGCGAAACGGTCGTTTCGATGTCAACCCACGCCTTGTCGTATGCCAGATGCTGCTGGTTCATTATCTCGGAGCCGGAATTGAAATGAATCTGCTCGCAGGTATGGGCGTACCACGGGCGGCAGAACACGCCGTTCTCACCGTCGGCCACACGTTCGGCCATATCGAACTGCACAAGCGGGGTGGCATCGCCGGCTTCGGCATTTTCCGACGGGTCGGAAGTCCATCGGTAGCTTTTGCCCCATAGCTGCACATCGCTTGCGGTGGCGGCGAAAAGATGCGGGGTAGTTTCTGTGGCGTTGATTATGGTTTTGGTGAAGTAGAGGGGCGCGTAGCTGAATTGCTGGGCGTTGGCGCCGTCGGTGGTGTGCTCAGAGGCGTCGTCGGCATCGCGCAGCAGCTCGGCCGATGCCACGCGGCTCCAGTTGTTGTCGTTGTTCCAGTTCAGCGTTTCGCCCTTGCCGGTCCATTTCTGGTATTCGGGCACCACCTTGATGGTGAACACCACCTGTCCCGAGCAGATCTCTTCTTCGGGAATACCTGTGCCTACAGCCTCCTCGTAGCTGAATCGCATACGGTACTCATAGCCTTCCTTGAACCTTATTTTGTCGCTGTAGAACACTGCGCCGATGCGGTTGGTGTCCATGGTGTTGCGGTCGGCGTCGAGAGTCTGTAGCTCGCCTACCGGCCACAGCTCGGCGGCCTTGGCTTCGATGTGGAGGTCCTTGTATTCAGGGTCGTTGGTCTGCACGAGGTATATGGGCGAGCCTCCTCCGGGTATTCGCATGGCGTCCACATTGTCGCTCACGGGAGATACCTTGCGCACCGGAAGCACCAAGGGCCTGTTGTGCGCCGCCGCGTCGGCCGTGGCTGTGGCTGCCGATTTGAGTTGTGCGAGGCTTATGCGGAGTGGCACGTCGCTGATGGCCGGCGGATAGGGTATGTCCTTTATGCCGTGGGCGAGCATCGGCGCGCGTTTGCGTATCACCACATTCACCTCCGTGGGCTGTGTGCAGATTTTGACATTGCCCTCTCTCACAGGTATCGGCACGGCAAGCACGTAAGCGTTGGTCTGTGTCTGTCCGTCGGGCAGGTTGAGCGGCGGGAATACATACGAGGAGCGGTGCAGCACAAGGCGCGGGCGCTTCTGCCCGGTGGGGTCTATGCTGCTGTATTCCTTTATGATGTCGCGCATGTCGGCGGTATAGTCGCCGGTCGGTTCGTCGGAGAGGTCCTCGGCCTTGGGGAAATGCTCGCGGAAAGTGCTGAGGGCGGTCCAGAGGTCGGTTTTGTCGTTTTTGATTTCTACAAACTCTTCCATCGAGCCGTCGAACCAGTCGAATACTGCGTTTTCCTCGATCAGTTCAAGCTCGCCGCCTTCCTCGCGCTGGCCGTAGAGGTCTACCTGTATCACGGGCGACTGGTTGCGGCAGGCCTCGATTATGTCGTTCTCGTTCCGCACCTCGCCGTCTACCTTTATCACATGCGATGCCTTTACAGTGAGCACCGTCACCTTGGAGCATTCGTCGCTTATGAGGAACTGCGCCGAGCCGGGGCCGTCGGCAGGCACGTCGAGAGCGTCGGCAGGAGTGTACAGCGCCACGTAGTATTCCTTGCCCGTCTGCATGGTTTCGTCGTAAGGACGGGTGTTGAAAACTATCAGGCGGTCGCCGTTTTCGGCCGTTTCCCTGAATGCCGACTGGCTCAGTTCGACGCCTGCCGAGTGGTATTCCTCGTTTTTGGTGAATACGGAGTTGAACACCACCTTGCCGTAGCGTGCCGGCGCCTCGCCTCGGTGCTCGTACAGCAGGGCGGCTTCGTTAAACGCCTCGTCGGTCGATTTACCGTCGGCTATGGCAGTGTCGTATTTCTTTTTATCGACAAATGTATAGTACAGGTCTATGCTGTGGCCGTCGCCGCTTGTTTCCTCTATCTCGCCGAGGCTCTGGAGCAGGACGTCGAAAGGAGCGGAAATCTTGACCTCGGTCGACGATTTCTTATGGCACAGAGGCTCGGGCTGGTCGGCATAGATGATCGGTTTCACGAAGTATACGCGGATATCGTCGACGGCATAGTCGGCGCCGTCCGAGCTCTTGCAGTTGTTGTCAAGCTCTATCTCGTAGTGGTCGACTCTTGAGGGGTCGAAGTCGGGCTTGTCGGTAAGCTTTGGCACGAACGAGCAGTATACATACACCCATTCGCCGAGATGCTCGCCGGGCAGATAGCCTGTAACGTGGGTGTGTATCGGCACACGCTCGCCGTTATCCATCAGGGCAACGAAGTTGAATGCGAGGTTGGCTATCTCGCCGCCGGAAAACTCCGACACCCATGCCGAGGCGTGGATAGTGGAGCCTGCGCAGAAGTCCTTGAGGCTCAGACGCGCCATTATGCCGGGGTCTGAAGCGGCGTTGACATAGTAGTAGTAGCCGCGCTGCGCGCCCTTGGTTTCGTAGAAAAGGCGGTCGAAGAGCCCCTCGCCTTTGTTGTAGTTCGTGGCCAGACCGTGTTTTTTGGTCTGTTCGTGATAAGGAGTGGTGTTCGAGTTGTTTGTCACCATGTACATGTTGTAGTCATGGCGGCGGTTGTAGCCGAAAGCGTAGTTGGAGTTTTCCCACTCTACAGGCCACTTGTAGTACTTATATCCGTAGGTCTTGTTTGTTTCGCGTAGATACATCGAGGGGTTGGCAACGTTGTCGGTGCTTTCGAGCAGTCGGTATTCGTCGAAGTCCACCTTGTCGCCCGGTTTGCCATAGTGGCTTTCGAGATACGCGCTGGTAACATGCTCGTACTCCTTGCTGTTGTATTCCTGGTCGGTTATCATCACGGCGCCGGTCTTGGGCAGGAAGTCTATTTCGAGTTCCTGCACTACGAGGTCCTCGCCGGAGCCGTCGGCTGTCTTGATTACGTTGCCGTTGTAGTCCGTGGCTATGAACTGCACCTTGTAGCGGCCCACGGTGGCGTTGGCGGCATCGCATTTGAGCATTCGGAAGTATGAGCCTCCGCCGCCGCAAAGCGTGTAGTCCACGCCGTCGATTGTGCGGTGTCCCTGCCCCCAGAACCGGGCGCTGGGGTAGAAATAAACTCCCGGCCACGGATACTCGTTGGAGTCGAGCAGGTCGGCCATTCCGCGGTCCTGTATCATAACGTCGTCTTTGAACACTCGTATCTTCATCGAGCATACGCGGCGGTAGTCGGTATCGTCGATTTTATAGTACCACTTGGAGCGGGTGGTGTTCTCCGCCGGCATCGGGGAGTCGAGGCGTATCTGGAAGTCTTTCCCGGCAGTTGCCGTCACATAGCGCCTGTTCCGGCTCACGTAGGCCTTGTTGTTTTCGGCAGTCCCGGAAAATTCCTCGGCAAAAGCCACGCCGTCCTTTATCCGGAAGATGTGGCGGTAGTTGATTATAGGCTCTATGATGGTGTTGGCCGTCAGGTTGGCCTCGCTGCTGAAGTCCTGGGCGAAATCGGCTGCGATAACGTACTCGTCGGGAAGCGATATGAGCTTGCCTTCTTCTTCGTAAGGGCTTCGGGGATAGAAGAAGGTGCCGACGGTGCCGTAGTAGCGCGTCGCGTAGTGCGATATGCTTTTTATGGCAGGAAAGCCGGCAGGGCCTGTCTGCCAGTTGCCGCCGAGTTTTTCCACGAACTGCGCCGTGTTCATATCCGAGGGCGTGCGTTCGAGCCATGTAAGCTCTTCGGTGCTTGTCGCATCATCGTTTACGCGCTTGATTACCGGGTTGCTGTCCGAGGTATAGCAATTGCTTATATCTACTTTCGTATCAGGCGAGCATACCGATACAGTCGGGTCAGAGCCGTTGTGGCTGCCCTGTATGATACAGTTCGATATTTTGAGATTTGTCCACGTCGACACCCAGCCGTTGATTTTGCCGCTTGATTTCGGGCAGGTGATCGTGCCGGTAAAAGCGCAGTCGGAAATGGTGATGCTCACCGTTGACCACTGGTTGAAATTGCGGCAGGAGCCTAATATGCCGCCGGCATCGGCGCCGGTAGCGGTGATGTTGCCGTGGTTTATGATGCCGCTGAGGGTGAGAGAGCCGTTTTTTTCAGGATAGGCTCCTACCACGCCCACGTAGTTGCTGCCTGTAAACGAGCACGAGCTGTCGAGAACGAAGTTCTGTATGGTGGCGTTGCAGGCCCAGCCGAACAAGCCGGAGGCGTCCCAGTCGTTGCTTATGGTGAGGTTGCGGATAGTGTGCCCGTTGCCGTCGAAAAAGCCTTGGTACGGGCTCTCGTTATATCCTATGGGATCGAAGGGATTGGCACCGTATGCCGCAAAATCGAGGTCGGCCATAAGCCTTGCCGATGTGTTGGTTTCCTTTCCCTGGTTCACGCGCCGGGCAAACTCTATCATGTCGGCCTCGGTGTGTATTTCCATCGCTATGTGGTTCGACGGCAGGGCTGTGCCGCCGAAGAATCCGTTGTCTTTGGTCTTGAATATGCCCGAGGGGTCGATAAGGAAGTCGAGCAGCTGGTATACCTTGCCGTTGTGTTTGTCGGTGTATGTGAGGTTGCCGCCTGTCCTGTAGTCGTACCAGTGCGAGAAATTCTCGTGGTAGCAGTCGGTGCCGGCCATGTCGTAGAAAGGATACAGGGCTATCACGTCGCCCGGAATGGCGTACAGTTCGTGTTCGATTGTGTGGGTGGGTTGGCGTCGGCCTGTGGCGATGTCTTTGTCGTTTGCCGGGGTGAGCCACGAGTAGTCCGGCATTGTTATCCGGGCTTTCTGGAGAAATTCGGTGTCGGCATTCCATTTGCCGTCTGCCCAGTTTTCCCAGCCGGGCCAGTCGGTAAGCTGCTCGTAGTTGTTTCCTTCGTCGGGGGCGCTGTCCCACAGATGGTGGTTGAGGGGGTCGAGCACGCCGAGTGTGTTCTGGAATGCGTGGTTGTAATAGTCGGCGGCGTAGTCCGATATAAGCCGGAGGCGGTCTTCGAGGCGCTCGGAGTAGTTTTCGGTTCGGCCTATTTTGTAAATCTGAAATTCCGACATCACCATTCGGCGCACCGGCAGTCCGTCGGCCGACAGTGTTTTGGAGTTGTTGGCCGTCACGACAAAACGCAGCTTGTCGACTCCGCTCTGCAGTTGCGCGGTGTTGATGCGGCCGGAGTACTCCATAGTGTAGCGTCCGCGATACAGGAAGTAGGCGTGTGCCAGAATCTCCCACTGTCCGCCATTGTCGTAGAGTATTCGCATGGAGGTGGGCGCTGCTGTAGGGTCGGTGGCCGAGCGGCGTATGTATATTACCATGTCCTCGTTCTCGCCGTTGAGCGCTAAGCCGCCGGGGAAGGCAACCTCGATGTAGTGGTGTTCGCCGCCGGTGGTGCCGGTGGTGCTTGCCCAGTCGTTCTCGGCACCGTCGAGCAGGTTCGACAGCGGCTTGTCGGAAGTGGCGTTCGAGCTTAGCTGCGAGGCATCGGTTATCATTGCCGTGCGGGCGTGCGCCGTGGCGACGCCGAGCAGTAGTGCGAGTATGGTGAGTAACTTCTTCATGAGTTTTTGCGTATGATATAGAACTTGCGAAGAATGCGGTGTTGCAGGGCGTCGGCTTTGATGCTGATTTCGAGGTCGACGACGGCTGTGCCGAGGTGGTCGGTGTCGATTTCGCCGATTATTTCAAGGGTCTTCTCGTCGCGATAGGGCGCGGTGCGGAGTATTCCGGAGGGGTCGGAGGTGCTTATGGCGATATCGATGTCCTTGTCGGCCACGATGCTGCCGGAGGCGGTGGTCACGGTGGGGCGTATCACGAAGCGGCCCGACGAGCCGAAGCTCGCAAAGTATTCCTCGCCCTTGCTTTCGAGCATCACTGCCGGATAGCCCCCGATGGGCGGGTAGAATTGCACGTCGAGGTCTATGAGCCAGTCGGTAAGCAGCACGGGAATGATTACGTGGTCGTTGCGGTTGATGTGTCCGAGCTGGTAGGCGAGGGCGCTGACGGTGCGGGTGGTGCCGTCGGCATATTCGAGGTCGAACGCGAGAGGGTAGCGTCCCGTGGCGTGCGACTTGGCCGTTGACTCAAGCACATAGAAGCTTTCTGTGGCGGCAGCGTCGCCCTTGGCAATGCTTAGGGCGCTCGCGTGTTCGAGCGCGGTGCAGACCGTGCCTTCGGGCAGGTTCGGAGCCTTCCCGAGGGTGGTGTAGTCCGGCATAAGGCTTACGGCCTTGGTGAGAGCCGGAGTCATGGTGATTTTCTTTACAGTAACGGGCCGCGAGGCGTCGGTGGTAAACTCGAAGCTCAGTTTGCCCCACAGGCGCACAACCTCGATGGTGATGTTGTCGCTTGCCACGCCTTTGAAAGCCACGTTGCGCAGCACGCCCGTCATAGGAATGGCGTCGCCTATGGCTCCGACTTCGCTCCAGGTGCTTTTGGAAAGGTCGGGCGCCGTGGCTCCGATGGTGAAGTCGAGTCCGTGGGTGCCTCGCGCTATGTTGGCGAAGGCATACACGGTGTATGTGCCGCGCGGTATCGTCATCTTGAATTCCTCGTAGTCGGTGGCGTCGGCCTTGTCGGCGGGGCGGTCGAATATGTGCTTCACCGTCCCCGAGGCATCTACCAAGGCTATCCACCATGTGTTGATAAGCTCTTTTTCAGAGGCTCCGGCCTGCGGGGCGCGCGTCTTGATGGTGAGGGTGGGTGCGGCAGTGTTGTCGGCGGGGCGTGGTTCGTCGGCCGAGCAGGCGCTGCATATAAGCGCAATTATGGCTGTTAGTATGCTGATATGACTGGTTTTCATAGGTGTCAGAGTATGATTTGCTCGTGGCGGAATACATTCCAGGGCCTTACATATATGGCGGCCTCGGCGTTTTCAGGACCTTCGATGTCGGGCGTGGGTGTTCCGGCGCCGTGGAAGTTGAAACGCACCCGGTACACATGGTTGCGCACTATGCCGTACTCCATGGGGAACACTATGGCCGGGTCGCGCTCCTCTACAGTATGGCGCAGCCACATATGGTAGAAGCAGCGTCCCTGCGCGTATTCCGTGATTTCGGCGCCGTCGGCGGGGTGGGCGGCTGAATATGCACTGGCGGCGTCGGCGCTTGCAAAGTATAGCACGCGCTCGTCTTCGGAGGTGCTGCTGTCGGTAGGGCGGTAGCGGTAGAATGTCTGTCCGGCGGTGTAGGCGGCGGGTGTTGTGGCCGAGCCGTCGGAATATACAGTCTTAGGCACGAAGACGGCGCGGAGCAGCAGCCCCGTGAGCCATTTCTTGCTGTGGGCGCTGTAGTGCTGGGTGTTTTCGTTGGTGTATGATACCACGACGGCTCGACCGCCGTCGGCTGCGAACTTTATTTTGTCGTCGCGCAGCAGCGTGGCTATGTTCAGGTCGGAGTCCCACGCTGATTTCGAGAGCGTTGCGGACGCTGTGCCGCCGTACCAGTCGGCAGCCACGGCAGCCCGGGCCGTTTTGGCGGCTGTGTGCGGCTCTATGACGTATGCGGCGGGCCTGGCGCCGTCTTTGGGGAGGGTGCCGGTGTAGTGCCAGGTGTCGAAGCAGGAATAATCGTCGGAGAGGCCGTTGCTTACGCGTTTGAGCGCGTACGACGGCTGTTGCATCGCATTGACAGGCGACAGTCCGTAGAGGTGCACGCGCCCGTTCTCCGCAATGCCGTTGCCTTTGGCCGTGGAGGAATATTCGATGTATGCGGCTTTTTCCTGGGCGGCGTCATAGCCGAGGTCGATGCGGGCGCAGGTGCGCTCCACGCTCGCGCTCGCCGTGTAGCGTTTCTTTCCTTCGACGTCGGGTTGGCGGTAGATGGCGCCGTCGGTGTCGTAGGCCGATGCCATTGTGAAGCGCGAGCAGCCCGAAGGCGAGCCTTGCGACAGTGACTGCCACGCTGCCGCAGGTATGTGCTGCTGCAAGTCGCCGAGAGAGGCAAACCCGCTCAGGTCGCCCATGTTTACGGCCACGGCTATGCGGTCGCCGTCGAGAAATTCGTATTCTTCGCCGATGGGCACATCGACCTTTATCGAATTGGCCGTCCTTATGAAGCCTTTGTCGACGTATATGGCCTTGAAAAAGGGTGTTATGGCGGCGGAATTGACTCCCGCTGCGCCGTTGAAAAAGAACACCGTTATGTCGGAAACGCCGTTTTCGGCGTCGAGGGCTGTTTCGTCGGGATGGCTTTCGGCGCGCGATGCCTCGCTCATTACCAGCGACAGGCGCAGATAGTCACCGCTGTTTTCTTCGGGCGGAACCGGCCCGTCGGTGCTGCTACATCCCGTAATCAGCACCGATAGCGCAGCTATCAGGCAATTACGGAACATAGAGTTTTTAGTATTCTGAGAATCAGTATTTTAACGGTGGGGGGGTAGATCTCACCGTGCGTATGAAGCAGCCGTGGCTTCTGGCTGCATCTGCGGCGGGAACGGCGTCAAGTCCCCCATAGCCTTCGAAGCTCATAGTGAAGAAGTTCATATCGAAAGCGCAGGATTTAGAGTTGTCTTGGTAGGAATTGCCCGAACTATTGGCTATAGTAGGCATCGGGTTATACAGGTGCTCAAGCCAGTACACAGCGCCGGGGCGGCGGTAGAGGTCCAAAAACAGCGGCGTTAAATCAAGACCGCTTGCCATAGCTTCGCTGCGGCTAGCATATCGAAGTGCGCCGTCGGGATCGTTGTTTGCCCATCCGCCCGCTGACTTGCGGTGGCCGTAGCCGCTGAAACCTATCGGGAAGAAGGTTTGTCGGCAGTTTTCCGAGTTGAACACAAACACGCCTCTCATGCCGCGCGGGTCGTCGGCGCCGTCTGTCCTGTCATAGCCGTAGGCCGCGTCGGTAGTCATCTGTGTTTCGGTGGCGCCGTCGCCGTACAGCACTCCGTAAGCCTTGTTAATGTGGAAGGTGATATCGTTGGCATTCTTTGCTATAAGTGTGTAGAAGTCCGCGCCCGTGGCGATGTGTTCGTCCGGGTTGGTGATGGTCCAGCGGCTGTAGGTCTGTCCGTCGGCTTGTGCCTGTGTATTTACAGAAGGGGTGATGCCGCTCCATGTCGCTGTGCCCCGGGTACCGTCAGGATTTATCACGTCGAAAGTGCCGGGAGCGACGCCCAGACCGTATTTGTGGTTGTTCGAGGCGAGTATGGCGGTGTAGTTCTCGCGGCGGAACAGCGAGCCTTCCTGCAGCGGCGATTTGGTGTATTCGGCCCTGCCGTTGACGAAGTGGTCCACATTGTACGACGGCCACCACTGCTTGCCCTCTCCCGTAATATCTATCGGGGCGTAGCCCTCGCGGCAGTAGATGTCGTGCTCGCAGGTATAGTTGTGGTAGCGCACACGCACTATGGCGCAGCCGTCGGTGCCGTTGAAGTTTATGCGGAAGTCGATGGGGTGTTCCGACTCGCCTTCGATGCGGTATACGCCGTTTTGGCTTGCATTGCCGCTGCCACTGCCCGCAGGTGTGCTTGTCAGGGTTATAGGCGAAGCTCCGGACGATATTACCTCGGCGCTCCACTTGCCTTCGGATTTGAATGGCTGGAAGCCATCGTCGCCGTATTCGACTATGCGGGCAAGCTGCACGTGGAAACCCTCGGTGCTGCCCGATTTGCGCCACACGCCTTTGGGGTTGATAATGCGGCGTACTTGGATTACGTTGATGCTTACCGGTTCAAAATCAGGCACGACTTTGCCCGATGCGTCTACCACGCACAGCTCTATGGTGGAGTTGCGAGGATAGGACGTGTAGGGGTTGTTGCCGGTGAAGCCGGTTTTGGTCATAAGTTCCTTTGCACGCGTGAACAGCGGTATGGAGAACATGCGCGCCGTCGTGGCAATGCCGTCGTTGGCCAATTCCTGCACGAAGTACATTCCAGACGCGCCCACGGCATTGCTGTCGTAGCCGTTGCTTTGCGGTTCGACCTCGTAGAATCGTTCGCCCTTGCTGTTGTCTGTGTAGTATTGCCTGTTGTAGTCGATGCACTGTTTGGCGTCGAATTTGTTGGACGGAGCGCCTTCCCAACCCGGCTGTTCGAGCTTGATTGTGTTGGTCTGGTGGAGCGAGAGGAAGCTGTTCCACGGGCCGTCGTTATAGGTGGGCGTGCTGGTATAAGCCTCTTTCATTGGTGTCGGGAACGAATTGGAGCCGTCGCCCCACGGACGCCAGCTGCAATCTTTGATAGTGGCGCGCAGGCGGTATCCTTTTTCCATCTTGCCCGTGATTTTCACATTTGCCATCATCTTCTTGTTGTAGAGATAGGAAATGTACATAGGCGTCGATACTTGGATTTCGCGGCTCTCCTTGTATTCTATATGCCAGTCGGCGTCGTTGCCGTAGCCTTTGAAGCAGAGGGTGAGCTTGTAGTGGGTGTTGCGCTCGGCGTTATAGTCGGTAGTTTCGTCTTTGCCGAGCATGAAGCGGTAGGTGATAGGGCCTTCGCTCACGTGCTGGTCGGGAGCCACGCATCGGTACCAGCCTTTCACCTCGATATATGAGCCGAACGGTTTGTCGTCCTTGAGCTTATAGTATGGGTCGTCGGGCGACAGGCCGGGGTGGTCGAGCTTGTTGTCGCCGTCGGCATCCTGGCGCTTGTCCTTGCCTGTTCCTTGCAAGTTTTCGTAGAAAAACAGCGATTTTGCCGCCGGAGCGTGGTATTTGTCGATAATCGCAGGGTCGTTTCCGTCGGCTCCTATGCCCAGGTAGGGGTGTGCGCCGTTGCATATGTGGTAGAAGTTCTCTGGCACTATCGTCTTGCCTGATTCGTGAACGTCCTGAATGAACACTGTGTCGCCGAGCGGGTAGAGCAGTGACTCCACTTCGGCCTCTGTGCCGGAGAGGCCTTCGCCTACCTTGTTGGGCATTCCGAGGGTACAGCTGCGGGGTATGTCGCGGATAGCTATGTTCTCGATGAATATCTGCACGTTGTCGAACAGCTCTGAGCCATCGAAAGCCACCGTTACCTTCGATGCCAGGCGGCGAATCCAGCAATGCAGGTTCTGGGTTGTGTTCGATATGGTTACGGGCGAGTCGTCCGAAGCCTTCCGGTTGGGCTTGGTGGAGAATATGCCGAACATCTCGCTGTTCTCGCTCATGTGCGACGGGTCGTTGTTCCATATCCTTTTTACGGCCTTGAGTTTTTCGCGGGTGTCGATTTCGGCTGTTGTGAGGTCGTCGGCATTGGCTACGGCGTAGATATAGTATTTGCCTGTGCGTATCTTGAGGTCATAGGTCAGTTTGCCGGCTGCCTTGTCCTGAAGGTCGATTTCCTCGGGGAGGCGGTTGTCGGATTTGCCGTCGTATGCCTCGTTGGTGATTACGTCAGGCTCGTGGCCGCCCTTGTTGTCCTTGTACGCGGTATAGTCGTATATGAGTTTTCCCTCGGTGTCGTATATGAGCATTCGCAGGGTGTTGATGTCCTGTATCGACTGGCCCGAGGCGGAGCGCGAGGCGACCTGCGACTCGGCGTTCGGCTCGAAAGCCACGCACACACCCACGGAGCGTGTGCTGCCGTCGATTTCGCCTTCTGGGTCGAATCTGAAATCATCGGTGCAGCCCGACAGTGCCATTGACACGGCCCAGACCGCGATGCCGAGTATGATAGAGTATATTCTGGTCATGGCTCAGTTATTTGAATGGTTCTTCGACTTTGGTTGTCTTGTCGGGCATGTACCATACAGATGCGTTCTGGTCGTAATAGTACAGTATCACATTGTCGGCTGCTCGGATTATGGTGTACCAGCCCGTTTCCGGGTCGATATTGGCTGTTGGCTGCAGAATCTCGGTTTTTTTGTCCCAGCCGTAGAATTTGCCGTTCTTGGTGTCGTGGTAGCATACAAATCGGCCGTTAATGTCGCGCGACAGGTTCCAGCCCGTCACCGGGTCGCGGTCGATATATGGGTTGGGTATTTTTGTCTTGCGGTCGGGGCCGTAGTAGTCGCCGGTGGCGGGGTCGTAATAGTATACCACCCTGCCGTTGCTGTCCATAATCGGAACGAGGTTGAGGCCCGAATTGAGTCCGAAGCCTATGTTGAGGTTCTTTTCGTCGTAAGGCACAACCTGCGTTTCGACACTCATCTGGGCGTCTTTGCGGTTGAGCGCGAATCGATACCACACGTTGCGGCTTATGTCGAGGAACGGGCTGCTGTCGGAGCGTCGGAACTCGACGTAGAAAATGCGGTCGTCGCTATAGCTTACCCTGAGCCGGGCGCGCTCGGCCTCGGGGCGCGGGTTGCCGTCGGCGCCAAGATTGGCGTATTCCGGAACGTAGATTATGTAGTGGCGCTTTCCGTCGACTTCGGTGTAGCTGAACGGTACCGGGCCGGCGGTTTCATATGCCGCGTCGGTAGTGACGTGGGCTATGTAATCATCGTCGTAGCTGCCCTTTACATAGTCGTTCTGGTGTAGCACGCCTTCAGGGACGGAGTAGGAGAGGGTGTTGTGGCGTGTCAGCTCCACTGTCTGTATGGGCATGGTGGACGCCTCGGAGTCGAATACCTCTACCTTGGCAAGGGCGCGGATAAGGTGGAGCTTGCCGAGCGATATGCGCGCGCCGGCCTCGAAAGCCACGTTGTCGTACTGGCTCACGCCGTACATCGCTATCTTGTCTTCCTGCTGCAGCACGGGGCCGGGCAGGTCTTTGGCCGTGTACCTGCGCCCTTTGTCGCCGATGGCAGTGAGGGTGGTATAGGCTGAGGGGAACCGGTGGTTGAAGTTGGCCAGCATCATAAGCTTGAAGGAGCGGCCGTTGAACTTATTGTAGAACTCCTCGCTGAGGTCGAATTCGAGCAGGTATGTCTTGGAGCCTTTACCGTCGTAGTCCATGCTTGTCACCACGGGATTGGCTATGTCGCCGGCATAGGTGTTGTCGGTTTCAAAGAGCGAGAGCTTGATGTCGGGGGCGGGCAGGCGCAGGTCTATGTAGTTCTCGTAGCCTTGCCCGGCATCGTAGTCGCCTTCGGGAGTGGCGTTTCCCGACGCTTGGTCGGCAAGCACCAGCACCACGCTCATATGGCAGGGCAGCTGGCTGCCGCCGTCCGGCGTCGGTTCGTCGGCTCCGGATGAGGAGCAGGCCGATGCCCCCAATAGCAGCGATGCCGCGCAGATATAGTGGAGAAAGGTCTTTGTCATCAGAGGTCGGTATTTTGGATTACGATTTTCCACGACAGTATGTAGATATGCGCCGTTTGCCAGTTGCCGTCTTCGTCGAGGAAGAACACCATGTCGTATTTGTCCTGACGGTCAAGGAATTCCTGATCGGAGATGTCGGCGTAGTGCGCGCTTTTTACCATGAGGGCGTAGTCGATCAGGGGAATGTCTACACTCGTTTCGCCTCGTTTGTTGTATATCTTCACGCGCATGTCCTGCCCTTTGACGAGGCGTGCCACGGTATGCTCTGCCACGCAGGCGCTCACCGAGGTTATGGCTCGGCCTTCGGGGTTGGAGTCGCCGCCGCCTATGCCTGCCGTGCCTGCCGATTTGTGGTGGGCGTAGTAGGTGAGCATCTCGTCGTCGAGGAGGCTGTTGTCCCAGTCCATCGAGCCGTTGCAGTCGGTGATTGTGAAAGTGAAGTCGTCCTTGTCGATAGTCTTGCCCGAAAGATGCTGGAGCACTATGTTGACGTCGTTGGTGTCCTTGATAAGGGGTATGGTGTATATGTAGGTGCCTTCGTCGTCGGGGAATGTCTGGGTGGCCAGATTGCCTTGCTCGTCGCGTATGGCGCCGTGGTAGAGGCGCTTGATGTCGCGGCGTATCACGGCCGAGGCGGGGCCGCCATCAATCCTGTCGCGCTTCAGTGTGCAGGTCAGCCCTGTGTGGTGGTCGGCGTCGGGCACTATGAAGTCTTCGCCCACACCTTCGCCGCACCATGCCATAAGGCGGTACTGGCCGGGATCGACGTCGAGGTCCATCATGTATTCGCCGGTCTTGAGTGCTTCGCCGCTCTCACTTTTCTGCCATACGATGTCGCCTGTGGCCGGGTCGATGAGGTAGAGGGTCACGGCATTGACTTCGTGGGGAAAGGCGTCGGCCCAGTGCAGGTTCATGTCGAAAACGAAGCGAGCCTTGTAGTGAGGGTCGCAGTCGCCCTCGTAGTCGTAGATAAGGCTGTTGCAGGAGGCTGCCGCAAAGAGCGCGGCGGCACATACGGCCTTGGTGATTATGGCGTTGATCTTCATCGTGTGGATTGGTTTATCTGTATATATGGAGGTTTTCGTAGCGAAAACTCGGTGATTTCAGCTTAAAAAAATGAGGAGGGAGGAATGAGGAATTTGTAATGTAGGGTCGCGATATATCGCGGCCCCCGGGGCTGCGGTAACTAAAATGAGGAAGGAGGAGTTAGGAATGAGGAATGAGGGGACGCGGCATGCACGCGGCATGCCGCGTCCCGGTTGGGTCGTTAGAGGTCTTGATTGATGTTTACTATCTTCCAAGAGAGAATGTTGATCTGAGCGCCTACTGCGAAGCGTTCGTTTTCAGGATTTTCGGGGATGATGGGTTCGGGGTCGTGGTCTTCGCCGCCGTCGGGATCATAGATGCCCTGACCGAGGCGGACGATGTTGCTGATATGAACGTTGTACCAGTGGTTGCGGACCACGCCGTAGTTGGCTTCGTCCTTTACGAGATATTTGGCTTTTTCCTCTTTGTCGCGTGTTTCGTTGAGGTGTTCGATAGGCACGGAGTAGAACATCTTGCCGTCTTTGAAGAGGTTGGCGCGTGTGGTTTCGGTGTTCACCACGTTGAGCATCTCTGCTTCGATTTTAGCAATGGCGTCCGCTATGGGTGTGTCCGACCAAGTTCCGTCGGGAAGTTTCTGGTAGAGGTTCACTCCTTCGAGCGACTTCTTGCATTTGGCTATGACAAAGCCGGTGGTGGCGTCGTCGCCGTCAACAAGCTCGATGTCGTCGGCGCTGATCTGGGTGTATTTGTAAGGATCTGCTTCTGTGCCTGCTCCGGTCCGCTTGTAGTAGTTGAGGCCTCCGCCGTCGGTAAGGCGCTGCAGCACGTATTTGCGGAACTGCGGGCGGGTGAAGTAGGTGTTGTTGAAGTCGACAAGTTCAAGAGGCGTGGTGCAGGCTTCGTCGGTAAATACCTGTGCGGTAAGTATCAGGCAGGTCACCTTGGCGGGTACGAGGCCGCTTGTCTTGGTGGCGTCCACGCGGATATTGTCTGCTATATTGGTGTTTTCGGTGCTGTATATCGGTGTGCCGGGCTTCACCATTGCTTCTTCGTAAGTGGTGTAGTTGAGGGTGAACTCGTTGGCATCGTTGATGGAAATCTGCTTGCCGTAGTGTACCGACTGGCCCCAGTAGGAGCGGAAGTTGGAGCAGTCGCACCAGTTGGGGATAGCTCCGTCTGCTGTGAAAGGAGCTTTATCGAAGAATCCGTCGATTTTCTTGCTGATATACGACTGTTTTTCAGTTCCGGTAAGTCCGTATCCGTATACTTTGACGTAGAGTTTGGTGTGTCCCGATGGGGCGCTTCCCTCCTGGTCGTTTATTTCGCCTGCGATGGTTACATCTACAGGGAATACGTCGGTGTTAGTGGCGATAGAGAGTGAGAACTTGGCCGCAAGGCGTTCTACGTAGATGTTTACCCGGTTGGCGTCGTAGCCTTCAGACGTGCCTTCGTCTGTGCGGAAGTTCTCGTCTTTGAGTTTGTTGGCGTAGGGATATTTTTTGTCGTACAAGCCGGCGCTAATCGCTTCTTGCGTGGCGCCGAACGACGAGGTGGACATCACGAACACTTCTTTGCCGTTTGCATCGGAAGTAATGCCGACGAGTTTCTCGGCGGTTGCCTCGATGGTGTTTGCCGGCTCGAAATCGGCGGGCTTGTTGAGTATAGTTATCAGATATTTGGGAAGGGCGTCTTTGTTAAGTCCACGGAGAATCAGGGTGTTGTTGCCGAGGTATTCGACGTTCGAGCTTGTTCCTTCTGATTCGTTTCCGCCGTCCCATACTGTTGCCTGGGTTACGAAGCGTCCGTCTTTGTCGAAGAAATAGAAGTAGGCATTTTTAACGTCGTGCTCGCTTTCGATGCCGTGCTGCCAGCCGCCGTCTGTGCCACGGCCGGTAGCGTTGGAGGTGATGTTTACGTCGATGAACATCGTGGACTTGCCGTCGGTAGGCACGTCCGGGCCGGGCGCAGGCGTAGGCTCGTCGGCGGAGCATGCTCCGAGAGCCAGTATGGCTGTGCCCAAGAGGATTTTTGAGATTGTGTTCATATTGTGTTGATTGGTTTATTATATTCGTCTTTTTAGATGGCTTTATTGGGGCTTTATGCGGAGTGTTACAGAGCGATGGTCGAGGATGGCGTTCACTCGCTTGATGGCCTCTCCTGCCGCATCGATTCCGCCGTCGCGCGCTATGCCGAAGCGCTTGGTGGCTTCGGTGTAGTCGCCGCGTTTGGCTGCGAGTATGCCTCTCGCATAGCTTGCCTGTGGGGTGCTGCCTGCTTTGAGAAGGTGGGTCTGGGCGGCGTCGAGCTGTCCGCGGCGCATCTCTATGTTGGCAGCGTTGAGATTTATCATCGGGTCGTCGGGATATACTTCGACAGCCGTTTCAAACACATCGCAATATTCGTCGGAGCCTTCGGGGTAGCTTTGAGCCAGGGTGTAGAAGTCGACGTTGCGCAGGCGGGTGGGGTCGGCGGCGTACACGCGGCGTATCTCTTCGAGCGTGGTATAGGTCTTGATGGAGTATGTCACGGTGTAGTCGGAGTGGCGTAGCCAAGGATATATCTGCTTCAGAATCACGGCGTAGTCAGCGGGGTACTCGCGTTTCAGCGCGTGGTCTTTGCTGTCGGGGTCGAGCGGTCCGTCGATTATGTCGAGTATCTCGGCGCGGTGCTTGATGTCGAAGTTCATCGAGTCCTTCACGTAGCTCCGGAGTCCGGCCCAGTCCTCCGGCTCGAAGCTCGAGGTAATGGTCGTGTCCGGGAAGCTGTAGAGGTCGCGCACATATTGGCGCAGCGTTTCCGTACGGCCTGTGGCGAGGCGCACATTGTTTCCGTACGGGCCTTCGGGCGAGGCGTATCCTTTGATATGTACGCGCGTGATAGTGGCGTCGGTGTCGTTGCGCACATAGTCGATGGAGCGTATTATCTTGTTGAGCTCGGCGGTATTGTTCATATAGGTGGGCTTCAGCTCGGTACGGTTCACCACGAAGGTAACGAACGCGCTGCCCTGCAGGCTCTTCACCACGGGCCCGGCATCGACCGGAGGGGCGAATATGAAGTCGACATCGAGCTGCGGCCGCCCTGTGCGGATATCGGCCACCGGTATGTTGCCGGCCGGCGAGGGACCCTGCAGGCGTTCGGGCTTGTCGCAGCAGTTGGCGGTTTCGGCCCGCATCTCGAGGTTGGAGGCACCCATCCACGGCTCGAAAGCGAACTCTTCGTCGTAGTGCGCGCGCGCTTTGGTGCCTGCGCGGTATATATGGGCATCGCCGCCGTCAAGAAAGCCGTTTCGCAGGTAGGTATACCAGCGGGTACGGCCCGCTATGGTTATGGGTTGAAGGGCAAGGCTGTCGGATCCGTCGCAGGCGAGCAACACGGGTGTGTACACTATTTCGCGTTCGCTGCCAACGCTGTAGTCCTTCATATTCATGTCGATTTTCACGCGCACTTTGCGGGCAGATTCGTCGACTGTCACCTGAAGGTCGTAGAGCTTGAGGTCGGTGCTGTCGGTTTGCATGTCGAATGCAAGGACAGCCGGGGAGGCGAAGGCGACAGCAGCCAGTATGTTTGCTAAACGTTTCATCTTAGAATGTGTATATCAGGTTAATGGCTGCCTTGGTGGGGCCGTAGTAATTATGGTGCTGGTTTTCGCGCACTTTCTTGCCGCAGTTGGCGCAGCGGTAGGTGTCGAAGCGGGTGTATATCCAGCCGAGTCCTATCTCTGCCTCGATGTTCCAGTGGCGGTCGAGAATCCACGAGTAGCCGTATGCCACGCCGGCGCCTACCATCCAGCCCTGATAGCGGTAATCCTTGAGCTTGTGGAAGTCGGTGCCGAGGAAATCGACGGGTATGTCGAGGTTGCCGACGTTAAACTGGCCGCCGAGGGCGTGCGCGCCCACGAAGTGGCCTGCGAAGCGCTGGCAGAACCAGTAGCGGGCTTCGGGCTGCGCCAGCCAGTGCTTCCAGTAGTGCTCGTTGACGGTCCACGCGTTGAGCTGGCCGGTGACGTCGATTGTCCACTTGGGGGCTACGCCTACCTCGACGCCGATATTGGGTGTGAGCACCGCGTCGTAGAGCAGGTTGGTTTTCACGGCCACGTCCTGTGCTTTCATCGGGGTGAAAGAGGCAAGACACAGCAATAGGATTATTAGATGTCTGAATTTCATGTCGGGCTGTGCGCTATGGCGCATATTGCTATAGTTGTCGTGTTATATTAGTTTTATTCTGAGATGCTTAAGATTTCGGCTTGTGCAGGTATATATAGAAACAACTCGCCTGCTCTGTGTGGTTTTACAGCGCTGCAAGTTTTTTTGGTCAAAAAAGATAATGTGTGGCCTAAAACGCTGTAAGATAGCGAATTAAATGGCGTGGGGGGGGGTAGACGTCAAAAGGGCATGATTCCATGCCTGTCAGTATTTGTGATAAAGATTTATTTTCCATCTGAGAAGATGATACAATGGTTTAATTGTAGAGGAGAATCAAATTCCAGTCAAAAATGCAAATGGTGCTTATGCCTGCAAAATTAATAAAAAAGATGTTTTCTGCAAAATTTTCGCACAATGTGCGACAATGGGCTGCTTCCTTGGTTATGAAAGCGTTAAAATGGCAAAATAGTACGTTTTAGAGTTTTTGGACGGCAGTGGAAGAGCGATTTTCGTTGTTTTGTTTGGTTTTCTTGTATTAATTTGTGTATTTTTGCAACTGCAACTAAACCAATTAAATACAGCAATTTTTATCCGTGAAACACTATTTAACTATTTTAAGCACACTTTTACTATCTGCTTCCTTCCATTCCTGCACGAAGGCCGATGCGGGAAATGCGGAGGCTCCGTTCGATGCATACTGGAGCGTGGAAAACCTCGAGCCTGATTCGACAGGGCGCCATTACCGGCAGACCATACGCTTGACGGGCGACGTGCGCGGCTTGTCGCGTCTGGCATTCAACCAGTTTGCCCGCGTCATGGAGCTGGCTGACCCGGCCGACACGCTCGTGGAAATCGTGCCGGGCTACTATGCCGTGGGCAGCCCGCGCTTTGCCTCGGCTGCGGAGAACGACACGCTATATATCGAAATCACCACTCGTGGCTCCTTCCACAATATCTGCTATTCGCCCGACGGCTTCCACGCCGTTATGGCCGACGGCTCGGTGCTGCCGGTGAGCTTGGAGCGTGCCGATATCACGGCTTCGCCTAAGGGCTATGCCGCAGGCACTGTCGATATGATGCCTTATGGAGAAGCCGTGTATGCGCGCAATGCCGAGCTTGGCACCGGCAAGGCCGGCTACTACGATGTGATACCGTCGTTCAAGAGCGTGCAGCATCTTGGCGGCAGCTCGGTGGTTGATCTCGACAATATTGTCTTTGAAGAACCGGCTGCGGCGTTCGATAATCCCGAAAAATATACCATAAATGTCGGCGACGGCAGGATGACGGTCACGGCGGCAAAAAAAATGTGGCCGCGCCTCGCTATGCGAATCAGGCATCTCTTTGGCACCGGCAAGAAGGAACTGGCCTCGGCTATGATCGAGGATTATCCCTCGCTCGAATACCGTGGCCTGATGGTTGACGTGTCCCGCAACTTTATGCCTGCAGCCGAGGTACACCGCGTGCTCGACCTGATGGCGCTTTACGGTATGAATGTGTTCCACTTCCACCTCACCGACGACGAGGCTTGGCGCCTCGAGGTTAAATCTCTGCCCGAGTTGATAGAGGTTGGCTCGCGCCGGGGCTACACACCCGGTACCGACGGCACATTCCTGCCGCAGATATTTGCCGGCGACGGCAACCCGCTTACCGAAGGCGGCACTGCAAACGGATACATCTCGCAGGACGAGTATATCGCCATAATCAAGCATGCCGACAGCCTCGGCATAGCCGTGATACCCGAAATCGAGTCGCCCGGCCATGGCCGCGCCGCCATCGAAGCTATGAAGCTGCGCGCACGCCGCACCGGCGACGACAGCTGGCTGCTCTCTGAGGCTGCCGACACTTCGCGGTACACCTCGGCGCAGGCGTTCCACGACAATGTGATGAATCCCGCGCTCCCCGGCAGTTACAAGCTCATGAGCATGGTTGCCGACGAGATTGCCGACATGCACCGCCGCGCGGGCGTTGAGCTTCCGGCAATACACATAGGCGGCGACGAGGTGCCGCGCAACGCGTGGGGCGGCAGCCCTGCCGTGAAGGAGATGATGGAGCGCGAGGGTCTGAAGTCGGAGAAGGAGGTCCACGCTTACTTCGTGCGCCGTGTGGCCGACGACTTTGCCAAGAAAGGAATCAAGATATCCGGCTGGCAGGAGATAGCGCTGCGCCATAGCGACGAGTACAACGAGGCTGTGCGCCCGCAGGTGTACTCGGTGAACTGCTGGAGCACGCTGCCCTCGCAGGGGCAGGGCGGAGTGGTGCAGGCCATTGCCGAAAGCGGCTACCCCGTGATACTCAGCAATGTGAACCACTACTATCTTGATATGTGCTACAGCCGCCATCCCTACGAGCGAGGACTCACATGGGGAGGCACCGTCGACGAGTTCGACGCCCTCGGAGGCTATCCGGCGCGCTTGTGTCCCTTCCCGGGAGCCAATCTCAAAGGAGTGCAGGGGCAGGTATTCGGCGAAACGCTCCGCTCGGCAGACGGGCTCGAAACAATGCTTCTGCCCAAGATGCTCGGCTTGGCCGAGCGTGCATGGAACCCCGACAGCACATATTCCGACGATATTTTCCACGCAGCCATTCTCAACGAAATTCCCAAATGGGAGGCCGACGGCTATGCCTACCATGTGCGCCAGCCGGGCATAACGCTCGAGGAAGGGCGCTATGTCAAGTTCAACAGCCCCTATCCCGACGCAGTGATACGCGTGACTTTCGACGGTACTGAGCCGACAGAAGCGCTCGAGCCTGTCGCGCAGGACGCCCGCATCGATCTCAAGGCCATGTCGTCGGCGCCTGCCGCTGTCCGCGCCCGCCTGTGGCTCAACGGACGCCCCTCGCCGGTAACCATTCTGAATTTGGAATGAAATGTTTTTGAATGAGGAATTAGGAGTTAGAAATTAGGAATTAGGAATGAGGAGTTAGGAATGAGGAAGTCTTCGCGTAAGCAGGCTTCCTCATTCTTTTCGCATCCTATCTCCACCTTCCCCATTCCCCATTCCCCATTCCTCATTCCTCATTCCTCATTCCTCATTTCTCATTTCTCATTTCTCATTTCTCATTTCTCATTCCTCATTCCTCGTTTTAGTTACCGCAGCCACGGGGGCCGCGATATATCGCGACCCTACATTCCACATTTCTAATTCCTAATTCCTCATTCAAGAACCCTCATTCAAAATTCCTCATTAACTTTGCCTTATTCAATAAAAAGTTGTATTTTTGAGGAAAATCTATTCCATATGAAAAAACTTGCTCTCTTCGTTCTTGCTGCCGCCGCGTTTGGCGTGGCCGCATCGGATTACAACTCATCGTTCAATGCTTGGATTTCAGACGGCTGCTATGAGCAGGCCGACAGCGTGCTGCGCCTATGGGAGGCGCAGTCGCCCGACGACCCGGAGCTTTATCCTGCGCGCTTCAATTACTTTATGAACAGGGCGCGCTCGTCGGTTCTCGTTCTTAACGGTGCTGACGGAGTGGGGGAGGACGAGTTGGTGTTTCGCGACTCTGCGGGAGCTGTGGCCGGCAGCATAGGAAGCGGCTCGGTGTGGAACGACAGTTTGTTCGCCCTTGCGATGCAGGCGATCGACAAAGGCATCGAGGCATACCCTTTGCGGCTTGATTTCAGGCTCGGCAAAGCAGCTGCGGCCGAGCTTTGCAGCTCGTGGGGCGATGTGGCCGGAACTGTGGAAGGCGTGCTTGAGCTGACCGGGCGGAAAGGCACGCGATGGTGCTGGACGGGCGGTGGCGAGCTTGGCGATTCGGCGAGAGAGATGGTGGCAGACGCCGCCTTCGACTATCTGCGCGGGCTGTATTCCTCCGACGATGCCGAGGCTCTGGCTTTAGTCGGGCCTCTTGGCGATAAGATACTGAAAGTCTTTCCGAAAGACGTACGCACGCTGAACCTTATGGGCGCGGCGTCCTACGACCGTGGCGATGCCAAATCCGCCTTGTCGTATTTCGGTCGTGCGGCCAAGGCGGCGCCGGACGACGCCATGCCGCTCTGCAATATGGCATACATGCATTACAAGCAGGGCGATACAAACAAGGCTTTAAAACTCTGCCGCAAGGTGATAGCAGGAGCGGAGTTTGACGAGGAATCTAAGCGGTTTGCCTCTGATCTGGAGCGTAAAATAACCACGCCTGTGAAGGCTATGAGGCCGTATGATTACTTTTTCCGCTGGCTTCCGTCGATGGCGGCCCAGATACCTGCCGATGACGGCGAGCGCTATATGTCGGTTCCCGGCGTGCTCAACACCAAAGTCCCGGAGATGAACGGCTTGACGTCGCCCTTTGAAGACTCGGTGATAACGGTGGAGGCTGTCGAGTGTGACGGTCTGACGGTCTATGTGTGGACCTTTCCCGAACCGAAAATGCCGCCGCTGTGCCTCTACGTGGCCTTTGTGCCGCAGAACGGCCGTTTCCGCGTCTATACCCTCGAATTATCTTTGGAGGATATGTGGGTGCTCGGCGGAATGGACGGCACGGCGCATAGCAATTACGGCGTGGTGGAGCGTCCTGCCGACGCTTCCGGCTTTGCCGGAATCCTGAAGGCGGCAGGCATTATCAGCGGCGTTGCGGAGCCTGAGGCTTCCTTTGATCCGGGTTCTGCCAAGGCATCGGGCGAAGTTTCGGCAGATGAGTGAATTATTTTGCAAGATAGAGGCTAAAATGTTTGGTGTTTAGCGAAATAATTAGTAATTTTGCGGCGTTGAACAGCAGGTTTATCCGTCGTTCCGTTGCTAATCCTTTGAGGGATAATGCGATGGGCGATGTTATAGATGTGCGGAATGGCGCGGGCGCAAGCTGGTCGCTTTCCGGGTTCGGCAATGATGAAAACGAGAAATAACAACAGAGAAATACTAAAAGTAACAACCCAAACAAACTAAGATGCCCAGTATTCAGCAATTAGTACGTAAAGGACGCGTCCGTCTTGAGGACAAGAGCAAGAGCCCAGCTCTCGACTCCTGCCCCCAGCGTCGCGGCGTATGTGTGCGTGTGTACACCACCACCCCTAAGAAACCTAACTCGGCAATGCGCAAAGTTGCCCGTGTGCGCCTCACCAACGGCAAGGAGGTCAACTCCTATATCCCCGGCGAAGGCCACAACCTGCAGGAGCACTCGATCGTGCTCGTTCGCGGCGGCCGTGTGAAAGACCTTCCCGGTGTACGCTACCACATCGTTCGCGGCACTCTCGATACCGCCGGTGTGAAGGATCGCACCCAGCGTCGCTCGAAGTACGGCGCCAAGCGTCCCAAGGCAGGTGCAGCCAAGAAGTAATCGGCCTTTCGAAGGCCGGTGAAGTTAATCTGAACGCACCGCGAGATTAAATATCTAATTTTAAACTCGTTTTTGCATTTCTTGAAGCTACCCCTTTTGGTTGAGTAAGCCTTTAACCGGCAGAGGCCGGGGCTGAAGAAAAACGAAGCAAGCAACCAAGCAATCAAAAACAACAACCCAGACCCTCAAAATGAGAAAGTCAAAGCCTAAGAAGCGGGTCATTCTCCCCGATCCCGTCTTCAACGACGTCCGAGTGACCAAATTTGTTAACCACTTGATGTACGACGGTAAGAAAAACACCGCATTCACCATCTTCTACGACGCCCTCGAAACTGTGAAGTCGAAGCTCCCCAACGAAGAGCTTGGCGCCCTCGATATCTGGAAAAAGGCACTCGAGAACATCACCCCTCAGGTAGAAGTAAAAAGCCGCCGCGTGGGCGGTGCAACCTTTCAGGTGCCTACCGAGATCCGTGCTGACCGTAAGGAATCTATATCAATGAAGAATCTTATTCTCTACGCCCGCAAGCGTGGCGGCAAGACGATGGCCGACAAGCTCGCCGCAGAAATCGTCGACGCTTTCAACGAGCAGGGCGGTGCTTTCAAACGCAAAGAGGATATGCACAAGATGGCCGAGGCCAACCGTGCTTTCGCACACTTCCGTTTTTAAGCCATTTCCAAGTTGATAAATTTCTAACGATTCCCGACAAATGGCAAAATCAGACGAACTCCTTAAATATACCCGCAACATCGGCATTATGGCCCACATCGACGCCGGTAAAACTACCACCTCCGAGCGTATCCTGTTCTACACAGGCCTTACGCACAAAATCGGCGAGGTGCACGACGGCGCCGCTACCATGGACTGGATGGAGCAGGAACAGGAACGAGGTATCACTATTACCTCCGCCGCTACTACCACATTCTGGAAGTACAACGACGACAAATACAAAATCAACCTTATTGACACTCCGGGACACGTTGACTTCACTGTCGAAGTAGAGCGCTCGCTGCGCGTACTCGACGGTGCTGTTGCCGCATTCTGCGCCGTAGGCGGTGTGGAACCCCAGAGCGAAACAGTATGGCGTCAGGCCGACAAGTACAACGTACCCCGTATCGGCTATGTGAACAAGATGGACCGCTCCGGCGCTAACTTCTTTGAAGTAGTGCGTCAGCTCCAGGACGTTCTCGGTGCCAACCCCTGCCCTATACAGATACCTATCGGTGCTGAAGAAACCTTCAAGGGCGTAGTCGACCTGATTACCATGAAGGCTATTTTCTGGCACGACGAAACAATGGGTGCCGACTATTCGATGGAGGAAATCCCCGCAAACCTTCAGGAAGAAGCCGAGCAGTGGCGCGACAAGATGCTTGAAAAAATCGCAGAATACGACGACGACCTCATGGCCAAGTACTTCGACGATCCCTCCACCATCACCGTGGAAGAAATCAAGCGTGCTCTCCGCAAGGCAACCCTTTCGATGGACCTCGTGCCGATGATGTGCGGCTCGTCCTTCAAGAACAAGGGCGTTCAGTGCCTCCTCGACAACGTTTGCGCATACCTCCCCAGCCCCGTTGACTCCGGCGCAGTGGAAGGCCGCGCTGTCGACAACCCCGACGAAGTAATCACCCGCGAGCCCTCGAGCGAAGCACCCATGTGCGCTCTCGCGTTCAAGATTGCCACCGACCCCTATGTAGGCCGTCTGTGCTTCTTCCGCGTTTACTCCGGCGACGTTAACTCCGGCTCTTACGTGCTCAACGCACGCTCGGGCAAGAAGGAGCGCGTAAGCCGTCTGTTCCAGATGCACTCCAACAAGCAGAATCCTATGGAGAAGATCGGTTGCGGCGATATCGGCGCAGGCGTCGGCTTCAAGGATATCCGCACCGGTGACACCCTCTGCGACGAAAACGCCCCCATCGTTCTCGAGGCTATGGAATTCCCCGAACCCGTTATCGGTATCGCGGTAGAACCCAAGACTCAGAAAGACCTCGACAAACTCGGCGTGGGACTCCAGAAGCTTGCCGAAGAAGACCCCACCTTCCGCGTGCAGACAAACGAGGAAACCGGCCAGACCGTTATCTCGGGTATGGGCGAGCTTCACCTCGACATCATTATCGACCGTCTGCGTCGCGAATTCAAGGTAGAGTGCAACCAGGGTCGTCCGCAGGTTACATACAAGGAAGCCATCACACGTCCCGTCGAGCTTCGCGAAGTATTCAAGAAGCAGACCGGTGGTCGCGGTAAGTTCGCCGACATCATCGTTCGCGTAGAACCTATCGACGAAGGCTTCGAAGGCAACCTCCAGTTCGTCGACGAAGTTAAGGGCGGTAACATTCCCAAGGAATTCATTCCCTCTATCCAGAAGGGCTTCACCACGGCTATGAAGAACGGCGTTCTCGCCGGATACCCCGTTGAACACCTCAAGGTGACTGTTATCGACGGTTCTTTCCACCCGGTTGACTCCGACCAGCTCTCGTTCGAGCTTTGCGCCATCCAGGCATTCAAGAAAGCTTGCGAAAAGGCAGGTCCCGTCCTTCTCGAGCCGATTATGAAGATCGAGGTTGTTACCCCCGAAGAATCGATGGGTGACGTTATCTCCGACCTTAACAAGCGTCGCGGCCAGGTAGAAGGTATGGAAAGCAGCCGTTCCGGCGCACGCGTGGTTAAGGCCAAGGCTCCCCTTGCCGAAATGTTCGGTTATGTGACAGCCCTCCGTACCATCACTTCCGGTCGTGCAACCTCTACAATGAGCTTCTCGCACTACTCCGAGGTTTCCAGCTCCATCGCCAAAGAAGTCCTCGCAGAATGCCAGGGCCGCGCAGATCTTCTCAAATAAATAAAACTAAGACACTATATGAATCCCGTAATCCGTATCAAACTCAAATCTTACGACCACTCGCTCGTAGACAAAAGCGCCGAGAAAATCGTAAAGACTGTGAAGAGCATCGGCGCGGTAATCAGCGGCCCCATACCCCTGCCCACCCACAAGCGCATCTTCACCGTAAACCGCTCCACCTTCGTCAACAAGAAGAGCCGCGAGCAGTTCCAGCTTTCGAGCTACAAGCGCCTGATCGACATCTACAACGCCACTCCCAAAATCGTCGACGCCCTCATGAAGCTCGAGCTTCCCAGCGGCGTGGAAGTGGAAATCAAGTGCTAAGCACACTAACAACAGACACCTCAATAAAACAATACATCAAATTAACAGAGAAATGCCAGGATTAATTGGAAAGAAAATCGGAATGACATCCGTTTTCAGTGCCGACGGCCGCAACGTGCCGTGCACTGTTATCGAAGTAGGTCCTTGCGTGGTTACTCAGGTTAAAACAGCGGCAACCGACGGCTACGAAGCCCTTCAGCTCGGCTTCGAGGAGCAGAAAGAAAAGCACCTCACACAGCCCGAGCTCGGTCACTTCCGCCGCGCCGGAGTAACACCCAAGCGCCACTTGGCCGAGTTCAAAGGATTTGACGGCAGCTACAAGCTGGGCGACACTATCTGTGCCGACCTCTTTACCGAAGCCGACTTCGTAGACATCGTAGGCGTGTCCAAAGGTAAAGGATTCCAGGGCGTTGTAAAGCGCCACGGATTCGGCGGCGTAGGCCAGAGCACCCACGGCCAGCACAACCGCCTCCGCGCCCCCGGTTCGGTAGGCGCCTGCTCCTATCCCGCCAAAGTGTTCAAAGGTATGCGCATGGCCGGCCAGACCGGTAACAAGCGCGTTACCGTGCAGAATCTTCAGGTCATCAAAGTGATACCCGAGCACAACCTCATCATGATCAAGGGCTCCATCCCCGGCAGCAAGGGTTCAATCGTACTAATTGAGAAATAACAATGGAACTCGCAGTATACAACCAGCAGGGCCAGGACACAGGCCGCCGCGTCAACCTCAACGACGAGGTTTTCGCTATCGAACCCAACGAGCACGCCCTCTATCTCGATGTTAAGCAGTATCTCGCTAACCGCCGTCAGGGTACACACAAGAGCAAGGAACGCAGCGAAGTGAGCGGTTCTACCCGCAAGCTCCACAAGCAGAAAGGCGGAGGCGGCAGCCGTATCGGCGACATCAACTCGCCCGTACTCGTAGGCGGTGGCCGCGTTTTCGGTCCCCGTCCCCGTGACTACCGCTTCAAGCTCAACAAGAAGCTCAAAGACCTCGCACGTCGCTCCGCTCTGTCGCTCAAGGCAGCCGCCGGCGAGATTATCGTGGTCGACACCGTGAATTTCGAGGCTCCTAAAACTAAAGAATTCATAAATTTTGCTAAAAACCTCAAAGTTGACGGCAAAAAGGTTCTTCTCGTTTTAGCAGACAAAAATAATAACGTATATTTGTCGATGCGAAATGTGCCCGACGCCAAGATTATGACTGCGTCGGACATTAATACGTATGCAGTCCTCAACACTAACGCCCTCGTTCTTACCGAAGGCTCTGTTGAGGTCATAAACAACATCTAAGCACCACGGAGGAAAAAAGAATGGACATAACAATCAAACCAATCATCACCGAAAGGGCAACCAAGCTTTCCGAAAAGCGCAATTGCTACACTTTCCGCGTGTCCCCCGACGCCAACAAGTACCAGATCAAGGCGCTTGTTGAGGACATTTACGGTGTGAAGGTGAAAAGCGTCAATACCGCCGTAATGCGCGGTAAGAACAAATCGCGCTGGACTAAGAGCGGCCTGCTCAAAGGCAAGACCGCCCGCTGGAAGAAAGCCTACGTAACAGTGGCTGACGGACAGTCCATCGAATTCTTCAGCAACATCTAAGCAACAATGGCAGTAAGAAAATTCAAGCCCACAACCCCCGGGCAGCGTCACAAAGTTATCGGTGTATTCAAAGGTACAATCACTGCTACAACACCGGAAAAATCTCTTACAGTCGGTATGCGCGCCTCCGGCGGCCGCAACAACGAAGGCCATCTCACCACCCGTTACCTTGGTGGCGGACACAAGCGCAAATACCGTATCATAGACTTTAAGAGAAATCTCGACGGAATCCCCGCAGTAGTCAAGAGCATCGAGTACGACCCCAACCGGTCGGCCCGCATCGCCCTTCTCTACTACGTTAACGGCGTCAAGACCTACATCATCGCCCCCAACGGCCTCGAGGTAGGCGCTACGCTCCTCAGCGGCGCTGATGCCGCTCCCGAAGTAGGAAACGCTCTTCCCCTGAGCGCCATCCCCGTCGGTACCCTTATCCACTGCATCGAACTTCGTCCCGGCCAGGGCGCCTTCATGGCACGTTCGGCCGGCACTTTCGCCCAGCTCATCTCCCGCGAAGGGAACTATGCTATCATCAAACTGCCTTCCGGCGAAACCCGCAAGATTCTCGCTACCTGCAAGGCCACTATCGGCACCGTGGGTAACAGCGAGCACTCTCTCGAGCGTTCCGGCAAGGCCGGCCGTTCCCGCTGGCTCGGCCGTCGCCCGCGCAACCGCGGCGTTGTCATGAACCCTGTCGATCACCCCATGGGTGGTGGCGAAGGCCGCGCTTCCGGTGGTCATCCCCGTTCGCGCAAGGGTCTTTACGCAAAGGGCCTGAAGACACGCTCGCCCAAGAAGCACTCTTCGAAGTACATCATTGAAAGAAGAAAAAAGAAGTAATCTGATTAGATAGCAACAATATGAGCCGTTCATTAAAAAAAGGCCCCTTCATCAGCGTAAAGCTTGAAAAGAAGGTTGCTGCAATGGAAGCTTCCGGCAAGAAGAATGTCATCAAGACATGGAGCCGCGCTTCCATGATAGCCCCCGAGTTCGTGGGACACACATTTGCCGTACACAACGGCAACAAGTTCATCCCCGTCTACGTGACCGAAAACATGGTAGGCCACAAGCTGGGTGAATTTGCTCCCACGCGCACATTCCGCGGCCACGGAGGCAACAAGAAAAAATAAGGGCCCACTTAATAATCGAATATAAAGACGAAACAATAAAATGGGTGAAAGAAAAAGACTAACAGCCGACCGCCGCAAGGAGGAACAGAAGAACATAGCGTTCGCTAAGCTCATCAATGTTCCCACCTCCCCCCGCAAGATGCGTCTGGTCGCCGACCTCGTGCGTGGCAAAGAAGTGTTCCGCGCTCTTGGCATCCTGAAGTTCAACAACAAGGAGGCAGCCGCCCGTCTTGAGAAGCTCGTTCGTTCCGCAGTGGCTAACTGGGAGCAGAAAAACGAGCGCAAGGCCGAAGAGGGCGAACTCTACATAAGCACCATCTACGTTAACTGCGCCCCCATGCTCAAGCGCCTCCGCACAGCCCCCCAGGGCCGCGGCTACCGTATCCGCAAGCGCGCAAACCACGTGACAGTGATAGTAGACCAAATCGACAACAAAGACAACAAAGTAAACTCCACCGAGGCATAATATGGGACAAAAAGTTAATCCTATAAGCAACCGTCTGGGCGTTATCCGCGGCTGGGACTCCAACTGGTCTGAAAAAGGCAAATACCCCGACAATATTCTCGAAGACTACAAGCTCCGCGAATACCTCAACGTACGCCTGGCCAAGTGCAGCGTGTCCCGTATCGTGATCGAACGTACGCTCAAACTTATCACAATCACAGTCTGCACCTCCCGTCCCGGCCTGATCATAGGCAAAGGCGGCCAGGAAGTGGAAAAGCTCAAGGAAGAGCTCAAGAAGATTACCGACAAGGACGTACAAATCAACATCTACGAAGTAAAGCGTCCCGAACTCGACGCCGAAATCGTAGCCGCCAGCATAGCTCGCCAGATCGAAGGCAAGGTGGCATACCGCCGCGCAGTCAAGATGGCAGTGGCATCGACCATGCGCGCCGGTGCAGAAGGTGTGAAGATTCAGGTATCAGGCCGTCTGAACGGTGCCGAAATGGCTCGTTCCGAAATGTTCAAGGAAGGCCGCACACCGCTCCACACACTCCGTGCCGACATCGACTACGCACTGGTTGAGGCTCACACCAAGGTAGGTGTGGTAGGCGTGAAAGTATGGATCTGCCGTGGCGAAGTATACGGCAAGCGCGATCTCGCCCCCTCCTTCACAGCAACTCCCAAAGAAGGCCGTGGCCAGGCCAACGGCGGCGGTCGTCGCGGCGGTTTCCGCGGCGCTAAAAACAAACGTTAATCTACGCTAGCTCAACACAACAATGTTACAGCCTAAGAAAACCAAATTCCGCCGCATGCAGAAAGGCCGCATGAAGGGAAATGCCCAGCGTGGCAATTCCCTGGCCTTCGGCTCCTTCGGTATCAAGACCCTCGAATCCAAGTGGATCACCGGACGTCAAATCGAAGCTGCCCGTATCGCGGTTACCCGCTATATGCAACGTCAGGGTCAAATCTGGATCCGTATCTTCCCCGACAAGCCCATCACCAAGAAGCCTGCCGAAGTCCGAATGGGTAAAGGTAAGGGTTCGCCCGAAGGATTCGTGGCTCCCGTTACTCCCGGCCGCATGATTATCGAGGTAGAGGGCGTAAGCTACGAAATCGCCAAGGAAGCACTCCGCCTTGCAGCTCAGAAGCTCCCCGTGGTAACTAAATTCGTTGTCCGTCGCGACTACGACCCCACCCAAAACGTGTAATTAAGCTATGAAGAAAGAAGAAATACGCGAAATGTCGACCGACGACCTGCGCGAACGCCTCCAGCAGATGGAAAAAGACTATCTGCAGTTGCGAATCAACCACTCGGTGACGCCGCTCGACAACCCCGCTCAGATTACCGCCGACCGCCGTATGATTGCCCGTGTGAAAACGGAGCTGCGCCGTCGCGAACTTAACATCAAATAAGCAAAGCGAAAATGGAAGAAAAACGTAACCTCCGCAAAGAGCGTATCGGCATCGTTTCCAGCAACAAGGGCGACAAGACGATCACCGTTACCGTTAAATGGAAAGAAAAACACCCCATCTACGGTAAGTTCGTCAACAAGACCAAAAAATACCACGCCCACGACGAGAAAAACGAGTGCTCTGTAGGCGACACCGTTCGCCTGATGGAAACACGCCCCTTGAGCAAGACCAAGCGCTGGCGCCTTGTAGAAATCATTGAAAAAGTTAAGTAACAAATGATACAGACTGAATCACGCCTTACCGTAGCCGACAACAGCGGCGCAAAGGAAGCACTCTGCATCCACGTGCTCGGCGGCACAGGACGACGCTACGCCTCCGTAGGCGACATCATCGTCGTTACCGTCAAGAACGCAATCCCCGGCTCCGACGTAAAGAAAGGCACCGTATCGCGCGCCATGATTGTACGCACGAAGAAGGAAGTACGCCGTCCCGACGGTTCCTATATCCGCTTCGACGACAACGCCTGCGTGCTCCTCAAGAACGACGGCGAAATGCGCGGCACCCGTATCTTCGGCCCGGTGGCCCGAGAACTCCGCGGTAAAAACATGAAAATCGTGTCCCTCGCCCCCGAGGTACTTTAATCACCGAAGAAAACCATCAATAGCACCATTATGAGCAAACTGCACATAAAGAAGGGCGACACCGTATGCGTGCTCTCCGGCGATGACAAAGGCAAGACCGGCCGCGTGCTGGCCGTGCAGCGCGATAAGAACCGCGTCATCGTCGAAGGCGTCAACATCGTGGTAAAGGCCACCAAGCCCACTGCCCAGCATCCCGAAGGAGGCCTCGTGAAGAAAGAAGCCCCCATCCACGTTTCCAACGTCAATCTGGTAGACCCCAAGACCGGCAAGCCCACCCGCATCTCCATCAAGCGAGTAGAAGGCAAGGCTGTCCGCATTTCTAAAAAATCCAATCAGGAAATCAAATAATGGCAACCACTCTGCAAAAAGACTACAGGGAGCGCATCGTGCCCGCCCTTGAGCGCGAGTTCAACTACAGCACTGTAATGCAGGTGCCCCGCCTCGAGAAAATCGTCATCAACCAGGGTATCGGCGCGGCCACCCAGGACAAGAAGCTCATCGAAACCGCTATCAACGAGCTTACCGCCATCACCGGCCAGAAGGCTGTGGCCACTCTCTCGAAGAAGGACATCTCCAACTTCAAGCTCCGCAAGAAAATGCCTGTCGGCGTGCGTGTGACCCTCCGTCGCGACCATATGTACGAATTTCTGGAGCGCCTCGTACGCGTGGCTCTTCCCCGTATACGTGACTTCAAAGGCATCGAAGGCAAGCTCGACGGCCGCGGCAACTACACCCTCGGCATCACCGAGCAGATTATCTTCCCGGAAATCAACATCGACAACATCAACAAGCTGATGGGTATGAACATCACCTTCGTGACATCGGCCCGCACCGACGAAGAAGGCTACGCTCTGCTCAAACAGTTCGGTCTTCCGTTCAAAAACGAAAAAAAATAAGATAGAATGGCTAAAGAATCAATGAAAGCCCGCGAGGTGAAGCGCGCACGTCTGGTAGCCAAGTATGCCGAGCGCCGCGCCGAGCTCAAGAAAATCATCAACGCCGCAACCGATGGTGATGAGGACAAGCGTCAGGCAGCATACGAAGCCGCTCAGGAACTTCAGACTCTTCCCAAGAACTCGTCCTATATCCGCATGCACAACCGCTGCTCAATCACCGGCCGTCCCAAAGGATATATGCGTCAGTTCGGTATCTCGCGTATCCAATTCCGCGAAATGGCTTCCGCCGGCCTCATCCCCGGTGTTAAAAAAGCCAGCTGGTAATCGCTCTCGCCGGCTCTTAATCAATCCTCAGGAGGCGGCGCCCGGAACGGCCTGCGGCCGCAATCAGGCGACGCCCCGAAAAGAGAGCATTAAATATTGTTGGGCAATTCGGCTCAATCAATTTAAAAATCATCAACAATGACTGATCCAATAGCAGATTATCTCACAAGATTGAGGAACGCTATCAAGGCCAACCACCGAGTGGTCGAAATTCCCGCCTCAAACTTGAAAAAAGAAATCACCAAAATCCTGTTCGAGCAGGGCTATATACTTAACTATAAGTTTATAGACGGTGAAGCCAACACACAGGGCTCTATCAAGATCGCCCTCAAGTACGACCCCGTAGACCGCGTTAACGCCATCAAGGGCCTCAAGCGTGTGTCGCGTCCGGGTCTGCGCCAGTACACCGGCTACAAGGACATGCCCCGCGTGCTCAACGGCCTCGGCATCGCAATCCTTTCGACCTCGCGCGGTGTAATGACCAACAAAAAGGCTGCCGACCTCAAGATCGGCGGCGAAGTCCTTTGCTACGTCTACTAATCAACCAAAACCGAACGAACTATGTCAAGAATAGGTAAAGCTCCCATAGCAATTCCCGCCGGAGTAAAAGTGACGGTTGATGAAAAGACTAACGTCGTGACCGTCGAAGGCAAGAACGGCAAGCTCTCGCAGGCTGTTCACCCCGACCTCAAAGTTACCGTAGAGGACAACCACGTGTACGTAACCCGTCCCAGCGACGACCGCGAACACCGTGCTCAGCACGGCCTCTTCCGCGCCCTTATCCACAACATGGTGGAAGGCGTACACCAGCCCTATCGCAAAGAAATGGAACTCGTGGGCGTAGGCTACCGCGCCACAGCTACCGGCCAGGTACTCGAGCTCTCTCTGGGCTACTCCCACGCTATATATATCAAGCTTCCCCCGGAAATCAAGGTAGAAGCGAAGAGCGAGCGTAACAAAAACCCGCTCATTATCCTCGAAAGCTCCGACAAACAGCTCCTCGGCCAGGTGTGCGCCAAGATTCGCTCTATGCGCAAGCCCGAACCCTACAAGGGCAAAGGTATCAAGTTCGTGGGCGAAGTTATACGTCGCAAGTCCGGTAAGAAGGCCGGTGCTAAATAACTTTAAACGCACTTCATCATGATTTCCAAGATACAAAGACGCAATAAAATCAAAACCCGCATCCGCGGCAAAATATCCGGTACCGCCGAGCGTCCCCGCATGACAGTATTCCGCTCCAACAAGCAAATCTACGTGCAGCTCGTCGACGACCTGGCAGGCCGTACACTCGTTTCCGCCTCTTCGCGCGGTCTTGAGCAGAAAGCCACCAAAACCGAAATCGCAGCCCTCGTTGGTGCAGCAGTAGCCGCCAAGGCTCTTGAAGCAGGCATCACCGAAGTAGTTTTCGACCGTAACGGCTACCTCTTCCACGGCCGCGTTAAATCCCTCGCTGATGCCGCTCGCGGCGCCGGCCTCAAATTCTAAGATACTATGGCAAAGAGAAACAATAGAGTAAAATCTACCAGCGACCTTGAACTCAAGGACCGCCTTGTGGCCATCAACCGCGTTACCAAGGTAACAAAGGGCGGCCGCACATTCACTTTCGCTGCCATCGTCGTTGTAGGTAACGAGGACGGCGTGGTAGGCTGGGGCCTTGGCAAGGCCAACGAAGTTCAGGCCGCTATCGCCAAGGGCGTTGAGGCTGCCAAGAAGAACCTTATCCGCGTGCCTGTGCACAAAGGCACAATCCCCCACGAGCAGGTTGCCAAGTTCGGCGGCTCGCGCGTAATCCTCAAGCCCGCTTCGCACGGTACCGGTGTAAAGGCCGGTGGCGCTATGCGTGCCGTGCTCGAGAGCGTGGGCATCACCGACGTTCTTGCCAAGAGCAAGGGCTCGTCCAACCCCCACAACCTCGTGAAGGCTACTATCGCCGCCCTCGACGAAATGCGCTCGCCCGCTATCGTTGCCCAGAACCGCGGCATCTCCGTAGAACAAGTGTTCAAAGGCTAAAAACGACAAGCACAATGGCACAGATTAAAATCAAGCAGATAAAGAGCCGTATCAACTGCCCGGCAGTGCAGAAGCGCACTCTCGACGCACTCGGCCTTAAGAAAATGAATCATACCGTGGTGAAAGAAGACACCCCGTCGGTGATGGGCATGGTCAACAAAGTTCGCCACCTTGTTGAAGTGACCAACGCCTAAACATAGAAAAAGAAATGGACCTAAGTAATTTGCAACCCGCTCCCGGCTCTGTAAAAAGCAAAACCCGCATCGGCCGTGGCGCCGGCTCCGGCAAGGGCGGTACATCCACACGCGGTCATAAAGGCGCCAAGTCGCGCTCCGGCTACAGCCGTAAGATTGGTTTTGAAGGTGGCCAGATGCCCCTCCAGCGCCGTCTTCCCAAATTCGGCTTCAAGAGCCTCAACCGCGTAGAATACAAAGCGATCAATCTCGACCTCGTTTCCCAGCTTGCTGAAGCTCGCCAGCTTCAGAAGGTAGGTGTGGAAGAACTTCGCAGCGCAGGCTACCTCCGCCGCGGCCAGCTGGCAAAGATTCTTGCCGGCGGCACTATCGCTGTAGCACTCACAGTCGAAGCCCATGCCTTCTCCGAAGCTGCCAAGGCGGCCATCGAAGCTGCAGGCGGCACGGCAAATAAAATCTGATTATGAGATTTATCGACACGCTCAAAAACATCTGGACAATCCAGGAGCTGCGCCAGAGAATACTCGTAACACTCCTGCTGGTACTCATCTACCGGCTGGGGTGCTACGTAGTGCTCCCCGGCATATCTCCTTCTGACATCGACGCTCTTGCCAATTTTACCAACAAGAGCGGTCTGATGCAGCTTCTGGATATGTTCTCGGGCGGCGCCTTCTCTCAGGCATCCATATTCGCACTGGGCATCATGCCGTACATCACGGCGTCGATCGTTATCCAGCTTTGCGGTATGATCCTGCCTTCCTTCCAAAAAATGCAGAGGGAAGGTGAGAGCGGCCGTCAGAAACTGAACCAGTACACACGCCTGCTGACGGTGCTTATACTCGTCCTTCAGGCTCCTGCCTATCTGGTGAATCTTCAGGTTCAGGTCAACGGGGCTTCCAACGGCACCACTCTTTCGCTGGGCTTTTGGACCTTGGCTTACCTGACCATCATCCTTGCTGCCGGCTCTATGTTCATCATGTGGCTTGGCGAGCGTATCACAGACCGCGGTATCGGTAATGGTATCTCCTTCATCATCTTGGTTGGTATCATTGCCCGCCTCCCGGGAGCGCTCTACTACGAGTTCCACAGCCGCCTTCCCGGCGACGGTGCCGGACAGGGTGGTCTGGTGATGTTCATCGTTGAAATCGTGCTGCTCTTCGCAGTTACCGTCGGTGCAGTGCTGCTCGTGCAGGGTACGCGCAAGGTGCCCGTGCAGTATGCCAAGCGCATCGTCGGAAACCGCCAGTACGGCGGTGCCCGTCAGTATATTCCTCTGAAGGTTAACGCCGCCGGCGTTATGCCTATCATCTTCGCCCAGGCCATTATGTTCATACCTATGACTTTGGCCGGATTCCAGGGCGGCAGCAACGGATTTGTGCAGGCATTCACCGATATCAACGGTTTCTGGTACAATCTTGTGTTCTTCGTACTCATTGTTGCGTTTACGTACTTCTATACCGCCATCACGGTGCGTCCCACCCAGATGGCCGACGACCTCAAGCGCAACAACGGCTTTATCCCCGGTGTTAAACCCGGCAAGAAGACCGCCGAGTACCTCGACACTATCATGAGCCGTATAACCTTGCCCGGTTCCATATTCCTCGGCATAGTGGCTATTCTTCCGGCATTCGCGCGTTTCTTCGGCATCAGCCAGAATTTCGCGCAGTTCTTCGGCGGCACATCGCTGCTGATTATGGTAGGTGTCGTTCTCGACACTCTCCAGCAGGTAGAGTCGCACCTGATGATGCACCACTATGACGGCCTTATGAAAGAAGGCAAAATCAAAGGCCGCACCACAGGCCAGGCTTATTGACCTAACGCTAAATCATATTAACATAAAGATTAAATGATTTATCTCAAAACACCGGAAGAAATCGAAAAGATGCGCGCGGCATCTGTCCTTGTGTCGCAGACGCTGGGCGAAGTTGCGCGCTGGATAGAACCCGGAGTTAGCACACGCAAGCTCGACACCATTGCCCGGGAATTTATCCTGGACAATGGTGGCAAGCCTGCCTGCCTGGGCTATGAAGGCTTTCCTGCCACACTGTGCATCGAGGTCAACGAAACCGTTGTACACGGTTTTCCGTCGGATCGCGTGCTCGTCGACGGCGATATCATCGGCATCGACACCGTGGTGGCGAAAGACGGTTTTATGGGTGATACCTGCTACACTTTCGCGGTGGGTACCATAAGCCCCGAAAAGATGGCGCTTTGCCGCACCACGCGCGAGGCACTCTATGTCGGAATCGAGGCTGCAAAGCCCGGAGCGCGCATAGGTGATATTTCAAACGCGGTGCAGACATACTGCGAGCGCCGCAATTATTCGATAGTGCGCGAAATGTGCGGCCACGGCATCGGCAAAAGCATGCACGAGTCGCCCGAGATACCCAACTACGGGCGCCGGGGCATAGGCCCGCGCCTTGCCAACGGTATGTGCTTCTGCATCGAGCCGATGGTGAATATGGGTAGCCGCAACATTGTGATCGAGCGTGACGGCTGGACATGCCGCACGCGCGACCGCAAGCCTTCGGCGCACTACGAGCACACTCTCGCGATGGTCGACGACCGCGTGGAGATTATGACGACTTTCGACTACATACACCAGGCGATAGGAGATAAATTTATTTAAAATTATATATGGCAAAACAATCAGCAATCGAGCAGGACGGCACTATAATCGAGGCCCTATCCAACGCAATGTTCCGAGTAGAACTTGAGAACGGGCATGAAATCACGGCACACATCTCCGGCAAAATGAGGATGCACTATATCAAAATCCTCCCCGGCGACAAGGTGCGTGTGGAAATGTCGCCCTACGACCTTTCAAAAGGCCGGATTGCTTTCCGCTATAAATAAACAAAAAGACTAAAAGATATGAAAGTAAGAGCAAGCGTAAAGAAACGCACTCCGGACAGCAAGATCGTCCGCCGCAAAGGACGTCTTTATGTCATCAACAAGAAAAACCCCAAGTACAAAACGCGTCAAGGATAAAAGTAATATATGGCAGTACGTATAGTGGGAGTTGACCTCCCCCAGAACAAAAGAGGTGAAATCGCCTTGACTTACATCTTCGGCATCGGTCGTAGCGCTGCTAAGACAATCCTGAACAAGGCAGGCATCGATGTAAACATCAAAGTTAAGGACTGGAGCGACGAGCAGGCAGCCAAGGTACGTGAAGTAATCGGCACAGATTACAAGGTAGAAGGCGACCTCCGCAGCGAAATCCAGCTCAACATCAAGCGCCTGATGGACATCGGCTGCTACCGCGGCATTCGTCACCGTAACGGTCTTCCCGTACGCGGACAGTCGACCAAGAACAACGCCCGCACCCGCAAGGGCCGCAAGAAAACCGTTGCTAACAAGAAGAAAGCTACTAAATAATAGAACAACATGGCAAAAAAAACAGTCGCAGCCAAGAAACGCAACGTTAAAGTTGGTGCAGAAGGCCAGCTCCACGTTCATTCTTCCTTCAACAATATCATTGTCTGCTTAGCCAACAGCGAAGGCCAAGTAATCTCCTGGTCGTCTGCCGGCAAGATGGGCTTCCGCGGCAGCAAGAAGAACACTCCTTATGCAGCCCAGATGGCAGCTCAGGATTGCGCCAAGGTAGCCTACGACCTCGGCCTCCGCAAAGTAAAGGCATATCTCAAAGGCCCGGGTAACGGTCGTGAATCGGCAGTGCGCACAATCCATGGCGCCGGTATCGCAGTAACAGAGATTATCGACGTTACTCCGCTGCCCCACAACGGTTGCCGTCCTCCCAAGAGAAGAAGAGTTTAAATCAGTTCATGGCACAGCCTCGCGCGGTGCCGCACTCTGCTTTCACTTTTAGTTCAACAACACAAAACATACATCAACACTCGCCAGGACGGGAGCCGGCCACGCCATGGGCGGTATTACGGTATCCCGCGTAAGAATCCGGAATCACGCAGTACAATCGAGGCGAATAGACCATATCTTACATCACCTCTCTATGGTCGCGGCTGCGCCGACAATGCACTGACGCCGGAACTGAGATACACCCCCGTCGGGCGATAAACTGATTTCAACTACAATGGCAAGATACACAGGTCCCAAGACCAAAATAGCCCGCAAATTCGGCGAACCCATATTCGGCGAAGACAAGGTTCTCGCCCGTCGCAACTTCCCCCCGGGCCAGCACGGACAGAACAAGCGTCGCAAAACATCGGAATACGGCGTACAGCTTCGCGAAAAGCAGAAAGCCAAATATACCTACGGTCTGCTCGAACGCCAGTTCCGCAACCTCTTCGAGGAAGCATCGCGCCTCAAAGGTATCACCGGTGAAATCCTGCTCCAGCTTCTGGAATCGCGTCTGGACAACGTGGTATACCGTCTGGGTATTGCTCCCACACGTGCTGCTGCCCGCCAGATCGTTCTCCACAAGCACATAACTGTGAACGGCCAGGTTGTGAACATACCTTCGTTCTCTGTAAAGCCCGGCGCTGTAGTAGGCGTTCGCGAGCGCAGCAAGTCGCTCGAGGTTATCGCTGACGCTCTCGCAGGCTTCAACCACAGCAAATATCCCTGGATTGAATGGGACGAGGCTACAAAGAGCGGTAAGTTCCTCCACGTGCCCGCACGCGAGGACATTCCCGAAAACATCAAGGAGCAGCTCATCGTCGAGCTCTACTCCAAGTAATAACGCCTAACCCCAAAAGATCCATGGCTATATTAGCATTCCAGAAACCTGAAGAGGTGGTTATGGTAGAAGCAGGAAACTTCTACGGTAAGTTCGAATTCAAGCCTTTGGAACCCGGCTATGGCATCACTGTCGGAAACGCTCTCCGTCGCGTGCTCCTTTCCTCGCTGGAAGGATTCGCGATCTCGTCGATAAAAATCGACGGCGTTAAGAACGAATTTGATGCCGTGCCCGGCGTTAAGGAAGATGTGACCAACATCATTCTTAACCTGAAGCAAGTCGACCTCAAGCAAAAAGTGGAAGACACCGAATTTGAGCGTGTTTCTATCACCGTATCAGGCAAAGAAGTGTTCACGGCCGGCGACATAGCCCGGGAAATGAGCGGATTCGAGGTAATGAATCCCGACCTGGTGATATGTCATTTGGATCCCGACGCAAGTTTCACCATCGTACTGACCATCAATAAGGGTCGCGGTTGGGTTCCGGCGGAAGAGAATGTGACTCCGCAGGACGATATCAACACTATCGCCATCGACTCGATCTACACCCCTATCAAGAACGTCAAATACACAGTAGAAAACTACCGCGTAGACCAGAAAACCGACTACGACAAACTTACCCTCGAAATCAGCACCAACGGCTCTATCCTGCCCAAGGACGCTGTGAAAGAGGCTGCCAAAATCCTTATCTACCACTTCATGCTCTTCTCCGACGAGAAGATCACGCTTGAAACTTCCGACCCCGATCCGGGCGAGGAATTCGATGAGGAAGTGCTCCATATGCGCCAGCTTCTCAAGTCGAAGCTCGTAGATATGCAGCTTTCCGTGCGCGCGCTCAACTGCCTGAAGAGCGCTGAGGTGGAAACACTTGCCGAATTAGTGGTTTTCAACAAGACAGACCTGCTTAAATTCCGCAATTTCGGTAAAAAATCCCTCGTCGAACTTGAGAGCCTCCTTACGAGCCTCAACCTCTCCTTCGGCATGGATATTTCCAAATACAAACTCGATAAAGATTAATCACCCCGATGCGACACAATAAAAAATTCAATCACCTTGGCCGCAAGAAGGCTCACCGCGACGCCCTTCTGGCCAATATGACCATATCGCTCATCCTGCATAAGCGCATCCACACCACTTTGGCCAAGGCCAAGGCACTGCGTATCTATGCCGAGCCGCTGATCAACCGCGCCAAGGAAGACAGCACGTCTAACCGCCGTCTTGTGTTCAGCTATCTTCAGAACAAAGAAGCTGTGAAGGTTCTCTTCCAGGAAATAGCTGAAAAGATTGCCGGACGCCCCGGTGGCTACACCCGCATTCTTAAGACAGGCAACCGTCTTGGTGACAACGCCAAGACCTGCTTCATCGAGCTCGTTGACTACAACGAAGGCATGCTCAAGGAAGCTAAGGAAGCCAAGGCTAAGACACGTCGTAGCCGTCGTAAATCCAATGCCGCAGAGAATCCCGTAGAAGCTGCCGCAGCAGCTGAAACCGAGCTTCCCGCAGCAGAATAATACACGGCGACAGCCTATAGGCAGCCCCGCACTTTTTTTGGGTGCGGGGCTGTTCTTTTTATTGTAAATATGCAGAGGGTGGTCTAATGAAAAAGCGGCAGGCGCATGCCCGAATCGGGTTGATGCGCCTGCCGTTAGTTTTGATCTTGTGCTGTATTACATGTTCATGCCGCCGTCGACCTGGATAACCTGTCCGGTAACGTAGGACGACATGTCGGAGGCAAGGAAGGTGGCCACGTTGGCGATGTCTTCCACCTGTCCGCCTCGGCGCAGGGGGATTTTCTTCTTCCATTCTTCGCGAACTTCGTCGGGAAGCTGGGCTGTCATGGCTGTTTCGATAAATCCGGGGGCGATGGCGTTGGCGCGTATGCCGCGTGAGCCTACTTCCTGCGCGATGCTCTTGGCGAGGGCTATCAGGCCGGCTTTGGAAGCGGCATAGTTCGACTGGCCGGCGTTGCCGTGAACACCTACTACCGATGCCATGTTGATAATCGAGCCGCTGCGCTGGCGCATCATGATGGGCAGAGTGGCGTTGATAAAGTTGAACGCGCTCTTGAGGTTTACGGCGATAACGGCGTCCCACTGGGCTTCTGTCATACGCATCATCAGACCGTCTTTGGTGATGCCGGCGTTGTTTACCAGAATGTCGATAGAGCCGAAGTCGGCGTGTACCTGCGCTACGACTTCCTTGGTCTGGGCGAAGTCGGCTGCATTGGAGGCATATCCTTTGGCTTTCACGCCGTAAGAGGCTATTTCTTCTTCGGTCGCTTTGCCGTTTTCATCGATAACGAGGTCGGTGAAGGCGATGTTTGCGCCTTCCTGTGCGAAACGGATGGCAAGGGCTTTGCCGATGCCTCGGGCCGCGCCGGTGATAAGGGCGGTTTTTCCTTCGAGTAGTTTCATGTAGATATATCTTCTGAATTAGATATGCAAAATTATGAAATTTTTGCTATTTTTGCAAGTCCGAGGCTCTAAGGGACTTGGCCGCAAAGTATTCCATAATCAGAATAGCAGTGTTTTTTTATAGGATTTATCAATTTTTGGTGATGATACCGCTTCTGGCGGTGCTGACGGTTCTTGCCGCGAGTGTCACTATTATAGGAAGCGTGCTCGGGGCGAGCCGTTCGATGGGTTATTGGCCGGGGCACCTATGGGCCAAGGCGTTCTGTATGTTGTCGCTGGTGAAGGTGCGTGTCCGCGGTCGCGAGAATATCGACCGGCGCACAAGCTACGTGTTTGTAGCCAACCATCAGGGGGCTTATGATATCTTTGCCATTTATGGTTATCTCGGCCATAATTTCCGTTGGATGATGAAGAAGAGCCTCGAACGCATACCTTTCGTGGGCTTTAGCTGCAGGGTGTCGGGCCATATATATGTTGACAACAGCAGCCCGTCTGCCACGGCTCATACTATGGCCACGGCCGAGAAGCAGCTTTCGGGCGGTATGTCGGTGGTGGTTTTCCCGGAGGGATCGCGCAGCCGCGACGGGCGTATGCATGCCTTCAGGCGCGGGGCGTTCAAGCTTGCTACGGAGTTCTCGCTGCCTGTGGTGCCTGTCACTATCGACGGAGCGTACGGCGTTATGCCTCGCGGCAGTGTGTTGCCCCGTCCGGGCAGTATCACCCTCACAATCCACGCGCCTATCCACGCGAGCAGTGAAACGGGGCGCCACGAGCTTTCGGAGCTTATGGAGCGGTCTGCCGATGCGATTGCTTCGGCTCTCCCGGAGGCGCAGAAACCACGATAAACAATCGAGGCAGCATCGTTGTTAGAGAATTATAACACTTTAACTTCGTTGCCTTATGAATCTTTATTCAGCATCATTTTTCGGAGCGCTTACTGTGCTTGGCGCTATCGTTTTGTCGACCTCGTGCTCCCGTATGCAAGATTATGCGGGTGCGTGGCAGGGCTTGCCGGTGCGCCTTGAGGGTGTGTCGGGCGCTTCTGATGCCAGTTCTGTGGTGACAATTGATTTTGCGCCGTCCGACAGCAAGAATGGCAGCGGCGATGTGATGCTGTTGGCGACGGTTGATGTGAGCCAGGCAGTAGAATCAGGCTCGCCTTTTGTCGTAGACCAGGCATATCAGGTTGATGTGGCTGCCACGGCGTCAATATCGGGGCGCTATGTTCCGGAGGACGACGCCTATGACGATGATTTGCTTCTTTCGCTCGATGCGTCCACTCTTAAGGTGAATATCGATCCGGCTGGTGTGACGTTTTCACAAAATGTGCTTACCGGGCTTCAGCAGCCCGCGCTTGATTCGCTAACGGCGCAGACTGTTGAGGCCTGGCGTGTGCGCGTAACCTCGGCCATACGTGAGGAATTCAGCAAATACCAGAAGATAGAAGACGTAAAGGTGCACCATGCCGATATGATGTCGTGCGAGATTGCCGACCGCGACTATACTTTCCGCCGCATGGCGATCCGGTAGGGGAATGTCATACCGGGTCTACGTCGTAGTACACGGTCAGTCCGCGCATAAGGGGCGACGAGGCGAGCGCCACGTATCGTTCGCGGAGTAGCTCCTTGACTTTTGCCATAGATGCGGTGGCCTCTACTTTGAGCATTATCTTGCGGATATAGAGCGATTGCACGCGTGCTACGGAAGGTTCCTGTGGGCCGAGTACGCGTGAGCCGAATATCTGGCGGAGGCTGCGGGCGAGATTGTCGGCGTACTCCGCCACTGTGCGTGCGTCGCGGTGCTTTACAAAAATATTTATTATGCGAGTGAAAGGCGGAAAGGCGAATGCTTCGCGCTCGGCGATTTCGCGCCGATAGAAACCGTCGTAGTCGTGTGCGGCAGCGAGGGCGAGAACGGGATTTTCGGGATTATGGGTCTGAACGACCACGCGCCCTACGCCGTCGCGCCGTCCGGCGCGTCCTGCTACCTGTTCTATCATATTGAATGCTCGCTCCGCAGCCCTGAAATCGGGTATGTTCAGCATGCTGTCGGCGTTGAGTATGCCTACTACTTCGACTCCTCCGAAGTCCAGCCCCTTTGTCACCATCTGGGTGCCTACGAGTATGTCGGCCTTGTGGCGTGAAAATTCATCGATGATCTTGCCGTGTCCTTCTTTGTTTCGCGTGGTGTCGAGGTCCATGCGCAGCACGCGGTGCTGGGCGAAGCGTTCCGATATTTCGTCTTCGAGCCGTTCTGTTCCGTATCCTACTATCTCCATCGACGGTTCGTGGCATTCGGGGCAAACTTGCGGAACAGGATACTCGGCTCCGCAGTAGTGGCACTGGAGGCGGTTGGTACGCTTGTGGTAGGTAAGGGCAACGTCGCAGAAATTGCATTTGGGGGTGAAGGCGCACATCTTGCACCGGGCCATAGGCGCGTAGCCGCGACGGTTCAGGAAGAAGATGGCTTGTTTCTTACGGGAGAGAGCGTCGATGCTCACATCGAGGAGCCTGTGCGAGAAGTAGCCGCTCACAGCCTTGCGGCGTCTTTCGGAGCGCATGTCTACTATTTCTACCGACGGCATTGCCACGCCGTCGAAGCGCTCGGTGAGGCTCACGAGGCCGAATTTGCCGTTCAACGCCTTGTGGTATGTTTCGACTGTGGGTGTGGCGCTTCCGAGCAATGTCTTGGCTCCGTGGAGTGACGCGAGCATTATGGCCGCGTCGCGACCGTTGTAGCGTGGCGCGGGGTCGGCTTGCTTGTAGCTGCTTTCGTGTTCCTCGTCGACTATCACGAGGCCGAGCGATGCAAACGGCAGGAATACTGCCGAGCGGGCGCCTATTACCACAAGCGGGTCTGATGTGGAGAGCAGGCGCCGCCATAGCTCTACGCGCTCGCTGTCGGAGAATTTGGAGTGGTATATTACAACCTTGTCGCCGAATACTCTCTGCAACCTGTATGTAAGCTGGGTGGTAAGGGCGATTTCGGGAACAAGGAACAATGTCTGCCGTCCCTGCCGTAGCACGTAGTCGATAAGGTGGATATATATCTCGGTTTTACCCGACGAGGTGACACCGTGCAGCAGCGTGACGTCTTTTTCGATAAAGCCACGGTGTATCCGGTCGAGCGCTCCTGATTGCGCCGGGGATAGCTGCGGCATGGCGCCGCCCGACGGGCCTGAGTATGAAAACCGCGATATTTCTTTGTTGTATATTTCGCAGAAACCTTTTTCGGATAATGCTTTCAAGTGCGCTCGGCTTGCTCCGGAGCGTTCGGATAGCACGTCGAGAGGAACTTCTACGAGCGGTGTGCCTTCGCGGTTGAATTCCGACATGGCTAATAAGGCCACTAAGGCGCTTTCTTGGCGCGGAGAGCGCTTTACGGCAGTGAAAGCCGCGTCTAAGGCGCATTTGTCGCCGCGCGGAAGCGTGGGGCGGACGTAGGCTTTACGAATGCTGCGGTATCTCTCCACAAGCTTCTCCGAGCTTGCGAGCAGGCCTTTCTCCACAAGGGCATCGATATGGGTGCGTACGGCAGCGCCGCCGAATGTTGCTTCGAGAGTCTTAAGGGTCGAGCTGCCTTTCTCGCGCAGGTAGGCCATAATCTCTGTCTGGCGGGGAGTGCATTCGGCAATGTCTTCAGGCTCAGGCTCGCCGTATAGCTCTATGCGGGTTTCGCTTTCGAGCTTAAGGCCGGAGGGGAGGGCGGCTTTGAACACATCGCCCACCGAACACAGATAGTATGAGGCAATCCATTGCCAGAAGCGCACCTGCGGGTTGCGGACAATAGGTTTGCCCCCGTCGAGCACGAGCGCTATCTCTTTAAGCGCCACACCGGGCGCGGGAGCTATAGGGGTCACGTCTTGCACCAGCCCTGTGTAGAAGTGCTTGGCTCCGAAAGGAACAATCACTCGGCAGCCCGGGCGCACGTCCTCTTGCAGTGCCGGTGGCACCACGTAGGTGAATGCTCCGTCGAGCGGCAGCGGCACAATCACATGTGCATAAAGAGCCTTCGTCATCACCGCAAAGTTAGTTATAATTGATGGATTATTGAAGTGTATATGCGAAAAAGGGGCACTATGATAGATAGTGGCCCCTGTGAATTGGTGGGAACTGTTGATGTTGGTTAGTTCTGTCTATGCGCTTTATTAGGGAGTTCTTGGATTTAACGCGTTAACATTAAATTAGTGATAATGAATTATTTCAAAAGTCTTCTCAAAATATATGAGTTAGATTCAAACTCTTTTTTAGTTTTGGTCGGAGCTGTTGTCGTTGTGTATTCCGAAGCAATAGAATACGGTGGTTTTTTCATCGCGTTCGTTGGGATTCATTACCTTTACTCCAAATTCACCCTCGATAGCCGGGAAAGTCAATATATAAGAGGATTTGCCATATCGCTTCCCTTGGAAATTTATATATTCCATATTGCCTTCGGAAACGTTTCCGAGCCAGTTGACATTAGCGAGCTCTGCGCGTCTTTCTTTTTTCTTTTCCTCGAATTTTACTACTTGGATAAAAGTGGTCGGATCAGTTTCATTGTCCTTGCATTTGACAACGAGCGTAACGGTGTTTTCAGGGTTTATTTGCGTAGTTGATCTGCCGTTTTTGATGATAGCTTTCTGCCTGACGTTGCCTATGCCGACAAGCAGGTGGCCTGCGGAAGATGATGTTTTAACTTTTGGAATGGATTTTTCAGTTGGAATGGCAGTCGTGTCTTCATCAATTTTCAGAATGGTTACTTCTCCGGCCCATTCAGGCTCGAATTGCTGAGAGTAGGCAAGTAAACCGGAAAGTAAGGCAACTGCCAGCAAGAAGAATTTTCGCATGGTCTTAGATTTATTAAGTTTGGCGTAAAGATAAATCTTTTTTTGGATTCCGTCAAGGCTTTTATTGCATAATTATATCTGTTATTGTGGGGACGCTTCATACATAGATATTGCCTTCCTTCTTTTTGTGCGCAATCTTATCTTTCGTTGTTCGCTTTCTTGAGTGTAGGTAAAATGGAGCGGTTCTGTGCGGCAGGGGTGGTATGGATATGGGAAAGAGCCACTGAAAAGTGACCCTTTGGTGATCCGAGCGGGCCTTGTGAGAGTGGTGTTATCTTGTTGATTTTCAATTTGTTGGTTGATATAATTGAGAAGCAATGTACCACGGTTTGTACCACATTTTCCGCTCTATTTTGGAGGGCAAAATTGCCCTGATTTATCACTACCTGCGAGAGCATCACAAAATTAACACTTATTATCCGAATATTTGCCAAATAAACAATATTTAACTATTAAAAATTGTGGTTCTCATACTTGAACGCCTGTTTTCGGGCAAAAGTTCGGTGCTGTGGACGGGTGTCC
>CAJTSR010000013.1 GCA_910579035.1 uncultured Muribaculaceae bacterium | reverse complement strand
TATGTTTTGAGATTGAATGAAGGAGTTATGGGGCCCCATAACGACTGAATGAAAGCTTGAAACAGGCCGAAAAAGCTTCTAAAGATTTCATAGAGTTAAAAGTAAACATACTCTTTGGAGCGTTTAGCACCCTTTTGAATAACAAAACTCACGCACCACGGTTCAGCGCGCCGCGCCAGCTTGCACACCCGCCTCTTTTTACGTACTTTTGCCAATATGATAGCGGCATCTTTCTTCAGCAGCCCGGAGTTTTATGTTGTGGCGGTATTCGTTGCTGCGGCAATAATAGGTATGGCCGCCATGCCGGGGCAAAAGGGCGAAGTGCGGACATTTCTCTACGCAGGCATGCTCGACTACGATGGCATCCCTTCCGAACCGTGCATCACGGCCCGTGTAGACGATTCGGGCCATCTCCACATACACCGCTTCGGATTAAGCGGCATAAGCACAGACGGGGCTTACAGCATAGCAGTTAAGGTATCGGGCTTCGACGTGACGATAGAAGAAAGGCTTACCGGCGGCAGCCCCTATGCCGGCGGTGCCGACAAAGCCCATGCCATAATCGACTGCCTCGGACTCGAACGCTACCATATCCAGTACCGCAGCGAGGCCACAGGGCGAAGCGCGGCTTTTTCCTTGCGCATAGCGCCGGGAAACACTATCGACAGGCTACTGTCGTAGCTACATTATGTGGCTGAGGAACCACGTCGAAATCTGCACATAGATTATAAGGCCCACTATATCGTTCGATATCTGTATGAACGGGCCTGTGGCGAGAGCGGGATTAATGTGCAATTTTTCAAGTGTAAGAGGCACCACAGTGCCAAGCATGGAGGCAAACATCACCACCACGAAGAGCGACACGGCCACTGATAGCGTGACGGCCAAATCGCCCGGCATCGTAATCAGGTTGTACACAAGCACCACCGCCGAGATAACCGACGCGTTGAGCAAGCCTATGAGAACCTCTTTGCCAAGCTGCGAGGCAAAGTTCTTTATATCGAGCGAACCGTTGGCAAGACCCTGCACCACGATGGCAGACGCCTGCACGCCTACATTTCCACCAGTGCCGCCTATTATGGGAATAAACAGCGCGAGCGCCGTAACGGCCTGCAACTGGTACTCGAAAGTTCCCAGAATGACCGACGCGAGCAAGCCCGAGGCTATGCCAACGAGCAGCCAGGGTATCCGCGCCTTGGTCTGGGCAAACACGGAGTCGTCGGCGTCCACGTCGCTCGATATACCCGACGCGAGCTGATAGTCGCGTTCGCTGGCCTCGCGCACCTGGTCCATCACGTCGTCGACCGTTATCCGTCCCAACAGGCGCCCTATCGAATCGACCACGGGCATAGCCACAAGGTCGTACTTCTCAAAATCGAGAGCCACTTCGTCGATAGGGGTGTCTACCTTGACGCTCACGGGGTCGGTTTCCATCACATGCTTTATCTTCGACACCGACGGGTGGGTGAGCATCTTCTTCAGCGGGAATGTGCCCCGGAGGCGGTCCTCGTTGTCAACCACGTAGACGTAGTAAATCTCGTCCATGTCCTCCGCCTGCAGGCGCATCTGCTTTATACACTCGGGCATCGACCAGTTCTCGTTCACCACAATCATCTCGGTGCCCATAAGGCCGCCGGCGGTATCTTCGTCGTACTTCAGGAGGTCGATAATGTCGCCCGCCTGCTCCACGTCGTCGATATGGCTGAGAATCTCCTCGCGCTCGTCCTGGTCGAGCTGCTGTATAAGGTCAACGGCGTCGTCGGTATCGAGATGGTCGATCTGCTTGGCGATTTCTTCCGCCGGCATGGCATTGAGCAGCTTGAGGCGATCGTCCTCGTCCAGCTCCATAAGCACGTCGGCCGCCTTTTCCTCGTCAAGAAGCTTGAACAGATACTCGGCCTGCTCAAGCTCGAGATTGCGGTACAGCTCCGCTATGTCGGCAGGGTGCAGGCTCGCAAGCTCCGTGCGTGCCTCCTCGTGCTTGTCGTCGGATATTATGCTTTTCAGATGCTCGAGATAGTCCTCGTCAAACTCTTTCATAACTTGGAAGCGTTGGCGCGCAGGGAACTTACTGCACGGGTTATTTCTTTAAACTGCTCTACCGACAGCTGCTCCGGCCTCAGCGAAGCATACGGGAGCGCGTCGGCCGACGCTCCCGGCGGCAACAGGCTGCGAAGGGAGTTGCGGAGAGTCTTGCGCCGCTGTCCGAAGCCGGTCTTCACCACCGTGCGGAACAGAGCCTCGTCGCAGCCCAGATCGCGCACGCCGTTGCGTGTGAGCCGCACCACGCCCGACTTTACCTTAGGCGGCGGATTGAACACATTCTCGCTCACCGTGAAAAGGTACTCCACATCGTACCACGCCTGAAGCAGCACGCTGAGAATGCCACGCGCCTTGGTTCCGGGAGGAGCGGCGAGGCGTTCGGCCACCTCGCGCTGCAACATGCCGCTACAGCACACTATCCTCTCGCGGTAATCAAGCACTCGGAAAAAAATCTGCGACGATATATTGTACGGATAATTGCCGATAACGCAGAAAGGCTCGTCGCCGGGGAACAGCTCGGCCATATCCATCTGCAAAAAGTCGCCTTCCACTATCCTCGGCTGCGGAGAAGGCAGATGCTCCTTGAGCCATGCCACGCTCTCACTGTCTATTTCGGCCACGGATAACAGCGGATAGGGGTGCTTCTCCATCAGAAAACGGGTAAGCACACCCATGCCCGGGCCTATTTCGAGCACCGGAGTATCAGGATAATCATCAAGGGTAGAGGCTATGCGCCCGGCAACTCCGAGATCTGTCAGAAAATGCTGCCCGAGGGCTTTTTTAGGCTTTACTCCGCTCATAGAAGGCATCTTTTATGGGTAAGACAATCGGCTACACAGCCTTTCCAATTACAAAATTACACAAAAGCTGCGGAAAACACAGCTTCCGCGCCGCATGTCCGGCGAAATTTCTGCCGGGCGAAAGGATGTTCAGATTTATTGACGTATATTTGCATTCTGTTAAGCTCCGGATATACACAACAAAAAACAACTACCAGACCATAAATAAACCTTCAATACCACCGGGATGAAACAACTACAACCTAAAATCATCACTTCGATAGTGGCTTTTTCGCTATCTCTGGGCTGCCTCCATTCGGAAGCTGCCGAAAAAGGCCGCCGCACAGACGCTCTTGAAAGCGCCCTATGGAACCAGTCGGAATGGATATCGGCTGCCAATGCCCCCGTCGTGACAGGCCCCATAAACGAAAGCAACGAGCGCTCCGCCGACGGTGCGAGCTGGTTCGTGTCCAAAATAAAAAACGGCAAGAAAGTACAGTCGGCCAAGTGGATGACCAGCGGACTGGGCGTATACGAGCTTTATGTGAACGGACATCTCATAGGCTCCGAAATACTCAAGCCCGGATTCACCCACTATGGAAAGACCAAGCGTTCGTTCACTTACGACGTGACAGACGCCATATCCACCCGGAAAGGCGCGGAAAACACTCTCTCCGTCCAAGTAACACCCGGATGGTGGGGCGACCGTATAATAACTCCCGGCGGCCACGACGGCATGAGAGGAAAGAAAGTCGCTTTCCGAGGTGTGCTGGAACTCACCTTTGACGACGGCAGCAAGGAATACCACGGCACCAACTGCAGCGACTGGAAAGCCGGAATAGCAGGCCCTGTCAAGCACGCATCGATATTCGACGGAGAAGAATACGATGCCCGCGAGCAGCTCGGACACGAGGTAGCCCACACACTTCTCGTACCTGAAAAGAACACAGAGTTCAACGGCCGGATAATACCCTCCGACGGCGCAGAAGTGTACCTCCGCGAGGATTTGGCCATGCAACCGCGCAGAACATACGTATGGAACGGCGTCACCGGGGCAAGCGACGAAGCTTTCGGCACCGTGGTGATAACACGCGAATACGCTCCCGGCGAGGAAATAACGATAAAGCCGGGTGAAAAACTCGTGGTGGACTTCGGGCAGAACTGCGCCGCCGTGCCTTGGTTCGAGTTCAATGCCAAAGAAGGAACACAGCTCAAATGCCTCCCGGCAGAGCTGCTCAACGACGGCAACGGCGCCAAAAAGCGCGGTATGGACGGCCCCGAAGGCAGCTGCCACCGACTCAACCTGCGCACGCCCGAAACCGGCATGACTCTTGACTACACCTTTGCCGACAACAAAGACTTTGTGACATACCACCCGCGATGCTCCTTCTTCGGCTATCGCTACATGACCGTCGTAGCCACCGACGAAGTACGCATCAAGTCAATGAAGTCGATACCCGTTAGCTCCATAACCAAAGAAATGGAAATCGGCTCGATAACAACCGGCAACGCCTTGGTAAATCAGCTTATTTCCAACACCTTGTGGGGACAGCGCTCCAACTACCTATCCGTAACTACCGACTGTCCACAGCGCAACGAACGCCTCGGCTGGACCGCCGACACACAGGTATTTGCCGAAACCGGCACATTCTTTGCCAACACAGGGCAGTTCTTCCACAAATGGATGGGCGATATGCGCGACACCCAGAGCGACCTCGGCGGATTCCCCGGCGTGGCTCCCGCCTCGCAGTACGGCGCCGAACCGACATCGATGATGCGCCTCGGCTGGGCCGACGCCGGCGTGATAGTGCCTTGGGTGGTATGGAAGCAGTTCGGCGACACCCGCATTGTCGATGACAACTGGGAAGCTATGGAGAAATACATAGACCATATCAACGACACCAAATACGACCACCACACCCTCTCAGCCGAAAACGACAACTACCAGTGGGCCGACTGGCTCAGCTACGAACCGCTCGAAAGCTGCGGCGGTGGCATATTCGGCCCCGACGGCGCTATCCGCCCCGAAACCTACGGCTACTGGAACTACCTCAGCGCCAGCTACTGGCTCATCGACGCGGAAATGATGCTCGATATGGCGAAAGCCACAGGCCGCGATACCGGCAAATACAAGAAAATGGTAGCCGAGGCCCGTCAATACATTATCGACTCATTCCTCAACCCCGACGGAACTTTCAAGACAGAGATTCTCAACACCATGCAGACTCCGGCGCTCTTCGCCCTGAAAAACAAGATAGTGAAAGGCGAAGCCAAGGCCAATATGACAGAGCGCCTTCGCAACAACTTCAAAGAGCACGGCAACTGCCTCCAGACAGGCTTCCTCGGCACATCGATACTTATGCCCACGCTCACCGAAAACGGCATGGACGACATAGCCTACGAACTTCTGTTCCAGCGCAAAAATCCGAGCTGGCTGTACTCGATCGATAACGGCGCCACAACTATATGGGAGCGCTGGAACAGCTATATGATCGAACACGGCATGGGTCCGCGCGGCATGAACAGCTTCAACCACTACGCATACGGCTGCGTGTGCGAGTGGATGTGGGAAACAATGGCCGGAATAGCTGCTGACGTCGACCAACCCGGCTTCAAGCGCATCATTATGAAACCCGTGCCCGACAAACGACTCGGCTTCGTAAAAGCCGAATACAATTCGGCCGCCGGACTTATCAAAAGCCACTGGCGATACGAGGGCGAAAAATGGGTGTGGGAGTTCACCGTGCCGCAAGGAGCGATAGCCGCCGTGACACTCCCCGGCGAAACCACCGTAAAGGAATACGCAGCCGGCTCCCACAAAATAGTGAAATAAACCACGTATAAACCATTTACGATTTACGGAGGCGCTGTGTCGGTTCGCGACACAGCGCCTCTTGTTTTTGCGCGTAAAAAACACTACGCATTGTTGCATAATTGGTGAAAATATTTTTATCTTTGAGCCGTGATATTTTTCCGACATAATCACAAAATAACTCCGGGCTTATGCCTGAACACCTAACAAACTAATACACTACAACATGATTATCGGAATTCCAAAGGAAATCAAAAACAACGAGAACCGCGTGGGCATGACTCCCGCGGGTGTTCGCGAACTCGTGGCACACGGGCACACCGTGTATGTTCAACACACTGCAGGCGAAGGCAGCGGATTCGCAGACAGCGAGTACGAAGCCGCCGGAGCAAGCATATTGCCTGAAATTGCTGACGTCTACGGCATAGCCGAGATGATAATAAAGGTAAAGGAACCGATAGAACCGGAGTACAAATTAGTAAGAAAAGGACAATTACTGTTCACATACTTCCACTTCGCCTGCGACCGCGAGCTGACTATGACCATGCTCGAATCCGGAGCCACCTGCATAGCATATGAAACCGTAGTAGGCCCTCAGGGAGGCCTGCCGCTGCTCATACCCATGAGCGAGGTTGCCGGCCGCATGTCGGTGCAGGAAGGCGCCCGCTTCCTCGAAAAGCCGCAGGGCGGCCGAGGCATCCTCCTCGGAGGCGTGCCGGGAGTGAAACCGGCCAAGGTGCTGGTGCTCGGCGGCGGCGTGGTAGGACGCAACGCCGCGCTTATGGCTGCCGGCCTCGGTGCCGACGTGACCATCACAGACATATCCCTGCCCACGCTGCGCCATTTGGCCGAAGTGATGCCGCGCAACGTGAAAACACTCTACTCCTCGCGCCATAACATCGAAACCGAGCTGACAACGACCGACCTCGTGATAGGCTCCGTGCTCATACCCGGAGCCAAAGCCCCGCACTTGGTAACCGCCGACATGCTCCGACTGATGCGCAAGGGCACCGTGATGGTCGACGTTGCCATCGATCAGGGCGGCTGCTTTGAAACATCGCACGCCACCACCCACTCCGACCCCGTGTACACCGTCGACGGAATCGTGCACTACGCCGTGGCCAACATTCCCGGAGCAGTGCCCTACACCTCCACCATGGCGCTCACCAACGCCACCCTGCCCTACGCCCTGCGGCTTGCCGACAAGGGCTGGCAGGAATCGTGCAAAGCCGACAAGGGTCTTGCGGAGGGCGTCAACATAGTCGATGGCAAAGTCACATTCAAAGCCGTGGCGGAAGCCTTCGATTTACCCTATACCCCTCTCAGCATTTGAACAATCGCGGCCATCTCCGCGTTTAGAGTGCGCGGCTTCCTCTACAACAGGCGGAAGCCGCGCCTATAACCTATCAGAATATCCTATGAAGCAAATCTACCGCGCTGCCTCTCTCTGCATCGCTGCCGCCATGGCAGCATCTGCCTTTGCCGAAGCCCCGGCAGGATACTACAGCACGCTCGACGGCAAGAAAGACGGCGAGCTTAAAACTGCTATCCACAACATTGTGAGCAAGTTCACCCGCATTTCGGGCTACTCCGACCTGCCGAAGTACTTCCAGACCACAGACGTCTACCCCGAGTCGAAGCGCTGGTGGGATATGTACTCCGACATTCCGCTATACGCCCCGTCGTTCAACGGCCTTAACCGCGAGCACTCTTTTCCCAAGAGCTGGTGGGGCGGCTCGCAAAGCGTGGGAGCGTATGTCGATCTCAACCACCTCTACCCCTCCGAAATATCGGCTAACACGGCCAAGAACAACTACCCGCTCGGCGAAGTGGACCGCTCCATAAAAGTACGCTTCGACAACGGCGTGTGCGCTGTCGGCAACCCTGTCAACGGTCAGGGCGGCGGCGCCCAGTTCGTGTTCGAGCCAAACGACGAATACAAAGGCGACTTCGCCCGAACCTATTTCTACATGGTGACCTGCTACCAGAACCTTACATGGAAATATACCTATATGGTGAGCCAGAACACCTACCCGACGCTCAACGGCTGGTCGGTCGACCTGCTTATGAAGTGGCACCGCGACGACCCCGTGAGCCAGAAAGAAATAGACCGTAACGAAGCGGTATTCGGCTTCCAGAACAACCGCAATCCCTTTATCGACATGCCCGAACTGGCCGATTACCTGTGGGGCGACAAGAAAGGCGAGGCATTCAAGCCCGGAGGAGGCGACACCCCCGTGGTGCCTCCCACAGGCGACCCCGAGCTGCTCGCCCCCGCTGCCGGAATGGAGCTGCAGTTCGGCGACGTGGCCATAGGCAGCACGGCAACGGCCAAGCTGCTCTTCCGAGGCATCAACATAACCGACAAAGAACTTTCGCTCGCCCTCTATAACCGGCAGGATCCCGAGGCCGCCAAGATGTTCTCCATACCCTCCACAAAGATACCGTCGTCGAGCGTGTGCACCACCGAGGGCTACTGGCTCGACGTGAGCTACAAGCCGTCGGCACTCGGCGAGCACATCGCATACATAGCCGTGACAATTCCCGGCGGGGGCTCGCGCAGCGTCACACTCCGAGGCAACGCCCTGCCCGTGCCCACCCTCTCGCCCTGCACCGCCACAGAGCCTACCGACATACAACCCGACAGATACACCGCCAACTGGACCGCGCCTGAAAGCGACATCATAGACTACTTCGTGGTAAAACGCACGCGCTACACCGGCTCGACGGTAGAAACCGAAGAGCTGCCCGCCGAAAACAACTTCCTCGAAATAGACGGCTTCGACCGGTCCGACAGCGAGTCATACTCCGTGCAGAGCGTGCGTCTGGGACACCGCTCGGCAGAATCGAACACCATCTTTGTGCGTCACTCCGGAATCACCGGCGTGGAAGCCGAGCAGCCACTCATCATACAGACCTTCCCCGGCACAATGCGCTTCATATGCAGCGAGCCGCAGACAGGCTGCCGCGTCTATGATATATCCGGGCGCACAGTCCGAATCATCGACACCGTTGAGCAGAATATGGATATCGAGATGCCACAAGGCGTATACCTCGTAGTCACCGACCAGCACCCCACTCCCATAAAAGTGGCCGTGCAGTAACACCGCGACACAAACTTGGGGGAAGCTCCGCTCTCAGCAGCCGGGCTTCCCCCTTATTTTTTGCTTAAGGAACATTTTTAAGCCGTTTTGGCCCACAGCGCCACAAGTGAATTTCAATATTTTTACCTAATTTTGCACCCATGCTAAAATTCATAGGAAAACTATCTTTCAGGAAATTCATCACCGGCCTTGCGGCCATTCTATGTGCCTTGGCAGCAGACGCGCAGATACTCGTTACCGGCGGTGGCGACCTGCTTGACGCCGACAGCGTGAAGCGCGATTTCTCCAACCAGCCATATTTCGGCATGTACAAGGACAACTACTTCATCTTCGGCCCTTCCGTGGGAAAACGCCCCACCCGGCAGAACACCAACGTTAAATTCCAGATTTCGATAGCCCAGCGCCTTACGCGCTCCACCCTCCCATGGGGAACATACCTCTACCTTTTCTACACCCAGAAGTGCTTCTGGAACGTGCTTGAAAACTCCATGCCTATGACCGACCTCAACTTCAACCCCGGCATAGGACTCACCAAACCATTCTTCGCCAAGAACCGCTATATCGGCAAGCTCACCTTCATGATAGAGCACGAAAGCAACGGGCGCGACAGCATCGAATCGCGCTCGTGGAACCGCGTGGCTCTGGCTGCAAACGTTTTCGTTACAAAAAACCTGATGGTGCACGGCAAGATATGGGCGCCGATAGTCGACGGCGAGAACAACCGCGACATCGTGGACTACTGCGGATTCTGGCAGATAGGCACACAGGTGGTGAGCGACGACAAGCGCTTCAGCGGCGGCGTGACCGTGGTGAAGCGAAAAGGCTGGAACCTTAACTCCAATGTGATAGTAGACCTGTCCTACCGCATATTCAAGCAGGAAAACCAATACCTCTTCCTCCAGTTCTACAGCGGCTTCGGCGAGGGACTGCTCGAGTACAACCGCTATCATTGCCAAGTCCGCATGGGCTTGCTTATCAAACCTAAACTATTCAGCGACTTCTGATGAACCGTTTTATCATATCCATACTCATTGCCATCGCGGCAGCGGCCTGTACCGACCACGACCAGTTCCGCATAAGCGGCACAATCGAGGAGGAACCGACAATGAACATACGCGTGGGCTACTATGCCGACGGCGTTTACCGCACCCTTATCACAGTGTCGGAAAAAGGCGCCTTCGAGTTCTACGGCTCATCGAGGCAGCCCACCGTGGTAGAGATCTACGACTATGAGTACCGCCTGCTCGGACGCGTCTATGCCGCCAACGGGCAGACACTCGATGTGAAACTCGCCCGCTCCAACCCATATGACCTGTCGGTCGACGGCAACGAAACGGCAAAGGCTTGGGCCGACTTCCTCCGCGCCAATGCCGACAGCCTGCGCGCCGACAACGCCAAGGCAAACGACATCATAGGCCGCTACATCGCAGCCAATCCCGCAAGCACGGTGTCGACACTGCTTCTGCTAACATCGTTCGACTCCGCCGCCGAGCCTCTTATGGCCGACTCACTGCTCGGCCTGATTGCGCCGGAAGCCCGTCCGTCGGCACTTACCGACGGCTACAACTACCTGCTGCAACGCGTGGTGGCCGAAACTGCCGACGAGCCGGTGCTGCCATTCCGATATATGACGCGGACCGACAGCGTGCGTTCGTTCAAGCCCGCCGACAGCCGCATTTCGCTCATAGCCGTTAGCGACGAAAACAGCAAACGGCTCGACTCCATCCTGCCCGCGTTGCGACGCCTCTACAAAAAGAACGGCAAAAACAAAGTAGCACTCATCGACCTCTCTGTCGATTCCGACAGCCGCGACTGGAAGCACTCCGTGTCGCCCGACAGCGCCAAATGGGAGCAAGGCTGGACACCCGGCGGCATAGCGTCGCCCGGACTCGAACGCCTCGCCATACCGTCCGTGCCCTACTTCATCATCTGCGATTCCACAGGCACACAGCTCTATCGCGGAGCCTCGGTCGGCGCGGCTGAAGCCTACATTTCGTCAATCCAAAAATAGAAGCACCAATGCTCGTAAAATCCTATGCAGCTGCCGTCCGTGGCATCGACGCCATCATCGTCACAGTTGAAACCGTGGTGGAAAAAGGAATGCAATACTGCATAGTGGGCCTTCCCGACGCCTCTGTCAAGGAAAGCCACGAGCGCGTACGCTCGGCAATAAAGCAGTCGGGCTATAACGTAGGCCGTACAAACGTGGTCATCAACATGGCTCCCGCCGACGTGCGCAAGGAAGGCTCCGCCTACGACCTCCCCATCGCCATAGCCATACTCGTCGGCTCAGGGGTGATAAACGCTCCCGATCTTGACAAATACATGATAATGGGCGAACTGTCGCTCGACGGAAGCCTGCAACCCGTCCGTGGCATTCTGCCTATGGCTATCGCAGCACGCGCAGCCGGGTTCAAGGGCATGCTCGTACCCTCGGCAAACGCCACAGAAGCTGCCGTGGTCGACAATCTCGAGGTATACGGCATGGACAACCTCCGCGAGGTGGCCGACATGCTGTCGGGCGCCTCAGCTCCCCGCCCTACGGTGGTTAACACCCGGGAGGAATTTGCCGTGGCTGCGGGAAATTTCGACTTCGATTTTTCCGAAGTGAAAGGCCAGGAAAATGTGAAGCGCGCTTTCGAGGTAGCCTGCGCAGGCGGCCACAACATACTCCTGATAGGGCCTCCGGGCTCGGGAAAGTCAATGATGGCCAAGCGGCTGCCCTCTATAATGCCGCCGCTGAGCCTGCGCGAAGCGCTGGAAACCACCAAAATACACTCAGTGGCAGGAAAACTCAGGCGCGGCTCGCGCCTTATGGCAGCACGCCCTTTCCGCTCACCGCACCACACGGTATCGCCCGTGGCCATGGTAGGAGGCGGCTCCAACCCCATGCCCGGCGAAATATCCCTTGCCCACAACGGCATACTCTTTCTCGATGAATTTCCGGAGTTTCCACGCTCGGTTCTCGAAGTATTGCGCCAGCCGCTCGAAGACAGGCACATAAGCGTGTCGCGCGCCCGCTACCAAGTCGATTACCCGGCCGGATTCATGCTCGTGGCATCAATGAACCCCTGCCCTTGCGGATACTACAACCACCCCACCAAAAACTGTACCTGCGCGCCCGGAGCGGTGCAGAAGTACGTAAACCGCATATCAGGCCCTCTGCTCGACAGAATCGACATACAGGTAGAAATCCTACCCGTGCCCTTCGACGAACTATCGTCGCGCTCGGCAGGCGAACGTAGCAAGCAGATACGCCGCAGGGTGGTGCAGGCTCGCGAGATTCAGGCCGCGCGCTTCGCCGGAGAGGAGGCCGTGCACTGCAATGCCCAGATGAACCCGCGCCAAATCGAGGCTCACTGCTCGCTGTCGGCTGAATGCACGGCGATACTGCGTCGCGCCATGACAAAATACGATATGTCGGCACGCGCATACGACCGCATATTGAAAGTGGCACGCACCATCGCCGACCTTGACGCCTCCACCACCATCGAACCCCGCCATATAAGCGAGGCAATAGGCTACCGCAACCTCGACCGGGGCACATGGGGCGCCACATCGGCCACAACACCGTTCTGACCCTACATAATCAAGCTATGATAGAAGAAATACTCCTGCACAACAAGAATTTCGTGGCCGAGAAAGGCTATGAGAAATATATCACCACAAAGTACCCCGACAAGCGTCTGGCCATTGTCACATGTATGGACACTCGCCTTATCGAACTGCTGCCGGCGGCACTCGGTCTGCGCAACGGTGATTTCAAAATCATCAAAAACGCCGGAGGCACCATCACCAATCCCTTCGACTCCACGATGCGCTCGCTGCTTGTGGCCGTATACGAGCTTGGCGTGAACGAAATAATGGTTATAGGCCACACCGGCTGCGGCGTGCAAGGCATGAACGCCGCAGAGATGCTCCACCTGATGCGCAAACGCGGCGTGAGCGAGGAACACATCACCCTCATGCGTCACTGCGGCATCGACCTGGACGGTTGGCTGCACGGCTTCGAAGACACCTCCGAAGCCGTGAGCGAAACAGTAGACCTTATAGGAAAGCACCCGCTGATGGCCGCCGACGTGCGTGTACGGGGCTACATAATGGATTCTACCACCGGCGAGCTAAGCCCCGTGGACTAATCCCCGACGCGCGAAAGCGTCTGCAGCAAGGCATCGGCAAGGCCTACCGAATAGCCCTGCCGCACGAATACCACGCGGTTGAAAGTATCGGCTATCACCACCACCGGCAACTGCCCAGCAGGCAATTCGAGAGCCGAGCAAAGCTCCGAAGCAATGGCGCCGTCTACGTCCGCGCCAAGCACCATGTTTGAAGGCAGCTGCCCATGCAGCGAGGCATCGAAACGCCCGAGCGAGGCCCTGTCGGGGAACACAAGCATAATCTTGCGTCCGTCGGCCTCGAAATCACGGGCGCGGGCCGCTATATCGTTTATGGCGTGCGCAGAGGGTTCGTGTTCCGGCGCAGCAAGCACCAGAGTGTAGTAGCCACGTCCCGTGGTCGACAACAGCGACTTGGTGGTGCCTGTGGCGGCGTCATAGTAGAGATTTTCGGAATTGAAATTCCCGGCCACCTGCACGGCGCTGTCGTCCTGCCTGAGTATGAACGGCACTGACACGGTATCACCTTCGGCCACGGAGAAGCATTCGCCATGTACCAGCACGGCGCCGTCGGCAAGGCGTTGCCCCGTGAGCAGCACGTAGTTGCCTGTGTCAAGAGGCATGGGCGACGACACAAATTGCGACAGCGGAGCCATCTCATCGTAATTCTGCAATACAGGCCGTCCGTTCTCAATCTTGCTCAGGGTGAAGTGTGAGTAATAGCGAGGCTCTGCGCCGCTGCGTGGCGGGCATTCCAAGCGGACAAAACCTACCGGGGCGGCTGTCTGCGCCGAAGCGCCGAAGTCGACGTCTACCCAGCTTTCTCCGCCCGGCGAATACTGTGTTTTACCGCTTACGGGGTCGATACGCGCCGCCACACCGAGCGAACGCGCGCCCGCGACAAAGAATATGGAGCGCGACAAGGCATCGGCCTTGCGCTCGCGCCATACTGCCTGCGGCGACATTCTGAAACCAAGCGGGTTCCAAGCGTCGTCAAGGCATATGCTGTCAGCCACCCACTGCACCCAGCGCTCCGGCTGTGCGCCCATGGCCTTGTCGAGCCGGGCGCCGAAGAAAGCCTTGTACGGCGTGAGCATCTCGCGTTCCACTCGCGGGTTAAGTATGTAGGCATCATATAGAGCGGTGGCATATGGCGGGGTGGCGAGATGATCGGCAAGCACCTCTGCGGTAACGTCGTTGAGGTCTTTTTCGGCGAGCTGCTCGAGCATCGTCAGCGCTTTTTCGCGTTCCGACGGCTGCACAGAGCGCAGAAAGCCGCTTATCACTTCGTGATTTCCACGCGCATGGCGCATCACCGTGGCTACCCTGTCCGCAGGCAGGCCAAGCTCAGTTGCAAGAGTGGCGGCGCACCCGTCGCCGCAGAAAGTCGAGGTATATGCCGTGCGTACAGAGTCCTCGGCTGCCTTGCGGCGCTCGTTTTCGGCACGCTGCGCATCGGTGACAGCAGGAAGCAAGCCCGACGCCGACGGAGGCACAATGTCGAACGACGCCCGCCAGCGTCCACGGCCGTCGACCGTTAATTGAACCTTGTTGTCCTCGCCTGCCGACACTTTCGACAGTCCGTAATATCCCTTTCCGTCCGAAGCCCATACCACCATATGGCCCATACCGGCCACAAGCGATGCTCGGCCCTCCTCGTCGGCCACCTTCGTGGCCACCGGGAAAAACTCGGCATAATTGTAAAGGCAGAAATCAACACGCGCTCCCTTGGCGGGACGTCCGTCGGCATCATACACCCGCACGTCTATGGCTGCAGTCGGAGCGTAGTTCGATGTGACATTTATAAGTGTGTTCGTATTCGTTTGCTCAAGTTGTTCTTCCGGGCCGTCATAAGCGCCGAACACCTTGGTGGTCATAAGCATTCCACGCGAAGCCGGGGCGTTGAACCAGCCGAGGTCAAGCACAGGCTCCGGCTCGCAGGCACCTAAAAAATGCCATTTGCCATCGGCCCAGGCCTCCACCCACGCGTGGTTGTCGTCGGTATGCGCCCATCGGGGCGTATATACCTGGCGTGCAGGTATTCCCACCGCGCGTAGCGCCGCCACTGTGAAGGTCGATTCCTCGCCACAGCGGCCCAGAGCCGAGCGCATGGTGGCGAAAGGCGAATTGGTACGTGCGTCCGACGGCCGGTATGTGGCCTTCTCGTGGCACCAGTGGTTCACTTCGAGTATCGCCTCGCCCATCGAAAGACCCTTCACACGGTTCTTAAGCTCATCGTACATAGCAGGACGGGAGAGGTCGAGGTCTTCATTATTGACACGCACAGGCAGCACGAAATGGCGCCATTCCCGCTCTGGCACCGAGCCGCCCCACGGCATCTCGCGCGCGGCACGCAGCGACGACCGTATGTTGGCCAGGTAGAACGACGCATCGTGGTCGGCAATATCGGGCAATGGCATATAGGCATACAGCCACCGCAGGGCATCTTTCTCGTCGCCACTCACGGTGTCGGACGCAAGCATCGCGGCCACATCGCCTCGCTCGCCGCCACTGTATCTCCCGCTGTAGGCGTACTTTGATCCGCCATAGGCCGCCACGGCAGTGACCGCGCATAACAATACGCTTATAAGTTGCTTATACATTGTGCTATTTGTTTTACAAGTTCGTATGATGTTACCATTCGCACGCCGTTATCGGCGGCTCCCATTTTCACCGCCGGAGCAGGTGCGCTTGCCAACGGCGCGCGGGCTGAGGCATGGAGCTCGTCGGCAACGGCTGCCACTGCGGCGGCATTGTCGGCGTTTATGCCCGCCCCTGCAAGAATTTTTATACGCCCTGCCCCGCTCTGCCTCAGATGCCTCAGCATCGGTATGCCCTCGTAAGCCGAAGGAGCACACCCCGATGTCAGGACGCGGTGGAAGCCAAGCTCTATAAGCTGTCGGAAAGCAGCGTCGGCATCTGCCACGCGGTCGAAAGCCCGGTGGAAAGTGAGCTGCATGCCCGAAGCCGCGTCGACTACCTGCCGCATGGCCTCGACATCAACGGCGCCGGTCGCCGTCAGGGCTCCCACGGCAACGCCGTGTGCGCCGAGCCTGCGGGCTTCAGCTATGTCGGCAAGCATTACGTCGAGTTCCCGCCGGCTGTACACAAAATCGCCCTCACGGGGCCTTATGAGCACATGCACTCTCAGCCGAGGCACCCTAAGCGCCTCGGCTATCATTCCGGCCGACGGTGTTAGGCCTCCGCAGTCAAGAGCAGAACACAGCTCCACACGGGCCGCTCCGCCACGGGCGGCAGCTTCCACTCCCGCTATGTCACCGGCACATACTTCGAGAATCATAGTCATTCAGTTTCGAGTTCCACCACATAGTCTATCGTCGCCTCAGGCTGTACGGGAATGCTAAGGCGGGTTCTGCTGCCGTCGCGACTGAAACGCACGGGCTTGCCGCCCGCAAACTCGCGGGCGCTCTTCACCTTGGCCTCCATCGGAAGCTCTATCTCGCGCACGCCAGGGTCAAGAACATGCACATACAGCTTGCTGCCCTTGCGCGTGGCCGCGCCCCACGGTTGCGGCTTGAAGTCGCCGGCCTCGGTGCCGTAGATAGTTTCTCCGTACACCTTCATCCACTCGCCTATCTCGCGCAGACGCTCAAGGCTCTGCGACGGAAGCGCCCCGCTCGGCAGCGGGCCTATGTTCAGCAGCAGGTTGGCTCCGAGTCCGGCGGTCTTCACGAGGTAGCGCACAAGCGTCGGAGTATCCTTGTATTCGGTGTCCTGCACCTTGTAGCCCCACATACCGTTCATTGTATTGCAAGTTTCCAAGGGCAGGCGGCTTATGCCCTGCCCGGAAAGCCCGGCAGAATTTTCGCCGGGAACATCGCGCTCGAATATCTGTATATCCTCGCCCGGCAGAGGCTCTATATGGTGGTTGTTGCCCACCATACAGCCCGGCTGCAGGCGGTGTATCATAGCGTACTGTTCTTCAAGCTGCCAGTCGAAAGGCACACTGTCGCTGTCGTGGTCCCAATAGCCGTCGAACCATATTGCCCGCACAGGCCCGTAAGACGTAAGCAGCTCCGTAAGCTGCCTGTTCATAAAGCCGTAGTACGATTCCCAGTCGCACAGCGTGGAGTCGCGCCCGGTAGTATGCCCGGTGCGGCCCCACGGATAATCGGTGCGTGTCCAGTCGAGATGCGAGTAGTACAGATGAAGAGCGAGATTTTTCCGCGCACACGCCTCCGACAACTCGCGCAGCACGTCGCGCCCGAAAGGCGTGGCATCGACTATGTTGTAATCACTCTGCCCGGTGTCCCACATAGAAAAACCGTCGTGATGCCGGCTGGTAAAGCACACATACCTCGCTCCCGAACCCGCTATGGCTTCGGCCCAGCTGTCCGCATCGAAATCCGCAGGATAGAAGCCTCGCGCGGCCTTGGCATACTCCTCGGCAAGCGGGCCGTAGTTAAGGTACCACTCGCCCTGCCCGAACATGCTGTATATGCCCCAATGGATAAAAATGCCGAAGCGGTCGGCGGCAAATTCTGCCTGCGATTTGCGCACTTCCTCTGAGGGCGTGTACGCCGCCGCGCTGAACAACGCGGCAAGAGCAACAATCAAAATAACGATTTTTTTCATGGGTATTAAGGTAATTATTTAGAAACGTGGAATCAGGAGCAATCGCTTTCCCGGAAAAGACGCCCCGCAGGTATTATTGCCTCAAGCGCTGGCGGGGCATCATGTCCGAGCGATATGTCAAAACCGGCAGCGAGCAACTGGCGCGCAAGCTCCGGCTTGCCTCGGAATCCGTGGATAATCCACGGCTGCAAGGGTTTAAGCTCGCGGCGCAGCTCCATAATGCGGCCATATCGGCGCACGCAGTGCACTATCAACGGCAAACCGGCACGCTCCGACAGCTCGACATGGCGCCGGAACACAGCCTCCTGATACTCCGCGCTGCCCCCGCACAAGGCATCAAGCCCGCACTCGCCTATGGCTGCCACGCGAGGGTCATCAACAGCCTCCTCAAGAAGCCGGAAATCGTCGTCGGGTATATGCGCTGCAGTGCTCCAAGGGTGTATGCCCACAGAGTACCACGCCTGCCCTGCCTCGCCGTCCCTTGCCTCGCGTGGCTCGACCGACGTAAGAAGCCTCGGCCCGGTGCGGCCGTGGGTGTGAACATCGTCGAAACGCTCGCGCAGCTCCCGGGCAGTCATGGCACAGGGTCATAGCCGCTGCCGCCCCACGGGTGACAGCGCATTATACGTTTTGCGGCAAGCCACAGCCCCTTTGCCGGGCCGTGCTTTCTGAGTGCTTCAAGAGCATACTGGCTGCACGTGGGCGTATAGCGGCACGCCGGAGGAGTCATTGGCGATATGCAGGTGCGATAGAATATTATCGGCACCGACAACAGCCACACCAGTATTTTACTTAGGGGATTCATCGGGAGAGAGAGGTGCATAATGTTTCTGCAAGGCGCGCAATAAGCGCTCCATTGCACGTGCCACCGAGCGATAGCTCTTCACCCTGTCGGCAACATACACAAAGGCGGCATCGACGCGCTCGCCCTCGGCCAAAGGATAGCTGTTGCGCAGAAGGCGGTAGGATTCGCGCACGCGTCGGCGCATCAGCACACGCTCCACGGCGTGGCGCAGGCGCTTTTTAGGTATGGATATGAGGAATGCCACCTGCGCGTCGGACGAACGCCGGGCATTGCGTCGGGCTACTATGCGTAGTGGATAGGCAAGGGCCGTAAACTCGGCTCCGCCGGCGCCAAAGAGTTGTTCGATGGCGACGACGGAGCAAAGCTTTTCTTTCTTTCCCAGGCCGAATTCTTTCACATTCAGTATTGTGATTAGGCGGTTGCGGCAGCCCCTTGAGGCGCGCCGTTGTTTTCAGCGAGATAGAGATCGATGGCCGCGGTCATCGACGGTGCCTTGGGAGAGGGTGCCTCTATGTCAAGGCGCAGACCTGCATCGGTCACCGACTTGGCAGTGGCAGCGCCGAGTGCCGCGATGGCAAGCTCGCCCTGCTGGAAGTCGGGGAAGTTCTTAAGAAGCGACTCGATACCCTGCGGGCTGAAGAACACGAGCATATCGTAGTCGAAAGCCTCCTCGGGAGTGAAATCGTTGCTTACCGTGCGATACATCACGGCGGGAGTGATATCGAGCTTGTTATCGCTCAGAAGGCTTGTTTCGTTGCCATTGTTCACATCGCTCACGGCAAAGAGGAATTTCTCGCTCTTATGCTTGACCATAGAGGGCACAAGGTCGGCAAGCTTGCCTGTCTGGGAGGCAAAAATCTTGCGCTTGCGGTAAACGATATATTTCTGAAGGTAGTTCGCTACTGTTTCGCTGGTACAGAAATACTTCATAGTAGCGGGTATGGTTATGCGCATCTCCTCGCAAAGGCGGAAGAAATTGTCGACGGCAGTCTTTGCCGTGAAAATAACAGCGGTGAAGTCCGATATATTGACTTTCTGCTGGCGAAATTCCTTAGCGCTCAGACCTTCTACCTTGATAAAGGGACGGAACACTATCTCTACGCCGTATTTCTGAGCAAGCTCGAAATAGGGCGATTTGTCGGACGCCGGCTTGGGCTGTGATACCAAAATTTTCTTAATCTTCACTCTGACAGTACATTAAATAACATCTATCATACCAATGCGCTTTCTATATATGCCAAAATCGCATATACGGCAAACAAGGGTATAATTTCTAAGGTGCAAAGGTACAAAATAAAATAGAGCAAAGACCTGATTTTATTGTAAAAAATTCTTATTCCCTTGCCGATAAACACTAAACGCCCGGCGCAATAGATGGCCGCACAGGCATACAGCAAGGGGATTTTCCACTCCGGGACATACATTAGCAGAAGCGCCGGCACAGCAAGCGCAAGGCCCGTGAAAGCCTGCGACGCGGCAAAGCCCGACAGCCACATGGAGCGCCCCGACGGTGTGGAAAAAGCATATCCCACGGTGGCGTAAGAGCACAACTGGAACACATAGTAAGCGCCCAGCACGCCCATGGCGGCAACAGCGCCGAGGAAGGTCGGGGTGGCACTCTCCGGTGTGGAACAATAGAGAGCGATGCCGCCGAACACGATAAAGAGCAAGGCAAGTATAACAGCCGCCCACGACGGTGCCGAACGGGCGTCGTCGAAAACATTGGCGCGCCGCCGAACGCTCCACAGCTCGTGCCTGTAAGCCTTCAGTGCCCTGCGGATACCGCCGGAGCTAAGAGCGGCCACAGCCATAGTCCCGGCCAGCAAGGCTCCAAGCGTGCCCATATTGCCGAAAGACGGCGCCAGAGCCTCCGGCCTAAGGCCCTCGGCATGGCCGGTATGAGCCTCGGCATACGCCTGGGCTTGCTCTATGCTGTCGACCATAGCCTCGAAGCGCAGCACCTCGGCCTGTTCTTCCGTGAGTATGTGAGGCACCACGGTGTCAGCCGCGATAGAATCCACGAGCGAGGTCGACAATACCGGGGGCATGTCGGCGAAATATTCGGGAGGGTAGGGCAGCCTCGGGTCAAGCCAGCGGTGACGCACGCGCACATATGCCGGCACGGCAGCCACCGCTGGAGTGGCTGTGGCTGCCGTATCGGCCTGATGTATAGCTGTGCTGTCGGCTTTCAAGTCCTTATAGTGCGGTTGGTTCAACACCAAGGGCATACTCCACGGCTTCGCGCGCCGTAGACACTACCCGGTAGAGATTCCGGCGGTCGGTACGCATAAAGCCGCGCTCCACCGCCGATTCAAGCATCGATATGAGAGGATCGAAATAGCCGTCGACATTATATATGGCTATGTTGCCGTCGAACAGGCGCAACTCGCGCCATGTGATGGCCTCCAGCAACTCCTCGAAAGTTCCGATGCCGCCCGGAAGCGCCACAACGCCCTTGGCCATACGCATCATCGCTTCCTTGCGGGTGTGCATGGAGTCCACTATGTCAAGGCGCTGAAGCCCGTCGTGGCCCCAGCCGCGCTCATACATAAAGCGGGGTATCACGCCCGTCACAGCGCCTCCGGCCTCAAGCACGGAGTCCGCCACCCTGCCCATAAGGCCGGAGCGGCCGCCACCGTACACCAATCGCGCGCCCGAAAGCGCTATCTCGCGCCCGAGTGCCTCCGCGGCCTTATGAAATATCGGCTCAAGGCGAGGCGACGATGCGCAGTAAACCGTTATCGCTGTGCGTTCCTGTTCCATATCAAGACACAAAATTAGCTAAAAAATCACTTTTTGGCGGCCTCGCGCAGGTAATTTTCCAGTCCGGCAACAATTCGGCCCGCTATCTTGGTGCGGTACTCGGGATCGGCCAGCATTTCCTCCTCGGGAAGCGACGACATAAAGAGCACTTCCACAAGGGCGTTGGGATATTCCGTCGGACCGTTGAGCGAGAAGTTGAAATTGCCAACGAGGCCGAAATTGGCAAGGCCGAGGGTAAGCATCGACTCGTGGAGCGACTTGGCAAGCCCGCGGTTGCATATATGCTTGTAGTAGGAGCTTGTTCCCATGGGCACAAGGGGATTGCCCGACGAATTATTGTGGACGCTGATAGCGATATCCACTCCGCCATCGCGCCATATGCGCTTGCGCTCGGTCATAGACGGGCCGGTGTCGCCTTCACGCGTGAGCACCACCTTCGCACCCTTGGCACGGAGCATGTCGGCCATTTTGAGAATTATGTCGAGATTGACGTCTTTCTCCAGCAGTCCCGACGGCGAGCGCGCTCCGGGAAATTCTCCGCCGTGGCCTGCGTCAAGACCTATGGTAAGGTCGGCAAGGTCGAGCGATTTCGGACGGTGACGAACGTCTATCACAAGCATATTGCCCTGGTAATGCACGGAGTAGCCCCAGTTATGGTTGTCGTTAAGACGTATGTAGAGATGGAGTACGTCGGATTCCTGCTGAAGGTCCACAAATTCGACGATGCCAAGCTCGTTGCGCTGGGTGAGCCAGTTGGTATTGTTTGTCACGCCGTAGAGCGACACCTTCACCACCTGCGGGTCTATCATGGTCATACTCGTGTATGCCACGCGCCTCGGCAGCGAGATCGACACTCGGTCGGCCTTGCCGATATTGGCCAGAGAAGCCGAACCCGAATTTACCACAACCGGGTTGAAATCAGCCTTGTGCACATATTCTTTCGGCACATACGCAAAATAGTTGTCGCTCAGCTGCACCTTGTACAAGCCCTTGGTTTCTCCCACAGCCTTAAGCTCCACGCCCTGGTCGAGGAAACCTATCTTGGAGCCGCCAAGGCGGTCGCCGCCGTTGCCATACTGGAGGTACGCGCCCGAATCGGTGGCCAGATACACGGGCTGTGCAAGCTCCCGTGTGTTTTCGGTTATGGCAACTGTTTTCTTGACAGTGACAGGGCTATATACAACAGTCCTCTTGACTTCGCTTTTTTTCTTGCCTTGCTTCACCTTGACGGGAATCACGTTCTTACCCTCTTTAAGGGTGATTTCGGCGCCGAAAGAGCCTGTCTTATATACATGGGCCTCCTTGCCGTCGATCCACGCCTCCGCTCCGGGCGACGTGATGCCCACAAGGTAATATGTCTGACGGCTTACGGTGTCGGGCTTGCCGCTGTCGCCGTATATGCGCAGGGGCGGGTTGGCGGCGGTAGCAGCGAGGGCTGCAAGACCGAGGATTGATGTTACAAATAGCTGTTTCATAGATATTATTTATTTTGGACAAGTTTCATTATTGCTGCCGGAATGCCGATATTGTTGTTGAAGCCTTTGAAAGCATCGGCGCCGCAACCAACCGCGAACACCGGCACAGGGTTGCCCGAGTGGCTGGTAGTGGTGAACGCAAGGCCGGTGGCATCGTTGAACATACGGAAAACCTCAACAGCGAAAGCATTGAAGTTGGCATAAAGCGTGTGCTGGTCGGCACTGTTGCGAAGCTCGAAAGTATCGTCGAACATCTTTTTAAGACGTGCCTCGCCATCGGCATCAACAGGTATGTGGGTGAAGAAACCGAGTTTGTCGGCAAGATATTCCTTCATATCGTCCCATGTGTAGATATTGCGCGATTTGAGAATGGCCTTGCAGTACTCGCTGAATTCTTCCTTGGATATGCGCTGGTAGTCGATGTTCTTCAGGCCGCCCTTGCCGCCGCGCGGGTGCACATAAGCCATACCGCCGGTATCATGGTCGGCAGTCACCACGATTAGCGTTTCATCGGGGTGCTGGCGATAGAAGTCGAAAGCCACACCGAGGGCGCTGTCGAAGTTGAGTATCTCTTTGAGAGCGGCACCGCCGTCGTTGGCATGAAGGGCATGGTCGATATTGCCGCCCTCAACCATCATGAAGAACTTGTCGGGCGAGGTTTTTTCAAGATGTTTGAGCGCCGTTTCAGCGATAAGCGGCAGTGTGAGCACGCCGGGTATTGAATCGATTGTGTAACCTATGGTCCAGTCGTGGGTGTCCTCGGGATTCAGAAGCACCACGCGTCCGTCGCCGATAGAGGATATTTCCTTGGGGCCGCGCACTATCTGCACCTTTTCTTTTTTGAACCGCTTTTCAAGATCTGTGTCCTTGCCGTCGACCTTGGTGCCACGCAATCCTGCTCCTGCCACAAACTCATAGCCGCTCGCAGCCATGTCGCAGCCTATCTCGTAGAACATCTTGCGGCTCGGCACATGGGCATAGAATGCCGCAGGGGTGGCATCGTCGGGAGCTACCGACGTGGTGACCGCCACGCCGTAGCCCATATCGTGGAGCGTGGAGGCTATCGATGTCACCGAGGTGGTATCGGCGTCCATACCGAGCATTCCGTTGCGCGTCTTATGCCCGGTCGACAGGGCTGTCCCGGCGGCGGCGGAGTCGGTTATGTCGGCATCGGCCGAATAAGTAAGGCACCAGCCAACGACGGGCATCTGCATCATATTGAGCGGAGTGTCGTTCTTAAGTATGGTGCGGTTATAAGTCTGGGCGGCAACGACGGGACCCATGCCCATGCCGTCGCCGATATACACAAAGATGTAGCGTGGAGCCTGGGCCGAAACACCGAGCGCGGCGCAAAGAGCCATACCTCCGAGATAATTGCGTAATTTCATCTGATTCTATATTTTAAGGTTTTATTAAATATTCAAGCAGTGCGTCGGCAATGCGCCGGTCGTTGGCCAGACGGGGTATCTTTCGCTGTCCGCCGAGCTTGCCGGTGGAAGCGAGCCAGCGGTCGAAAGAGCCGCCCGGCATTTCCACGATCTCGAGCCGGTCGAGAAATATTCCGCCGGAGCGCTTGGCCTGATAGTCGGAGTTGACAGCCTGCAAGCCGGCATCGAGCATGTCGGCAAAGGCTTCCGCGCCGCAGGCCGGTGCCTTGACCCACTCCACGAACCACTGATGCCGCCCACGCAGCCCCCCGGAGGCATAGACGGGAGCCGCTGTATAGTTGGCCACCTCCGCGCCGCACTGTCTGCAAGCGGCTTCGATGGCCGCGTCGGCGTTCCACACCATCAGCTCCTCGCCAAAGGCGTTGATAAAGCTCTTGGTACGCCCCGCTATCGATATGCGGAGCGGCTCCACCGACTCTATCTTCACGGTGTCGCCTATGGCATAACGCCACAAACCGTTACAAGCCGTTATCACCAGGGAGTACACACGGCCCGGCTCTACCTGCCACGCCGCCACAGCCTTATCGCCGCCGTCGACAGGTACAAACTCATAGAAAACGCCCACATCGGTAAGCAGACGCATCGAACCGCCCTCCAAGGTATCCTGAACGGCGAAGAAACCTTCCGAAGCGTTATAATTCTCGATATAGCGCATACGCCCCGGCGTTGTAATGGCATCGTACTGGCTACGATAAGGCCCGAAAGCTATACCTCCGTGGAAAAACACTTCGAGATTGGGCCACACATCGTGGATAACCGAAGCTCCGGCACGCTCTATAACGCCCTTGAGCACAGTCAGAAACCACGACGGCACGCCCGATATGTTCGTGATGTCGCTGCCTGCGGACTCCTCCACAAGAGCCGGCAATTTCTGCCGCCAGTCAGCCATCAGCGCAACGCGACGCGAAGGCACGCGGAAGAGATTCACAAGCGGGTTGATATTGGCTATCAGCGATGCCGACAAGTCGCCAACACGGACACCGCGCGGCAGGCCGTCGAGCTCGTTGGAGAAACTGCCGCCGAGTATGAAGCTGCGCCCGCCGAACAGACGGCTGTCGGGATAGAGATTTAGGTAGAACGCCACAGCCGCAGAACCTCCCGCATAGTGATTTTCCCTAAGGGAGTCGGCCGTGACAGGTATGTATTTGCTCTTGCCGCCGGAGGTGCCGCTCGACTGCGCGAAGTTACGGCAGACTCCCGGCCACAGCACGTTGCGCCCGCCGCGCACCATACGCATCACATCGCTCCTAAGCTCCTCATATTCAACCAAGGGAACCCGGGCGGCGAAATCCTCGTATCCGGCAATAGAGCCGAAGCCGTGGCGGACACCGTACTCACACCGGCGCCCTCGCGAAATCAATCTCGCAAGCACAGCCCGCTGCACACGCTCAACGCCCGCAGGGTCGGCCGAACGTGCCGCCGACAGAACAGGCCCGCGAAAAAAAGGACGTGCTATTCCGGTAAGGTTTATCATACGGCAAAAATACAAAAAATAAGCCTCGTGTGCACCCCGCTATAGCGTTAACATTAATTAATTACTTTCTATAACGGGAATAATGCCGTATATTTGCACATTAATATAACAGAAAAAACACGTTTTTACCATATGAACCCACTCGAACTGAGCGAACAGGAAACTATACGCCGCGCCAGCATGGCAGAGCTGCGGCGACTTGGCATCGAACCTTATCCTGCAGCCGAATACCCGGTATCGGCTCACAGCGATGAGATAAAAGCCACATTCACCGACGACGCCCCGCAGCGCGAAGTCGCAGTAGCAGGCCGTATAATGAGCCGCCGAATAATGGGCAAGGCTTCGTTTATGGAGCTGCAGGACGCATATGGCCGCATTCAGGTATATATATCGCGCGACGACATCTGCCCCGGAGAGGACAAGGAACTGTACAACACCGTGTTCAAGAAACTCCTCGACATAGGCGACATCGTAGGCGTGCGCGGCTTCGTGTTCCGCACGCAGACCGGCGAAATATCCGTTCACGCACAAGAGCTTACTGTACTCAGCAAAAGCCTGCGCCCCCTTCCCATCGTCAAGGTAAAGGACGGCGTGACATACGACGCCTTCGACGACCCCGAGCTGCGCTACCGCCGCCGCTACGTCGACCTCATCGTCAACGACTCCGTAAAGCAGATATTCCTCAAACGCACCAAGGTGTACAACTCCATGCGCGAGTATTTCAACACCGCCGGCTACATCGAGGTTGAAACCCCAATACTGCAATCCATACCCGGCGGCGCTGCCGCAAGGCCGTTCATAACACACCATAACGCCCTCGACATACCCCTGTACCTCCGAATCGCCGACGAGCTGTACCTAAAACGCCTAATCGTGGGCGGATTCGACGGTGTGTACGAATTTTCCAAGAATTTCCGCAACGAGGGCATGGACCGCACCCACAACCCGGAGTTCACCTGCATGGAAATCTATGTGGCCTACAAGGACTACAACTGGATGATGGATTTTACCGAGCGCATGCTCGAGAAGATATGCCTCGACGTGAACGGCACCACCGAAGTAAAGGTAGGCGACAACACAATTAGCTTCAAGGCTCCCTTCCCGCGTGTAACCATGGCCCAGGCCATCAAGGAACACACAGGAGTCGACATCGAAGGCATGGACGAAGAGCAGCTGCGTCAGGCAGCCCGCAGCCTCGGTGTGGAGGTGGACGAAACCATGGGCAAAGGCAAGATTATCGACGAGATATTCGGCGAAAAATGCGAAGGACTCTACATACAGCCCACATTCATCACCGACTATCCCATCGAGATGTCGCCACTCACAAAGCGCCACCGCTCCAACCCCGAGCTAACCGAGCGTTTCGAGCTTATGGTGAACGGCAAGGAGCTTGCCAACGCTTACTCCGAGCTTAACGACCCGATAGACCAGTACGGACGCTTCGTCGAACAGATGCGTCTGGCCGAGAAAGGCGACGACGAAGCAATGATTATCGATGCCGACTTTATCCGCGCACTCGAATACGGCATGCCCCCCACATCGGGCATGGGCATCGGCATGGACCGCCTCGTTATGCTTATGACAGGCCAGACAGCCATTCAGGAAGTGCTCCTCTTCCCCCAGATGCGCCCCGAAAAGACAGAAAAACGCGACTCAGCAGAAGCTTTCGCGCCCGCAGGTATCGAAGCCGAGTGGGTACCCGTGCTCCACAAGGCGGGAGTGCTTACTGTGGCAGCCCTCGCGCAGGCAACACCCGGAAAACTCCATCAGGATCTCTGCGGCCTGAACAAAAAGCACAAACTCGGCCTCAAAAACCCGTCGGCCGACATAGTTGCCGAATGGGTAGCCAAGGCAGCAGAACTTTAAGAGGGTGAACAGTATGGAAAAGCCCTCTTTCCCGGGACATATAGCGGTGATGGGAGGCGGTAGCTGGGCTACCGCCCTCGCCAAGCTGCTCCTGCAGAATTGCGAAACCATCACTTGGTATATGCGCCGCGACGACCGCATAGAGGAGTTCAAGCGCCTCCGCCACAATCCGGCATACCTTACCGATGTGGACTTCGACATCGAGCGCATCAACTTCTCAAGCGATATCAACGCCGTGTGCGAGAATGCCGACACGCTGCTGCTGGTGATGCCGTCGCCGTATTTTACCGACCATATGGATAAAATCACCGTCGACATCAGCAGCAAGGCCATAGTATCGGCAGTGAAAGGCATCGTGCCCGACACCAACGAGCTGATAACCGACTATATGGTGCGGCGCTTCGGCGTCGACCCGGCCCGCAACCTTGTGGTATCCGGCCCCTGCCACGCCGAGGAAGTGGCGCTCGACAGGCCGTCCTACCTCACCATAGGCTGCGCGAACCTCGAAATGGCCGAGGACTTCGCCAAGCTCATAAGAGGCAAGAACACACACGCCATAACGTCGAGCGACGTCGACGGCATCGAATATGCCGCCGTGCTCAAGAACGTCTACGCCATAGCCGCCGGCATTATCCACGGCATGAAGACCGGCGACAACTTCGGCGCAATCCTGATATCCAACGCCATACGCGAAATGGAACGCTTTGTCGACGCCGCCTGTCCGCGTCCGCGCCAGATATGCGACTCCGTATATCTCGGCGACCTTCTGGTGACTGCCTATTCGCGCTTTTCCCGCAACCACAACTTCGGCTCGATGATAGGCCGCGGGTATTCGGTAAAAGCCGCCAGAATGGAGATGGAACAGACCGCCGAAGGATATTACGGCACCAAGTGTATCCACGACATAAACCAGCACTTCAACGTGGCAATGCCAATACTCGACGGTGTGTACTCGATACTGTACCGTGGAGTGCCCGCATACCGCGCCATGAAGGCTATGGCCCAAAATTTCGACTGATGAAGAAACTGCTTGGGCTGACTCTCGAGGAACTGCGGCAGGTTGCTGCCGAAGTAGGCCTGAGGAGCTTTGCCGCCGGACAGATGGCTGCATGGCTCTATCAGAAGCGCGTCGATTCCATCGAGGCTATGACCGACCTCCCCAAGGAGGCTCGCCGCAAACTGTCGACGGAATACACCGTGGGGCGCGAAGCCCCCAAAGCTGAGGCCGTAAGCTCCGACGGAACCGCCAAATACCTCTTTGAAGGCGTAGGCGGACGCGACGTCGAGGCCGTCTTCATTCCCGACCGCGACCGCGCCACTCTGTGCGTTTCCAGCCAGGCGGGCTGCCGCATGGGCTGCAAGTTCTGCATGACAGGGCAGGGCGGCTTCCAAGGCAATCTCGATGCAGGCGCCATAATCAACCAGGTCCTCTCGGTGCCTCGAAGCACCGACCTTACCAACATCGTGTTCATGGGCATGGGCGAGCCTACCGACAATCTTCAGGCTGTGCTCTCGGCCATCGACATACTTACCTCCAAATGGGGTATGGCATGGAGCCCGCGCAGAATAACGGTATCGACCATCGGCAACACACGAGGACTCGCCGAACTGCTCGAACGCACCAACGTACACATAGCGCTAAGCATTCACTCGCCTTTCGCAGCCGAGCGCGAACGCCTCATGCCTGTGGAGAAAGCCTTCCCGCTGCGCGAGATAATGCCGCTGCTAAAAGAGCACGACTTCGCCCACCAGCGGCGCCTGTCGATGGAATACACCATGTTCGCCGGTATTAACGACGACGAGCGCCACGCCGACGCCCTCGCCCGCATACTGCGGGGCACCGACGCCCGCGTGAACCTGATACGTTTCCACCGCACGCCGGGTTTCGAGGGCGAACCCTCCGACACCCGCACCATGGAAGCGTTCCGCGACCGCCTCAACGCCGCAGGAATCACAGCCACTATACGCGCCTCGCGCGGCGAGGACATTATGGCCGCGTGCGGCATGCTGGCAGGCAAGGCACGCACCCAAATTTCACAATAACCGACAAATCTAAATGAACAACAATAAGATAAAAGTAGGCATAACCCACGGCGACACCAACGGCATAGGCTACGAGGTGATACTCAAAATGCTTGAGGACACCCGCCTTGCCGACCTATGCACTGTGGTGGTCTACGGTTCGGCAAAGGCGGCCTCCTTCTACCGCAAGGCCATGGAGCTGCCGCAAGTCAATCTCAACAAGGTAGACAGCGCATCGGAAGCCCGCGACGGCGCGTTCAATATCGTCAACGTCGTAGGCGAAGACCTCAAAATAGAGCCGGGACAAGAGTCGGAAGCAGCCGGAGCGGCAGCTTTCGCAGCCCTTGAAGCGGCTGTTACCGATTTGCGCGAAGGTGCTATCGATGTTCTGGTAACAGCGCCTATCGACAAACATTCGATACAAAGCCCCGGATTCAATTTCCCCGGCCATACAGAATATCTCGAAGCATCGCTCACGAACGCCGAAACACCCGAGCAGGACAGCAAGGCACTCATGATTCTATGCAACGAGCATATGCGCGTGGCCCTCGCCACTGTCCACACCCCGGTTTCCAAAGTGCCGGAGGCCCTTACCAAAGAACTGATTGTAGACAGGCTCACACGCCTCGACCGCTCTTTGCGCCGTGATTTCGGCGTGCAAAACCCTCGGATAGCAGTATTGTCGCTCAACCCCCACGCCGGCGAAAAAGGCCTTATAGGCAGCGAGGAAAACGATATCATAGCTCCCGCTCTCGAGCAGGCACGCGACAGCCGCATACTCGCTTTCGGACCTTATCCCTCCGACGGATTTTTCGGCAGCGGAAACTTCAAGACTTTCGACGGCATTTTGGCAATGTACCACGACCAGGGTCTGACACCGTTCAAGGCACTATCGATGGATTCGGGTGTCAATTTCACTGCCGGTCTGCCTTTCGTGCGCACATCGCCCGACCACGGTACCGGCTACGACATCGCCGGCAAAGGACTGGCATCGCCGGCCTCGCTCCGCGAAGCAGTGTATGCCGCCATCGACATCTACCGCAACAGGCAGAACTACGACGAGGCTTACCGACGCCCGCTGCGCCGACAGCACCCCGAGAAAGAAAAGAAAGCGCCTGAAACACGCGCAGAAACACCCAAGGAAGAAGACAAATAATGCACTACGCCATAATCGCCGCAGGAGAGGGATCGCGTCTGGCCCAGGAAGGCGTGCCCGTGCCGAAACCCATGGTGCGGCTCGACGACCGCCCCATGCTCAAACGCCTCATCGATATTTTCGCAGCATACAAAGCAGAGAGCATCAGCGTGATAGCAAACGCCAAGATGCCGGAGGTATGCGAGTATCTCGAAGCGCTCGCGCAGGAAATGCCCATACTGAGAGTCGTGGTGGCTTCAACACCAAGCTCTATGCACAGCCTGCGCGAAGTGACCCGCGACATACCCTCCGGTAAGGTAATCGCCACCACGGTCGACACTATTTTCCACCCGGAAGATTTCTACCGCTATGCCGAGGCTTTCGACGCCGTGACCGACGCCGACGCCTTTATGGGCGTGACGGACTATATCGACGACGAAAAGCCACTGTATGTCCGAACCGACGACAAGCTCGGAATCACGGGCTTCTTCGACACCGACCAAGGCGACAGATACATATCGGGCGGTATTTACGGCCTCACGAAAAAGGCTGTGGACCTGCTTGCGCCCTGCATAGAAAGCGGAATGAGCCGCATGCGCAACTACCAGCGCGCGCTCGTCGACAACGGCCTGAGCGTACAGGCATTTCCCTTTGGCAAAATCATCGACGTAGACCACGCGTCCGACATCGAAAAAGCCCGCAAATTCCTCAATATAAGCCAATAATACCACTATGACCGAAGAAGACGACATACTGCCACTCGACCGTCCTGCCGGCACAGCACAATACAGCGAGGACGACATACAGACCCTCGACTGGAAGGAACACCTCCAGCAACGCCCCGGTATGTATATCGGCAAAGTAGGCGACGGCACCAACTCCGACGACGGCATCTACGTCCTGCTCAAAGAGGTGATGGACAACTCCATCGACGAATTTATGATGGGATTCGGCCGCAGGATTATCGTCGATGTAGACGCTTCTTCGGCTTCGGTACGCGACTTCGGCCGAGGCATACCATTCGGCAAACTTGTCGATGTGGCATCAAAGATGAATACAGGCGGCAAGTTCCGCGACTCATCGGCATTCCAAAAGTCCGTAGGCCTCAATGGCGTGGGTATCAAGGCTGTAAACGCATTGTCAACAAGCTTTGAAATAATGTCATTCCGAGGTGGCCAGTGCAAGAGGGCGCTGTTCTCCATGGGCAACCTCATAGAGGAAAGCCCTGTGACGGATACCGACGAAGACGACGGCACACTCGTGCGCTTCGTGCCGTCGGCCGACATATTCCGCAACTACGCTTTCCGCGAGGAATTTGTGGTGCCGCTGTTCAAGAACTACACATTCCTCAACGCCGGTCTGGCCATGGTATTCAACGGCCAGAAGTTCTCCTCGCGTCACGGCCTGCTCGACCTGCTCAAAGACAACCTCACCCAGGATCCGCTATACCCTATCATACACCTCAAAGGCGAGGATATAGAGATAGCCATAACCCATGTCAACCAATACGGCGAGGAATACTATTCCTTTGTCAACGGACAGCATACCACGCAGGGCGGCACGCACCTAAGCGCGTTCAAGGAGGCTGTGAGCCGCACGCTCAAGGAATACTTCAACCGCAATTTCGAGTACTCCGACATTCGCAACGGCATGGTGGCTGCCATCGCCATACGCGTGCAGGACCCTGTGTTCGAGTCGCAGACAAAGACCAAGCTCGGCTCGCGCGAGATGTCGCCGAACGGCGTGACCATAGCCAAGTTCATAGGCGACTTCATAAAGAAAGAACTCGACAACTACCTGCATCGCGAGCTCGATGTGGCCGAGGTGATACTCAAAAAAGTACAGGAAAGCGAACGCGACCGCAAGGCGATGTCGGGCGTGGCAAAAAAAGCCCGCGAAACAGCCAAGAAAGTAAGCCTCTACAACCGCAAGCTCAACGACTGCCGCGTGCATCTCAACGACAGCCGAGGCTCCGACGAGAAAAAAGAGGCCACCAGCATATTCATAACCGAGGGCGACTCTGCCGGAGGCTCAATCGAAAAAGTGCGCAACGTCGAAACCCAGGCGGTGTTCAAACTGCGCGGAAAGCCACTCAACGCATACGGAGCCACCAAGAAAGAACTTTACACCAACGAGGAATTTTGTCTGCTCCAAGCCGCGCTGAACATCGAGGACGGTATCGACGGACTGCGATACAACAAGGTAATCATAGCCACCGATGCCGACGTCGACGGCATGCACATACGCCTGCTGATGCTCACATACTTCTTGCAGTACTTCCCCGACCTCATCAAGAAAGGGCACGTGTACGTGCTCCAGACGCCTCTCTTCCGTGTGAGAAACAAAAAGACGGCCAAGCGCACCGGGCGAGCCCGCAAGGAAAACGCGCCCGACGACACCGTGTACTGCTATACCGACGACGAACGCGTGGCAGCCATACGCCGTTTCGGCGAAAATGCCGAAATAACGCGCTTCAAGGGCCTCGGAGAGATTTCGCCTGAAGAATTTCGCGACTTCATAGGACCCGACATGAGGGTCGACCGCGTGACACTCCGCAAGGAGGACGGCGTAGCAGAGGTGCTCGAGTTCTATATGGGCAAAAACACAATGGAGCGCCAGAATTTTATTATCGACAACCTCGTAGTGGAAGATGACACAAGTATCGACCAATAAGCGGACAGCCCTGTTTCCGGGCACATTCAACCCATTCACCGCAGGCCACGCCGACATAGCAAGGCGCGGTCTTGCCATATTCGACGAGCTGATAATAGGCGTGGGCATCAACGCGTCCAAGCCCAAGGCCGACGCCGAGGCCGTGCTCGAGCCGATACGCCGCCTTTTTGCCGGCGAACCCCGCATACGCGTAGAGGCATACAGCGGGCTTACCGTCGACGCAGCACGCCAGTTCGGAGCCACGGCACTGCTGCGCGGCGTACGCTCGGCCAAAGATTACGATTACGAGCGCGACATGGCCGACATAAACCACCAACTTTCGGGCATCGAAAGTGTTATATTATTCAGCAAGCCCGAACTCGGAGCAATTTCATCGTCGGTAGTACGCGAACTTCAGGCATACGGTGTAGACACCTCCGCCTTCCTCCCTAAATAATTCATATATGAAGCAACTAATCCTCGCTTTCGCAGCCATCTTTGCTGTTACCGCATACTCTCAGGAATTTACCTCGGATACCAAACTGCGTGTCGCCAACAGTATAATCGAGAATTTCTACGTCGAAGACGTGGATTCCGACACCATAGTGGCCGAGGCCATCAAGGCAATGCTCAAGACTCTCGACCCCCATTCGGCATATTCCACACCGGCAGAAACGGCAGAGTTCACGGCTCCGCTCGAAGGCAAGTTCAGCGGCATCGGAATACAGTTCAACATGCTTGAGGACACCGTGTACGTGATACAGACCACCGCCGGCGGCCCCTCGGAGAAAGTCGGCATTATGCCCGGCGACAGGATAATAAGCGCCAACGACACCGTGATAGCAGGCAAGAAGATGGTGAACTCGCAGATTATAAAGGTGCTGCGCGGTCCCAAAGGCTCGGTAGTCAACCTCAAGGTAAAGCGAGGGCCGGAACTTATCGACTTCACCCTTACCCGCGACGACATACCGGTATACAGCGTGGACGAAACATTTATGGCCGACCCGTCGACGGGCTACATACGCATCACCCGCTTTGCCGAAGACACCCCGGGCGAAGTGCGCCGCGCCATGGAGAAACTGCGCGCCCAAGGAATGAAAAACCTCATTCTCGACCTATCGGGCAATGGCGGAGGCTATCTCGGGGCGGCATTCGAGCTTGCCGGAGAGTTCCTGACCAAAGGCACGCCTGTGGTAAGCACTATGGGGCGTCGCTCTCCGAAGCAGGAGTACAAGACAGAAAACGGCGGCTCGTTCCTCGACGGCAGGATAGTGGTGATTACCGACCAGTACTCGGCCTCTGCGGCAGAGATTCTGTCGGGAGCCATTCAGGATAACGACCGAGGGCTGATTGTTGGACGCCGCACATTCGGCAAAGGACTCGTACAAAGGCCTTTCCCCTTCCCTGACGGGTCGATGATACGCCTCACTGTATCGCGCTACTACACGCCTTCGGGCCGTTGCATACAGAAGCATTACGACAAAGGACACGGTGAAGAGTACCTACTGGAGCTGTACAACCGCTTCGACAGCGGCGAGCTTTGGAGCGCCGACAGCATTCAGCGTCCCGACTCGCTGAAATACCACACGCTGAAGAATAACCGCCCTGTATATGGCGGAGGCGGAATCATACCCGACATATTCGTACCGGCCGACACATCGCATTTCAGCGTGTACTACCGCGACCTCGTTGCCAAAGGCATACTGAACCGCACCTGCATAAACTATGTCGACGCCAACCGTGCCGAGCTATTGAAGAAATATCCCACGGACAATGATTTCCAGACCTCGTTCGACATACCTCAGGAACTTACCGACAAACTCATAGCCGCCGGCAACGATGCCAAGATACCATTCAACGAGGATCAGTGGGAGCGCTCAAAAGGCATCATAACGGCAATTATGAAGGGGCTGTTAGCACGCGACCTATACGAAGACGGCTCGTATTTCCGACCGCTCAGCAAGCAAAACAAGGATTTCAACGCCGCTCTCGACCTTATCAATGATCCCGAACGCTACTCGGCTATTCTGCGCGGAGATTCAGCGAACTAATGTCCCGGTAATTTAACGTTCGTCACGGGAAAAACGCGGATCTTCGCGGAAAACGCGGCACGCCGCGTCCCTACTATATATTGTGATTCAATGATTTACGAGCCTGCTGTGTGAAAGCGCACAGCAGGCTCGTTGTTCTTTGGAAACGCGGCGGTCGCGCTACTACATGTAGTGTTTCAAGGCTTCCGTGAGGTCGGAGAGGAGGCGTGCGCGCAGTTCGGGCGGCTCGAGAACCTCTATGCGGGCGCCATACGAGAGTAGTTCCGACACTAAGTCGTCGGTGATCTTCATCTTATAGTAAAATATGGAATAGGCGTCGTGGACGGCTTCTTCCTGCGTGTGATGCAGCGGCAGGGCGCGGAAATACTTTGCCTGCCGCGAATCGGTGCGCAGCGCAATGCGCCGTGGCTCGCCTTTGCTCGACACTATCCCGAAAAGATAGCGCACGTATTCCTCGGCATCGAAAGAAGGATCCGGCTCGAAGGCCTCAGGCAGGATATTCAGCGAGCTGATACGGTCCAGGGCGTAGGTCTTCACTCGATTTTCTTCGACGTTGCGCCCTGTCACATACCACCTCTGGCGGAAAATCTTCAGAAAGTACGGCTCTATTACCACGCCGAGGGTAGGGCGCGTGCGGTAATAGGGCAGATAGTCGAAGCGCATCGGGTGGCATTCCTTTATGGCGTCGATAGCCGGAGCGAGGTGATGCCTTGCCGAGGGCACGTCCTCGATAAATATACGGTCGGCTATCTCGCGGGAGTTGCTGAGCACGTCGTTGACAGCCGCCGTGTTCAGCAACCAGTCGGTCATACCCTCGTTGTGGGTGTCGCTATCGTCGATATAGTACTCGTATGTCTTTGAGTCGCACTTTATCTCGACATTGAACAGCTCTTCTACCGCCTGCCTGTAGTTGTAGAAAGTACGGCGCGGCAGCGCCTCGCCCTGCGAGAAGGGCGAGCGCCGCCAGCACTCGTCGAGTTCGGCCCGCGATATGCGCCCGTAGCGGCGTATTGTATCCACGAGCCAAAGATAGCGGTTGAAAAGGTCGCGAGCCATTTACGCGGCTTCTACAGCCTCTTTTTTACGACCTATCGACAGAAGGCGAAGACCGATAACAGTAAGAAGAGCGTTCATGATAAGAAGCTCGAAACTTGTCTCATATCCGAAGAAATGATTCAGCCCCCACTGTATGCACCACGAAAGGCAGGGTGCGAGAACGCACACCACGGGCACAAAGCGGTCGTGGACGGGCTTCTTCCAGAACATACCGTACACGAATAGGCCGAGAATAGGCCCGTAAGTGTAGGAGGCGAGGGTATACACGGCCGATATGGCGTCCTGGTCGCTGAGATAATAGAAAGCGATAATCACCAGGCCCATCATAGCCGACATTGCTATATGGACGGCCTTGCGGGTACGGGTGAGCACCTTGTCGTCGTTTTTCTTGTGTGCTTCGAGCACATCGATAGTGAACGACGTGGTGAGCGAGGTTAGTGCCGAACCCGCTGCCGAATATGCCGCAGAAATCAGTCCGAGCACAAAGAGAATGCCTACCACGATGGGCACGTCGGGATGAGTGGCCACCATGCCGAAAATATCGTCGCTCTTGGCGGGATGCTCCATTCCCTTGCTATCCATAAAGATAACGAGGAGGGTACCCAAAAGGAGGAAGAGGGCTATGACGAAGAACTGTGTGACGCCGCTCACAAGCATATTCTTCTGGCTCTGTCCGCTGTTGCGGCAGGCGAGGTTGCGCTGCATCATATCCTGGTCGAGGCCCGTGGTGGCGATAACCATGAACACGCCGGCAAGGAACTGCTTCCAGAAGTATGTGCCTTCCTTGGGATTATCGAAGTAGAACATACGCGAGGTGGGGTGGTCGGCTATGGCAGATGTCATTTCGCCGAAGGAGAAGCCCAGATTGGTACCTACGAAGTATATGCAGAGTATCACCGACATTATGAGGCAGAAGCTCTTGAGGGTATCGGTCCATATGAGGGTCTTGACGCCGCCCTGCATGGTGTAGAGCCATATCAGGGCTATGGTGACAATGACATTGAACACGAAGGGTATGTGCAGTGGCGAGAACACAAGGTACTGCAACACGGCGCAGACAACAAAGAAGCGCACTGCAGCACCAAGCATTTTCGACACGAAGAAGAACCATGCTCCGGCTTTGTAGGTGGAGCTGCCGAAGCGTTCTTCAAGGTAGCCGTAGATAGATATGAGGTTGCGCTTGTAGAACATAGGCACCAGCACAAAGGCTATCACGGCATATCCTACAATGAAGCCAAGCACCATTTGTAGGTATGAGTAGCCTTTGGCGGCCACCATGCCGGGCACGGATATGAATGTTACGCCGGATATCGCGGCGCCTATCATTGCAAAGGCCACGATGGGCCACGGTGTCTGGCGCTTGCCAGTGAAGAATGTGGTGTTATCGGAACCTCGCGAGGCATAGTACGACACCGCCATAAGCAGCGCGAAATATGCCACGATGGTTATAATTACTATTACCGGTAGGGACATTTTTTAATTAGGAGTTAGGAATGAGGAATTAGGAATGAGGAGGGAGGAAGTATTTAATTAGGAATGTGGAGTTAGTAATGTGGAATGCCGAGTGTGGAAGTATTAATTAGAAATGAGGAATGAGAAATTTGTCGTGAGGAGTTTCAGTTCCTAATTCCACATTCCTCATTTCTAATTAAATCCTTTCTAATTCCTCATTCCTAACTCCTCATTATTAGAATTATTCTGCGTAGAGGAGGTAGGGGCGGCGCTGTTCGCGGAATTTGGCAACGTCGCCGGCCCATGTGGCCTTGATTTCGGCAGCACTCTTGCCGTCCTTAATCATCTGGCGGATATCGCCACGGCCAATCAGAAGCTCGAAGAAGTTGCGGAAGTACTTGTCGCCCATATCGAGGTCGCGGTACGCGTCGATTACATATTCGAGGTTGATACCCTGTGCGATGGCTTCTTCGTCGCTGATATTGCGCAGGTCAACGCCATGGCAGAGATTGTCGAGCTGCGGAGGATTCTTGGCGCCGGCCACGCTGCGGGGAGTAAACTCGAAGTCGCGGTTTTTCATATCGGGATGGCCGTACACTTCAAAGGGGAAATCGGTTCCACGGCCGAGGCTCACCGGGGTAGCCTCGAAGTAGCATACCGAAGGATAGAGGTAGATGGCCTTCATAGTGCGCAGATTGGGCGACGGGGCTATGGGCAGCTCGTAGCGGGTCTGGTGGGTATAGTTTTCGCAGGGCACAACCTTGAGCGAAACCTTGCCGCCGTTCTTGAGCCAGCCTTCACCGTTCGCCATGCGTGCAATCTCGCCGAGAGTCATACCGTGTACCACGGTTATGGGCAGGCGTCCTACTCCTGATTCGTATTTCATATCAAGGATGGGGCCGTCGACATACATGCCGTTGGGATTGGGACGGTCAAGCACCACCACCTGCTTGCCATATGCCTTGGCGGCATTCATCAGGTCGATCATAGTGCAGTAATAGGTATAGTAGCGCAGACCCACGTCCTGAATATCGACTACTATAACATCGAGGCCGTCCATCACCTCCTTGGCAGGCATACGGGTGCCTTTGCCGCCGTAAAGGCTGGCGATGGGTATGCCGGTAGGCTCGTCAACACTGTTGCCCACGTGCTCGCCGGCATCGGCGGTGCCTCGGAAGCCGTGTTCGGGCGAAAAGAGGGTTACCACATTGAGTCCTTCGCCGAGCATAATGTCGAGGGTGTGCTTGTCGCCCACCATGCCGGTATGGTTCGAGAACAAGGCCACACGCTTGCCGCGCAGACCGGGCACATACTGGGCAGTGCGGGCAGCGCCTACCACAACGCTGTTCTCAGCCGTCCGGGCTTTGCAGCAGGCATTTGCCGCCGCGTTGTTGCACGATTCGTTAGCAAACAAGGCTGGACACGCGCATAGTAGCGATGCCAGTGCCAAAACTTTCATAGACTTCATAGCTGTTTTGCAAGGTATTGGTTTTTATGTTGTAAAGGTACGGCAATTATTTGGCATAACGCCACTAAAACCTGTCTAAAAAACTTAATGAATATTAAACTGATATTTTTTTTATGCAACGTCGTAAAATATTTCTAACTTTGCAACGCAAAATAACCGGGGCACTAGCTCATCTGGCTAGAGCGCGACACTGGCAGTGTCGAGGTGAGCGGTTCGAGTCCGCTGTGCTCCACCACAAGTCGTTAACTTCATCAGTTAGCGACTTTTTTTTGCGCGCCATAATTGCTTCTGATTTGGAGAGTCGAAGGGAAATGCCTACTTTTACGATTCCACAAAACGATGTAGAGATGGAAACGAGCGACAACAACAGGCAGACTGCCGAAGTAAGACTGATACGGCATGTGACATGGGTCGGATTCTGGGTCAATGCCGTGCTTATGGCGCTGAAGATATTTTTCGGCATCTACGGACATAGCGACGCCTTGGTGGCCGACGGCATTCACTCGCTCAGCGACTTCGCAACCGACCTCATTGTTATATTCTTTGTCGGCATGGCATACAAAAGTGCCGACAGCGACCACCCCTACGGCCACGGCAAGTTTGAAACCTTTTCTACCTTAATAATCGGCGTGTTCCTGCTTATGGCAGCCTTGGGCATAGCATATTCAGGCGCGATGGCGATAGTTGATTCTTTCGAGGGCATAGAGTGCCCGCGCCCGGGATTGTCGACGCTGTTCATAGCCGTGGCGTCGATAGTGTCGAAAGAACTGTTATTCCGTTATACTATAAGGAAGGCAAGGACGGTCAACTCGTCGTCGCTCACAGCCAACGCGTGGCACCACCGCAGCGACTCAATATCGTCGATAGCCACAGTGGCCGGCATTTCAGCTGCTTATTTTCTCGGCGACAGATGGCATATTCTCGACCCAGTGGCGTCGGTACTCATCTCGGTATTCATCGCCGTGTCGGCCATACAGATTTGCCGACCGGCCATCGACGAGCTACTCGACAAGTCGCTGTCGGCCGAGAAGGTTAAAAGAGCCGAAGAGATAATATCGCACACCGACGGTGTGCGCGCCTTCCACCACCTGCGCACCCGCCGCAACGGACGCCTTGCCATAATCGACGTACACATAAAGGTACAAGCCGACATCAGTGTGCAGGAGGGACACACTATAGCCACCAACGTTGAAACCGCTCTCCGACAAGAGTTCGGCAAGGAGGTGATAAGCAACGTCCACATCGAGCCGTATATGCCAGATCAGTAGGGATATAAAAAACAGCGGACCGGTCGATCCGCTGTTTTTTTATATGGATATCGGAAGCGCTTATCTGACACGCACTTTCTGGCCGCCTACAATATAGATACCTGCGGGAAGTGCCTCTATATCCGATGCCGAAGCACCGCGAACCACGCATATGCCCTGAAGATTGTAGACATCAGCTGTGGCCTGTTCGCCCACAAGCACGTTTTCGATTCCGCTTGTCGGGCTGCTTACTGCCACCTCGGTGTCACCCTCGGTTTCAAAGGTGTATACTCCGTTGACAGGCTCGATGGTCTTGTCGCCAACTTTTACCACGAGGTCGCCTTCGGCAGCGCGTGCTTTGGGGGAGATAGTGAAGCGCGTCTTGCCTACAGCCTCCACAGGAGCCGTTATGTCGGCATCTGCAATAAGGTCTTTCTTCACGTCATAGCCGTCAAGCAGGCCGGAAGCCGCGTTGAAAGTCACAGTGTGCGCCGCAGGTTTGTTTCTAAAGAACACCTTGTAAACATCGCCGTGCTTCACATCGGCATCTTCAAAGAATTTGGCACTCTCATAAGAAAGAGTAAGCAATTCACCGTTTTTATAGGCATAGAATCCGTCGTACGAACCCGACGCATACACTGTGAAATAGCCGTCTTCGTCGCGGAAGTTGACGGTGTTGTAACCCGCAACCATCTGTTCGGGCAGTTCAGTGTAATTCTTGAAACTCGTTTTAAAATTATAGAAACTTATATCGCTGAAATCATCAAAGAAAACCACGAGTTCGTTGTCACGGCGTATTTTCTTTGCCACGATGGTATATTCCGCACCTTCTTTTATATCAAGATATATTCTGCCATACGAAGTCCAGTCTGAAAGGCTGAGATAGTCGGTGGTACCGTCGGTAAATGTTTCGTAATAATATCCGGGAGCCGCAGTGAATTTCATGCTGGTGTTCTTTTCAGAAATCTTGAATGTGTTCGATCCTTCAACAAATACTTTTTCGGGATCTGACACTATTCCTTCAGGGCCGCTGACATTGAATACCACATTGAATATGGCGTATTTGTGACCTTTTATAGATATATTGTGGTCGCAGTCGATACCGTCGATGGTAAACTGGCTGTAAACATATTCTTCTTTGCCGTTATCCACCACGTTCTCTATCTTATAATCCTTGTGGTAGCCTATCGCTATCTTATCGCCGGGAGATGCCTCGAAGCCGTCCTCGGTAAGGCATGCGGCAAGGTCGCTAACGTCGGCATCGTTGATACGGATATAGCTTATCATCTCCGAGGGGCCGTCAAGAGTGATAACGGTCTTGAACTTCAAGCCTTCGGGGAAGTTGGCAGCCACGTCGATTTCGTCGACATACGCAGGCGCGTCGCCCGTCTTGTCGACAAGTTCCACATAGAATCGGTCGCCCGATTTGCTTACGTCCTTACCGCCTACAGAAACCTTGTACAACATGTCGCTCCACGAGCGCGGCTTTATGGTAAGCTTCGACTCCTCGTCGGGGTTATAAAGTATGGAAACTGTGTTTTCCTCGGGTTTGAACTCTTTTCCGTCGGCACGCACTATCGAGACTTTGGAGCAATCGTCCATTTTCACCGTAACCGTCTTGGTGCGGTACTCCGATTCAGGGACTACCGAGAGAGTGTAGGGCGAATAGGGACTTCCATACGAACTGGCATAGATTTCGTAGTAATTGCCAAAATAACTTTTCTCGACATCATCGCCATCTGAATCTTTAAAACTTACTATGTCGGTTTCGTTTGTCGGAATTATATACAACGAGTTATCGGAGGGTATCGTAATCTGGTTGTCGCCCTCTACAAGATTTATTTTTTCACCTGACTCTGGGCTACTGCCAACGACAGCACTCACAAGGTCGGCACCACGCAGCACCTTGAGCGTGATATTCCAGTCTTCAGCCAACGCTGTGACACAGCACGCCAAGACGGCAAGAACGATGAGTAAAAATTTTTTCATAAACTGTTATTTTCTGGTTAGACATTTTTTTCAGTAGTGCCGCACGGGCTGCACGGCACTACTGAGAATCTATCATAGTACTTTGAAAGTCTTGTCGGCCACACGGACAATGTATATACCTTCAGAATCCAGAGGTATTGTCACCAACTGCGCTCCGCTGTGGTCGGAAGCCACATTGCGCCCTATGGTATCGAATACCTCTACAGCCTCGCCATCGGGATTGACAACGAACAGAGTGCCGTTTTCAATCATAACCTTCGTCTGCGCCGAGCCGGACTCCACACCTTCGATACCCGAGGTGGCAACAGAATAGCTGTGTTCGCCTGTATAGGCTCCGCGAACGTATTCATTGACAGAGAAGTGCATCTCGTCCCATATCTCACGGACGGCACGGACTCTGAACACTATGTCCTGTCCACGGAGAATGTCGAGCACCGGCACGCTTATGCTGTTTTTTTCAGTTTTGGTATCACTGTAAATAACCTTGGCTTTTTCGCCGGCCTTGAGTTGCTGTGTAATCAAGATATTGTCAATGAAGAGATAGCCTGCCGTAGAAAGAATTTCGATAGTCGACAGATTTGTGCCTCCCTTCAAGTCAACGGAGTGACTTGTCCATTCGGCGGGAAGATCCACTATTGTCTTTCTATCTACAGTTTTGAGTTCCTGATTCTCAAGGTCAACAGTCATCATACGCACAATGGCATTGCATATGTCAAGCTCATCAACATAAGCGCCATACAGGTCGAGCGACACATTCACATTCCCACCATTTGGCGAGAGGTCCATATAGGGCGATTCAAGGAATGCGAGAGAGCCGTACTGCTGATAATAATAGCCTACAAGACCGTAAGCGCCATTGATGTGAGCAGGATTCTGGGCAATCCAGCCGGGCTGGTTTGTAAATTCGTCGAGTTCTTCCTGCTCGGGCAGATCCCACTCGGGTTCGAGCGGCGTGCCGGAAGAAACAAGTTTGTCGAAGTTTTCTTCAGAAACTACAAATGTTTCGTCTGTCTTTGCCTCATACTGGCGGTATGCCATAAATTCGTAATAGTCGGCGCCCGGAACTTCCGACCACGATATTTCCAGATTGCCCGACGAACCGGTAGTCACCTTAATATCGGAAGGGGTGATAAGCCCGTTTACCTTTATTGCCTTTGATTCAGGCGATTCGGTATTGCCTTTCTTGGCTTTTACCACATAGTAGTATGTAGCTTCGTGTGTTTCTATGTCGGAAAAGGCATAGCTGGTACCGTCTACCGGCCGGTCTTTGACAATATAATTGCGGGTTTTGTCGCGGTCGGCATTGATTGTATACAGACTTACAAGATAGGAATCGGCCCCTTCCACAGCTTCCCAGTTGGCGGTGAATCCTTTGAGGTGGAAATCGGAATGCGCGCTTGCCACAGGAGGAGTTACCTTCGGGTCAAGGAACTTTATCTCTATATCGTCGAAAAGAACCGACGTGTCATAACCGCTGAACTGGAAGAAGAAGTCGGTGCCTTTTCTTGCCTTGTCTAACACGAACTTATATTCCTTCCATTCGTCGTAACAATTGGCATAATCGTTGGTGAATGTCTTTGGATCGTTAGGATCTGTAACATCTATCATATATACCTGCACCCAGTCGTGGTTGTATGTCTTGTCCCCAAGACGCCCTTTGAAAGTAACCACCACGGGCTTGCCATTATCAGGCAGTTCAAGGATAGGAGAACACAGATTGGCATTGATGTCGTTGGCACGGTCTATGAAAACGCTGCCACCGGCCTGATACACACTTTGGGCGCTCCAGTAGGGCGCTTGGGTAAGTTCAGAATTAATGAACCCGTCGAGAACTTCGGTATCAGGCTTCTCAACCGTACCTTTGGTGAACTTCTCGAAGTCTTCCGAGAGAATCATCGTCACATCGTAGATTTCCGATTCCGACTTCGAGCTTTCTGGCGCGTGCATACGTTCAATATGCTTCGGCACCTTGACAGGAATGGTTTGAGAAGGCACCACCTGCTGCGACATGGATGGTAACACAGATACAGCAAGAGTCGCAAGAATTGTGTAAAGTTGTTTCATTAATAGGTTTTAAAATGGATTTATGTTCACGGTGCAATATTATGTTTATCTTTTTGATTCCACAATAATTTTAAATAAATTTAATTAATTTATATATACATTAAATGATTATACCGCGTGAACCGGCGGCACGTAAAAGGGTACAGACACACTTTCTACACTTTGTTTAAAACAGTTGTTGATAACCCAATAATTCTTTTTTAATTATTCGAGTTGCTTTAATGCAACGGGCGCATATACGAACAACCATTCCGACATTCCAAATTATAGCGACAATAGTTTTTACCCCGTTTAAATACCGGTTTTGAACACTTTTGCGCCCGGTTTTGAACGAAATTAGTTATGAAATTATGTACAGGCAGCACTTTCAACACTATGTTCATAACAAGCTTAAAATACTTTAAAACAGAAGTATAGCCTGTAAATAAAATGTAGACTTACATACATCAGACACCAATAAGCCTCAGATGCAATAGAACAGCAAAAAAGTTATAGCGGCTTTCTACAGCGATTATTGTTGCTATTTAAGGGCTGTTTGAAATGATTATTTTTTTCAAATAAAGAGATAAATAAAAATAAAAGGTGTTGAAAACCGACAGTCCCCGCAATATCCCGGAAAATTGTTATCTTTGCGGCTATATGGAAAATTCAGACAATAAAGAAGAAAAAGGATTTGTGGCCGACTTTCGCCGTCGTTTGAAAGAAGTAAAAACAACACGCTGGATTCGGTTCGGACTTGTCAGCATCGTTTTTTTAGCCTGGGTGGCCTGGATGGGCGACTGGTGGCTTGCTATTTTCGAGCTGCTTCTTTTCGATATATATATAAGTGGGTACATACCGTTCACATGGTGGAAGAAAAGCAAATCGAAGGTCACGCGTTCGGTTATGAGCTGGGTCGACGCCATTGTCTATGCCCTGGTGCTTGTATATTTCGTGTTTGCCTTCGTGGGACAAAACTACCAGATACCGTCGAGTTCTCTTGAGAAAACCCTGCTCACCGGCGACTACCTGTGGGTAAACAAGATGGTGTATGGTCCGCGCGTGCCTATGACGCCTGTTCATTTCCCGCTTGTCCACAACACGCTTTTAGGGCATAAGTCGTACCTCGACAAACCGTCGGTAGAGTACCGCCGCCTCAAAGGGCTGCGCTCGGTAGAGGAGGGCGACATCGTTGTGTTCAATTTCCCAGCCGGCGACACTGTGGCTTCCAAGTTCGAGGAAACACCGATGTACTACGACCTGCTCGTGAAGCAGTACGGCCGCGACAAGATCAAGGCCGACAAGGCCACGTTCGGCGATGTGATATACCGCCCGGTCGACCGCCGACAGAATTTCGTAAAGCGCGCCGTAGGCCTTCCCGGCAATCGCATCAAGATAGTCAACGACACCTTGTATATCGACGGCAACGTTCGTCCGTTCCCCAAGAACGTGCAGTTCAACTATGTGTTTGCTACCTCGAGGCCCCTCACTACCGACGATGCCCGTTCGCTGGGCATAGCTGAAGCCGACCTCGGCACTTTCGAGCCTATGAGCGCCTCGCGCATCAACATTCAGCCTTTCCTGAGCGATGCTCCGGCCGACACATATGCCTATATGGCGCCTCTTACATCGGATATGATATCCCGTATGAAAGCCGACGGAACGATGCTCGCCATAGCAAAGTTCAACGACATCGCTCCATACTTTTCGGCAGAGGGTGCCAATTCATACGCCTTTCCTTTCGGAGAAGATGCCGACTGGACGCTGGCGAACTACGGCGGTGCCGAAGGCCTCCTCATTCCTGCCAAGGGTATGACCATAGAGCTTACCCCTGCCAACTGGCGCACATACGAGCGCTGCATACGCAACTACGAGGGACATTCCGACGCTTATTTCGACATCGCTACCGAAAAGGTGTATATCGACGGCAAGCCGGCCACGACCTACACGTTCGATATGGACTACTACTTTATGATGGGCGACAACCGCGATAATTCCCAGGATTCGCGTTTCTGGGGCTTTGTGCCTGAAGACCACATAGTGGGTACTCCCATGATAGTGCTTGCGTCGTTCGACCGCGAGCGTTCGCTTTTCGACGGCAAAATACGCTGGAACCGCATACTGCGTTCGGCCAATCCCGACAAATGAAGCCGGCTCCGCTATATCCCGGCCGCGTGGCCGTGCTGCCTCCGCAGCTGTTCGGCTCAGTGGCTTACTATGCCCTGATGGCGCGCTACGGGGCGGCCTATGTCGACAATGAGCTGAGATACGACAAACGCTTCAAGAGCGTTCATCGCTTCGACATAGCCTCCACACGGGGTAAAATTTCCTTGACTGTGCCCGTGAGCCGTCCTGAAGGTGCCACACTGTGGTGCGACGTTAAGGTATCGGCTCACGGCAGATGGTGGGAAACGATGCCCGACACGCTCGCCACGGCTTATGGCCGCTCTCCTTTCTTTGAATTTTACATAGACAGGCTCATGCCTGTGTTCAGCGAGCCGACAGGGCAATCCATAACGGAGCTTTGCGACATGGCCGACTCGATAGTGCGCTCAACCCTCGGGATATGCTCGAGGACGCAGGAGGCGCCCGCGGACGACTGCGCGGATTCTTTTCTGCGCAAATGTTTTGAAGAATATGCCCCTTCGTCGCAATACTGGCAGGTGCGCGGACAAGAACTCGGATTCATACCCGGCCTGAGCATACTCGACTTATTGTTCAACCTCGGCCCCGAAGCTGCAATTTTCTTGACCAAAAATTGATTGGCAGAGTAAAGGAATTTCTCGGCAAGCTGTCGTTCCGCACCGGCGTGATAGTGATGCTGCTCTGCGTGCCTTTCTACATTCTCAGTTTCGCGCAAATGCTGCTGCCTATAAGTGCGGCGGACAAGGGAGTGCTTTGGACTGTGCTGTTCGGCCTTGCGAAACTTTTCCAATATTCAGGCCTCACAATACTCGGGGCAGAGGGCGTACGCCGCATCAAGGCCTATTTCAAAAAATAGGGCAGCAGTGAGTTTTTCAACACCCTTTATTTTTATTTATCTCTTTATTTGAAAAAAAATAATCATTTCAAACAGACTCTCAATAACAACAATAATCGGTGTTGAAAGCCGCGATAACTTTTTGGAGAGTATGTTGGATTGATAGGTTATTGGAGTATGCTGTTGGTAATTCTACATATTATAAACAGAGCTTTTGTATGGTTTTTAGCTGTTTAGATATGTTATGAACATAGTGTTGAAAGTGCTGTCTGTACATAATTTCATAACTAATTTCGTTCAAAACCGGGCGCAAAAGTGTTCAAAACCGGTATTTAAACGGGGTGAAAACTATTGTCGCTATAATTTGGAATGTCGGAATGGTTGTTCGTATATGCGCCCGTTGCATTAAAGCAACTCGAAAAATTAAAAAAGAATTATTGGGTTATCAACACTTTAATGTAGAAAATCCCCGTCGACGTCAGAACACAGGGAAGCGGAAGAGGCGTAAGCGTTGCTGCAGCTCTTGTTCGCGACCGCCGCAGTATTCGTTGCAGACGTCGTGGAAACTGGAGGAATGGTTCATTTCCGACAGGTGTGCCAGCTCGTGGTATATAACGAAGTCGCGCAACTCCTGAGGGAGGAATATCAGCCGGGGGCTGAGTGTTATGATACCGCGCGACGAGCATGAGCCGAGCTTGGTGCGCGATTCCTTGATGGCCCAGCCGAGTGGTCGCCGTCCTACCTCCGATGCAAGCTGCCTTGCCCTCGGAAGCACGAATTTCGCGCTGGCGTCGTGTGCTCCGATAAGTATGAGTCGGTTGATATGCCCCTGAACTTCGGCTGTGTCTATTCTGTCGACGGCGAGCGCCGACAGATGTATGTAGAAATTTTTGTACTTGCGTCGTACCGGCGTTTTCTCCACCGATGTCATGAAGACGTCTTTGTCATCCTCCCAGCCCTGCACTATTGAGAAGTCAACTTCCGGCGTGTCCAGTATCTGGTCTATGGCGAAGCGTGGTTTTGGCTTGGTGGCGAGCAGACGCGGCCCGAAACGGTCGATGAAGCGGTCGTATTCCGCCTGCGGCAGTTTTGGCGGTACCGTTATCCGTAGTTCGGCTCCGTTCCAGCGAGCCACGATGCTGCGGGCGCGTCCGTTGACAGTGATTCGTATGTCGCCGAGTTCGGGGTGGCTGTAAAGTCCCGACTGTATCGTTATAGCGCTTGCCCTCATTCCGCGCCCCAGTGCAGTTTTTCGCGCAGACCGTCGGCAAAGGTGTAGGCGGCAGGTTGAAGCAGCAGAACGCTGAAAGGCGCTTTCACAAGCCGTATCTCCGTGCCCATCTCTATCTCGGTGGAACGTCCGTCGAGGGCGAGCCTCACGCGCGGCGTGCGCCCGGTGGGCAGTATCTTTATTTCGGCATTGCCGTCGACAACGAGCGGTCGCATGGCAAGCGAATGTGCGGCCACGGGCGATATCACGTGGACGTTGACAGTTGGTTGCACTATGGGGCCTCCCGCCGAGAGATTATAGGCGGTGCTGCCTGTCGATGTGCACACGAGCAGGCCGTCGGCGCGGTATGCTCCGAGCCTCACGCCGTCGACCATCACCTCGGCCCAGATCATCGATGCCGATTCGTCTTTGCTTATTGCCACCTCGTTCAGCGCATAGGGGCAGAAATGCGGCTCGAGAGCGGGCGAGGCAAGCTCTATGAGGCCGCGACGCTCTATGCGGAAATGGTCGGAGGCGAGATAGTCGAGCAGTAGGGGCAGCTCGGCTACCGTTATGCTGGTGAGGTAGCCCAAGTGCCCGGTGTTGACGCCCACTATCGGAATTTCTTTTTGGCCTACCCACATGGCGGTGCGCAGGAACGTGCCGTCGCCGCCGAGGCTCACGGCAAGGTCCGCCTCAAAGTCGGAACTGTCGGTAACAGTTCCGACGGCGGCGAGTGCCTGAGGTATTATCTCGAAAAGATGGCGGTACAGTTTGCGGTGCATAACAATGTCGACCGACCTCCTGCGTAACTCGTCGAGAAACACCGCTACCGTCGGAGCGGCCTCTTCCTGCCGTCTGCTGCCGTAAATTGCTATGCGCATATGATTAAGGCTCTAAATATTTGAAGAAAAGGTCGATGCGTTCGCGCACAGTGTCGTTGTCGGCGCCGGGGGCGTCCTCTGTGTCGAGCACTGTGTAGCCGTATCGCTCGAGCGAGCGCATTATGCTGTCGGCATTGCGGTGGCTTACGCGAATGTCGAACACAACCGGGAACTTGGAATTGTCGGCGTAGTATGTGTCGGCATCGTATCCGGTATTGAAGCTCGTAACGTTGAGATTGAGCAGGTGCGCGTCGCAGTCCTCCACGGCGTGCGCTATGCGCGAGGCGCTGTAGTCTTCGCGGCTGCAACCCACCAGAAGCCGCGAGCTGTCGGCAACGGGAGGATAGAGATATTCGTGTTCGGGGAACTTTGTTGGCAAAATCTTTCGTCGTTTACTTCTTTCTCACTAAATTTGCATAGTCCAAGAGAGGGATGCGACTCTGTTGGTGCTAAAGCAAATACAAAAATACGAATAATTCCGCGAATTACCATAGTGATGACAAACTTAAGCGTTAATATAAATAAAATTGCAACATTGCGCAATGCCCGTGGCGAGAACCGCCCCGATGTGTGCGTGGTAGCTCTTGACTCGGAGCGCTTCGGTGCCGACGGCATAACTGTGCACCCGCGTCCCGACGAGCGCCATATACGCCGCGACGACGTGTTCCGCCTCAGGCCTCTTCTCCGCAGCGAGTTCAATATAGAGGGGTATCCCGACGAGCGGCTGATCGACATCGTACTTCAGGTGCGCCCCACGCAGGTAACCCTCGTGCCCGACGCCCCCGGCGTGCTCACATCGTCGGCCGGCTGGGACGTTCAGGCCAACGGCGAGTTTTTGTCGGCATTGGTTGAGAAATTCAAGGAAGCCGGCGTGCGCACGTCGATATTCGTGGCAGCCGATGTAGATACAGTCAAGGCCGCGGCCGCTACGGGCGCCGACCGCGTGGAACTGTATACCAAACCTTTCGCCGACCTTTACCCGACTCGCCCCGAGGAGGCCGTGGCTCCATATGTGGAAGCTGCCGATGCCGCCCGCAGGCTCGGTCTGGGCGTTAACGCCGGTCACGACCTGTCGCTCGATAATCTCGCCTTCTTCAGCAGCCGCATACCCTTCCTCAGCGAGGTGTCGATAGGCCACGCCCTTATCTGCGACGCCCTGTACCTCGGCTTGGAAGAAACCATACGCCGCTATAAAGCTTGTCTTAACCCTAACACACGCATTCTGTAATGAGTCTTTGGAATCTTTGCCTCGAAGGCGGCTGGACTATGGTGCCTCTCGCCTTGCTGCTGTTGCTCAGTATCTATGTATTTGCCGAAAGAGCCATCGTGATAGCGCGGGCCTCCAAGGAGGATAATAACTTTATGAACCGTATTCGCGGCTATGTGCACGAAGGCGAGCTTCAGAGCGCGCTCAACCTGTGCCAGGCCACGCAGTCGCCAGCCGCGCGCCTTATCGAGAAAGGAATCACGCGCATAGGCCGGCCAATGAACGACGTGCTCGTGGCCATAGAGAATACCGGCAACCTCGAAATATCCAAGCTTAGCCGCGGCCTGCCTTGGCTTGCCACCACCGCTGCCGGAGCGCCCATGCTCGGCTTCCTCGGCACGGTAATCGGCATGGTGCAGGCGTTTTTCGCCATTGCGTCTGCCGGTAATTCGGCCACTATCGCCTCTTTTGCTTCCGGCATCTATGCCGCGCTTGTCACCACTGTGGCCGGTCTGATAGTGGGTATTGCCGCCCTCTTTGCCTACAACTACCTTGTGGCGCGCATCAACAAGATTATGAACCGTCTGGAGGCAAGCACCATGGACTTTATGGACCTCCTTAACGAACCCGCTGTCTGATGGCACTCAAACGACAGCAGGACATTCTGGCCACTTTCTCGATGGCCTCTATGACCGACGTGGTGTTCCTGCTACTGGTGTTCTTCATGGTTACGTCGGCATTCGTGTTTCCCACGGCGCTCGAGGTAGACCTGCCCCAGAGTTCGCAGCAGACACCGCTCAAACCCACCACGCGCATGTTTATCGATGCCGAGGGTTCCTATTATGTTTCGGCCGACGGTGCCGACCCCGTGCCTGTGGCCCAGGATTCGCTCGCATTGTTCATATCGGCCATAGCTCCGGCAGATTCTCTCGGGGCGGTGGCTGTGTATGCTGATGCGGCCGTTCCCTACGGCAAGGTGGTGGACGTGCTCAATATCGGAGCCGAAAACGCTATAAAGATGGTACTTGCCACCAAGCCCTCTTCTCCGGCGGAATCTGCCGGCGCCGAGCCAGCTACAGAAAACAATGAGTCCGCTGAGTGATTCCCGCACACAGGCAGCCGCTTGCACGGCCCTGGCAGCCGCCGCGATATTGGCGTGGCTGCTCTTGGCCACACTGAAATTCGACGAGCTTTCTCTGCCTGTGCCGCCCCGGCCTGTTGCCGAGATAGTGGAGCAGGAAGAGGAATTTGTCGATTTTCTCGATATGGCCTACGGGCCTTCCGACCCTGCACCGGCATATACCCCCGAGCCGCAAAACCACGAATCGAAGGCTGCCGAGGCTTCCGGCATTGATAAAATAGACGCCGGCGAGCCTGCGCCACCCGCGCCCGATGTTGTGTCGGAGCGTCCGTCGCCCATACAGCGTCCCAAGAAGGAAACACCGCCGCAGACGGGTCCCGACCTCAAGAAACAGGCCGAGGAGGAAGCGCGCCGCAAAGCCCGCAAAGGTGTTGGCGACGCATTCAAAAACACATCGCCCACACCCGACAATACCTCCAATGCCGGTGTTGGCAAGGGAGATTCCGGCAAGCCCGACGGCGGCCGCTCCGATGCCAACGGCACAGGCCACGGCACCGTTGGCGGCGGCTGGTCGATGCCGTCGTATGCCGCTGTTCCCTCTGAAGATACCGGAAGCATCATTCTCAAGGCCGTGGTAGGTCGCGACGGCACTGTAAGGTCGGTGGAGCTTGTGGGAGGAAAATCGCCTGCCGCTGCCAATTCGGCCCTTGTGCAGGCGTGTATGGCCGAGGTAAGGCGCCGCAAGTTCACGCGTCACGACGATGACGCTCCCGAAAGCGCCACCGCGCGCATCACATATACTTTCAGATAAGAATCATGGCAAAAAAAGACATACCTGTGCTGCTGCTCACGGGCTATCTCGGCAGTGGCAAGACTACGCTTCTCAACCATATACTCACCAATGAACGAGGCATACGCTTCGCAGTGATTGTCAATGATATAGGCGAGGTTAACATAGATGCCTCGCTTATACAGAAAGGCGGAGTGGTAGGTGGAAAAGACGACGGCGACCTCGTGGCCTTGCAGAACGGCTGCATATGCTGCACGCTGAAAATGGACCTCGTGGAGCAGTTGTCGGAAATCGTCGAAACAGGTAAATTCGACTACATAGTGGTAGAAGCCAGCGGCATATGCGAGCCTGAGCCTATAGCCCAGACCATATGCACCATTCCTAATATGGGCGAGCAGTACACCCGTGGCGGGGTGCCGCGTATCGACTGTATCGTTACTGTGGTCGACGCCCTGCGTATGGCTGCGGAGTTTGGCTGCGGAGAAGATTTGAAACGGCCCGGACTTGAGGAGGACGATATAGAGAATCTTGTGATTCAACAGATTGAATTTTGCAATATTATATTGCTCAACAAAATCTCCGAAGTCACGCCCGAACAGGCCGACCGTGTGCGTGCCGTTATCAGGGCGCTTCAACCCAAGGCGCGCATCATAGAGTGTGATTATGCCGATGTGCCGCTTTATGAGATTATCCACACCAATCTCTTCGACTATGAGGCCACAGCCACGTCGGCAGCATGGGTGCGCCATCTTGAGAATATAGAGGACGACGAGCCGGAAGAAGAACACTCGCACGAGCATCACTGCCACCACGAGCACGACCATGACCACGAGTGTCATTGTCACCATCATCACCACCACGAAGAAGGCGAGGCCGAGGAGTACGGAATACAGACCTTCGTGTACTTCCGTCGCCGAGGATTCGACATCAATAAATTTGATTACTTCATTTCGGCACAGTGGCCGCAGAACCTTATCCGCACCAAGGGTTTGATATATTTCAGGCACAATACGGATATGTCGTACCTATTCGAGCAAGCCGGGGTGCAGAAAAAGCTTACCGAGGCAGGTATGTGGTACGCCACAGCGCCGGAGGAGGAGCTTGAGGCAATGGCTGCTGCCGACCCATCGATAATGGCCGACTGGGATCCCGAATACGGCGACCGTATGATAAAGCTCGTGTTCATAGGCCGCAAGCTCGACCGGGACGCCATCACCGCCGCCCTCGACAAGTGCTGAACCAAAACAGAAAGTCCTCGCGAGCGCGAGGACTTTCTGTTTTGTATTGCTATATACTTGGTTTTGGTTGTTGCAGCCGGAGGGTGGCATCCTTCCGCCATGGCTGCTGGGGAGGTGTTAGTCGCGGTAGTCCACGAAGCGTTCCTGTAGTTTCTTGCGGGCGAAGAAGATGCGGCTTTTCACTGTGCCGAGGGGTAGATTCATGTGTTCGGCTATCTCGTTGTACTTGTATCCTGCAACGTGCATCGAGAAAGGCACGCGGTATTCCTCGGGAAATTCGTTGATGGCAGCAGTTATTTCGGCTGCGCCATAGGATTCTTCGGGCGATTCGAAGCGGCTGTCCTGGCTGAGGTTGAGGTGATAGAGGTTGTCGGTGGTATCAACAATCGTTGCAGCGCGCGAGGAGCGGCGGTAATTGTTGATAAAGATGTTTCGCATTATAGTGAACACCCAAGCTTTGAAGTTGGTGTTGTCGGCGTACTTCTCGCTGTTGTCGAGAGCTTTCAGGGTTGTGTCCTGAAGAAGGTCGTAAGCGTCGTCGCGGTTTGATGTGAGCATATATGCGAAGTTGAGCAGGTTTGCCTGAATGCTCATCAGATTGTCTTGGAATGAAGTGTTGGATGCCATAATTATGATGTTTTTTAGGGATTCGATTTTTTAAGTTTCTGTCGTTTGACGATTCAAAATTATGGAGAATTTAGCTGATGCAAGAATTTTAATGTTAAAATATGTTTATTTGGCGTGTTTTCTCGATGTAAAATTATAAATATCTGAAATACAAGTATATAATACACTATTAAATTGTTACACAGTTGTTACAATGGGCGTGTTTTGATGTTTTTGTGTTGTTATTGTAACATCTATGTTACACTTTCGATATCCATTGTTCGATAATATTGTCAACTTTGCAAAAAAGAAAATTAATATGGAGAAAAGATATGAGAATCTTGTGAGCCGCCTTGCCGGACAGCCGTGTGTGAAAGTCCTCTTTGTATGTCTGGGTAATATATGCCGCTCTCCGGCTGCCGAGGGCGTTATGCGCAGGATAGTTGAAGAGGGCGGTGAAGGCTCCCGCTGGGTGATTGATTCGGCCGGCACGGGCCGTTACCACATAGGGCAGCTCCCCGACAACAGAATGCGGGTGCATGCTCGTCGCCGTGGTCTTGAGCTGACGCATCGTTGCAGGCAGGTCTGCGAGCAGGATTTCGACGATTTCGATATAATCATAGGTATGGACTCCGACAACGTGCGCAATCTCCGCCGCGTGGCACCCACTCCCGAGGCTGAGGAGAAGATTGTGCCTATGGCCGCGTTTGTGGATATGGCTATGCGCTACGACCATATCCCCGACCCCTACTATGAGGGAGCGGAAGGTTTCGAGCTTGTGCTCGACCTGCTCGAAAACGGCTGCTCGCGTTTTTTTGCCTGCTGCCGAAAATAAAGACTCTATAAATTTGGCCGTTTCGATTTAATATTGTAGTTTTGCACCCATATAAGCAACAAATATGATGTCGAACCGCTTTTATTCTTCCTTTTTTTACTTTTACTTTAAGGGTAGAAGCGGGGTCTTGCGGCTGAATTGAAAAATATAAACATATATAAAGTACCCCGCTTCACGGCATAGCCGAGAGGCGGGGCTTTTTCTTAACCGAAATCAGATATGAAAGAAAGCAAGGACAGTAAACTCCGGGTTGGCATACAAGGCGTTGCCGGCTGCTTTCACGACGCTGCCGCCCGCGAATACTTCAGCGGGGTGCCTGAGGTGGAAACAATAGAGTTCGATACCTTTCCCGACCTTTTCGAGGCTGTGCACTTCGATGCCTCTCTCATAGGCATAGTGGCCATAGAGAATACCATAGCCGGCAGCATTCTTACCAACCACGAGCTCTTGCGCGGTGGCGACCTTAGGATAATAGGGGAGTACAAGAAGCGTATATCGCACGTGCTGTGCGCACTGCCCGGACAGACCCTTGCCGATATCAGCGAGGTTAACTCCCACCCTATGGCGCTGATGCAATGCGAGCAGTGGCTCAGGCACCACCCGGGTCTGAAGATGGTGGAGGCTTTCGACACGGCTGGAAGCGCACGCGACATAGCCCGGAACAAACTCGCCGGCCACGCTGCCGTGTGCGGCGAATACGCGGCTAAGCTTTACGGGCTCGACATACTGGCCGAAGGCATCGAAACGAACAAGCGCAACTTTACACGGTTTCTTATTATAGCCGATCCTCTGCTCGCCGCCGAGTATGGGCCGGCACAGCTCGAGGCCGACAAGGCCTCGGTGATGTTCACCCTCCCCGACAGCAAGGGCGCTCTCTCGAAGGTGCTCACCATACTTTCTTTTTATGATATCAATCTCTCTAAAATACAATCCACTCCGATAATCGGACGCGAATGGGAGTACCGCTTCTATGTCGACCTCACTTTCGACAATGTGGTGCGATACCATCAGGCTATCGACGCCGTGCGTCCGCTTATCAATGATTTCAAACTGTTAGGCGAATATAAATCATGGAAACAGCAAAACCCGTAAGACCGGCAAAGCGGCTTGAAACAGTGAGCGAGTACTGGTTCTCGCGCAAGTTGAAGGAAATAGCGCGCCTTAATGCCGAGGGACGCGACATAGTGTCGCTTGGTATAGGAGGCCCCGACCTGCCTCCGCCTGCCGCGGCTGTGAAAGCGGCTTGCGACTGCCTGCAGCGCTCCGACAGCCACAGCTACCAGATGACGGTAGGGCTTCCGGCGCTCCGCAAGGCTATGGCCGGCTGGTATGCGCGCTACTATGGCGTGGATGGCATCGACCCCGACCGGCAGGTGCTGCCTCTCATAGGCTCGAAAGAGGGCGTGCTCAATATCGCCCTTGCCTTCCTCAATCCCGGCGACGGGGTGCTCGTGCCGAATCCGGGTTATCCCACATACACATCGGCATCACGCATAGCCCTCGCCGAGATTTTTCCTTACGAGCTTAGCGAGGAGAATGGCTGGCTTCCTGATTTCGAGGCTCTCGAGCGTCTGCCCCTCGAGCGAATCAAGCTTATGTGGGTCAATTATCCCCATATGCCTACCGGCACGCCGGCGAGCATTGAGCTTTTCGAGCGTCTGGTGGACTTCGGCCGCCGCCACGGCATAGTGATAGTCAACGACAATCCCTACAGCTTCATACGCAACGATCGTCCGCTGAGCATACTCCAAGTAGAGGGCGCTGCCGACATGGCCATAGAGATGAACTCCCTCAGCAAGTGCCTCAATATGGCGGGCTGGCGCGTTGGCATGCTTGTGTCGAACCCCGTGTTTGTGGAGTGGGTGCTCAAGGTAAAGAGCAATATCGACTCCGGGCAGCCGCGAGCCATTATGGAAGGCGCAGTGGCGGCTTTGGCTGCAGGCCCAGAATGGTATTCGGCTCTGAATGCCGAGTATGGCCGCCGCGCGCGTATAGCCGAAGAGATAATGAGGGAACTCGGTTGCACCGTCGCTCCGGGACAGCAGGGCCTGTTCCTGTGGGGACGCATACCCGACGACGCCTTAGGCTCCGAGGCGTTTGCCGACTCGGTGCTTGACCGCGCGCGAGTATTCATAACCCCGGGCTTTATATTCGGCTCTGCCGGCGAGCGCTATGTGCGCATATCGCTCTGCGCCCCAGAGGCGGTGCTCGCCGAAGCCCTCCGCAGGATTCGATTGTGAGTCACCATCGCCTGTCGCGTTAAATTACCATCGCCTCAGGGGCCGCTATATATCGCGACCCTACACACCTAATCACCTATAAACATAGCCACCTAAAAAATGAACGACATACTTCCTCTTTTCCCCGCCGGTATAATGGAGCACAAACCGCTCGTGATGGCCGGCCCCTGCAGCGCCGAAAGCGAACAGCAGGTTTTAGACACAGCCCGTGCGCTCAGCCGTGCCGGAGTACGCATATTCCGTGCCGGAGTGTGGAAACCACGCACCAAGCCCGGCGGATTCGAGGGCATCGGCACTCCCGCCCTCGAATGGCTTGCAAAGGCCAAAGAAGCCACGGGCATGCTCACAGCCACCGAAGTAGCCAACGAGCGCCATACCCGCGAGGCTATCGAATCAGGCATCGATGTGTTGTGGCTCGGCGCCCGCACATCGGCCAATCCTTTCGCCGTGCAGGAGATTGCCGACTACCTTGCATCGCTGCCGCAGCAGAAGCGCGATTCCATTGCCGTGCTTGTTAAAAACCCCGTCAATCCCGACTTGGAACTATGGCTCGGCGCCATAGAGCGAATATACAATGCCGGTGTGCGCCGCCTCGGTGCCATACACCGCGGATTCAGCTCCTATGGCAAGCACATATACCGCAATCCTCCCAAGTGGCGCATACCCATAGAGTTCAAGCGCCGCATGCCGCAAATACCCCTTATCTGCGACCCGAGCCACATAGGAGGCTGCCGCGAGCTTATAGCGCCGCTTTCGCAGCAGGCAATGGACATGAATTTCGACGGCCTCATTATCGAAACACACTGCAATCCTGATGCAGCGCTCAGCGACAAAGCCCAGCAGATTACTCCCGACGTGCTTGCCTACATGCTCGAAACCATAGTGATACCCACGCAGACCAATACCACCGAGAGCCTCGGCCTGCTGCGCCAGCAGATAGACCGCATCGACGACGAGCTGATAGAGCTGCTGGCGAAGCGTATGCGTGTGGCCCGTGATATCGGCCGTTTCAAAAAGGAACACCGTATGAGTGTGGTGCAGCCCGGCCGCTATAACGACCTTATGCAGCGCCGTGTCGACACAGGCGTCAAGCTTGAGCTTGATGCAGAGTTTGTGAAAGCGATTCTCGGCACCATACATGAGGAATCAGTGCGTCAACAGGTAGAAATTTGCTCTAAATGAAGATACTCATTCTCGGAGCCGGCAAGATGGGCTCGTTTTTCTGCGATTTGTTGTCGTTCGACCATACTGTGGCCATTTACGACCGCGACCCCGAGCGGCTGCGGTTTACCTACAATGTGCTTCGCTTCTCGTCGCTCGACGAGGTTGACGGTTTTGTCCCCGACATGGTGCTCAATGCCGCCACGGTGAAGTATACCGTGGCGGCTTTCAGGCAGGTGCTGCCTCATGTGCCTGCCACAGCCACACTCAGCGATATAGCGTCGGTAAAACGGGGCCTGCCAGAGTTCTATGCCGAGGCCGGGCACCCTTATGTGTCGACCCACCCGATGTTCGGCCCTACCTTTGCATCTCTTTCCAACCTTGCGGAGGAGAACGCCATCGTAATATCGGAAGGCGATGCCGGGGGAATAGAGTTTTTTCTCCGTCTTTATGCCGGGCTGGGGCTACATGTGGAGCAATATACCTTCCGCGAACACGACCGTACCATAGCCTATTCCCTGTCTGTGCCGTTTGCGTCGAGCCTCGTGTTTGGCTCGGCTATGAAGCCACAGCCCGCGCCCGGCACCACCTTCAAGCGTCATATGGCCATAGCACGAGGCCTTATGAGCGAGGACGACTATCTGCTGAGCGAGATATTGTTCAATCCCGACTCCGTGGGGCAGCTCGACAACATATTGGAGGCGTTGTCGGGCTTGCGCGATATCGTGGCCGCACGTGATGCTGATGCCATGCGCTCTTTCCTTGCCCGTGTGCGCCGCAATCTGGATTAAAAAGCGAATGACCTCAAGAAGTAGCGCCAGCGGCTGACTTTTGGCTGCAGTGGTTTCATAGAGGCTATGCGGTGGTCGGGCTTGAGGCTCGAGTGCACTTTGTCGTGGTCGATATTTTTGACGCGCTCCACAAGATACAGTATCTCGTCATCAAGCGGCGGGGCGTCGGCCGGTGGTCTTATGTCCGCACCCTCGCTTACAGGCGGATGCTTTTCCAGTTTTTTAGCCTCGCCGGTGGTGATGTATTTTTTACCTGCTATATATAGCTCGGCATACGTTTCGGCGTATATCGGGCTGTCGGTATGAAAGAGGAGTTTCAGATTTCTTCCACGGCCTTTCGATTCGATGCTGAAAGACATTCGGCATATGTTCTCGGTGCGGATAGAGTCCTCCCAGTAGTCGTCGAACACATACTTTATGTCAAGGCGTTCGATATCGTCGTTTCCTTTGATAATCCATGAGAGGGAAGGTATGTATCTCTGATTCGCGGAATCTGTCATGGCGTCTATGTACAGATGTGTGGTTTCGCCTTTTCTGTTCCAGATAGATGTGGGCTTGTACTTGCCCATTACCGTGTCGTTGTCGATTGTTTTGGAGTGTGGGGCGGGGTCTATGCTTTTGAACAGTCCCACCCAGTCTGCATACGAGAAATGTTCCCCGAAGTAATTGCTCACGCTGTCGAGTCCGTCGTAATTTGAAAAATGGTAGTACGACGCGCTTGCCAGCAGTCGTGGCTTTGTCCAGCCCTTGTACTTTTTTTCTTTTTTTGAGGGAATCATAAAGTCGACGGTTTTCTCTCTGAACAGCAGCACGGTGTCGGTGTATGTGGTCAGCATCGAATATTCCCTGATATATCCGAGTATGTGGAGTATGCGGCGTTTTTTGGATTTTACCACCATCTCGGGCAGCTCGGCCACACTTTGGCGAAGCATAATACTGTCGGCGGCCTGCGGAACTATGGCGCTTATGTAGCCCATAAAGCGCACGGTAATAGGATAGTCCTCGTCGGATAATGCCGGCAGTTCGCCCTTGTCGTTGCCTATCCCTGCGAGTTTGCCGATGCGGTCGAATACCGAGGCGCGGGGCAGGGGAGTGCCCGTCACAGAATCCACTACGACGGTCGCCGTAGTGTGCCCGAAAGCCGCGAACTGAATTAAAAGAAGGCAAGAAAGTATCGACAAGCGGTACAGCATTCCTCAAATGGCATTGGTATGCGCAAAGGTACACAAAGAGCTTATTTAAAATTACTTCAAAATATTAAATTTCAATAAATTCACCATACTCTTTCAACTTATGGATAAATCCAACTCAAATAAATACCCTATAAAATAACTACAGGGCAATCTCACGATTACCCTGTAGCGTCTAAACCTTAAAAATCTAATCCTATGAAAAAACTAATTCAATACTTTACTTCTTTCTGCTGTTGCTGACTGTAGTACGCTTATGCGGGGTAAAATGTTGTGCCGGCCCCTTTATAAAGCCCGTTTTTTATTACTTTTTTGCAGAAAAAGCTTCTTTTTAGTATTTTTGAACTTCCTCTTAAATACTCGCGCTCGACAAAAGCAAATTTATTTGCTTTTGCGCTCGACTTATTCGTATTTTTGCACTATGTCGTATTTTTCCGTCACTATACTGGGGTGCGGATCGGCCACTCCCACCCTGCGCCATATGCCCAGCGCGCAGCTGGTGCGCTATCGCCAGCAGGCCATGCTCGTCGATTGCGGCGAGGGCGCTCAGTTGCAGCTCCGCCGCTACGGCTGCTCTTTTGCCAAAATATCCCATATATTCATATCGCACCTGCATGGCGACCATTTTCTCGGGCTGCCGGGGCTGCTGTCGACGATGGCGCTCCACGATGTGCAGGGCACCGTTACTGTCCACACATTTGCCGAAGGTGCCGAACTGCTCAAGAAAATCCTTGACATACTGTGCCGCGAGCGGCCTTACAAGCTGCAGTTCGACATCATCGACCCAGCCAATCCCGGCACGGTGTATTCCGACGCCAACCTCGAGGTTGTTGCTTTCCCGCTTAACCACAGGGTGCCTTGCGTGGGCTATATATTCCGCGAAAAGCCTAAAAAACGGCATATCGACGGCGAGTCGGTGCGCTTCTACGGCGTGCCTCACTACGCTATGGAGCGACTGAGGGAGGGCGCCGACTTCACGCTCCCCGACGGTCGGGTAATACCTAATGAGCGCCTTACCACGCCTGCAGACCCTGCTATGAGCTATGCCTATTGTTCTGATACGACCTTTTCGACGCGCGTGGCAGAGGCTGTCAAAGGTGTCGACGTGGTTTACCACGAGGCCACCTATGGCGACGACCAGGCGCACAAGGCACGCCCGCGAGGCCACTCCACAGCCCGTCAGGCCGGACAGGTCGCAGCTATGGCAGGCGCTTCCAAACTTGTAATAGGGCATTATTCACAAACCGTCCACGACACTTCCGTTCTCGTCGGCGAGGCATCGGAGGTGTTTGGTGGAGAGGTGATAGCTGCCGATGAAGGCATGGAGATTACCCTGATATGAATCCGCTGCTTAACGACGATTATTATATGGGGCTGGCTCTTGCCGAGGCGCGCGCCGCTCTTGCCGAGGGCGAGATACCGATTGGTGCCGTGGTGGTGGCTGGAGGCCGTGTGATAGGCCGGGGGCATAACCAGACAGAGCGCCTTACCGATGTCACGGCTCATGCCGAAATGCTTGCTCTTACTGCCGCGACCCGCACCCTGCGGGGCAAATACCTTTCAGAAGCCACTCTGTATGTGACGGTGGAGCCGTGTCCGATGTGTGCCGGAGCCATAGGCTGGAGCCAGTTGGGGCGCATAGTCTACGGCGCTTCCGATGCAAAGCGCGGCTATTCTACCATAGTGCGTCCGGGCTGCACGCCGTTCCACCCCCGTGCCGAAGTGTGTCCGGGAGTTCGGGCAGAGGAATGCGCGGAACTGATGCAGTCGTTTTTCCGCGCCAAGCGTTCCCCCAAATAAAAGAAAAAATTCCTCCCTCCTCATTCCAAATTCCTAATTAATTAAAGGCAATGCACTACTTCCTGATAGCCGGCGAAGCTTCCGGCGATTTACATGGCGCCGACCTCGTTTCGGCCATACGGCAGATCGACCGCGACGCCGTCATATCCTTTTTCGGCGGCGACAAGATGGCCGTGGCGGCCGGACACGAACCGCTGATGCACTATCGCCGTATGAACTTCATGGGCTTCAGCGAAGTGCTGCGCAATATCGGCAAGGTGGCGGCCAACCTGAGTGCTGCCAAGAATGCCGTCGAAATGGCCTCTCCCGACGCCCTGATACTCATCGACTACCCGTCGTTCAATCTCAAAGTAGGGACATATGCCGCAAAACTCGGCATACCCGTGTATTACTACATATCTCCCAAGATATGGGCATGGAAAAAATGGCGCATACGCGACATTCGCCGTTACGTGCGCCGGGTGTTCTCCATACTTCCCTTTGAACCGGCGTTCTATCGCGCCAACGGAGGTAATGCCGAGTATGTCGGCAACCCCTCGGTGGCCGAGATTGCGCGACAGCTCGCGTCAGCACCGTCGCGCGAGGAGTTTCTGGAGCGACACAAACTCCGCGACCGCCCTATGATAGCCCTAATGCCGGGGAGCCGCCGGGGAGAAATCAGAAACAATCTGCCGATAATGCGCGAGGCTTCCGACCGCTTTCCCCGGTATCGTGCCATCATAACAGGCGCTCCCGGCGTGCCTGATGCCGTGTATGCCGCCAGCGGGGCAGGCACCATACCCATAGTGCGCGAAGAACACACCGCCCACATACTATGCCACTGCCGAGGGGTGCTCGTCACCTCGGGCACCGCTACTCTCGAAACAGCTCTTGCCGGTGTGCCGCAGGTGGTGATGTACCGTGCCAACGGCTCGAAGCTCTCCTACGGTATTATGAGCAGGATTCTCGATGTGGAGCATGTGTCGCTGCCCAATCTCATAGTTGGCAGAACAGTGGTTCCCGAGCTGCTGCTCCACCTCTGCACCCCCGGCGCGGCAGCCGAGGCGCTTGCTCCGCTGCTTGATGTGGAATCCGCTGCTTTCAAGACCCAGATGCAGGGCTACGCCGATATGAAGGCCGCGCTGGGCGACGGTGATGCCGCAGCCAATACTGCCCGTCGGATAGTGGACGAGTGTATGGCAAAAAAAGCTTAAATACAAAACTTTGGGCTATAGCCTGCCGTTATCACAACCGACTCAGGAGCGATACAAGCGTGTTTAAATTTTATTAATACAGAAAAATTTCCATAATGCTCCGTAAAGCCCGAAAATTTTATTACCTTTGCACCCGATAAACAAGGCTTGGCTCAAAAAAGCCGCCTTATTCCAGAACGAAACAACATAAATAAAAATCCATATTTTTTCAAGCAACCTAAAATGAGCAAGATTGAAGAAATCAAAAAGGCCCGTATAGCTGAAATCAAAGCCGATTTGGCTAAGTACGGCATCGAAGGTACCACCGAAGTGGTGTACAACCCCACCTACGAAGAACTCTTCCAGCAGGAAACCCTTCCTACTCTCGAAGGATTCGAAAAAGGCGTAGCTACCGAACTCGGTGCGGTAAACGTGATGACCGGCGTATACACCGGCCGCTCGCCTAAAGACAAATTCATCGTTCTCGACGAAAAGAGCGAAAACACCGTATGGTGGACTACTCCCGAATATCCCAACGACAACAAGAAAGCCTCGCAGGAAGCTTGGGACGCTTGCAAGACTCTCGCCCTTAACGAACTCTCCGGCAAAAAACTCTATGTTGTAGACGGTTTCTGCGGTGCCAACAAGGACACCCGCATGGCTGTTCGCTTCATCGTGGAAGTAGCATGGCAGGCTCACTTCGTGACCAACATGTTCATTCGCCCCACTGCCGAAGAACTCGCCGACTTCACTCCCGACTTCATCGTTTACAACGCTTCCAAGGCTAAACTTACCAACTATAAGGAACTCGGCCTCAACAGCGAAACCGCAGTTGTGTTCAACCTCACAACCCGCGAGCAGGTTATCATCAACACATGGTATGGCGGTGAAATGAAGAAAGGTATGTTCTCGATGATGAACTACTTCCTTCCCCTGAAGGGCATCGCATCGATGCACTGCTCGGCCAACACCGACCTCAACGGCGAAAACACCGCTATCTTCTTCGGCCTCTCCGGCACAGGCAAGACCACCCTTTCAACCGATCCCAAGCGTCTGCTTATCGGTGACGACGAACACGGCTGGGACGACAACGGCGTGTTCAACTTTGAAGGCGGCTGCTACGCAAAGGTTATCAACCTCGACAAAGAAAGCGAACCCGATATCTACAACGCCATCAAGCGCGACGCTCTTCTCGAGAACGTTACCGTTCGTGAAGACGCCACCATCGATTTCGCCGACAAGAGCGTGACAGAGAACACCCGTGTGTCCTACCCCATCGAGCACATCACCAACATTGTTCGTCCTATCTCTGCCGGTCCCGCTGCCAAGAACGTTATCTTCCTCAGCGCTGACGCATTCGGCGTGCTTCCTCCTGTAAGCATCCTCACCAGTGAGCAGACCAAGTACTACTTCCTGAGCGGCTTCACCGCAAAACTCGCCGGTACCGAACGCGGTATCACCGAGCCCACCCCCACCTTCTCGGCTTGCTTCGGCCAGGCGTTCCTCGAACTCCACCCCACCAAGTATGCCGAAGAACTCGTTAAGCGTATGGAAGCTGCCGGTGCAAAGGCATACCTCGTGAACACCGGCTGGAACGGTACAGGCAAGCGTATCTCCATCAAGGACACCCGCGGCATCATCGACGCTATCCTCGACGGCGCCATCCTCTCCGCTCCCACCAAGAAGCTCCCCATCTTCGACTTCGAGATTCCCACCGAACTTCCCGGTGTTGATCCCAAGATTCTTGACCCCCGCGACACCTACGCTGATGCCGCACAGTGGACCGCCAAGGCCGAAGATCTCGCAGCCCGCTTCATCAAGAACTTCAAGAAATACGAAAACAACGAAGCCGGCAAGGCTCTCGTTGCCGCTGGCCCCCAGCTCTAATCGTACTTCTTACAGAATACAGAAAAAATGTGCCGGAGACCCCGGCACATTTTTTTATATCCCTCCCGGCCCCGCTTGCACCAAGTTAATATTATGAAATATTTGCGTAAAAGTTTGTGGGACTGAAGTAAAGTAATTATCTTTGTAGTGACAATTTCCGCCACGCCTCTTTTTAATGCGTACCAGGGCGGAACTTTTGCTTTTATGCCCCTTATGAATTATACTAAACAACCGCTCGACCACCAACAGATAATACAGCAACTCAAGCAACGGGGATTGTTGATTATCAATGAAAGTGATGCTATAAATCAATTAAAAATTATCAGCTATTTTCGGTTGGCTAATTATCTTCGACCAATGGAACAAAATAAGGTCGCTCATACATTCAAACCGAACAGCTATTTTGAAAATGCTGTTGATTTATATTATTTTGACAAAGAGCTTAGAGCTTTGATATTTACCTCTATTCAGAGTTTTGAGATTGCGTTGAGGTCGAAGCTTATCCACCATTTTTCTTTGAGGTATGGAGCTTTTTGGGTTATGAATAGGGCATTATTTGTAGATAATAAAATTTTCAATGATTGCACTGTTCGTATCCAGCAAGAGGTGTTTCGGTCCAAAGAGGATTTTATACAGGAGCATTTTGACAATTATAGTACTCCTTTGATTCCTCCTGTGTGGAAAACGTTAGAGGTGGTTTCTTTTGGAACATTGTCAAGGATATTCTGTAACCTGAAGGATAATAAATTGAAAAAGGAAATTGCGAGAGAATTCAATTTGCCACAACATCAGTATCTTGAAAGTTGGTGTAAATGTGCTGTGGCTTTGCGCAATGGGTTGGCGCACCACTCACGTATATGGAACAGGAAATTTCCGGTGAAACCACAGCTACCCGTCAAGTTGAATGGTGATTGGATCGATGTTTCCATTACACCGAAAAACAAGCTCTACGCACAACTTTGTTGTCTGTCCTATATGCAGAATTTTACACATCCGTCAAATGATTTTAAACATCGTCTGAAAACCTTGCTCAATTCTCACTCTAACGTTGACGTTGTGGCGATGGGGTTTTCTGCTGATTGGGAGAATGAACCTCTTTGGAAATAAATAGCTGTCCGAGATAGTGATACTCACGCTGTGGTAAGCATATAAAACTGGCTTGGATATAAGCGCTTAAAAATTGCGGGTATAGATATTTTTTGTATCTTTGCATCATTATTATATGTCGACTGGCAAGTTATATCTTTTTCCCTCGCTGATGGCTCCTTGCGAGCCGGGGGACGTGTTGCCGCGCCGCAATCTGGAATTGCTGGTGCAGACGCGTTATTTCGTGGTCGAAGAGCTCAGGAGCGCCCGGCGCTTTCTAAAGGCTTGTGACCGCTCTATCGATATCGACAGTCTTCATTTCAGCGTCCTCAACGAGCATACTCCCGCAGGAGAGGTCGATGCCATGCTTGCCCCGGTTTTCGAGGGGCACGATGTAGGCGTTATCAGCGAGGCCGGCTGCCCGGCAGTTGCCGATCCCGGAGCCGACCTTGTGGCTGTGGCGCAGCGCCGCGGTGTGCAGGTGGTGCCCTTGGTAGGGCCGTCGAGCATACTTATGGCCCTTATGGCGTCGGGATTCAATGGGCAGAGCTTCGCTTTTGCAGGCTATCTGCCTATCGACGCGGCCCGGCGCGCGGCAGCGTTCAAGGAAATGGAACGCAACGTGCGGCGAGGGCAGACGCAGATTTTTATTGAAACTCCTTACCGCAATTCGCGAATGATTGCCGAGCTGGCGGCAGCCTTGCCGCCGGATATGTTGCTGTGCGTTGCCTGCGACATCACCGGCCAGAACGAGAGCATACGCACCATGCCTCTTAAGAAATGGCGTACCGACAAGACGGACTATGCCAAGCGACCTGCGATATTCCTCCTATACCGTTAAATCACAATGAGTCGACGTCGCCAAAAATTCAAGCAGCAGATTTACGGACAGGAGCAGCCGAACCTTTTCGAGATATCAGAGGGAGCATACGATACCGACTCAGAGCTTGTACCGATGAGCGACGACGTGCTCGCCGTGCCCGAGAGGCTCCGCTTTATGTCTTTCGGCAGCGGCAGCAGCGGTAACTGCGCCTATGTGGGTACTCCTTCGTGCGGAATCCTGATCGATGCCGGAGTCGACAACAACACCGTTCTTGCCGAGCTGGCGGCCAACGGTGTGAATCCGTCCACTATACAGGGCATAATACTCACTCACGACCACGGCGACCATGTGCGATACGCCTATGCCATTCTGAGGCGCTTCAAGCATATGCGTATCTTTGCCACGCCCAAGGCTATGACGGGCCTGCTGAGGCGCCACAGTATGTCAAGGCGTATCAAAGACTACCACGCGCCGATATACAAGGAGTTTCCTTTCAAGGCGGGTTCGCTTACCATTACAGCCTTTGAAACAAGCCACGACGGCACCGACAATGCCGGTTTCTGCATCGAAGGCGGCGGCACAGTCTTTGTGATAACCACCGACACTGGCACGATAACGGCGCGCGCCGACCATTATATCCGCAAGGCCGAGCACCTGATGATAGAGGCCAACTACGATGCCGGAATGCTCCGCAACGGCCGCTATCCGGTATATCTCAAGGCGCGCATAGCTTCCACCACAGGGCATCTCGACAATGCCGACACAGCCCGCTACCTTGCCGCCGTAGCGCCTGCCGGGACGCTCCGCCGCATATTCCTCTGCCATCTTAGCCTTGACAATAACACTCCGCAGCTTGCTCTGGGCTGTGTGCGCGGTGCGCTTGAGGAAGCCGGTGTGGCCATATCTCCCGGTCACGACGAGCCGCATGCCGAGGCCGGAGGCCGCCTCTGCCTGTCGGTGTTGCCGAGGCTCGAATCGTCCCCGTTGATTGTACTTTAGCACAATATTTTGGCTCAGGTATAGTTATTATAGTACCGGCTTTATGTAGACGGCACATAAGACGACGACTTTAGCCCTCTAAATGAAATTCACATTCCGTATCATATCTATTGTCTTGCTGATGGCCTATGGCGCCGCACAGGTGGTGGCGCAGGACGGCAAGAACGAGTTCAACCCCGTTGAAACCGGTGTTACATCTCTTGGCATAGCTCCCGACGCGCGTGGTGCCTCGATGGGCGACCTTGGCGCGGCGACAGAACCCGATGCAAACTCGCAGTTCTGGAACCCGTCGAAGTATGCCTTTGCATACAGCCAGGCAGCAGTGTCGCTCAACTATACCCCGTGGTTGCGGAAACTTGTCAACGACATTTTCCTTGCCGATCTTTCGGGATATTACAAAATAGGCTCGTCCGACAATCAGGCCGTGAGTGCTTCGCTGCGTTATTTCTCGCTCGGAGAAGTAACCACAAGGCAGAACGGCGAGAATATAGCAGGCCAGTCGCTGAATCCCTACGAAATGTCGTTCGATGTAGGATACTCGCGCAAGTTGTCCGAGAAATTCTCGATGGGCGTGGTGTTCCGCTACATATATTCCGCTCTCGGTTTCTCCGAATCCTATGCCGGCGACCAGAGTACCGGGGCATCGGCCTTTGCCGCCGATATTGCCGGTTTTTATACCACATATCCCATAATCGGCCGGAATGAGTGCCAGTGGTCGTGGGGCTGGAACATATCCAATATCGGCTCAAAGGTGTCATATGACGGCGGTGAGAATCCGGCCTTCCTGCCCACCACCCTGCGTCTGGGCACCACGTTCACCTTCCCGCTTGCCGACTACCATAATCTCGCGCTCAGCCTTGACCTCAACAAGCTCCTCGTGCCCACGAAGCCGCGTCGCAGCGACTATGCCGAAGGCATAGAGGGCGAAGAAGAATACATACAGAAGCTTGAGGACTGGAAGAATATGTCGCCTATCACGGGCATATTCAAGTCCTTTGGCGACGCTCCCGGCGGTTTCAAGGAAGAGCTTCAGGAAATAAACATATCGTTCGGCGGCGAGTATTCGTACAACAACCAGTTCTTCCTCCGCGCCGGCTACTACTACGAACACGCCAACAAGGGCAACCGCCAGTATTTCGGCCTCGGAGCCGGTTTCTCGCTCAACGTGGTGCGTCTTGATGCCTCCTACATGCTGGCCACGGCCCAGACATCGCCGCTCGACCAGACCCTGCGCTTCACCCTCACCTTCGATATGGACGGTCTTCGCGACCTCCTTGGCAAACGCAGATAACACTCTGGAGGTATGATGATTCCCGATTTCAGAATAGGCAACGGATTCGATGTCCACCGCCTCGTGGAGGGGCGTCCGTGCATAATATGTGGCGTCGATATTCCCTTCGAGCTCGGACTGCTCGGCCATAGCGACGCCGACGTCGCCCTCCACGCCCTTGCCGACGCCCTTCTCGGAGCGGCAGCGCTCGGCGACATAGGCAAACACTTCCCCGACACCGACCCGCGCTGGAAAGGCGCCGATTCGCGCATGCTTCTTCGCAGGGTGGTGGAAATACTCGCCGGCGAAGGATTCAGGCCGTGCAATGCCGACATAACCATAATGGCGCAGGCGCCCAAAATGCTACCCCATATAGAGGCCATGCGGGCCAATGTGGCGGCAGACCTCGCCATCGACCTTGGCCGGGTAAGCGTCAAGGCCACAACCACCGAAAAACTCGGATTCACCGGGCGCAAGGAGGGCATCGCAGCCATGGCCACGGCCTTGGTGGTGAGGAATTAGCCCCTTTGGGCCTATTGTTGGAGTCAAATACTTGTAAAAGCCCCGTGGCGTTGCGCGCTCGGGGCTTTTGGCGTACCTTTGGGAATCACAGGTCGAACCGCTGTCTGCAAACGCGTGTTTTAAGAATAGGTTGGATTTAGCTTATGCTAATAATTAGAGAGGTTTTTCGAGCTTGTTTTAAGATTGAGTGAAAGAGTTATGGGGTGCCATAATGATTGAACGAAAGCTTGAAAAAAGCCGAAAAGACCTCTAAAAATTTCATAAAGATAAATTCAACCTATTCTTGGAATAGGTTTGCAACAACACGTTTTTCAACTATCTTATGAGAAGAATCTATACTATAATATCATCAGTATTAATTACCGCCGCGTATGTTCAGGCTCAGCGCGTGGAGCCTGTAGCCTATGGTGATTTCGACACATGGGTCACCCGAAACATCAAAGAATCGGCAGTGCTCGGAGGCAATACCGTGCAGGTATATGCCGTCGGCCCCGAAAAGACCGTCGATGGCGACGAACCCTACGTGCCGGAAGGAGGGACGCCGTGGGCTTCGTCGAACGTTATGGCCAAGGTAATGGGCATAACCAAGACAAGCAACGCCGTATACCCCGACGAACGCGCTCCCGGCAACAAATGCGCCAAGCTCTGCACACGCCTTGAAAACTGCAAGGCCATAGGCATAGTGAATATCGACGTAATGGTAGCCGGCACGCTTTTCCTCGGACGTATGTTCGAACCTATAAAATCGACGTCCGACCCGTATTCAAAAATGGAGATGGGCGTGCCCTTCACAAAGCGACCATCGGCATTGAGCTTCGATTACCGCCTGAGTGTTCCCGCTGATGCCAAAATGATATATTCCAACGGCTTCGGCAAAAAAAAGACCATCAACGCCGTCGACAAGGCCGAAGTATTCATAATACTCCAGCGCCGGTGGGAGGATGAGGACGGCAAGCTCTATGCCAAAAGAGTCGGCACCGGCCGCGAACTGTTTGGAAAGTCCACTGCTGGCTGGGTCAATGGCCATAAACTCGCCGTGCATTACGGCGATATAAGCTCAGAGCCGTTCTTCAAGCCGTATATGGGCCTTATCGAAGAAGACCACAGCTACTATGCCCGCAACTCGCGTGGAAAGATGGTGCCGGTCAACGAAGTCGGCTGGGATAATGCCGACGCCACCCCCACGCACGTCATAGTGATGTTCTCCTCAGGCAGCGGCAAGCCCTACACAGGCACACCCGGTATGACCCTCTGGGTCGACAACGTTGCCATGCTCTACTGAACACTGTCAAAAAACTCACAAAAAGCGCCTCTCCCGGCGCTTTTTTCATTGATGTAGGCCGGTGTGGTTGGTGATAATGGCCGCAACCTGTTAAGTGGCGGGCCGAGTTTAGAGATAGTTGGGGGGTGAGGCTTTTGCGGTGTCGCTAAAAAACGCTAAATTTGCAGGTTGAAAGTCACGTAGTGGCTTTATTATTATAGTGTGATAACATTTTCTGCAGAATGAACGTATCATATAAATGGCTCAAGGACTATGTGGACTTCGAGCTTACCCCCGAAGAGCTCTCTGCCGCTCTTACCTCTATAGGTCTTGAAACGGGAGGCGTGGAAACCGTTGAATCTATCCGTGGAGGACTTGCCGGCATTGTCATAGGCAAGGTTCTTACTTGCGCCGAGCACCCCGACAGCGACCATCTTCATGTCACCACGGTGGAGCTTGGCGAAGGTCCGGTGCAGATTGTATGCGGCGCGCCCAATGTGGCTGCCGGGCAGACTGTGGTTGTTGCCACGGTAGGCACAACTCTTTATGGTCCTGACGGGTCGTCGTTTAAAATCAAGAAATCTAAGATTCGCGGTGTCGAGTCGTTCGGTATGATATGTGCCGAGGACGAAATCGGCGTGGGCAATTCGCACGACGGAATCATAGTTCTTCCGGCCGAAGCGGAGGCTTTTGTGGGCCGTCCTGCCGCTGAGTATTTCAAGATTGAGAATGATTATGTGCTGGAGGTAGACCTTACCCCTAACCGTATCGACGCGGCTTCGCATTATGGTGTGGCCCGTGATCTGGCGGCATGGCTGTCGTGCCACAAGACGCCTGTCAAGGCCCACAAGCCAAGTGTGGAGTCATTCTCGATCGACAAGCCTTCTGACAAGGGGGTATCGGTCGACATAAAGGCTGCCGACGGTGTTACCCGCTACTGCGGTATAACGCTTCGCGGAGCCAAGGTGGCCGAGAGTCCCGACTGGCTCAAGCAGCGTCTGTCGCTTATCGGCATGCACCCTATAAATAATGTGGTGGATATCACCAACTACATACTCCACGCGTTCGGCCAGCCGCTGCACGCTTTCGATGCCTCGACGCTGTACGAGGGTCAGATCGTGGTACGCCGTTCTTTCGGCGAGAAATTTACCACACTCGACGGTGTGGAGCGCAAGCTCGAAGGCACCGACCTTATGATATGCGACGGCATCGAGCCTAAGTGTATCGCCGGTGTTTTCGGTGGTCTTGACTCGGGTGTGACCGAGGCTACGACAGATATTTTCCTCGAAAGTGCCTGCTTCAATCCCACCTCGGTGCGTCGTACGGCTCGCCGTCTGGGCATAAGCACTGATTCGTCGTTCCGTTTCGAGCGCGGCGTGGATCCCAACGGGTGTCTGTACGCTCTGAAGCTTGCCGCCATTATGATGCGCGAGCTTGCCGGGGCTGAAATTGTGGGCGAGCTTGTCGACTGGTATCCCGAAAAGGTTGGAAGCTACCCGGTGTGCACCACCTTCGGCGAGTTTGACGCCCTGATTGGCCGCGAGTTGCCGCACGACACCATTGTTGACATATTGCGTTCTCTCGAAGTGGAGGTTTCGATGATCGGTGACGACGTTCTCGAGCTTATGGTGCCGACATACCGTGTGGACGTGCGCCGTGCCTGCGATGTAATCGAGGACGTGCTACGAATCTATGGTTATAACAACATAGCTATGAGCGACTCGCTCCACGCCAGCTTGTCGTTCAAGACCGCTGTCGATGCTGCCGACGACCTTCGCCGCACTATCGCCGAGCAGCTTACCGGCGCGGGCTGGAACGAGATACTCAACAACTCCCTAACTGCCGAATCCTACTATGAGGGCCTTGCGGAATATCCTGCAAGCAAGTGCGTGCATCTGCTCAACCCGCTTAGCCAGGATCTCAACGTCATGCGCCAGACCCTTCTTTTCGGTGGTCTTGAATCGGTAGAGCATAATATCAACCGTCGCTCGGCCGACCTCGCTTTCTATGAGTTCGGCAATGTTTACTCGCTCGACCCCGCCAAGGAGTCAACGACCGACGCTCCCCTTGCCCCCTATGCCGAGGGCGCCCGCTTGGGCATGTGGCTTACAGGAGCCACGCGTTCGGGCAACTGGCTGCGCTGCCGCGAGGAAGCAACGGTGTTCGACCTTAAGGCGGCAGTGGCCGGAGTGCTGGCACGCTGCGGGGTGGAGGCATCGTTCAAGGCGGCTGAACAGTGCGAGGGCGGTATCTTCGACCACGCTCTCGCAGTCGTGTCGTCCAAAGGCCAGACAATAGGCCGCGCCGGCATAGTGTCGGCAGCCATCTGCCGTCGATGTGGCATCAAGGTGCCCGTGTTCTTTGCCGAGCTTGACTGGGACGCTGTTGCCCGCATATCCTCTCGCCATAACGTGCTCTACGCTCCGCTGCCTAAGACCCAGCCCGTGAAGCGCGACCTTTCGCTCCTTATCGGCGCCGAGGTTGCAATGGCCGACATCGAAGCCGCCGTGCGCGACGCCGAGCGACGCCTGCTGCGCTCCGTGGAGCTTTTCGACGTGTACGAGGGTGACAAGCTGCCTGCCGGCAAGAAATCGTATGCCATATCCATAACCCTGCAGGACGACGAAAAGACGCTGCAGGACAAGCATATCGACAAGATAATGGCCAAGGTGGTCGACACCCTCCGCTCCCGCTTCAACGCCGAACTCCGTTAATAACAGAATAATCAAAACAATATAATATCACAAAAATACGATGGGAAGAGCATTTGAATACCGCAAAGCCCGCAAACTCAAACGCTGGGGTAATATGTCGCGTACTTTCACGCGCATAGGCAAGGAAATAACCATAGCCGCCAAGGCCGGCGGTCCCGACCCCGACACCAATCCGCGTCTGCGCGCTCTTATGCAGAACGCCAAGGCCGCCAATATGCCCAAAGACACCGTTGAGCGCGCCATCAAGAAGGCAACCGAAAAAGATTCAAGCGATTACAAGGAAATATCCTACGAAGGCTACGGCCCCTTCGGCATCGCCATCTTTGTCGAGGCAGCCACCGACAACAATACCCGTACCGTGGCAAACGTGCGCTCGTACTTCAACAAGCACGGAGGCTCGCTCGGCACTCAAGGCTCGCTGACATTCCTCTTCGAGCACAAGTGCGTGTTCAAAATCAAACCCAAGGAAGGCGTGAGCCTCGACGACCTCGAGCTTGAGCTGATTGACTACGGTGTGGACGAACTCGGCCACGACGAAGATGAGGACGGCAACGAAAGCATTGTTCTCTACGGTGCCTTCGAGGAATACTCCCACATACAGACTTACCTCGAAGAAAACGGCTTCGAGATAGTAAGTTCTGAGTTCGAGCGTATCCCCAACGACCTCAAGGACGTTACCCCCGAACAGCGCGAAAGCATCAACAAGCTGCTCGAGAAACTCGAAGACGACGAAGACGTTCAGAACGTTTTCCACAATATGCGCGACGAAGACTAAACAAATACCCATTTACAATGAAGATAGCCCGTTTTATCGCCGGAGCTATGGCGGCTCTGGTACTTCTTGCAGCTCCTGCTGCTTCTGCTCAGAAATTAAAACTCGGACGTGCTGCCAAAGCATTAGGCGGCGTGGCTCAGGCCGTGACACTTACTGACGAGCAAATGGCCCAGTATGTGAAGGAATATATCGACTGGATGGACAAGCACAACCCTGTGACTGATGCCGACAGCCCCTATACCAAACGCCTCGACTCGCTTACCCAGGGTCTTACATCGGTTGAAGGCATACCCTTGAATTTCAAGGTGTACTATGTTATCGATGTCAATGCTTTCGCGTGTGCCGACGGCAGTGTGCGCGTGTTCTCTTCGCTGATGGACATAATGAGCGACGACGAACTGCTTGGCGTGATAGGCCACGAAGTGGGTCACGTTGCAAAGAAGCACTCCAAGAAGGCCTTCAAGCAGTCTTTGCTCACCTCGGCTCTTAAGGACGCCGTGGCATCGACGGGCAATGTTGCCGCCGCCCTTACCGACTCCCAGCTCGGTGCCCTCGGTGAAAGCCTTGCCGGAGCCACCTACTCGCAGAAGCAGGAAAAAGAAGCTGACGATTACGGATACGAGTTCCTCAAATCGCACGGAAAGAACCCGCGCGCGATGGCTCTGTCGTTCAAGAAGCTTAAAGCCCTTCAGGAAGAGCAGGGCATAGGCAAGACAAGCAAGATGAACCAGCTGTTCTCCAGCCACCCCGACCTCGACCTGCGCATCAAGCGTATGGAAGAGCAGGCCGACAAGGACGGTGTAGAGTAATCTAAACATCGGTGCATCTGTAGTCGTTTACCTGCTATGATAATACATAATTTTGATCTTCAGCCCTCGCTTGTAAGCCAGTACCTTGCCGAGATGCGCGATATAAGCGTGCAGTCCGACCGTCTGCGCTTCCGTCGCAATCTTGAGCGCCTTGGCGAGATATTCGCCTATGAGATAAGCAAGACGCTTGAATATAAGAAGCTCGCTGTCACAACCCCTCTCGGTGTCGAAGCCGAGTGCGGCGTGATTGCCGAGCAGATAGTGCTCGCCACCATCTTCCGGGCCGGGGTGCCTTTCCACCAAGGCTTTCTGCGCTATTTCGACAATGCGGAAAACGCCTTTGTGTCGGCATACCGCAAGTACAAGGAGAAAGAAAATTTCGACATACTTATCGAATACCTTGCCTCCCCCCGTCTTGACGGTAAGACGCTGATACTGTGCGACCCGATGCTTGCCACCGGTGCTTCGATGGAGCTTAGCTACAAGGCGCTGCTTACCAAAGGCGCGCCTGCCAAGCTGCATGTGGCTTCCGTCATAGCCTCGCAGCAGGCCGTGGACTATATGCAGTCGGTAATGCCGGCAGAGGCTGAGCTGTGGGTAGGCGTTATAGATGACCGCATCAACGACCACAGCTATATCGTTCCGGGCCTCGGCGACGCCGGCGACCTGGCCTACGGCACCAAGGAATAATCAATTACTGATTATAAGAGAAGTCCCGACGATGCCGCCGGGACTTCTTGCGTTTATATAGTAGTAGAGAGAGGAGATTTGGAGAGAGTCGCCGGCGGTGGCACTTTCAGCCTCCTTTCGGTCAGGGATTACTATCCCCCGACGCCTTTCGGCATCAAATCTCCTTGTTTTTACTTCAAAAAACGCAAATACAGCGTGATAGGTTCTCGAAACGGCTCCGTGTTAACATATATTAGGGTTTATTTTCTCATTTTTAAACACAACTTACAGAAATACTTATTAACTTTGCATCGGATTAAGAACGAGCCACGAGCCGTTTTTACAAAAATTTGGATAACGTTTTGTTAGACTCACAATATATACTTGAATTTTGGTTATGAGGGAGGTGCGTTACTGTGAAGTAGCGCACTTTCATTTTTTATGGTAAATCCATTGAGATTATAATCTTGGTTAATTATTTGGGCGCTTGGGGAGTTTTGATTAATTTTGGTGGATAACCCACGTAAAGCCATGGACCATCCTGAAAACGATGAAAAATATACCGGCCTGACGGTCAACGGCGGGGTAGCCCAGCCGCCGATAGTGAATCCCTATCTTTCGCGGCGTCCGCGCCGCAAGCCTCTTCCTGCGGCCTCGGAGCTGGTGGAAGGCATTCTCAAAGGCGATGTCACCACGCTGAGCCGTGCCGTGACACTTGTGGAGAGCCTTGCGCCCGACCATTACGCACTGGCGCAGGAAGTAATCGAAAAGTGCCTTCCGCATTCGGGCCATTCGCGCCGTATAGGCATCACGGGTGTGCCGGGAGCCGGAAAAAGCACCAGTATCGATGTGTTCGGCCTCCATGTCCTCAAAGACGGCGGCAAACTTGCCGTGCTTGCCATCGACCCTTCGAGCGAGCGCACCAAAGGCTCCATACTTGGCGACAAGACACGCATGGAGAAACTCTCGATCCATCCGGGAGCGTTTATACGCCCCAGCCCCTCGGCAGGCTCGCTCGGAGGCGTTGCCCGCAAGACACGTGAAACCATCGTCCTTTGCGAGGCCGCAGGCTACAACAACATATTTGTTGAAACCGTCGGAGTGGGGCAGAGCGAAACCGCCGTGCACTCCATGGTCGATTTCTTCCTGCTTATACAGATAGCGGGTGCCGGCGACGAGCTGCAGGGCATAAAGCGCGGCATCATGGAGATGGCCGACGGCATTGTCATCAACAAGGCCGACGGCGACAATATCGGCCCTGCGCAGCTTGCCCGGGCCCAGTACCGCTCGGCCTTGCATCTTTTCCCGCCCACGGCCTCGGGCTGGAGTCCCGAGGTGCTGACGTATTCGGGCTACTACGAGCTTGGCATTCCGGATGTATGGGATATGATTGACCGTTATTTCGCCTTTGTGAAGGAAAACGGTTATTTTGAAATAAAAAGGCAGGAGCAGGCACGCTGGTGGATGTACGAAACCATCGACGAGCAGCTTCGCAAGCATTTCTATGACAACGAGAGCATAAAGGCGCTTCTGGAGAATGCCGAGGCCGACGTGTTGGCAAACCGCCGTTCGAGCTTCGCAGCCGCGGCGTCTGTTCTCGACCATTATTTTGACAAATCGAAATGAGAACGAAGATACTTCTCTTTTTAGCGTCGGTGCTGATTATGGCCATTCCGGCTTATGCCAAGCGCGAGCCCGGAAGCAAGGTCGGCGCAGAGTTTCCCGAGCTGGTGTTTGATTTCGGCACCGTTAATACCAAAAGCGGCCCTGTGCACCATGTGTTCAATATGAAAAACGTGGGTACGTCGCCCATTGCCATAGTGTCGGCAGTGTCGGGCTGCGGCTGCACCCGCCCTGAGTTTGGCAAAAAGCCTGTAATGCCCGGCCAGACCGGAACGATAAAGGTGACCTTTCTGCCCGAAGGACAGCGTGGCGAGATAAACAAGGTGGTGAAGCTGCGGCTCCGTAATTCCGAAGGGCGCTCCGAGCAAGTGTCATTGCGCCTGCAGGGCGTGGTGGTGCCCCAGTCGAAATAGAATACTATAAAACGCCACTGCGGCAACGCCGTCACGGAGTCGCCGCAGTGGTTATAAACCAATCATTATCACATTTCTTGCAAAGGAAAAAGCTTATTAGGCTTTTTGTACTATTACAACACGGGTTCTCCCCCGATAGTTCACAGGCCGGCAGAAAAAAATATGCTTATCCGCATATTAAATAAAAATTAACAGTGGTGGGCAAACCATATGCCCCGACGCTGCATTATCTTTGCATCAGAAACAAACAAATACTCAATATAATGGCAAAAAAAGCAGGCGCCGCCAAGGGTGCCGATAAGGAAAAAGACCCGCAGGCCGCCAGAATGGAGGCTCTGGCTCAGGCCATGGGACGAATCGAGAAGGCCTACGGCCGTGGCGCCATCATGAAGATGGGCGACGAGGTAGTGGAAAACGTCGAAGTAATCCCCACCGGCTCGATCAGCCTTAACTACGCTCTCGGCGTGGGCGGCTACCCCAAGGGCCGAATCATCGAAATCTATGGCCCGGAATCGTCTGGTAAGACCACGCTGGCCATACACGCCATAGCCGAAGCCCAGAAGCGCGGCGGCATAGCGGCCATGATTGACGCCGAGCACGCCTTCGACCGCTTCTACGCCCAGCAGCTCGGTGTGGACATCAACAACCTGCTTATATCGCAGCCCGACAACGGCGAGCAGGCGCTCGAGATAGCCGAGCAGCTGATACGCTCCAGCGCCGTGGATATAATCGTGGTCGATTCGGTTGCCGCGCTCACACCCAAGAGCGAGATAGAAGGCGAGATGGGCGACCGCAACATGGGCCTTCAGGCACGCCTTATGAGCCAGGCCATGCGCAAGCTTACCGGAACTATAGCCCGCACAAACACCACCTGCATATTTATCAACCAGCTGCGTGAGAAAATAGGCCAGATGTTCGGCCCTACCGAAACGACTACCGGCGGTAACGCCCTCAAGTTCTATGCCTCTGTGCGTATCGACATACGTTCGCGCAATCCGATCAAGGACGGCGAGGATATTCTCGGCCGCCGGGCATATATCAAGGTAGTGAAAAACAAGGTGGCGCCTCCCTTTAAGCGTGCTGAGTTCGACATTATGTTCGGCGAGGGAATATCGCGTGCCGGCGAGATTCTCGACCTCGGCGTGGACTACGACATAATCAAGAAAAGCGGTTCGTGGTTCAGCTACAACGGTTCCAAACTTGCCCAGGGCCGAGATGCGGCCAAACAGGTGATAGCCGACAATCCCGAACTGGCCGAGGAACTTGAAGCGCTTATAATGCAGGCTCTCAAAGAAGCCGAAACCGACCGCAGCAAGCGTCCCTCCAAATCGAAATCCAAGTCCAAGGGTAAAGACAAGGACAAAGAGGCAGAACCCGAGGTAGAGGCTGCTGCCGACGACGACGATGTGGATATTGACGCTGACGCCGATGATATCGACGATTTCGACGACGAGCTTCCCGACGATTTCTCAATCGAGGAAGACCTCTGATACAATACATCATTCTCCTGTCTGACTCTCTCTCTTCAGCACCGTGCGGCTACGTCACTCCGCGCGGTGCTGTTTATTTAGGACGATGTGCTTGCCATATAAAAATGAAGCGGAGCGTCGTCGCGACGCCCCGAATCTAATACACAATTATCTATAAAACAACTATTTTGTCCATGAGTCTATCTTATGGGGGCAGTAATAAAATTACCGCCGGCTTTCACCCTCTCGGGCGGAAATCGGTGTCAAAGCCGTGAATTTGGCAGTATGTCGACTCATACGGAGCCTGTTGCAAACCGATACTCGACTTTGGTCACTAATCACGCCGCAAAATTATTGTATTTTTTGAAAACGAGCAACTTAAAAAAAGTTAAAATTGAGATATTTAACTTCCAAGCCATCAGCGCGATTGTTTAGAAACTGAAGTCATCTAAAACCTTCTATAATTTATTATGGATACCATCGCTGTTGCCGAAAGCAATCCCCACGCCACCGCCATTGCCGGCTGGCTTCTCGATATCATTGACCGCGGTCTTGACGCCGTGGGGCTGCACCGCTACCGTGCCCTCGAGGAGATAATATACCTTGTGATAGTCATAGTTGCGGCTTTTGCCATAGCGTGGATTATGAAAAGGCTCATATTGCTCGTTTTGCGCAAGATTGTCCAGATGCGCGACGGCGCCGTGGGGCGGGAGTTGCTAAAGATGAAAACCCTGTCGCGCTGTTGCGAGATAATACCGCCTCTTCTCTTCCTTGCCATGGCCCCATTTGCCTTTGAAAGCAGCCGCAAGACACTCGTGGTGATAGAGCGTGTGGCCGGTTTCTATGCCTTTGTGGCGCTCGGCATCGGCCTCGGCGCTGTTATGGACTTTATATTCTACCATTACAATCTTCATGAAAATACCCGGAAGCTGCCTATAAAGGGCGTGCTCAATATCGCCAAGGGCGCAATGTGGATTATCATCGGCATATGTGCCATCGCGCTTGTGTTCGACAAATCACCGGCCATGCTGCTTACCGGCCTCGGTGCCTTCGCGGCAGCCCTGATGCTGGTGTTCAAAGACAGCATACTCGGCTTTGTGGCAGGCATACAGATGTCGCAGAACGATATGCTGCATCAGGGCGACTGGATTGTGGTGCCCGGCACTCCGGCCAACGGCCTGGTGCTTGATGTGACCCTCACAGCCGTGAAGGTGCAGAACTGGGATAATACCATTGTCACGGTGCCGCCGTACACGCTCGTGTCGACCTCTTTCCAGAATTACCGGGGCATGGTGCAGAGCGGTTGCCGCCGCATTGTCAAGACCCTCACCATGGACCTTACCACCGTGAAAGCCGTCGATGCTTCTGACATTGATTCGATAACGGCCAAATACCCTGTCCTGAAGCCCTTTGTGGATAGGCTCAGGCAGGCCGGAAAGACCGAGCAGAACGATGGCGGCCTCACACCGATAAACGGAACGATTGAAACCAACCTCGGCCTGTTCAGGGCGTATACCTGCTATTATGTGTACAACAACCCGTTTATCAACAACACCCAGCAGATTCTCATACGCCTTATGGACGCCACCGCCTACGGTTTGCCGATGGAGATATACTGCTTCACGGCGACTACCGACTGGGATAAGTACGAGGCGATACAGAGCGCGATGCTCGAACACCTCTCGACGGTCTGCGCCGATTTCGGCCTGAGTGTCTACTCCAGCTCCACGCTGTCGGTTAACACCGATGATGCGGCCGGTGCGCAAGCCTGATGTCATACGGCGTTTGCATATGTGCAATATAAATTGTATTTTTGCACAAAAGTGACGAATTATGGACAATCAGCTCGACAATCTTACACCTCCGGAACAGTCGGCCGACGTTCAGGACAGATTGAGATACCTTATCAAATTATCGAGAATGACGCAGGCCGAGTTCGCGCAGCGGATAGGCGTCAACCCGGCCAACCTTTCGCGCATTCTCACAGGGCGTATGGCACCCACCGACGGATTCCTGAATCGCGTGGTGGTGAACCTCGGAGTTTCCAAGGCGTGGCTCTCGGAAGGTTCCGATGTGCCGTTTCCGCGTTCGTCGTCGGGCAAGACTCCCGCACGGCCTCAGGCGGCCGGCGCCCCGGTTTACGACATCGATGTGACAGCCGGGCTGACGCCGCTGAGCCGTATGTTTACCGACGAGAGAGTGATAGGACATGTGAGGCTTCCGGGCATCGACCCCGAGCTGCCCATCGTGCGTGTGAGCGGCAATTCGATGTCGCCGCGCCTTAATTCGGGCAGTTATATATCAATACGTCCTATACGGCTCGACAGCACTATATCGTGGGGGCAGATTTACGTGGTGGTCCATCGCGATTTTAGGGTGGTGAAGTATGTTCGCCGAAATCCCGACCCGGCCAAGGTGACACTCCACAGCGAGAATCCCGATTACGACGATATAGAAATTGACCGTACCGACATCGAAGGACTATATCTTGTAGAAAACGTTATCAATTATGACTTCCTCGCCTAAGCATCTGGCCGTTCCGCTGCCGCCCTGCTTCGCTCCGGGCATTGCCGAAGCCGGGTGCGACGAGGCCGGTCGTGGCTGCCTTGCCGGGCCGGTGTATGCCGCAGCCGTGGTGTTGCCCGATAGTTTCTCGCACCCGTGGCTCAACGACTCCAAGCAGATTTCGGAGCGGCGCCGCATGGAGCTTCGCCGTATAATAATGGAAGAGGCGTCGGCGTGGGCCATCGCGAGTGTCGATGCCGCCGAAATCGACCAAATAAATATTCTTAACGCCTCCATCGAGGCCATGCACCGCGCGCTGGCGCAGCTTGTCCCGCAGCCGGGCGCCGTGATAGTCGACGGCAACCGTTTCAAGCCGTATGGCGACATTCCCTGGCAGACTTTCGTCAAAGGCGACGGGCGTTTTGCCAATATCGCCGCAGCGTCGATACTGGCAAAGACCGAGCGCGACCTCTTTATGACTGAGGCGCACGAGCGTTTCCCTGTGTATGCGTGGAATGTCAACAAGGGCTATCCCACGGCGGCGCATCGCCGGGCCATTGCCGAGCACGGGCCATCGCCGTTGCACCGTATGACGTTCCGTTTGGTATAGATATGAAAAAAGCGGCGGGTGTGAAGATCTGAACTGCACCCCAAAAGTTAGACACAAAACTTTTGGGGTGCATTATGTATAGACACCACACATTCGAAGAACGGCTGCATGTAGTAAGCAGAATTCAATTAGGCGAACCACTCGAAAGCCTTTGCCGGAAAGAACGGCTCGACAAAAATATGGTGCGCCAATGGTATCTCCGTTATCAAAAATACGGAGAAGAAGGGTTGCTGGGGACACGGTCCTACCACTACTCGAAAAAAGAAAAGATAAAAATAGCAGAGGAATGTATGGTAAAAGGCTTACCTTTGCAAGAA
>CAJTSR010000012.1 GCA_910579035.1 uncultured Muribaculaceae bacterium | reverse complement strand
ACGTTCATATTGTCTAATGTTTTTATAATGAACGTTTTGGCGATTCATTTGTATTTGACAATTCGTTATATTAACTTAAGTTTCAACTACTTCTGTAATTTTTACCGAATCATTGTAATCATGTCGCTGTGTTAATTAAGGTTAATGCGACGGACTTTTAAGGGTTAACGAATGTTTAGGATTTCAAAGGGGCGTCAATGATGAGGCTCCGGCACGTTTCACTTTAGTAATCCTATACGATTATGATTCAAAATTCATCTCTTTATATCGTGTCTGTTGTATCGGCATTGTGTCTTTTTGCCTCGTGCCGGCATAGTGCCACTCCTACGGAGCAGGGCGCAATCCCTGTAAGTGTCGTAGTTCCGTCTGCCTCGGCAGATGACGAGTCGCGCTCGTATTCAGGCACAGTGGAAACGGCGCAGAACTCGGCTGTCAGTTTCTCTGTGCCGGGTACGATAAGCCATATATATGTGGCAGAGGGCCAGCGAGTAGGCAAGGGGCAGATACTCGCGCGCATAAAGAGCGAGAGCCTTGCCAATGCCAGCAACATAGCGCAGGCCACGCTGAAAGAAGCACGCGACGCCTACAACAGGTTGAAGAAGCTTCGCGACGCGAATGCCTTGCCCGAAATTAAGTGGGTGGAGGTGCAGAGCAAGCTCGAGCAGGCTGAGAATGCGGCCGCTATAGCTGCCCGGGAGGTGTCGGACGCCGCTATCTATGCTCCCGCTGCCGGTATTGTGTCGAAAAAATTTGCCGAGGTAGGGCAGAATGTCGCTCCGGGTATTCCCGTGTTTTCCATTGTGAGTGTTGACGATATAAAGGTGTCTATTCCCGTGCCGGGAGATGAGATTGGCGGCATTGCCGAAGGCGATAAGGCAAAGGTGTCGTTTGACGCTCTCGGCGGAGCCTCGGTAGACGGAGTGGTGACACAGAAGGGAGTGGTAGCCGACCCACTCACACGCGCTTATGATGTGAAGATAGCCATATCCGGGCAGGACGGCAAGGTTTTACCCGGTATGACCTGCGGCGTGGTTTTGAAAAAAGCCGGAGATGTAGCCGGAGTCACATTGCCGTCGCAGGCGGTGCAGCTCGGTTCGGACAATCGTAATTTTGTGTGGCTCGTGCGTGGCGGAAAAGCCGAACGCCGTTTTGTAACTTCCGGCGGTATGGTTGCAGGCGGAATATATGTCACCGACGGAATTTCGGCGGGCGACAGCGTAATCGTGGCCGGTATGCACAAGGTAAGCAGCGGCACACCTGTAAGTGCTGTTATTGAAAACAAATAAAACCCCACAGCTATGGCAACCCGACAAGACAATCCCCGACCCTTGGCCAAGCCGTCGCCGATAGTGGCTATGGGCATAAAATACCGCAAGGAAATAATACTCCTTGCCACGGTGCTGATTGCATTCGGCGTGTACGCGCTGAAGGTGATGAACAAGAACGAATTTCCCGAATTTACTATCCGCGAGGGCGTGGTGGGAGCAATCTATCCCGGCGCTACTGTCGAGCAGATAGAGGAAGAGGTTCTGAAACCCATCGAAGAGTATATATTCTCTTATAAGGAGGTCGACAAGACAAAGACGCACAGTCAGGTAACGGCAGGCACCCTTATTGTTTTCGTTGAGCTTGACGAAAACGTGGATAACACTGCGTCGTTCTGGAATGAGTTCAAAATCGGTATGGAGAATGTGAAGCTGAAGCTTCCCGCAGGCGTTCTCGGTGTGGAAACGCTCAGCAGCTTCGGCGATACCTCGGCCCTGCTTATAACCATGCAGAGCAACGAAAAGACCTATCGCGAACTTGGCGACTATATGGACGCGCTCAAAGACCGCCTTCGCGGTATCGGGAGCGTGGGCGAGATGCAGGTATTCGGCCAGCAGAACGAGCAGATAGCGGTGCGTTTTGATCCTGAGAAACTGCGCCACTACGCCCTCGGCGAGAAAGCTGTTGCCGCCACTCTGTTAGCGCAGGGATTCCAGACCACGGGCGGGGCGCTTCGCAACGGCACATACACACAGCCCATAGTGGTGGAGCGTGCCGTTAACTCGGTGGACGATGTGAAAGACATGGTGGTCATGGCGACTCCCGAAGGCTCCGTGGTGCGTCTTGGCGACATAGCGGAGGTAAGCAAGGAATATGCCGTGCCTGAAAGCTATATAACCAACAACTTTGAGAAGTGCATACTGCTAAGCGTGCAGATGAAGCCCGGCCACAACATAGTGGAGATGGGAAAGCAGGTGGACGCCCAGCTCGAAGATTTTCAGAAAGAGATTCCTTCGGAAGTGACGCTGTTCAAGATAACCGACCAGCCGGTGGTGGTGAACAGCTCGGTCAATTATTTCCTTGTGGAGTTGATTATAGCCATTATCGCGGTGGTGGTTGTGATAATGCTTCTGCTTCCGCTCAAGGTGGCGCTGATAGCGGCTGCCACGATTCCTGTGGCTATCTTCATATCGTTGGGGTTGTTCTACGCCTTTGATATAGAGTTGAATACAGTCACTCTTGCGTGCCTTATAGTGTCGCTTGGCATGATAGTGGATAATTCAGTGGTGATTATCGATGATTATGTGGAGCTTATATCGGAAGGTATGGACCATATGTCGGCCACGCTTAGAGCCGGCACGGAATTTTTCAAGGCAATCTTTTCGGCCACGATGGCTATATCGATTACTTTCTTTCCATTCCTCCTTACTGTCACGGGTATGTTCCGTGACTTCCTTACCGACTTCCCGTGGGGTATGACCATCATACTGTTTGTGTCGCTCCTTGTGGCCGAACTGCTCGTACCCTTCCTGCAGTATGTTCTGATAAAGCAGCCAATCTATAAGCTGCAGCAGGAGGCTGTGGCTTCCGGCAAGAAGAAATTCAGTTTCTTTGTTTCGATGCAGAAAGTGTACGACCGCGTTATCACCGCCTGCTTCAACTGGCCCAAGACCACTGTGGCTCTCGGGGTGGTATGCGTTGTCGGTGGCGCGTGGCTGTTCATATCGCGTCCGTTCCAGCTTATGCCGATAGCCGAGCGCAATCAGTTTGCCGTTGAGATTTTTCTGCCTACCGGCACCTCGGTGGCTCGTACTACCGCCGTTGCCGATTCGTTGGAGCGTGTTCTGTCGCGTGACGACAGGGTGGTGTCGATAGCCTCGTTCCACGGTTGCGCGTCGCCTCGTTTTCAGGCTACATATGCCCCGCAGGTCGGCGGCCCGAATTTTGCCCAGTTCATAGTTAACACAAAGAGCAATCAGGCCACTGTCGATGTGCTCAATGAATACACCGATCGCTACGAGAATGCCTTCCCCGACGCCTTTGTCCGCTTCAAGCAGCTTAGCTACTCCAATGCGGCATATCCTATAGAGGTGCGGCTCACGGGGCAGAATATGGCCGAGCTTGAAGCCGTGGCCGATACTTTCCTGAGCGTTATGCGCACGGTGCCGGGTCTGAGGTCGGTGCGCTCGTCGCTTGACAATCCGCTGGCTTCTGTGCTTGTGTCGCCCGATCGTACTGAGGCGTCGCGGCTCGGACTGAACAGTGTGATTCTTGAATCAACATTGGCGCTGCGCTATTCCACCGGCCTTCCCGTGGCCACTGTCTGGGAGGGGGATTATGGAATCCCGGTGGTGCTGAAAACGGCATCGGCAGATACCGCCTATGTGAACCGGCTTCTTGGCGAGCCTGTGGGGCTTACCGGGCCGACAAGCGTGCCGCTGAGGCAGATTGCCGATGTCGAGCCTCAATGGCACCACGGTATGCTGCAGCACCGCAACGGCGTGCCTGAAATATCGCTGATTGCCGAAGTGGAGCGTAATGTCAATGTCATAGACCGTACAGAGAAGCTGATGGCCGAGCTTGACAAGATTGATATTCCCGATAGTGTCACCGTCAAGCGCGGCGGCGAGTGGGATACGTCGATGTCGATACTTCCTCAGATTCTGTCGGCTCTGGCAATGGCGGTGGCTATAATATTCTTTATCCTGCTGTTCCATTACTCGCAGATAGACACCGCCGCATTGCTGCTGCTTTCGTTGCTGCTGTGCATACCCGGCGCGGGCATAGGCATGTGGCTGCAGGGCACGGTTCTGTCGCTTACCTGTGTGCTCGGCATAGTGTCGCTGATGGGTATATTGGTGCGCAACGCCATAGTGCTGCTTGACTATGCCGAGGAGTTGCGCAATCAGGGCGCGACGATGAAAGACGCCATTTTCGAGGCATCGAAACGCCGAATGCGCCCCATATTCCTTACCTCGGCTGCCGCCACTATGGGCGTGCTGCCTATGGTAATCGGCGACAGCGCTCTCTGGCAACCGATGGGCGTGGTGATTTTCTACGGCACGCCGATCACTATGATTTTCATATTGACGGTGATACCGGTGGCTTATATGATGATGAAATCGCGGTCGAAAGACGCCGACAAAGCACTCAAAGAACCCCTTGAAACACATCTGATATGAAAAGACTCATTGCAACCATGATAACGCTCCTGCCACTTCTGCCCGCAGTGGCTCAGGGGCAGAAGGAATACGAGGCCGACTCGCTGCTTACAGCCGAGCGGTGTGCCGAAATGGCGATTGCCAATAACGCGGCGATGCGCAACGCAGCAAAAAATGTGGAATCCGCGCGAGAAACACGCCGCGAGGCTTTTACCAAATACTTCCCGCAGGTTTCGGCATCGGCGGCGGCGTTCCGAACCCATAACGACATATTGGAGTATGATTTTTTCAATCTGGTAACACTCGGTATTATCGACCGTGGCAAAGTGGCCGGAGTGCAGGCCGTGCAACCTGTGTTTATGGGCGGCCAGATTGTGAATGGCAACAAACTGGCGAAAGTGGGCGAGGAGGCAGCCGAATTGCAGGCACGCCAGACTTCCGACCAGGTGCGCCTCACGGCAAGGACGTATTACTGGCGGCTTGTGACACTCAATGCTGCGCGCCATACCCTTGAAAAAGCGCTCCAGACTCTCGACACTCTCGATCTTCAGGTGCAGGCCGCGGTCGATGCCGGCATAGCCACCCGTAACGACTTGCTGAAAGTGCAATTGAAGCGGAATACATATCGCGCCGATATGGTAGACCTTGAAAACGGTATCGATTTGTTCGGTCGTCTGCTCGGACAGTATATCGGTCTGCCGGAAGGAGTCCGCCCTGTGCCGGTGGTGGCTGTTCCTGATTCTATGCCCTTGCTTCCCGACGCCGTGTATATGTTACCCGCCGATGCTCTGCCGCAGACTGCGGACTATCAGCTGTTGAATAAGAATATCGAAGCCAAAAAGCTTGAAAAGCGAATGGAAGTGGGCAAGAACCTGCCCACGGTGGCTTTGGGCGCCGGTTGGTTCTATCACGATGTTCTCAGACAGGACCATAATTTCGGAACTGTGATGGTGGCCGTCAACATACCGCTGTCGGGATGGTGGGGCGGCTCGCACGCTATACGCAAGAAGGAAATTGCCGTGCAGGTGGCGCAGAATGAGTTTTCCGACCTCAGCCAGAAGCTTGAGATCGAGATGAGCGACAAATGGAACAACCTCACCTCAGCACATCGTAAAATGGCCATAGCGCGCGAAGCGATAGGGCAGAGCGAGGAAAACCTGCGTCTGAACCGCGCATACTATGATGCCGGAATGTGCACGGTCACTGACATGCTCGAGGCAGAAGCCCTAACCCGGCAGGCCGAAGACGATTTCACGGCAGCATATGGCGCTTTCTGCGTGGCCTACGACGAATATCTGAATACAACCGGGCGTTAGCACGGCAAGCAGACATACAAAACACCATAATGCGGTGTCGCACAACTCGTACAAGGGTCTGCGACACCGCGTTGTGATGCCGAGCGCAGTGAAAAATTTGACGGATAGGCGGAAATTTCATATCTTTGCTTTCTGTAGGGAATAAAGAACCTCTTGATAGATATGAGTCAAAAATATATGTTCTCCGGCATTGTCGCGATGGTTGTGGCAGTATGCGCGCTTGCAGCCCCTGTCAATGTCGAGGGGTGTACTTCTATGATAGTGTCGGGCCGCGCCACGGTGTCTGGCCGTCCTATGCTTTGGAAGCACCGCGATACCTCGGCTGAGAACAATTACTTGTACCGTGTTGAACCGGATTCGGCCTGTGGTCGTGAGTATGGATATGTCGGGCTGTTCAACGGCGCGGACACACTGGCTCTCGACGAGGCGTGGATGGGAATGAACGATGCCGGGTTTGCCATTATGAACACTGTGGCATACAACCTGCCGCCCAATTCGCCGTCGTGGATTGACCGCGAGGGCGTTGTCATGGCTCTCGCGCTCGGTAGCTGTCGCACGGTTGATGATTTTGCGGCGATGCTCGACACCCTGCCTAAGCCGCTGGGCGTGATGACAAATTTCGGAGTGATTGACGCGGACGGTAATGGGGCGTACTTTGAAACCGACGACAGCACATACACCCGCTACGACCTCTGCGACGCACCCTCCGGGGTTATGATACGTACCAACTATGCTTATAGCGGCGCGCCCGACAAGGGAATGGGGTATATAAGGCACGAGAATGTAGAGGCATTGCTTGCCAATGAGATCGCGTCAGGAAATCTTACTCCGGCTTCGCTTACCGAGGGTGTGAGCCGTTCGTTCTTTAACGCCCGCCTCGGATATGACGCTTTGGAGATTGGCGACAGTTGGACTGTCGATCAGGACTATGTGCCGCGCTATTCGTCGACGTCCTCCATAGTGGTGGAAGGGCTTTTGGGCGGAGAAACGGCGCAGGATATGATAATGTGGGCCAATCTCGGTTATCCGCCATGCTCGCATGTTGTGCCGGTGACTCTCGACGAGATTCCGGCAGAAGCCGGTCCGGCCTCATACAAGGGCTTTTACAGCCCTATGGGGGTTGAGGCAAGCGAAAGAATGAAGAAGGTGTTTCCGATTAAAAGAGGAAACGGGCAGAAATACATAAATCTTGACGTGCTAAGGGCAATCAACGAGGAACAGTACGGCATATCGCTCGCCAATTACTCCGCCGGCGCCGCAAAGAGAAATAAAAAGTAGGATAATACGCATTCGGAGTATATTATTTTTGGTAATTTTGCCGTCAATTGGGTTAATAATGAGTTCACAAAGCGAAAAACAAGAGCTTCTCGACAAGCGTTATCTCAGAATGGCGCATATCTGGGCAGAAAATTCATACTGCCGCCGCCGCAAGGTGGGCGCAATTCTTGTAAAGGACAAGATGATAATCTCCGACGGGTTCAACGGCACTCCCGCCGGATTCGAGAATGTATGCGAGGACGCCGACGGCGCTACCAAGCCGTATGTGCTCCATGCCGAGGCCAACGCCATCACCAAGGTGGCGCGCAGCAATAACTCGAGCGCGGGGTCGACGCTTTATGTCACGGCATCGCCCTGTGTGGAGTGCGCCAAGCTGATAATTCAGGCCGGAATACGGCGGGTGGTGTTCAACGACCTTTACCGACTTTCCGACGGGCTCGACCTGATACGCCGTGCCGGCATCGAGTGTGTACATATTAGCAATTTAAGTGAGTTCGATGAACAATAGAAAATATATGTTGTGGCTTCCGTTGACGGCGGCCATATTTCTCATTGCCGGTATAGCTCTCGGCAGCTATATTTCCACCACTGACACCAATCTTGGCGCAAGGCACAAGCTCAACCAGGTTTTCGACATCATAAGTGAGAACTATGTCGACGAGGTGTCGGCCGACAGTCTTGTGGAGATGGCTCTCCCCGAGCTTCTGAAAAACCTTGACCCGCACTCAGCTTATATTCCGCGCAGCGAGCGTGTGGCTGTCAACCGCGACCTTGAAGGCTCTTTCTTCGGCATCGGAATACAGTTCCAGATGATGAACGACACGCTATACGTGCTCGAGGTGATAAGCGGCGGGGCTGCGGAAGAGGCCGGCATGCTTGCTGGTGACCGTATAATAGCGGTCGACGGCGACAATATTGCAGGCGTGGGAGTGAACGAGAACGATATATTCAGCCGTCTGAGAGGGCCGGAGGGCACGCCGGTTGAGGTGACTGTGGCTCGCCATAACAGTCCCAAACCGCTGGTTTTCGATCTTGTGCGGTCGCAAGTGCCAGTGTCGCCCATCGATGCCTCTTATATGATCAACGACTCTGTAGGCTTCGTGCGTCTGAGCAAATTCTCCGATAATACTTTTGTGGAGGCCCTTACCACATTTAGCCAGCTCAAACACCTTGGAGCCACATCGTTCATTCTTGATTTGCGCGGCAACGGGGGCGGATACATGGCTCCGGCGGTGCTTGTGGCAAATGAGTTCTTAGGTCCGCAGGACATAGTTGTGTCTACGCGGGGACGCTCGATGGGTGACAACCGCACACTTTTCGCGGATGGGTCGGGAACGTTCCGGTCGGAGAAACTCGTTGTGCTTGTCGATGAGTTCTCGGCAAGTTCGAGCGAGATTCTGTCGGGCGCCATTCAGGATAACGACAGAGGCCTTATCGTGGGTCGTCGCACATTTGGCAAGGGCTTGGTGCAGCAGCCTTTCGAGCTGCCGGATTCAAGCGAGTTCCGTCTTACGGTGCAGAGGTACTATACTCCGTCGGGCAGATGTATTCAGAAAAAATACACTCCCGGCCACAGGAGCGATTACGACATAGAGGTTTACGACAGATATAACCGTGGCGAGATTTTCTCGGCCGACAGCATACCTGTGGACTCTGCTGAGATTTTCACCACCCGCTCGGGCCGAAAGGTGTATGGCGGCGGTGGCATTATCCCCGACATATTCGTGCCTTCTGATACGACGGGTGTCACAAGCTATTTCATAAAGGTGGCCAATGCCGGATTGCTGCGCAAGTTCGCATACGAGTATGCCGATCTTAACCGCGACAGACTTAACGAAAGCGAGAACGCGGCCGAGATGTTGTCGAAGCTACCGTCGGACTATGTGCTGCTGCAATCATTTGTCAACTATGCCAATACCAAGGGCGGCATTGCTCCGCGTTGGTACTATATCAACATTTCCGCGCCTTTGATTGTTAATCAGATTAAAGCTTTGATAGCCCGCGATATTCTCGGTCTTGACGGATATTTCGAGGTTGTCAATGCAAATGACCCGGTGGTACAGGAAGCTTTGAAACAGCTCCGGAACGGTGGTGCCGACTTCCCGCTAACCGACAAACACGATTGACAGGATATGAACAAAGATGAGATACGGCGCAGGGTAAGGGCAAGCAAGGCCGTGCTCGGCGAGAGCGAGAAACTTGCGGCGGCAGAGCGGGTGTTTTCCACTGTTGCCGGTATGGCGGCGTTTGTGATGGCGCGCAATGTGCTGCTATACCATTCGCTGCCCGACGAGCTGTCTACGCGCGCTTTCATAGAGAATATGGCCGATTGTGGAAAGAGATTTTTTCTTCCGAGGGTAAACGGGCTTGATTTGGAGATTCTTCCCTATGATAAGTCGCGTATGCATCTTGGTGCCTTCTGCATAGAGGAGCCGGACGGTGACGATACGGTAGACATATCGCAGATAGACCTCGTGATAGTGCCTGCTGTGGCATATGACCGCCGAGGCAATCGCGTGGGGCGCGGAAAAGGGTACTACGACCGGCTTCTGAGCCGTGCAAGAGCCGTAACTATCGGTGTGTGCTACGATTTCCAGCTATTCGATGAGATTGACTCGGAAGAACACGATATCCCGGTTCATTTCGTGGTGGCCGACGGCGCCGGCATAATCCGAGGCCGCCATACATAAATGTATAAACGGACAGACAACAGAAACGCTCCTGAACCTCAGGAGCGTTTCTGTTAGTTAGCTTCAAGTTCGGTGCGCAGGAATGGCGCTGTGGCGGAGTTCCCGGCCGCTATTTCTTCCGGGGTGCCTTTGGCCATTATGTGGCCGCCTCCGGATCCTCCGTCCGAACCCATGTCTATCACATAGTCGGCCATTCTTACCACGTCGAGGTTGTGTTCGATTACAAGGACGGTATTGCCACGTTCGACCAATCGGTTGAGTATGTTCATCAACGTGCGGATATCGTCGAAGTGAAGACCCGTTGTCGGCTCATCGAGTATGAACAGGGTGTTTCCTGTGTCGCGTTTGGCGAGCTCTGTTGCAAGCTTCACGCGTTGGTTCTCTCCGCCGGACAGGGTGGAGGAGGGCTGCCCCAGTTTCACGTATCCGAGTCCGATGTCTTGCAGAACCTTTATCTTTTTCAGTATCGACGGTACGCCTGCAAAGAACTCCACGGCCTGGTTGATAGTCATATCGAGCACGTCGGCCACGGATTTGCCTTTGAATCGTACTTCGAGTGTTTCGCGGTTGTAGCGTTTTCCGTGGCATTCCTCGCACGGCACGAGCACGTCAGGGAGGAAGTTCATCTCTATCGTCTTGTAGCCGTTGCCATTGCACGCCTCGCAGCGTCCGCCTGCCACATTGAACGAGAATCGCCCCGGCTTGTAGCCTCGTATTTTTGCTTCAGGAAGGTTCACAAAGAGGCTGCGGATATCGGTAAATACTCCCGTGTATGTGGCGGGGTTGGAGCGTGGGGTGCGTCCTAGCGGTGACTGGTCGACGGTCACCACCTTGTCGATATTCTCTATGCCCTCGATTGCGCGGTATGGCAGCGGCTCGGTGAGCGAGTTGTAGAACTGCTTGGATAGCAAGGGCTGCAGAGTGCCGTTGACAAGCGATGATTTGCCGCTGCCCGACACCCCGGCCACGACGGTAAGTGTTCCAAGGGGCAATTCGAGGTCAACGTCTTTCAGATTGTGGCCGGTGCACCCGAGTAGTTTGAGGGTCTTGCCGTTGCCTTTCCGGCGTTTTTTCGGCGTTTCGAGCTTTTCGGCGCCGTTGAGGTAGCGAGCAGTCACGGTATCTGTTTTCAGCATTTCAGCCGGTGTGCCTGCAAATACCACCTTGCCGCCTTTGCGTCCGGCGCCCGGGCCGATGTCTACCACATAGTCGGCTTCGAGCATTATGTCTTTGTCGTGTTCGACCACTATTATGGTGTTGGAGGCGTCGCGCAGGCGCTCGAGCGAGCGGATAAGGCGGTGGTTGTCGCGTTGGTGCAGGCCTATGCTTGGTTCGTCGAGAATGTACAGAACGTTCACAAGCTCTGAGCCGAGTTGTGTCGCCAGCCTTATTCGCTGGCTTTCGCCGCCTGAGAGCGTTGCCGAAGCCCGGTTGAGCTGCAGGTAGTCAAGCCCGACATCTACGAGGAACTTGAGCCGTACGCCTATTTCCTTTATTATCTCGACAGCTATCTTGCGGTCGCGCTCGTCGAGCCGTTCGAGCACGCTGCCGGCCCATTCCGACAGGGCGCCTATGTCCATTCGGCATAGTTCCGCGATGTTTTTCCCGTCAACGAAGAAATGGAGTGCTTCGCGGTTGAGGCGGTCGCCATTGCATTCGGGGCATGTGCAACGGCTTACGAACTGTCCGCTCCATTTCTTGGCCTGATAGCCGGCATCGTCGTCCTGCTGCATCTCGATGTATTTTATTATGCCGTCGAAAGTGCGGAAGAAATCAAAGCCGGAAACGGTGGAGTTGGATAGCTGCGGCACGGACGTAGTGCCGTTGAATATTTCGTCGACAGCTTCTTCGGAAAGCTGCGAGAATGGTGTCTTGATGTCAAATCCGTGCCGTTCGAGTATGGCGCGAATCTGCATGAATATAAGTGTTTCTTTATATTTGCCCAGCGGCACGAGCGCTCCTGCCGCTATCGAAAGACTTTCGTCCGGCACCATTTTGGCGCGGTCTATCAGGTTGACATATCCGAGGCCTTTGCAGCGCGGGCATGCGCCCTGCGGGGAGTTGAATGAAAAATTGTGCGGGGCGGGGTCGTGGTATGATATGCCGGTCGAAGGGTCCATCAGCTCCTGGCTGTAATATGCGGCGGTGTCGGCCTCCACATCGTATACCATCAGCTCCTTGTCGCCTTGGGTGAGTGCGTTTTCCACTGAGGCGAGGAGTCTTTCGGCGTCTTTGGCGGAAACTTTCAGGCGGTCAATCACAAGCTCTATGCTGTGGTTTTTGTAGCGGTCGAGCCTCATACCGCCGCTTATTTCCTTGAGTTCGCCGTCGACCCGCACGTTCAGGAAGCCTTTCCTTACGAGTTGCTCGAACAGTTCTCGGTAATGTCCTTTTCGGTTTTTGACCAGTGGCGCAAGTATGTATATTTTGCGCCCGTCGTATTTCTGGAGGATTAGTTCGACGATTTTCTCATCGGTGTATTTCACCATTTCCTCGCCTGAGAGATAACTGCGGGCATGGCCTGCGCGGGCGTATAGCAGGCGCAGGAAGTCGTATATCTCGGTGGTGGTGCCGATGGTGCTTCGCGGGTTGCGGTTGATGGTCTTCTGCTCGATGGCAATCACGGGGCAGAGGCCGCCGATGTGGTCTACGTCCGGGCGTTCGAGGTTGCCGAGCATATTGCGGGCGTAGGCCGAGAATGTTTCGATATAGCGTCGCTGGCCTTCGGCAAAGATTGTGTCGAAAGCCAGTGAGGATTTTCCTGAGCCGCTCAGGCCTGTTATCACGGTGAGCTTGTTGTGAGGTATGTCGATATCGACATTTTTCAGATTGTTCACACGCGCACCGACAACACTAATGCAGTCGGTGCCGTCGATAGTGTCGTTAACCATGCTGTTTATCTGTCGGTCCAGTTGGGATTGAACGTTTTTGTGCCTGCTGTCTTACGCGAGAGCGATTCGGGTAGAGGAATGCGCACTTTGTATGTCTTTCCGAGTTTGTTGGTGAGCTTTTTAGCCCTTATCCAAGGATTCTCTTCGCGCAGTATGGAGTAGTTGATGCCTTGCTTTGCTGCCCATTTCGGCCAGCTTTCCACCGGGCCGTTGACTTCCACGACGCGGTATTTGCGGGGTTGGTAGAGTTGGTCGTCGCGCAGGTGGAATCCGTAGGCCGAAGGATTTTCCATAATCATCTTCATGGCCATGATGCGGTAGGGGTAGCGCGTGGTTTCTTCCACGAGGTAGAGGTCGAGCGAGGTATCGGCGTCCTGCTTGTCGAGCTCGCCGCTTATGCGTGCCATACCGCCGTTGTATGCCGCCATCACAGAAGGCCAGTTTCCATATTGGGCATATGCTTTTTTCATATATTTGGCTGCGGCGGCAGTGGCTTTTTCGATGTTGTACCGTTCGTCGATTTCGTCGTTTACTTCGAGTCCGTATTGTTTTGCCGTCGAGGCTATGAACTGCCATAGCCCGGCAGCCTTGGCCGGAGAGTATGCGCGGGGATTCAGGGTGCTTTCCACGCATGCGAGATAGAGCAGGTCCTGAGGCACGTTGTTCTCTTTCAGCAGTTTGGAAAGCTCCGGGAAATATTGGTTGGCGCGTTTGATGATAAGCATCGTTGTGCCGTGGGTGTAGGCTATCGATGCAAGCTCGCGGTCAAGGCGTTCAAAACGGTCCACGGGGTCGAGATCGATAGTTTCGCCGCACAGTTTGACACTCGAAGGCACGGAGGGTGTGTATACTTCGGAGAATGTTACAGGTGTGCGCTGCGCGCATATGTCTGTCGCGCCGTAAATTGCCGAGCCGAGTATTATGGCTGCTATTGTGGTAGAAGTTTTCATTCTGTAGGTTCTGTGGAGGTTTTACCTTCTTTGTACTTTATTATATTTATGTCGCCGGCGCGTTCGTATTCAACGCCGTCGGAGCCTTTGGCTTTTATGATATAGTAATAAACACCTGCCGGCACGAATTTCCCTCGATATTTGCCGTCCCAGCCCTGAGAGGGGTCGGTCGAGGTGTATATTTCGGTGCCCCAGCGGTTGAAGATATGGCATTGGAAGCTCACGAGCGATTTGTAGCTTACTTTCCAAAGATCGTTGACGCCGGGAGTGGCCTCGGGGGAGAACGCGTTGGGAATCTCGAGTCTGGACTCGCCTATGAATACTTCGTAGACCGGCCCGGTGTACTCGCAGGTTCCGTCGGCATTGTTAGCTGTGAACCGCACGTAGCTTGTGCCGCTTTCGCGGAAAGTGTAGTCGAAGCTGAGGTCGTTGAATGAGTTTTCTATGGTTTCAAATTCAACCGACCGGGAAATCTGCCATTCTTGGAAAACGGCGGCGTCGCTTGTGGCGGCTTCAAACAATATTGTGCACGGAGCGGAGCCTCCGAGTCCGGCTTCGGAGTTTTCTTTCTGCTCGTTGTCGGATTCGCGTGTTTCCTGTGTGGCGCGTGTGGTGGCTTCTACTGCAGTGGTGGTGTATTCGGGGCTTGCCACGGATTCCGACTCACCCCACGCTTTGAGGAATCTGTCGCCTGAAAGCGTGAACACCGTGTTGCACAAAGGCGCGTCTATGCTCGTGGCGGAGCTTAGCGAGGGTAGGGTGGTTGTTTCAGCGCTTGTCACATATGAAAACGAGCCATCGTCAAAACTCAATGTCGAATACGACAGTTCAAGCTCTCTGGAGAGCGTCAGGCGACGCCCGTTGATAGTGTAGTAGGGTATTTCGGCAGCGTTGCCGGAAAGGGCGATTTCCGTGCGGTGGCAGTCGTCGCCCTGCCTTGCCGATATTGCTTCGAGTTCGAGCCTGTGGGCGGAATAATCGATAATCCAATAGCATTTGCGGCGTCCGTTTTCTTCGATTATATAGCCCATGTCCTGACCGTCGAGCGGCACGCTGCTTTTTGTGGCTGAAACTGCAGGTGTTAGTTCTTCGGCATAGGCCCCGCCCAGTCTACTGAAGCGATACCATCGCACCGAGGCCGGCGATGCCGAGGTGTGGCTCAGGCGTATGCCTGCGCCGTCGCGCAGCACATATACAGCGTCAAGACCCGTGGAGGCTTCTGTCGTTATCTCCACAGGGCGTGTCGCAGCGCCCTCGAAATCAAGAGCGGCGCAATATGCCGGGATAGCCGTGATGGCAAGCGGGAACAGTTTCAGCGGGTTCATAACATACAAAATTAATCAAAAAATCGCCACTCGGCAAACCGAGGCCTTATCCTCGCCGAGCTTTTAACGAATTTTTAGCATAGTTTTTGGCATAGTGGCGGGGAGTTTGCAGTGTCGCTAAAAAATCGTAACTTTGCTACAGTTTTTCATATCACCAAGGTATGCAGTATTCCGTAGATTATTTTTCAGCGATCGTTGAATCGGCTATGGCGGCAATTGAATATCCGTCGACAGCCCGCCGCTTGTTCGAACCTATCAAATACACGCTTGAAAGCGGAGGCAAGCGTCTTCGCCCGGTGTTGTTGCTCTCTGTGTTCTCGGCTCTCTCGCGCCGCGAACCGTCGGAGGCCATAAACCAGGCTTTGGCGGTGGAGATGTTCCATAACTTCACTCTTCTTCACGACGATGTGATGGATAACGCCGATTTGCGCCGCGGGCGTCCGACCGTCCACCGTCGCTGGAATGAGAATGCCGCTATACTTTCGGGTGACACGATGCTTACGATGGCTTCGCAGTTGCTGGCTATGTGCCCGCCTGAAAAGCTGCCCGAGCTATGCCGGGTGTTCAACGACACGGCCATAGGCGTGTATCAGGGGCAGCAGCTCGATATGGAATTTGAACGTCGCAACGATGTGTCGGTGTCTGAATATCTTGAGATGATAAAGTTGAAAACCTCGGTGCTGCTTGCCGGAGCGTGCGCTCTCGGAGCAGTCATGGCTGGTGCTTCGGAGGCCGACAGGACACATCTGTATAATTACGGCCTCGCGCTCGGAATAGCGTTCCAGTTGCGCGACGACTGGCTCGACACATATGGCGACCCGGCTATATTCGGCAAGGAAATCGGCGGTGACATAATCAACCGCAAAAAGACATGGCTGCTCATTACCGGCCTTGAGGAATCAGACGGCGAACTTGCCGCGATTATGGAAGAGGACCTCGTGCCGAACGAGAGGGTGGAGCAGGTGAGGCGCTTGTTCGACTCGCTCGGACTTAGCGAGCGGCTCGGGCGGCTTGCGGCAGAATACTCGGCAAAGGCCGTGGAGGAACTTGCCAAGGTGGAAATGGACAACGATGCCCGCAAATTCTTTGAATCGCTTGCCGTAAAGGCCGCAACACGCACTCACTGATGATCGACACGCACACGCATCTGTATATGGCCGAGTATGATGTCGACGGGCAGGTGAAAGGTTCCCTCGAAGGCCAGTGCGCCGCTGTCGACCGGGCTGTTGCCGCCGGAGTGGATATGATGGTTCTCCCCAATGTCGACAGGGCAAGTATGACGCCGCTGAAGGCTTTGCACGCGGCGCGCCCCGACAACACCCTTATGGCCATGGGTCTTCACCCGACAGAGGTGAAAGAAGACTGGCAGACAGAGCTTGCCTTCATAGAGCAAGACATTAGGGCCGGGCGTTACAGCGCTGTCGGCGAAGTCGGTATCGACCTGTACTGGGACAAGGCATTCGAACGGGAACAGATGCAGGCATTCGACAGGCAGCTGTCGGTAGCTTCGGAACTCGGCCTTCCCGTGATTATCCATTGCCGGGAGGGTCTTGACCGTGTGCTCGAAGTGATGCAGGGGCATAGGGGAGTCGGCGCGGTGTTCCACAGCTTCGGCGGCGCTGTCGGCGACGTGGAGCGCATATGCAGTGTCGGCGACTACTATTTCGGAATCAATGGCATAGTGACGTTTAAAAATTCGACATTGCGCGACGTGCTGCCCGCGATACCGCGCGAACGCATACTTACGGAAACCGACGCGCCCTTTCTTGCGCCTGTGCCTTTTCGGGGCAAGCGCAACGAGAGCGCTATGATTGCATATGTGGTCGAAGCTGTCGCGCACTCGCTCTCGATTCCTTCACGAGAAGCTGACATGCTCACTGCCGCCAACGCGCGGCGCTTTTTTAATATTGAATAAATCTTCTACACAACATATTCTAAGCAATGACAAAAATAGGTTCTGTAATGACAACCAAAGGCCGCAAAGCTCTTTTGCTTGGCAGCGGCGAATTAGGAAAGGAAGTGGCAATCGAACTACAGCGCATGGGCGTCGAGGTGGTGGCTTGCGACAAGTATGCCAATGCTCCGGCGATGCAGGTTGCGCACCGCTCGTATGTGTTCAGCATGCTTGACGGCGCCGAGCTTCGTCGCGTGGTAGAGCTTGAGAAGCCCGACCATATAATTCCGGAAGTTGAAGCTATCGCCACTCCCGTGTTGGTTGAGCTTGAGAAGGAGGGATACAATGTCACCCCTACGGCCACGGCCGCGTTCCTGACTATGAACCGCGAGGGTATACGCCGTCTTGCCGCCGAGCAGCTTGGCCTGCCCACATCTCCCTATCGATTTGCCGAAACGCGTGAAGAATTTATGGCAGCGATAGAGGAAATCGGACTTCCGGTAGTGGTTAAGCCGGTTATGAGTTCTTCCGGCCACGGGCAGAGCACCGTCAAGACCGCCGAGCAGATAGATGCCGCATGGCGCGAGGCGCAGGAAGGCGGACGTGCCGGTGCAGGCCGTGTCATTGTGGAAGGATTTGTTGATTTCGACTATGAGATCACGCTGCTTACGGTACGCAGCATCTCCGGCACTGTTTTCTGCGAGCCGGTAGGCCATATCCAGGTCAACGGCGACTATCGCGAGTCGTGGCAGCCCCAGCATATGAGCGAACCCGCTCTTAAGAAAGCGCAGGAGGTAGCCAAGGCCATCACCGACGCTCTCGGCGGGTACGGCATCTTCGGAGTGGAGCTGTTTGTGAAAGGCGACGAAGTGATATTCAGCGAAGTGTCGCCCCGTCCGCACGATACCGGTATGGTGACCATGATATCGCAGGACCTCAGCGAGTTCGCGCTCCACGCCCGCGCGCTTCTCGGTCTGCCCGTTCCGCAGATTCGCTTCCTTGGCCCGTCGGCTTCGCGAGCGATAGTGGTGGAAGGCGACACAGACACTGTTGAATTTGGTGCGCTTGAGGCCGTTCTTGCCGAGCCGGGCACCCAGATGCGCATATTCGGCAAACCCGAAGTTCACGGACATCGACGTATGGCCGTGGTGCTTGCCACAGACAGCAGTGTGGATGAGGCCCGCAAGAAGGCGGCGCGTGCGGCCGATGCGCTCGAGGTGACGACTTTCTGAAATACTATTTTGTTTCTGCTAAAATCCCACGGACAGCGCCGTGGGATTTTTTTGTCCGCCACAACGATGACCGTAATTATAAAAATGCTTAAATGTTTAGATGGCTAAAGACAAAGTAAATAAAATTAACATTCAGGCGTGGCGCTTTAATTGTTATAGTATTAATTTTGTGTGTTAAAATAAAGGGTGGACTATGCCCTCGGCATACCGCTCTGTAACAGATAAAGACAAATAAAGATTGCTAATAATATAAACATCACTATGAGCGAAAGCGTCAACATTCGCGAACTCAACGAGTTGGTAGCGAGCAAAAGCGATTTTACAACCCTCGTCACACGAGGAATGGACCAGACCATCGTAGGACAGAAACACTTGGTAGAAAGCCTTCTTGTGGCTCTTCTTGCCAACGGCCACGTGCTGCTCGAAGGTGTGCCCGGTCTTGCCAAGACATTGGCCATAAAGACTCTGGCCCAGCTGATCGACGCTAAGTACAGCCGTATACAGTTCACCCCTGATATTCTTCCGGCCGACGTGATAGGCACTATGATATATAGTGTGAAGAATGAAACCTTCCAAGTGAAGAAAGGCCCGGTGTTTGCCAACTTCGTTCTTGCCGACGAAATAAACCGCGCTCCGGCCAAGGTACAGAGCGCTCTGCTTGAAGCCATGCAGGAACGCCAGGTTACGATTGGCGACAACACTTTCCCTCTCGACAAGCCTTTCCTTGTAATGGCTACCCAGAACCCTATCGAGCAGGAAGGCACTTATCCGCTGCCCGAAGCACAGGTCGACCGTTTCCTGATGAAGGTTGTCATCGGCTATCCAACCAAGGACGAGGAACGCGAGATCATACGTATGAACATAGCCCGCGAACAGCGCCCCATCGTGCCGCTGCTTAAGCCACAGGAAGTGATCGAGGCTCAGAAGGTGGTAGAGCAGATATATGTGGACGAAAAGATAGAACGCTACATCGTCGATATAGTGTTCGCCACCCGCACGCCGAAAGAATACGGACTCGAAGACCTCGCGTCGTATATCTCGTTCGGAGCATCTCCCCGTGCGTCTATCTCGCTTGCTCGTGCGGCACGCGCCTATGCATTCCTGCACCAGCGCGGATATGTTATTCCCGAGGACGTGATTTCGGTATGCCACGACGTGCTCCGTCACCGCATCGGGCTTTCGTATGAGGCCGAGGCGAACAATTTCACAACCGACATGATTATCACCGATATCCTCGACAAGGTACAGGTGCCCTGACAGATTTAATTCCTCCAAATTCAAACTTTCAGGATGGATTCAAATGAACTTATAAAAAAGGTTCGCAAGATAGAAATAAAGACACGCGGACTTTCTCAGAACATTTTTGCCGGCGAGTACCATTCGGCATTCAAAGGTCGCGGCATGATGTTCTCGGAAGTTCGTGCCTACCAGTACGGTGACGATATTCGCGACATTGACTGGAATGTGACGGCGCGCCAGAACCATCCCTATGTAAAGGTATACGAAGAAGAGCGGGAACTTACCGTGATGCTGCTTGTCGACGTGTCGGCAAGCCGTAACTTCGGAGCCGAAGGAATGGAGAAGCGCGACATGATAGCCGAAATAGCAGCAACCATAGCGTTCTCGGCTATTCAGAATAACGACAAGATAGGCGCTATCTTTTTCTCTAACAAGGTTGAAAAATTTATCGCACCCAAGAAAGGCCGCAAGCATATTTTGTTCCTTATCCGCGAACTTCTCGACTTTACTCCGCAGAACAACGGAACGGACATAGCGGCAGCTGTGAGGTATTTCAGCGACGCGCTCAAGCGCCGGTGCACGATGTTCCTCATATCGGACTTTATCGACGAAAGCGACTACCGCACGCCCCTGAACGTGGCGATGTCGCGCCATGACGTGATGGCGATTCAGGTCTATGACAAGCGCGACAGCGAGATGCCCGATGTGGGGCTTATGAGGGTGCTTGACCTTGAAACAGGAGCTACCCGCTGGATAGACACCGGTTCGTCGGCCACCCGCAAGGCATACAACAAATGGTGGTACGACAGGCAGCAGAAGATGGTTACCACTCTTCGCAGCTCGCGCGTTGACTATACCAGCGTTGCCACAGACGAAGATTATGTACGAGCCTTGATGGGCCTTTTTAAAAACCGTTCAACAGTATGACCGGCATGAATAAAATAGCAGCGGCCTTTTTGATGCTGGCGGCAGGATTCTCTGCAGCAGAGGCTCGCCCGTCGTCGGCAGTGACAGTCAAAGCCGAAATCGACAGCGCGCAGCTTACCATGGGCGACCGCGCCCATTTGCTTGTGACTGTGGACATGCCCGATGCCGTTACTTCAACGGCCCAGCTTGTCGATTTCCCCGTGCTTACTCCCGGCAAGGAATATATGGAGTTCCACGGTGTTGACGTGGTGGCTTCCGACAGCGTGAGTTCGAGCAGCAACGGCCGTACCCGCATAAATTTCGACTTCACCATACAGGCGTTCGATCCCGGCACGGTTACTATACCGCCTTTTGCCGTGGTGGCATCTCCCGGCGCCGACACTGCTTTCTCCACGGTGGTTGCTCTGAAGGTCCTGCCGGTCGATGTCGATTCGTTGCAGACCATTCACCCTATGGCATCGGTCGCCTCGCCCCGGAGCAGGTGGTACGACTATGTGCCGGACTGGCTTTTCTGGACACTCCTTGCGGTGGTCCTTGCCGTAGTCGGAGTATGGGCATTTATGATGTTGCGCCAACGCAAGCAGATAATAGAAGAGCAGAAGGCCGCTCCCGTGCCTCCATACGATTTGGCAAAATCGAGGCTCAACAGCCTGCGCTCGCGAAAGCTCGCCGAGAACGGCCACGAGAAGCAGTACTATACCGAGCTTACCGACATTCTGCGCCAATACCTGCAAGGTCGCTTCGGCATAAACGCGATGGAAATGACATCGACCCAGATAGTCCGCGCACTACGCAGCAATCCCGAAACAAGGATGACCGCCGACGAGATGCGTGCCGTGCTCTCAATTGCAGACTTCGTGAAGTTTGCCAAGGTGCGGCCTATGCCTGATGATAATGCCAAAGCTTTCGCCAAGGCAGAGAGCTTTGTGGAGCAGACCAAGCCCAAACCCGAGCCTGAGCCTGAAGAGGCGGGGGAGGGCACGGCTGCAGCTCCTGCTAAAGTAAAGAAACAATAATTCTACGATTTACGATGCAATTCGCACATCCTCATATACTCTGGTTATTGCTCCTGCTGATTCCGCTTGCCGCATGGTACGTGTGGAAGCAGCGCAACAGCCATGCCACGATGTCGCTATCGTCTGCTTCGGCCTTTGCCCGAATGCCGCGAACATGGAAACAGTATCTGCGGCACTTCCTGATAGTGCTGCGGCTTGCCACGATAGCCTGCATCATCATAATGCTTGCGCGCCCGCAGGTACGCGACAGTTGGCGCACAACCTCTACCGAGGGTACCGACATAGTGCTGGCGCTTGACGTGTCGTCGTCGATGCTTGCCCGCGACTTCGAGCCGGATCGTTTCGGCGCCGCCAAAGAGGTTGCCGCACGGTTTATTTCAGGGCGCGAGGCCGACAACATAGGCATTGTCATATTTGCGGGCGAGAGCCTCACCGGCGTGCCTATGACGGTGGACCGCGCGCAGCTTCTCCAGTACCTCGGTAACCTTGGTATGAACGTGCTTGAAGACGGCACGGCCATAGGCGACGGCATTGCTACCTCGCTTAACCGACTCAAGGAAGGCAAGGCCAAGAGCAAGAGCATAATCCTGCTCACCGACGGCAGCAACAATACCGGCGTGATAGCCCCTGTGACGGCTTCCGAAGTGGCCAAGGAGCTTGGTGTGAAAATATACACCATAGGCATCGGCACCAATGGCAACGCCCCGTACCCGGTACGCACGCTTACAGGCCGGATAGAGTTCCAGCCGCAGCCGGTGGTTATCGACGAAGCCACTCTTAAGACGGTGGCCGAAAGCACCGGCGGCAAGTATTTCCGCGCCACGGGCAACCGCGTTCTTGAAGAGATTTTCTCTGAAATAGACGCTCTCGAAAAGACTCAGATGGACGTGCGTCACTTCTCGCACACCGAGGACAACTATATGCTGTGGGCGTGGCTCGCATTCGCATTCCTTGCCTTGGAGCTGCTCCTGCGGTACACCGTACTCCGTTCAATTCCATAAGTTCAACCTATGTTCGACTTCGCACACCCAACATACCTGTATTTATTGGCGGCGATACCGCTGTTTGTTCTCCTCTTTATGGCGGCGAGGATTTCTCGCCGGGCCAAGTTGCGCCGTTTCGGGCGTCCCGACGTCGTGGCGCGGCAGATGCCTGATACTTCGCGCTATACACCGGCAGTGAAACTTACTTTGCAGATGATAGCGCTTGCCGCTTTGGTGATAGTGCTGGCACGTCCGCGCGCCGGTGCCAAGGAAGAGCAGGAAACATCGGCCGGCATAGAGGTAATGATAGCTTTCGACGTGTCGAATTCGATGCTTGCCTCGTCGACCGACCGTCCAGACGGAGTGCCGAGGCTCGACCGCGCGCGGCTTCTGCTTGAAAAGCTTGTAGACAGGCTCGACAATGACAAGGTAGGTCTTGTGATTTTTGCCGGACAGTCGAAGATGCAGCTTCCGCTGACGTCTGATTTCTATACGGCAAAAATGTATCTCAACGAGCTTAATCCCGGGCTTATAACCTATCAGGGCACATCGATAGCCGAGGCTATCAAAATGTCGATGAACGGTTTTTCTCCGGCTGAAGATATGCATAAGGCCATTATTCTGATCACCGACTCCGAGGACCACGAGGGCGAGGCAATCGAGGCAGCCAAGCTCGCGGCCGAAAACGGCATTCAGATAGACGTGATCGGACTCGGAACAGAGGGTGGTGCCATTCTTCCAGGATTCACCGACTCTCAGGGGCAGCCGGTCGTTACCAAGCTCAATGAGAATCTTGCCCGCGACATAGCTGCCGCAGGCGACGGCATATACGTCAACGGCGCTTCTCCGGCGGCGCTTTCCGACCTAACCTCCCAGCTCGACAAGCTGCAGAAGTCGGAATTTCGCACTATCAGCTACAAGGCCGGTGCTGAGCAGTTCCCGACTTTTGCTGCCATAGCGCTTCTGTTCTTGCTGATTGATATATTTGTGGTCGATCGTAAGATAAGCTGGCTGCGAGGTATAACTTTCTTCACAAAGGACGAAAAATGAACAAGCTACACGCAATATTCATAGGCTTTGCCATGCTTGCGCTGCCTGTGGCAGCACAGCTTGAAATGCCCGACGACGAGGCAGCTACTTCTATGCAGCCGGACGTTTCGGCAGAAGCGGCTCCGCAGAAGCCGGCAGAGCAGAAGCAGTCGAAATACTATACTCCTTCGGTTTCGTACAAGGCCGAACGCAATGCCCTGCGTCGGGGAAATGCCTTATTCAAGGACGACAAGTTCCACGAGGCGCTCGAGCAGTATCAGAAAGCGATAGATATCAACGGTAGTTCCATTCGTGGCAGATATAACAAGGCTGTCGCCCTTTTGCAGTTGCAAAGCGACGACAACAAGGGCACGGAAAACGACCCGCGTGTGGAAGCCGCAAAAATTTTTGCCGAACTGGTTGACGATGCTAAGAAATTTGACAGCGAAATAGCGCAGCACGCATATTACAATCTTGGCAATATTGCTTTCAATGACGAGAAATACGACCAGAGCATAGCCTTCTACAAGGACGCCCTGCGTATCAAGCCCGAAGATATGGACGCGCGTGAGAATCTGCGTCTGGCCCAGCTCAAGAAGCAGGAACAAGAGCAGAATCAGGATCAGAACCAAGACCAGAACGAGCAGGACAAAAAAGATCAGGAGCAGCAACAGCAACAACAGCAACAGCAGCAGGACCAGCAGAATCAAGAGGAACAACAGCAGCAACAGCAGCAGAAACCGATGACAGGCTCGGCCCAGCAGATACTCCAGACTATGCAGAACAAGGAAAATGCCACTCGTAAAAAAGTGCAGCCTCAGGAACAGCCGGCAGGCCGTCCTCAGACCGACAAGCCTTGGTAATACTGCCTGATTTTTCAACGGAGCTTTCTTTAATTTAGATATGGCGAAGAAACGTTTTATACTATTTATATTACTGGCATTGACAGTCTGCTGCGTATGGGCGCAGCAGCCTTCTTTCTCGCTCCTCACTCCGCGCAATGTGGTGGAAGGCCGTAATTTCAGCCTTACTTTCCGCCTGAGCGACGGCGACGCTAATCCGCCGTCGGCTCCCGAACTGGAGGGCTGTACTTTGCTTTACGGCCCTGCAATGTCGACGATGCAGAGCACGCAGATTATCAACGGCAAGATGTCGTCGAGTTCGTCGGTCGATTATTCATTCACTTACCGTGCGGATCGTGCTGGTACTGTGGAGGTGCCGAAAGTAAGCGTGTCGTGTCAGGGACGCACCCTGAGTTCGCGTCCGGCATCTTTCCAGATTCTTCCTCCCGACAGGCCTTCGCAGGGCGCGGCGCAGGGACAGCGCAATCCGCGTGCCGACGAGCCGTCGTCGCAGACTCCCGGCAGGGTGTCGCCCGATGACCTTCTCGTGCGTGTGTTCTTCTCCAAAAACAGCGTGTACGAGCAGGAACCCGTGGTAGCCACTATCAAGGTATATACGAAGTACGACATATCGTCGTTTATGGTCACCACGCAGCCGGCTTTTGAGGGATTCCTTACCGAGGAGCTGCCAGTGAGCCTCGAATCGAGCATGGAGCACTATAACGGCCAGAATTACCATACGGCGGTGCTGAAACGCCTGCTGCTATATCCGCAGAAAGCCGGCAAGCTGAGCGTGAACTCAGGTAAGTACGATGTGACAATAGTGCAGTACGAACAAGTGAACCACGGCTTCTTCCGCACGGCACGTCCTGTCGAAATGGCTGTGACCACATCGTCGAATGCCGCCTCGCTCACAGTTAAAGAGCTGCCCGCGCCGAAGCCCGCAGGATTTACCGGCGCCGTGGGTCATTTCACGGTGGAAACATCGCTCGATCCCGAACTTATGCGGACTAACGAAGCCTCGACCTATACCTACACCATAAAAGGACGCGGCAACATAAAATTCCTTGCACCTCCGGCAGTAGAGTTCCCGGCAGGGATTGATTCGTATACCCCCAAGACCGAGATCGATGCCTCGCTCATCGGCGGCGGCACCAATATGGCCGGAACATACCGCACTGAATATACCATAGTTCCGCAGGAAGTGGGCAACTATACCATACCCGGGGTTCCCTTGGTGTATTTCGACGTGGAAAGCGGCGAATATAAGACTGTGGAGGTTGCCGACAAGCCAATAAAGGTATTGCGCGGCTCGTCGGCGGCACCGGCGGTTTCGCAGGAGGCTATCGACAGTTCTATCGACGACATACTCCATATACGCCGCAGCGATATGTCGGAGCAGGTGGCAGACATAAGCTACACTGTGGAAAGCCCGCTGTACTGGTTTATGTATATACTCGCGGCAGCAATCCTTGTGGGAGTGCTTGTGGTATACCGCCGCAACATACGCCTTGAGGCCGACGTCGTGGGGCGCAAGCTCGCCAAGGCAGGCCGCGTGGCCTCCAAGCGCCTCAAGGACTCGAAAACGTTTATGGACTCTCATCGCAACGATGAATTCTATGCCTCTATCGCCAAGGCTCTCTGGGGCTATATAAGCGACAAGCTTTCCATATCTCCCTCGGGTCTTACCCGCGATAATGTGGCTGATAAGCTCAATGCCTATGGCCTTTCGGGAGAAGATGCCGACAAAGTTCTTGAAATCCTCGATAGGTGCGAGATGGCAAGGTTCACACCCAATTCATCAGATGCGGAGATGGCCGATATATATGCAAAAGCCTCCGAAGCAATCAAAAGCATTGAAGACGTAAAAAAACGATGAGAACATTATTCGTTATAATATTGGCTTTGGCCGCTATGGCGGCGCATGCCGCGAGCCTCGGCGAACAGGCCGACTCGGCATATAATAAGGAAGATTATCGTAGCGCGATAGAGCTGTACCGAAGCTCTATCGAGAACGAAGGCCGGAGCAGCGACATATACTATAATCTCGCCAACGCGTACTACCGTGCCGACAAGCTCGGTATGGCGGTGGTGAACTATGAACGCGCCCTAAAGCTCGACCCGACCAATTCCGACGCCCGCGCCAATCTTGAATTTGTGCGAAGCCGTATTCAGGATCGCCCGGAGGACGATTCGGCATTTTTGTCGAATGTGCATCACTCGCTCCTTTCGTCGATGAAGGCTAATTCGTGGGCGTGGTTTTCGTTCGCAATGTTCGCGTTGCTTCTCGGAGCAGTGGCAGTGTATATATTCTCTACGAATGTGGCATTCCGCAAGGCCGGATTTTTCGGCGGCATAGTGCTGCTGTTTGTGTTCGCCTACTCGCTTGTAGTGGCGTTGCAGAGTGCGTCGATGGCCAAATCGCACGAAGAGGCCGTGGTAATTACCCCCTCGACCCAGCTCAGCTCCACACCTCGCGCCTCGCGCACGGCTTCCGACAAAGTAGTGACTATCCACGAGGGTACCAAGGTGGAGATTATCGATTCTATCGCCACTCCCGACGACCCGGTGTCGCCGAAATGGTACAATGTGAAAATAAACAACAGTGCCAAGGCGTGGCTCCGTGCCAGCGACGTGGAGCGGATCTGAGCTCCGATAAATAATACAGACTGAGTGGGTGTTTGGCATATGCTGTTAAACACCCACTTGTTATTTATGGGGCGGATAAGCTCTATTTGAATGTAGTTTAAATATTTAGCCTTGTTTGACTAAAAATATGTTGTAAAACATATACACTTTTTTGTCGGATAGTTTGTTTAGTTAGAAAAATGAAACTAACTTAGCGAACAACAAAAACAAAACACAAAGTCAAACCTAAAACAGAACCCGAATATGACCAAGACCATCACCTTCAACGAGCTCCGTCGACTCAAAGACCGCCTTCCCGACGGTTCGATGCATCAGATTGCCGACCGTCTTAACACTACAGTTCAAACCGTCCGCAACTACTTCGGAGGTAGCAACTATGACTTCGGTAAAAACTGTGGTGTTCACATCGAACCGGGTCCCGACGGCGGCATTGTAGTACTTGACGACAGTACTATTTACGATATGGCTGTTGAAATCCTTCAGAGTCAGGAAAACGAATAATCAGCCGGTATGGCACGAACAGGGACCGCGGGATAGAAAACCCCGCGGTCCTTGGTTAGAAGCACTTTGAATTGAGCCTTGAGGCTCTTGATTGTTAACCATTTTTCAAGCTTTATTCCACGATGCGATACATTACCGTTGCAATCCACACCTACGAAAAAGCCATAGCCCTTCGCAGTCTTTTGGAAAGCGAGGGCATAAGCGTGGAACTGAACAATGTGAACCTTGAGGTTCCCGGCTTTTCTTCGGGGGTACGTGTACGTATCCCTGAACACGATTTGCCGTTGGCGCTTCGCATTATAGAAAATAAGGAGCTTTTTGCGCAGCCCGCCGGCGAGCAGCCGGTGGAGCACACGTATCTGGTGCCTGTCGATTTCAGCGAGAAATCTTTCAAGGCAGCCGAAGTGGCGGCGCATCTTGCCGCGCAGAAAGGTGCGCGGCTTAAATTTCTGTACAGCTACATAGACCCCTATGTCGACGGCAATGTGCAACTGACCGACACCCTGAGCTATGAGATAGGGGAGAGAGGCGCGCGAGAGGCTCTCGGGGCCAATGCGGAGAGCCTGATGCGGAATTTCACAGAGCGTTTTCGCGGAGCTATGAAGAGCGGGCTGATACCGGTTGTGGGATTTGGCCACAAGGTTGCCGAAGGCGTGCCCGAAGATGTTATTGCCGACCACGCCCGTGCCGAATTGCCTTCGATGATAATAATGGGCACAAGGGGTATGGAGAAGAAAGAAGCCGAGATGATAGGAAGCGTCACCGCCGAAGTGCTCGACGAAGGCCGCTATATGGTTCTCACCGTGCCGGAGCCTCTCGGCGTGGAGCAGTCGCTGAATCCTGCCAATATACTGTTTTTCAGCAATCTTGACCAAGACGATATATTGGCGATGGACGCTCTGTACAGGCTTTTCGGTGACTGCAAGGCGAAAGTCACCATAATCCACACGCCTAAGCGTTCGCGATTCAGCGACAGTTCCGCAGGGAAGGCTTTGCAGCGTCTTGGAGAGTATTGCCGCGAAAATTTTTCGCAGTATTGTTTTGTGACTGTGCCTGTATCCCGGTCGGACGGCGACAAGGAATTTGCCGCCTTGCAGCAGAATCACAATTTCGACCTTGTTGTCGTTCCTAACAGACGCCGCAATGCCTTCAGCCGTCTGTTCAATCCCGGTCTGGCCCATAAGTTGCTTTTCCGCACGGATATACCGATGCTCGTTATCCCCGTGTGAGGCTTGGCTATTGCACAGAAGCTGCAGGTTTGGTAACTTTGCAATACCAAATCAGCCACTATGCCAAGAATAGACCCCGAAACCGTCAATAAAATTCTCGACACCGCCGATATAGTCGACGTTGTAAGTGATTTTGTAAAACTCAGGCGCAGCGGGGCCAACTACAAGGGGCTTTGTCCGTTCCATAACGAGCGTACGCCGTCGTTTTCAGTAAACCGCGCCCGAAACATATGCAAATGCTTCAGCTGCGGCAAGGGCGGCTCGCCTGTCAACTTCATTATGGAGCACGAGCAGCTTTCATATCAGGAGGCTCTTCGTTATCTCGCGCGGAAGTACAATATAGAGATAGTAGAGAAAGAGCTTACCGACGAGGAGCGTGCCGCGCAGAACACTCGCGAGGCCATGCTGGCTGTCAACGAGTTCGCTCTGTCGCATTTTGAGAAAAACCTGCTGTCGACCTCCGAAGGCCGCGATTTGGCGCTGGCTTATCTGCGCCATCGCGGCATAAGCGATGCTATGATAGAGCGTTTCCACCTCGGCTATGCCATAGACAAGGGCAACGAGCTGATAACGGCGGCAGCATCGGCAGGATTCAAGGAAAAATACCTTGTGGAAACGGGGCTTGCGGTGGAAAGCGACCGCGACGGGCGGCGTTCGGTGTACGATCGTTTCCGAGGCCGTGTGATATTTCCAATCCACAGCATATCTGGCCGCGTGATAGCCTTCGGTGGCCGCACAATGCGCTCCGACAAGAGCATTGCCAAGTATGTCAATTCGCCTGAGTCGGTAGTATATAGGAAAAACCTTGAATTATACGGCCTTTATCAGGCCAAGAGCGCCATAGCGCGTAAAGACCGCGCCATACTCGTGGAGGGTTATCTCGACGTGGTGTCGATGCATCAGGCCGGGATAGACAATGTGGTGGCATCGTCCGGCACATCTCTTACCGAAGGGCAGATAAGGGCTTTGCGCCGCTTCACAACGAATGTCACGCTGATTTACGATGCTGACCCGGCAGGCATTAAGGCGTCGCTGCGAGGTATCAATCTTCTGCTAGGCGAAGGCCTTAATGTGAAAGTGCTGCTTCTGCCTCCGGGCGAAGACCCTGATTCGTTCGCCCAAAGCCATATGCCGGCCGAGGTAGAGCAGTACCTCGCCGCCAATCAGGTCGACATAATAGCCTTTATGGCTGACATTATGATGCGCGATGTTTCTCCTAATGACCCCACGGCAAAAGCCAAGGTCATTAACGAGATTCTGAGAACGGTCGCGTTCGTTGATGATCCCGTGACGCTTCAGGAGTACATATCGGGACTTTCGCGTATCCTGTCTGTGCCGGAAGATGTCCTTTTGGGGCAGCTCAGACTGTTCAGGGCCAAGCGTCAGGAGGAGGCGGCCAAAAATGCCCAGCGGGCAAGGGCGCGTGAGAGCGTGGCAGAGATAATGCCTGCAGAAGATGCCGCTGTGGCTGATGAGAAAGCAGCGGTGGCAGACGAAACGCCGCTTCTGAAGCTCGACAGCAACCGTCTTCGTCCTTACGAGGAGATGCTGATGCGATATATTGTGCGCTACGGGCTGCTCTACATAACGGATATAGCCGATGAAGATGGCAATATACGCCCGGGAACGGTTTTTGACCTCATAGACAGCGAGCTTAGTCTTGACGGCCTCTCGATGACATACTCTCCTTATGCGAAAACTTATCAGGCAGTTAAAGAGTTGCGTAATGGGTCGTGGGCTTCAGACCGCGCCAGGCATATGGCGGAAACCGAGGCTGAATGTGCCCGCAGGCTTGAGCAGGCGCGTGAAAACATACGCAACACCGCCGGGAGCATCGCTCAGGCCGAGGCTATGGAGCGTGAGGCTCAGACAGCGGTAGACCGCTTCAAAAGCGAGGCTCTTAATGATTTCGATGCCGGATATTGCCAGCTGCATCTGGCAAATTCTGCCGACGACGAAGTACGGAATACTGCCAACGCCCTGCTTGTGGAGCGCTACACGCTTTCGCGGATATATTCAAAGCAGGAGAATGTGGAAACCGAGCAGGACCAGCTCCATGTGCTTGTGCCGCGTGCTATTTTTGAGTTGCGCAATGCCATTCTGTCGGATATGCTGGCGGAGCTTTCGGGGCAGCTTGCTGCCTTGAATCCGGCTCAGGCCGACGAGGCATTGGAAATAATGAAGAAGATAGGGGAATATAAAGAGTTGCAGCGCGAGCTTGTGAAAATTCTTGGCGAGCGTATCATACTGCCGCGTTCCTGAAAACTGTTGCCGTGATTGGTGAATTTAAATATTTTTAAGAATGTGCTTCGGACTTGAATTTGGCAAAAGATGGAAATAAATTCCTAACTTTGTGAGAATTTTTGCGCTGATATGAAATATCTTGGAGCACATATCGACAGTCTTCCCTCAATCAGCAATATCCCCGGGCTGGCATCGGATCTTGGGGCTACGGCTTTTGCATTCTGTCCGATAGACCCCAAGAGATGGAGCTATCCTTCGTATGCGGAGTCGGAAGTGCTTCGATTTCGGTCGGAATGCGAGCATTACGGCTTCGGGCCGGCGAATGTGCTCCCTCACGCCTCCCTGCTGCTCAATCTATGTTCGCCTGACTCGCAAAAGCTCAGGCTGTCGCGGACGTCGTTGGTCGACCAGATGAAGCGTTGCGAGGCTCTCGGCCTTGACAGGCTGAATTTTCACCCGGGTTCTCATATGCGGCAGCTCTCGGAGGAGGACGCCCTCGCGCTTGTCGCTGATTCGATCAACTATGCTCTTGATGCCACGAGGAATGTGACGGCCGTTGTGGAAAACATGGCCGGGCAGGGCTCCAATCTGGGCTATAGCTTCGATCATCTGGCTTATATAGTAGACAGGGTGGAGGACAAAAGCCGGGTAGGTGTGTGTGTTGACACTTGTCACGCTTTTGCAGCCGGGTATGACCTCTCAGACGAGGCAGGGTATGACGCTGCGTGGAGCCGGTTCGACCAAGCGATAGGCTTCTCGATGCTTAAAGGTATGCATATCAACGACTCCCTCAAAGGTGCAGGTTCGCGTGTCGACCGCCATGCGCCGATAGGTCGGGGAGAGCTGGGCTCGTCGTTTTTCGGCAGGCTTATGTCGGACTCACGTTTCGACGGCGTGCCGCTGATTCTCGAAACGCCCGACCCATCGGTGTGGAAAATGGAAATCGACTGGCTAAGGTCCTGTCGTTAGCCGATAAACAATTCAGATACTTACTTATATACTACATACTTACTTAACATTAAATCTTCACTCATGAAAGACCAACGCGATTTGGGATTCTGGAAGCTATGGAACCTTAGTTTCGGGTTATTCGGCGTACAGATAGCTTATGCCTTGCAGAGCTCTCAGGTGAGCCGAATTTTCTCCACTATCGGAGCCGATCCCCACGACCTCAGTTATTTTTGGATTCTGCCCCCTCTCATGGGGCTTATAGTGCAGCCGATAGTAGGCTCTGCGAGCGACCGCACGTGGACCCGTTTCGGCCGTCGCCTGCCTTACCTCCTCGTAGGTGCCGCAGTCGCAATAATTGTGATGTGCTTCCTGCCTAATGCCGGCAGCCTCGGCCTGTCTATCTCGGCGGCCATAATTTTCGGCCTTGTGATGCTTATGCTGCTCGACACGTCGATCAATATGGCCATGCAGCCGTTCAAGATGCTCGTCGGCGACATGGTAAACGAGCGCCAGAAAGGCCTTGCTTACTCCATACAGTCGTTTTTGTGCAATGCCGGTTCGGTGGTGGGCTATGTGGCTCCGTTCGTGCTGGCGTGGTTCCTCAGCAATACCGCGCCTGCGGGCGAGGTGCCTGCGACGGTTACATGGGCGTTCTATCTCGGTGCGTTCATACTGCTGCTGTGCGTGGTGTACACCTTTGCCAAGGTCAAGGAAATGCCCCCGCACGAATACGCCGCATTCCACGGCATAAGCGAGGATAAGAACGGTAATGCTCCGAAAGAAAATATGTTCCGTCTGCTTGTCAAGGCTCCCAAAGTTTTCTGGACCGTCGGACTGGTGCAGTTCTTATGTTGGGCTGCTTTCCTGTATATGTGGACGTACTCTACTGATGCAGTGGCCTCGCAGGCATTCGGCGCTCCGTCGATGCAGCAGGTGACAGGCATCACTGTCGACGGGCAAGAGTACAACGACAAATATATATTCAACGGCGAGCAGCCTGTGCTTGAGAATGGCCGTCTTGCTCTTGGCGGTGTGAAGATTGATGGCGAGCTGACTCACCCTGATGTTTTAATAGCAGGCGGGGACACTATTGTAGCCGGTGGCTGTCTTGTTGTTGCCGACGGGGTGGAGAAAGTGAATCCTCACGGCGGTCTTATAGCAGAAGCCGGAGATAAGCTCGTTGTTGACGGACGCGAAATGATCGTGTCGGACCGTGCCGAGGCTGTGTCGGCTCTCACACTCGCTCTTGCAGGAGAGGGCACATCGCTCACACTCGCACACATTGCCAAATTAGATGCCAATACGGGCCGCTATATCCTCGAAGAAACATCGCAGGTTCCTGCTGCTTCCGGCGAAATAAGCGTCAACTATAAAACCGTGCTCAATCCTGCCACAAAGGCCTACCAGAGCGCGGGCGACTGGAATGGCAACCTTCTTGCCATACAGGCCATAGCAGCCGTTCTGTGGGCGGTGGTTCTTGCCGGATTCCGCCGCAGAAAGCTTGGCTACTCTCTGAGTCTTCTTATCGGCGCGGCAGGCTTTGTGTCGGTGTTCTTCATTCACAACCAGTATGTTCTCGGCATCAGCTATGCGCTTATGGGCTGTGCGTGGGCCGCAATGTTGTCGATGCCGTTCACCATTCTCACCAACGCGCTGAGCGGTGGCAATATAGGCACATATCTCGGATTGTTCAACTGTACCATCACCATACCGCAGATAGTAGCGGCGCTATGTGGCGGCGCTGTGCTTCATTGCTTCCCGCCGGCAGCCAACGGTGCTCCTCTCACAGTAGGTATGCTCGTGGTGTCGGGTGTGCTGCTTGCCATAGGCTCTGTGGCGGTGTGGAATATCAAGGAAACTTTTGGCTCTCGTTCCTCATCGCCGGCCGAAGCCATGGCTGAAACCCAGATGGGAACAGATGCTGACATCTAAATTATTAAACACCCTCTAAGAGTATGTTTACTTTTAACTCTATGAAATCTTTAGAAGCTTTTTCGGCCTGTTTCAAGCTTTCATTCAGTCGTTATGGAACCCCATAACTCCTTCATTCAATCTCAAAACATACTCGAAAAATCATTCTAAATTTTAACATAAGCCAAAAGTAAACATACTCTAAATATGGAATCTCTTCGACAATTATACAAGATAGGGCACGGGCCGAGCAGCTCTCACACCATGGGGCCGCAGAAGGCCGCGCGACTGTTCGCCGGCCGCACAAGCGAGCGTGCCGCGCGCTATGAAGTGACGCTTTATGGCGCTCTCGCGGCTACAGGCCGCGGCCACCTTACCGATCAGGCCATACTTGCCGAACTTACGGCAGTGGCTCCCGCTGAAATAGTGTGGAAACCCGAAACGGTTCTTGCCTTTCATACCAACGGTATGACTTTTCGGGCATTCGACGCATCGGGCGCGGAATTTGACAACTGGACGGTATATTCCGTTGGCGGAGGCGATATTGTCGAGGAGGGACAAGGCCGCAATGCCGGCCCCGACATATATCCGCTCACCAAAATCTCGGATATCTTGCGCCACTGCGAGCAGACGGGAAAGACATACTGGGAGTATGTCAACGACTGCGAGGGCGAGGAAATATGGGATTATCTTGCCGAGGTATGGAAGGTGATGAAGGCGGCTGTTGAGCGCGGCATAGAGGCAGAAGGCGTGCTGCCCGGCGGTCTTGGCGTGCGGCGCAAGGCTGTGAGCTATTACGTACATGCCGAGGGGTATAGCAAATCGCTCAAAAGCCGCGGTCTTGTATACGCATATGCTCTTGCTGTTTCGGAGGAGAATGCCTCGGGCGGCCTTATCGTCACCGCGCCCACCTGCGGCTCGTGCGGCATAGTGCCGGCGGTGCTGTACCATCTGCACACGTCGAAGGGCTTCAGCGAGAAGCGCATACTCCGTGCGCTTGCCACGGCCGGTCTTTTCGGCAATGTAGTGAAGCAGAACGCATCGATTTCGGGTGCCGAGGTAGGGTGCCAAGGCGAGGTCGGCGTGGCGTGCGCTATGGCTGCCGCGGCGGCGTCGCAATTGTTCGGCGGCACCCCCGCACAGATAGAGTATTCGGCGGAAATGGGGCTTGAGCATCATCTCGGACTTACGTGCGACCCTGTGTGCGGTCTGGTGCAGATACCCTGCATCGAACGCAATGCTTACGCGGCCGCGCGTGCTCTCGACGCCAATCTGTATGCGGCGTTCTCCGACGGCAAGCATTCTGTCGATTTCGACCGCATAGTGGAAGTTATGAAGCAGACAGGCCACGATATCCCGTCGCTATATAAAGAAACTGCGCTTGGTGGCCTTGCGGTCATCAAGTGAATTTGTCGCTGAATAAACAAACGAATCGCGGAGCCGGAAAGCTTCGCGATTCGTTTGTTATGCGGTGGTTATGCGAGGCGGCAGATGAGGGTGGCGGAGGTGGCGTCGACCACTTCCACACGTACTGTCTGGCCGACCTTGGCTTCGCCGCGCGGGAAAACTGCGGTTTTATTCTGGCTCGTGCGGCCTACCATCTGCTCCTTGCTGCGCTTTGCCACGCCCTCCACGAGTACGTCGAAGACTTTGCCGATATCGGCTTTGTTCGAGGCAAGCGACAACTCTCCCTGCAGGGCTATCATACGGTTAAGGCGCTCTATTTTCACATCTTCGCTGATGTTGTCGGGCATAGTGCGTGCGGCGAGTGTACCGGGGCGTTCCGAGTATTTGAACATAAAGGAGGAGTCGAAGCCTACTTCGCGCATAAGTTCGAGGGTTTGCTCGAAATCCTCTTCGCTTTCGCCGTGAAAACCTGTGAACAGGTCGGTGCTTATGCCGCAGTCGGGAATGCGGCTGCGTATTGCGGCTATGCGGTCGAGGTACCATTCGCGCGTGTACTTGCGGTTCATGGCTTTGAGCACCGAGTTGCTGCCGCTCTGTACAGGGAGGTGTATATGGCGGCAGATGTTTGGGTGCGCCGCTATGGCGTCGATTATGGTGTCGGACATGTCCTTTGGGTGCGATGTGGTGAATCGCACCCTCATATCGGGCGCTGCCGTGGCCACGGCTGATAGCAGTGCTGCGAAATCCGTGGTGGTGCCGTCGTCGGCTACGAAGCGGTAGCTGTTCACGTTCTGTCCCAGCAGAGTCACTTCTTTGTAGCCTCTTGCGCGCAGGTCGGAGAGTTCGCGCAGTATGCTGTCGAGGGGGCGGCTGCGTTCTCGTCCCCGGGTGTACGGTACGATGCAGTACGAGCAGAAGTTGTCGCAGCCGCGCATTATGCTTATGAAGCCGCTCACGTTGTGGCCCGGAATGCGGGCGGGTACAATGTCGCGGTACGTTTCAGTGGTGCTTAGTTCGACGCTCACGGCAGGGTGCCCCTGCTCGGCGGAGGCAAAGAGGGCAGGGAGGTCCATATACGAGTCGGGGCCTGCCACGATGTCCACGCCGTGGTTCCCGACGAGCTCTTGCTGCACGCGTTCGGCCATGCAGCCTATCACGCCGATTATGAGGCGGCCTCGCTTGCGGCGTTCGGCGCCGAGCGCTTGCAGGCGGCTCACTATCTTCTGTTCGGCATTGTCGCGTATCGAGCAGGTGTTGAGCAGCACCGCGTCGGCATCGTCGATTTTGTCGGAGATTGTATATCCCGCCATCTCCATGATTGCGGCCACGACTTCGCTATCGGCCACGTTCATCTGGCAGCCGTAGGTTTCTATATATAATGTTCGGCTCATTTGCTTTGAAATATTTGTGCCATTGCACAAGATTGATTATTTTTGTGCAAAATTACAAAAAAACGTGGATTCCGACTTACTTTCTACACTCATTGCTATAGGAGTCGGCGCTTTGGTGTTCTTCTCGGAGAAATTCAGTTCTAAGAAGAAAGGCGCCAAGAAGCCCAAGGCCGCAGTGCAGCGCCCGGTTCAAGACCGCAGCGTGGCCGTAGCTGCCTATGCTTTTTCCAATGAAGAAGCAGCAAAGAGTCGCAGCGAGGCCCGGCAAAGACGGCGGCGTGCGGATATGCCCGCAGCTGCCGCGCCTACAAAATCGGAGGCTCAGGCGCCTGTGGAGTTGCCGGAAGAAGGGCGGAGAGTCACTTCCGACGAGCCGATGCGCCCTGTTAGCTCCGAAGAGGATGAGCGGCGTATGCCCGGCGTTCCGGGAGGGGATCTGCGTAGCGCCATTATTTGGAGCGAAATCCTTAAAACTAAATTTTGAAAACACATATTAAACCATCGTATTAAAGCAATGGCATTCAATCAGATGACCGCTCAGGAAGCGGCAGAGATAATCCACAACGGCGCCACAATCGGCCTGTCGGGCTTTACCGCACCCGGTACTCCCAAGGCAATAACCGAGGCACTTGCCGCCAAGGCTGTGCGTGAGCATGAGGCCGGCCGGCCTTTCAAGGTAAACATGTTTACCGGGGCGTCGACCAGCGACCATGTTGACGGTGTGCTCGCCCGTGCTAACGCATACAATATGCGTGCTCCTTATCAGAACGTGCCCGACCTGCGTAAGCGCATCAACGCGCACGACTGTCACTATTTCGACCGCCATCTGTCTGAAATGGCGCAAGAAGTACGCTATGGCACATACGGCCCCATCGACTTCGCCATTATTGAAGCTGCCGACATCACGCCGGACGGCGAGATTGTGCTTGGCTGCGGTGTGGGTAATGTTCCCACCTACGCCATGCTGGCTAAAAAAATCTTCATCGAGCTTAACGCCAAGCTGCCCAAGTCGCTGCTCGGCATGCACGATATATATATGCCGCTCGATCCTCCGCGTCGTCGCGAAATACCTATCTATGCCGCGAACGACCGCGTGGGCAGCCCCGTGCTGAAGGTCGATCCCGCCAAAATCGTGGGCATAGTGCACACTGACTCCTATGACTGCGTGAAGCCTTTCACCGCTCCCGACGAAATTTCCAACCAGATTGGCCGCAATGTGGTCAACTTCCTCGTGGGCGAGTACAAGTCGGGCCGTCTGCCCAAGGAGTTCCTGCCGCTGCAGTCGGGCGTGGGCAATGTCGCCAATGCCGTGCTCTACGACCTCGGCGAGAGCAAGGAGCTGCCTAACTTCATGATGTATACCGAAGTTATACAGGACGCTGTTCTCGAGCTGCTTAAAAAAGGCAAATGTACCTTTGCCAGCACATGCTCGATGACATTCTCTGACCAGACCGAAGAAAAGCTCTTCGCCGACATGGGCTTCTTCCACGACAAGATTCTGATGCGTCCGGCCGAGATATCGAACAATCCCGAAGTTATACGCCGAATAGGTGTCATTGCCATGAATACGGCGCTCGAAGCCGACCTTTTCGGCAGCGTGAACTCCACCCACGTTCTCGGCACAAAGATGATGAACGGTATCGGCGGCTCGGGCGACTTTACCCGCAATGCCTACATATCGATATTCAGCTGTCCGTCGATCACCAAGGGAGGCGCTATCAGCAATATCGTGCCGATGGTTGCCCACCCCGACCACAGCGAACACTCTGTAGATATCCTTGTTACCGACCAGGGTATCGCCGATCTTCGCCACAAGGACCCGGTGGAACGTGCATACGAAATCATAAATAACTGCGCTCACCCGATGTATCGCGAGATGCTTACCGACTATCTCAAGCGCGGGGCAGGGCAGACACCTCATTCACTGAAAGCCGCATTTGAATTCCATAACGCCTTCAACGAAACAGGCGATATGCGCAACGCGGATTTGGGCAAATATTTCTAATCTAATCCTATCGACATGAGCTTTGGAATGCCTCTTTGAGAGGCATTCCAAAGCTATTTTACGATGTGTCAGTAGCAAACAACAGATAATGAAAGGTAATTTAGCGCAGAGAATAAGTAATTTCTTTGTCAATTATTTCTCACTTTCCGGGCAGCTGGTGTCGCAGGAACAGGCAGAGCAGAATATACGCGAGGGCGTGTCGTTCAGAGGAACAAACATACTTATCCTCGTGCTTGCCATACTCATAGCCTCGCTGGGGCTTAACACAAACTCCACTGCGGTGATAATAGGCGCCATGCTTATATCTCCGCTTATGGGGCCTATCATCGGCATAGGACTCGGAGTAGGTATCCACGACTTCGACCTTATTAAACGTTGCGTCCGCAACCTGCTTATGGCGGCGGGCTTCTCGATAATAGCATCGACGCTGTTTTTCCTTATATCACCAGTCAACGAGCAGCATAGCGAGCTGCTCGCGCGCACGTCGCCAACCATATACGATGTGCTGATAGGCTTTGTGGGCGGTGGTGCCGGCATTATAGCGCTCGGAAGCACCAACAAAGGCAATGTTATTCCGGGTGTGGCCATAGCCACGGCACTCATGCCGCCTTTGTGTACGGCGGGCTACGGCTTGGCCACCTGGCAGATGAATTATTTCTTCGGGGCTACATATCTGTTTATAATCAACTCGATATACATAGCCTTTGCGACTTTCATAGGCGTTAAGCTTATGAAGTACAAAGGTGTGCGTGACGCCGACGACAAGCGAGCCAAAAGCGTGCGCCGGATAGTTTATTCGCTTGCCGTGCTGACTATGCTGCCAAGCATATATCTTACATACAATATGCTTAAGGACAGTCGTTTCACTATGGAGGCGGACAAGTTCATTGCCCACGAGTGTGATTTCCCCGACACACAGGTTCTCAGCCGGAAGGCATATTTTGAAAAAGGCGAACGCTGCTTGTCCATAACATTGATAGGCAAGTTGCTGCCCTCCGATTCTCTTCGCCTTGCGCTTACTCCGCGTCTTAAATATTACGGCCTTGCGGGTACGAAGCTGTACTTCATTCAGGGAGGCGGAGCCGCGTCAACTTCCAAGTCTGATCCGCTTGCGGCGCAGGGTGTGGGCGACATATACCGCATAGCGCAGAACACCATAACCCGCCAGCAGTCGACCATCGACTCGTTGGAGGCCGTGATAGAGCAGCAGAGGGTTTCTGCGCTTGTGGCACCTGAGATAGCGCCTGAAATAAAAGTGCTTTTCCCGCAGATTAAGGACATAGCGGTTGCTTCCACGGTGTTCTCCGTGCCCGGTGAAAGCGTGGCCGACACCGCAAACATAGCCCTGATACACACCAAGGCACGATTCGGCACAGCCGAGCGCCGCAAGCTCGAAGAATATCTTGAAGCGCGCTTGAAAGTGTCGCCGGTGGAAGTGGTAGAGGTGCCATAACGCTGTTTTAAGAGGGTGGAGCCAAGTCGGCTTTACCCTCTTAAATCTTTTTCACCATTGAGGCTTCTGTTTTTGGCAGAATATGGCCTTATAAAACAGAAAAAGTTGTAACTTTGCATATTCAATAGGCACTTGGGCCATATGAGCTCGTTGAGTAAAATAGCCATATGGCGCGTATTGTGAAGTATAATCAGAAAACAATCAATTTCGTATATAACCCGATTACAAACGTTATGAGTAAAGAAAAAAAATTCTTGACCTGCGACGGTAATCAAGCAGCCGCCCACGTGAGCTATATGTTCTCGGAGGTTGCTGCCATTTACCCTATCACCCCTTCTTCGACTATGGCAGAATACGTCGACGAATGGGCTGCTGCAGGCCGCAAGAACATCTTCGGTGAAACAGTGCTTGTTCAGGAAATGCAGTCGGAAGGCGGCGCAGCAGGTGCTGTTCACGGCTCTCTTCAGGCAGGTGCTCTTACCACCACCTATACAGCATCGCAGGGCTTGCTCCTGATGATCCCGAATATGTACAAAATCGCCGGCGAGCTTCTGCCGACAGTTTTCCATGTATCCGCCCGTACCATCGCTTCCCACGCCCTTTCGATCTTCGGTGACCATCAGGACGTGATGTCTGTTCGTCAGACCGGCTTTGCAATGCTTGCCGAAGGCTCTGTGCAGGAAGTTATGGATCTCGCCGGAGTTGCACACCTGTCGACTATCAAGAGCAGCGTTCCTTTCGTTAATTTCTTCGACGGTTTCCGTACATCGCACGAAATCCAGAAGATAGAAACCCTTGAGATGGAAGACCTCGAGCCGCTGCTCGACCGCGAGGCTCTTGCCAAATTCCGCAGCCGCGCGCTCACGCCCCAGAACCCTGTTGCACGCGGTATGGCAGAAAACGGCGACGTCTTCTTCCAGCACCGTGAGGCCTGCAACACTCACTATGAAGCAGTGCCCGAAGTGGTAGAAAGCTATATGGCCGAAATCACCAGGATCACAGGCCGCGAGTACCATCTCTTCAACTACTACGGAGCTGCCGATGCTGAACGTGTGATTATAGCCATGGGTTCTGTTACCCAGGCCGCTCAGGAAGCTATTGATCATCTCGTTGCCAAGGGCGAGAAAGTAGGTCTTGTGTCGGTACACCTGTACCGTCCGTTCTCGGCCAAGCATTTCCTTGCAGCCGTTCCTGCCACCGCCAAGCGCATTGCCGTGCTTGACCGCACCAAGGAACCCGGCGCAAACGGCGAGCCTCTCTACCTCGATGTCAAAGAGTGCTTCTACGGTCGTGAAAACGCTCCCCTCATCGTGGGCGGACGCTACGGCCTTGCGTCGAAAGACACCACTCCCTCACAGATTGTGTCGGTGTTCGACAACCTCGCCCTTCCGATGCCCAAGGATCACTTTACCCTCGGCATAGAAGACGATGTTACCTTCACTTCTCTGCCTATGGTAGCTGAAGTGGCACTGGGTGATCCCTCCACCTACGAAGCCAAGTTCTACGGTCTTGGTGCAGACGGCACCGTTGGCGCAAACAAGAACTCGGTCAAGATTATCGGCGACAACACCGATAAGTACTGCCAGGCATATTTCGCATACGACTCCAAGAAGTCGGGCGGTTTCACCTGCTCGCACCTTCGTTTCGGTGACCGTCCTATCCGTTCCACATATCTGGTAAACACCCCGAATTTCGTGGCATGCCACGTTCAGGCTTACCTCAATATGTACGACGTTACCCGTGGTCTGCGTGACGGCGGCACATTCCTGCTCAACACCATATGGGACGGCGAGGAACTTGCAAAGCACCTTCCCAACCATATCAAGCGTTATTTCGCCGAACACAATATCACTGTCTACTACATCAACGCTACCAAGATAGCTCAGGAAATAGGTCTTGGCAACCGTACCAACACCATTCTCCAGAGCGCTTTCTTCCGTATCACCGAAGTGATACCTGTGGATCTTGCTATCGAGCAGATGAAGAAATTCATCGTCAAGAGCTACGGAAAGAAAGGCCAGGATATCGTTGACAAGAACAATCAGGCTGTAGACCGTGGTGGCGAATACCACAAGCTTGCCGTTGACCCCGCATGGGCACAGCTTCCCGATGATGCCAAGGCAAGCAATAACGATCCTGCCTTCATCAACGAGATAGTACGTCCGATCAACGCACAGAACGGTGACCTGCTTAAGGTTTCCGACTTCAAGAATATTCCTGACGGAACCTGGCAGCAGGGTACAGCTGCATACGAGAAACGCGGTGTGGCAGCTTTCGTGCCCGAATGGCTCGAAGAGAACTGTATACAGTGCAACAAGTGTGCATATGTATGTCCTCACGCTTCTATCCGTCCGTTCGTTCTCGACGAGGCAGAGGTAAAGGCTGCTCCCTTCGGCGAAGCAGGCTCTATTCCCGCGCTCGGTCCGGCATTCAAAGGCATGCGCTTTATTCAGGCTGTCGACGTGCTCGACTGTCTTGGCTGCGGCAACTGCGTTGACGTATGTCCCGGCAAGAAGGGCGTGAAGGCTCTCGAAATGAAGCCGCTCGAAACCCAGCTTGAAGTGCAGAACGACTGGAACTACTGCGTAGAGCACGTTGCTTCCAAGCAGAACCTCGTTGACGTTACCGCAAACGTCAAGAACAGCCAGTTCGCCACACCTCTGTTTGAATTCTCGGGCGCTTGCTCCGGCTGCGGCGAAACACCGTATGTGAAGCTTATCAGCCAGCTCTTCGGCGACCACGAAATGGTTGCCAACGCTACCGGCTGCTCCTCGATATACTCAGGCTCCGTGCCTTCGACTCCGTACACAACCAACGCCGACGGTCACGGTCCGGCATGGGCCAACTCGCTGTTCGAGGACTTCGCAGAATTTGGCCTCGGCATGAAGGTCGCTACCGAAAAAATCCGTGAGCGTCTTGCCGTGCTTATGCAGCAGGCTACCGAATGCCCGATGTGCTCCGACGAAATCAAGGAGCTTGCCAAGCAGTGGCTCTCCGCTCCCCACAGCGCAGGCGTTACCCGCGAGGTGTACAACAAGCTTGTTCCCCTCTGCGAGGCTTGCGGTTGCGATACCTGCAAGGCCATAATCGAGCTCAAGGGCTTCATCGTGGCACGTTCGCAGTGGATTATCGCCGGTGACGGTGCTGCCTACGATATCGGTTTCGGCGGCCTCGACCACGTGCTTGCTTCCGGCAAGAATGTAAACGTGATAGTTGTCGATACCGAAGTTTACTCCAACACAGGCGGCCAGTCGTCGAAGGCTACTCCGATGGGCGCTATCGCCAAGTTCGCGTCTGCCGGCAAGCGTATCCGCAAGAAAGACCTCGGTCTTATCGCTTCTACATACGGATATGTATATGTTGCCCAGATCGCCATGGGCGCCGACCAGGCTCAGACCCTCAAGGCTATCCGCGAGGCCGAGGCTTACGACGGTCCGTCGCTCATCATCGCTTACGCTCCCTGTATCAGCCACGGCATCAAGGCCGGTATGGGCAAGGCTCAGGCCGAAGAAGCTCGCGCGGTAGAGTGCGGTTACTGGCATCTGTGGCGTTACAACCCCGATGCTGAAACCCGTGGTGAAAATCCGTTCACCCTCGACAGCAAGGCTCCTAACTGGGATCTCTTCGAGGACTTCCTCACAGGCGAGGTACGCTACGCCACAGTGAAGAAGCAGTATCCTGCCGAGGCTGAGGAACTCTTCGCAGCAGCCAAGCAGAATGCTCAGTGGCGCTACAACAACTACCTGCGTCTTTCGCAGCAGCAGTGGGGTGTAGATCCGTTTGTGGGCAAACTCGAAAAAGAAAACGAGCAGCTCTAATCAGACACTGCAAACATAAATGACGAGGCGCGCCGAATTTTTGAGGCGCGCCTTGTCTTTATATAGTATGTCGGCGTAAAATTGATGTTGTTAAAAAATGCGGAAAGTATTGTCGAATTTGCAAAAAATGCCTAATTTTACGCTCATAATAAATCCTATTACTTAAAAGCTATATGAAACAATGCCCTAAATGCCAGCAGTACAACGAAGACTATTCCCAGTTCTGCAGTCACTGCGGCTATAACTTTCAGACACAGAGCGGTGGCTCTGTTCCTCCTCCTGTAAATGGCGCTTACAGAGGCAATGACAATGCGTTTGACGCCTGCGGCCCTGAAGGCAAGAGCCGTGGCGTTGCCGCCTTGCTGGCTATATTGATCGGAAGTCTTGGCGTGCAGTATTTCTACCTCGGCAAGACTGGCGCCGGCCTTATCACTATCGGTTTGTCGCTTATAACTTGCGGTTTCTGGTCGATTATCACCCTTATTCAGGGTATACTCATGCTGTGTATGACCAATGAGTCTTTCCGCCAGAAATATGTGGAAACCACATCTACCTTCCCCTTGTTCTAAGAAACTGTTAAAAGTCTTCTGACAATCAAGATAGATAAAACAATGGCGTCCCGGTTGCTTAATTGAGGTAACCGGGACGCTGTTTATTGTTTGAACGAGAGGGTTGAGGCGTCGAATCGTAGGGTGGGAAATGCCCTGTCGAGCAGGCCGGACTGTATGGCGGCGTGCTTGGCGGCTGAATGGACGTGCCGGTTCTCGCAATCGACTATCCATAGCGTGTCGGCTGCATCGACAGAAGAGGCAATGTCGTGGGTCGACAGTATGATTGAGCGTCCTTTGTCGGCTAATTGTCTTAGAAGGCGGTTTATTTCAAGCCGTCCTGCAACGTCGAGAAACGCCGTGGGCTCGTCGAGGATAATCAGCGGGGTGTCCTGAGCGAGTGCGCGGGCCAACATCACTTTTTGGCGCTCGCCGTCGCTTAGCGTGCCTAACAGCCTATCGGCATATGTTTCCATGCCGACGCTTGCCAGCGCCTCCGCTACAGCCTCTTTGTCCTTGGGGCCGAGGCGGCCGAACGGCCCGGTATATGGGTGGCGCCCTATTTCGACGGTTTCGCGCACTGTCAAGGCTCCCGCTCCGGTGCGGTCTGTGAATACCATGGCGAGCCGTCTGGCAAGCTTTTGCTTACCGAGGCCGCACAAAGCCGTACCCCCTATGCTCACTGTGCCGGCAGTTGGCGCCTGTGCTCCCGAGAGAGTGCGCAACAGTGTGGATTTTCCGCTTCCGTTGGCGCCTATCAATGCCGTTAGGCTTCCCGGAGCCACCTCAAGGTTGATGTTATGCAAAATAGTGCGGCGTCCGTATCCGACTCCGAGGTTTTCTGTTTTCAGGATAGCGTCCATCAGTTGAAATATAGAAGTCTGCGACGATTTAGAAGCACATATATGATTACAGGCACTCCGATTACAGGTGTTATGGCATTGACAGGTATTACGGCGCCTTTACTCAGCGACGGCCATACCGATATTATCTGGCATATTATACCGAGAAGCGCGCCGCATAGCGCGCAAGCCGGCAGCAGCACGCGGTGGTTGGACGAGCCGAGGACCATTCGGGCTATGTGCGGAACCACAAGTCCTATGAATCCTATCGGGCCGCACCATGCTGTCACAACAGCTGTGAGGGCTCCTGAAAGAAGGAGGATTCCTGTGCGGGCGCGTCCTGTCGAAACTCCCACGCTCTCGGCGTACTGCGTGCCCAAAAGCATGGCGTTAAGACTCTTGCTGTAAAGCAATGACGCGCATATAAGTGCTATTACAAGCACTGCGAACAGCGGGAGTATGTCGATGCTCACGCCTGAAAATGTGCCGAGCCCCCACAGTACATACGAATGCACCGCGCGCTCGGTAGAGAAGAAATTCAGTAAGGATATTGCAGAGGTCGCGAGATAGCCGATCAGTATGCCGACTATCAGCAGGACATCGGTGGAGCGCACCGAGCTTGAGAAAATCAGAAGGATGGCAAGTATTGCGGCAGCTCCGGCAAAAGCGCCGCTCACGACGGCTACGCGTCCCCATAGTCCCACGAGGCCTCCCGTGGCAAGAAGCACTATGGCTACACCGAGGCTTGCTCCTGAGGATATGCCCATAATGGACGGCCCCGCAAGTGGATTATTGAAGCAGGTCTGCATAAGCAATCCGGCTATCGACAGGGCCGCTCCGGCCAATAAAGCGGTAAGGACGGCGGGCAGGCGCGATTCCACCACTATGAAGCGGGCTATGTCGCCACCATTGTCGTTGTCTTGTGACAGCAGGGCGTTCCATACGTCATTTGGCGACAGATCTACGCCTCCGGCAAGCAGCCCGAGCGGCAAAAGCAGCAATATGGCTACAGCTATGGCAGACAGAACTATGGTGTGTCGTCGGCTCATTTTTCTATTCGGCGGAAATATCTTAGTTCGTGTCCCGGCAACACCTCAGGGTGGAAGATGGCTACATAATCAGCCAAAACCCGTTCGGGATGGAACGCTATATCGTTGAAGATAGGGCGTATGGCAGAGTCGCAGCTGTATATGCCGCCTTTTTTTACAGCCTTGAACGAGGAATATCTCGGATTCAGGCCTATCAGGGTCGACGGCCCCGTTTCGTATCCGTAGGTGCGGATAAGCCATACGTCGGCATCGATGGCTTTGGCTGCGACACTTTCCAGCGAAAGCGCGAGCGAGCCTTGTCCGTCGGTGTCTTCCCACGGATAGCATGCTCCCGCATCGGCGAGCATACGCGCCTGATAGCTTTTGCCGGCAGGAAGATACCATACGCCGGACTGCTCTGTTTCCACGAGTACTTTCGGGCGCTCGGTCTGCGCGAGTTTTGCTTTAAGCACGAGGTCGTTGTAGTCGTTTATAACATTGTCAAACACTTTTCGGGCTTCGTCGCGGCGTCCGAAAAGCTCTCCGAGAAGCAAAATCCATTCAGCTCTCCCGATGGGTGACGGCTCCATATAATCCACCATTTCGACCGGCACCATATTGCGGGGCAGGGCAGGGCTTGCCACCTCCTGAATAGGGGAGCGAAGCACGGCTTCCGGGCGAGAGGCGGCCAGGCGCTCAACCGATGGTGAGGCCACGGCGCCGATATCGGTTACGCGGCCGTCTTTGATCATCGATGCAACGGTATCGGCCGGTGGAAAGAAGTGTCCGTCAACCACAGCTACAAGCGACCCAATAGCGCCAAGCTCGTTCATAGCAGAAGTGTGTACTGCCGAGTACACAGCCGCGCGTTCGAGCGGCACGCGGAGCAAAACGGCCTTGTCCGGCAGCGACTCGGGTATGGCTGAGTCGCGGTGCACGAGTATGTAGGAGGCCAATGTTTTCGCACCCGACTGCCACGGGTCGGCGATGTCTACCAGGACGGAGCCGTCTGTGCGCTCGCTGATGGTGATGTATCGGGCGTGATGGGTGAGGGTGTCGGGCGTGTCTTCGTATGACGACACGTCGAATTTTTTTTCCGCGCGATTCCCGCACGATGAAAGCCCTGCCAGCAAAGCAGCTGCCAGGGCTATTGGGATAAGCTTTATCATTTAGTGGATAACAGATGTCATTAAACAGCCTCTTATTCTCCGTAGGGATTGGGGCCGTACTGATTGTCGGGGCTGCTTTTGCGGCACATGGTTATAATCCATACTATGTACAGCACGAGAACCGCAAAGACGCATAGTGCTATGGTTGATATTTTGCCGCCGGTCATTATTTCGAGTATGGCTTGTTCAGAAATGGCGCCTCCTGAGGCTGCGGCAACAAAGATGTCAAACATAGTGTAAATCAATATGCCTGCAATGGCGTAGCAAACAATGTAGAATGCTCCGGCCCACCAGCCGCTCAGGGAGCTGTCGTGAAGGCGGCGTATGGAAATTGCGAGAGTGGGTATGACGCATACCAAGCCCCATATCATATACGCCACATTGCCTATTGCGCCGAAGAAAGACAGGAATGAGGAAACGAGGACTACGAATAGCATGGCCCACCAGTACTCGGCTCTGGTGGAGCGGCCTTTAAAGTTGGCGTAATTGGCGAAGTACATTTTAATCGCCGTGATAAAATCTACATTCATGATTGTTTTGTGTTATTGGGCTTTGTCGCCCTGTTTCGAGCAAAATTAATAAAAAAAGATTTAAATTCAAACAAAAAGCTGATAAATCTGCGTCCACCGTAACTCGCTATGGCGCCGACCTTGTTTTTGAAACGCACCGAGGGGTCGGCAACAGCTTTGCAGCGTTCTTTTTTTATGGTTGCCCAACATTTTTTTTCAAGCTCAGGCTCCTTGTTGACGCAGGCTTCGCCAAGCATATTGAAATATGCGCTGAATCGCCGGCTTGCGGCAGCAGTGCGGAGCGCGGAGCTTGCATCTGATAAAAGGAGAGCTATGCCATCGGTAACTGTGAGTACGTCGGCACGCCGGGTGCTCCATGTGTTTATGAAGCTCTGCGGATTGAAGCGATAGAAGTATACCGGAGCCTTGCTTATGGCTATGTTGCGGGCTCTCAGGTATAAGCGTGGTGTTATCTCGAGGTCTTCGTAGCGGCATGGGCTGAATCGGACGTCGCCGAACAGCTCGGCGCGATATAGCTTTGCCCATACCGAGCAGTGGTATCCTTCCTTTTGGTATAGGGTGTGCTGCAGGCACTGTTCGGCGTCGCAGATTACCCACTTGTCGGTGCTTGGGCTTATTGCTTTAAGCTTGCGGGCATTTACAAATCCTCCTACCGCTATGTCGCATTCAGGTCTTTCTTCCAATATGGCCGCAAGACGCGCCAGTGCGTCCGGGAGATATGTGTCGTCAGCGTCACAGAAGGCGATGTATCTGCCTGCGGCCATATCTATTCCAAGATTACGCGCGGCCGACACGCCGATATTCGCCGTGCGGGCCACGCGTATTTTGGAAGGGTTCAGAGAGCTGTATTGCTCTGCTATCTCAGATGTGTTGTCGGTAGAGCCGTCGTCTATCAGAATCAGTTCCCAGTCTTTGATGGTCTGGCATAGAATGCTTTCGATGCACTCTGCCAGAAATTCCGAGGCATTGTATGCCGGCACTACGACTGAGATGAGCGGCATTTGCTATTGTATCAGGACGGGTACAGACGGTTCTGATTCGTTGTTGACGCGATCGAGCGCGCTTACAACATATGTACCCGGCTCAGTGGTTTTGAACGACATGTCGGGCACTACGGCAATGATGGCCGAGGCGTCTTTTACATCGATGTTTTCGGGAGAGTCGAAGCGGTATATCACGAAGCGTGTCACATCGCCAATCTTGCCCTGGGGTGCCGGTGCCTGCCACGCTATAACGCCGCCGGGTTCTACGGATACTTTGGTCGGGGCGGCAGGAGTGGTGGAGGAGAGCCAGAAGGACGGCGGCACGAGTGCGATGTCTTTTTGCAGGTCGCTGGCGAGCGAGTCGGCCACGCCGCCGGAATTGCGCGTTACCGAGTAGCCCGGCCACCAGCAGTTTCCGGCCACATTCTGTCTGGAGCGCGATATTTCTACTTTCTCGCCCAGTTCGCCTTTCGACATACAGCGTTCCACGTCCTGGCCGATATAAAGATGGCGGTTATGCCCGGAGTTTTCATTCCACCAGTCGGCAAGTATGCGCGAAGAAGCTGCTTTGTGGTCAAGTTCCCAGTAAAGCTGTGGAAGCAGGTAGTCTATCCAGCCTTTTTCCTCCCAAAGCAGTACGTCGGCATACAGGGCGTCGTAGTTCTGGAGGCCGTTGGTGTCGCTGCCGCGAGGGTCGCTGGTCTTGTTTCGCCATATTCCGAACGGGCTGATGCCGAAACGAACCCACGGTTTGAGTTTTTTAATACGGGTATTGAGTTCTTCGATGAGCAGGTCGACATTGTGTCGGCGCCAGTCATCGCGCGCCATGCCTTTGCCGTACTTGGCGAAAGCTGCCGCGTCGTCAAAGTCCTTTCCCTTGGCAGGATAAGGGTAGAAGTAGTCATCGAAGTGTATTGCGTCGATATCATAGCGGCTCACTATGTCTTCTACAACTTTTCCTATGAACTCGCGGTTCTCAGGCAGGCCGGGATTGAAATACAGCTTGCCATCGTAACGCACGAAGCGTTCGGGGTGCTTGTGGTATATGTGTCCCTTCGGCAATGTCTGCTTGGCGTTGGTGGTCACGCGGTAGGGGTTCAGCCATGCGTGAAGTTCCATTCCGCGTTTATGGCATTCCTCTACCATAAATTGGAGAGGGTCCCAGTATGGTTTAGGCTTGGCGCCGTCGTCGGTCAGGAAGCGGCTCCACGGTTCGAGCTTGCTGTCGTAAAAGGCATCTGCCTGCGGGCGTACCTGAAAAATAACTGCGTTCACGCCCGTGAGTTGGAGGCTGTCGAGGAGGTTGCGCAGGTAGGCCTGGTTCTGTGCTGTAGTCTGTTTTTTGTACTGGCCCTGATAGACAGTGTGGAGCCATGCTCCGCGAAATTCCTGCTTGGGACTCTCGGCCGACACTCCGAGCGCGGCTGAAAGAAGTAGTAGAAAAGAGTAAAGTCTGTTAGTTTTCATAGTCACAAAGATAGCTCTTTTTTACTTTACGGTGATGCGTTAAATGGAGTTAATTAGGATAAAAGGAGAAAAAGAATAAAAAAAAGCGAGAAAAATCAACACGGATATTTGTGGCGAAAGATTTTTTTAGTATGTTTGCCAAATATTTCGCACTTTAGCCGGGGATTTCCCCGCGATTTAATAAAACAACACAGCAACTACTCGTTATATGTCGCGTAACACAAAAGAGATAGAGGGATGCACACTACTTGGCGCCGCCGGGGTGGAGTATCCCACAGACTATGCTCCTCAGATGCTCGAAACGTTCCCTAACAAGCACCCGGAGAACGAGTATCTTGTAACATTCACTTGTCCTGAATTTACGTCGTTATGCCCCAAGACGGGTCAGCCCGACTTCGGACGTATCATCATAAATTATATACCGGGGAAAGAGATGGTGGAGAGCAAGAGCCTGAAGCTGTATCTTTTCAGTTTCCGCAACCACGGTGATTTCCATGAGGACTGCGTGAATATAATAATGAAAGACCTCGTGAAACTGATGAATCCGAAATATCTCGAGGTGCGAGGCATATTTATGCCCCGTGGCGGTATTTCGATAATACCGTTCGCCAATTATGGCGACGCCGACCATCAGGACCTTGTGAAAAGCCGTCTTGCAGCTTCTTTCCCTACAGATATCTGACCGCGCAAAAACACAGACAGAGATGAGCACACAGAAAAAGCACATTTTGATGGTATTGTCGGGAGGCATGGACTCTGTTACCATGCTCCACGAATACGCATCGGAGATAGAACTTGCCGTGAATTTCTCATACGGCTCCAACCACAATATGCGCGAGCTTGAATGCGCGCGTCTGCACTGCAGGCAGCTTGGCATAGAGCTTGTGGAGATAGATTTGTCGTTTATCGGCCGAAATTTCCATAGTTCATTGCTCGAGGGAGCCGATGCTGTGCCGGAAGGGGAGTATGATTTCGACAATATGAAGTCGACCGTGGTGCCTTTCCGCAACGGTATCATGCTCGCGGCTGCTGCCGGGCTTGCCGAAAGCCGCGGACTCGATGCTGTGATGATAGCCAACCATGCCGGGGACCACGCTCTGTATCCCGATTGTCGTGGCAGCTTTATCGACGCCATGTCGCGGGCGATAAGCGAGGGCACATACGACGGCATTACTGTCAAGGCTCCTTACACTTATCTGTCGAAAGGGGATATAGCGGCGCGCGGCGCACGGCTCGGCATCGACTATTCAACCACCTACTCTTGCTACAAGGGGCGCGAACAGCATTGCGGTCGTTGCGGCACCTGCCTTGAGCGCCGCAAGGCGCTCGCCGACGCTGGCATTACCGACACAACGGTATATGAAGAACCATAGAGAATAATTAATCAACTATATTAATCACTTTTATTTAACCACAACATGGAATCGTTAATCCAGCAAATCCATGCAGCCTACGAGGCATTTCAGGCCGACGCTGCTCTTCAGCAAGAGAAAAACAACAAGGCCGCCGGTACCCGTGCGCGCAAGGCTTCTCTCGAACTCGAAAAACTTATGAAGGAGTTCCGCAAGGTTTCTCTCGAACACTCCAAGAAGTAACACCTACACAATCCTGTGAACGACGTCCGTCCGCACCCCTGCGTGGCGGACGTCGTTCGGTATGGGACTTCGCTTTCCAAGAAGTTTCTGTAGTTTCTAATGGTGGTTTTGCTTTCTTTGATAAAAAATCACTATCTTTGCCTAAAGTTAGGGGCATAGTGCTCCCGGCAACCAATCAACGTTTCAACTTATACCAACCCTTACTATAAAAAACTATGTCTAAAGTTACAGTGGTAGGCGCCGGCAACGTAGGCGCTACTTGTGCAAATGTGCTTGTTACCAATCAGATGGCTGACGAGGTAGTACTCCTCGACATCAAAGAAGGCGTATCCGAAGGAAAAGCTATGGATATTATGCAGACCGCTAATATCCTCGGCACAAATACCCGCCTTGTAGGCGTTACCAACGACTATGCCCAGACCGAAGGCAGCGACGTGGTTGTAATCACCTCCGGCATTCCCCGCAAGCCCGGTATGACCCGTGAAGAACTTATCGGTGTTAATGCCGGTATCGTTCGTTCGGTAGTGGAGAATGTTCTCGCTCATTCACCCGAGGCAATAATCGTGTGCGTATCCAACCCTATGGATACTATGACCTACCTTATCCACAAGACTACCAATCTGCCCAAGAACCGTATCATCGGTATGGGTGGCGCACTCGATAGCGCACGCTTCAAGTATTTCCTGAGCCTTGCCCTCGGTGCCAACCCCAACGAAATAGAAGGCATCGTTATCGGCGGTCACGGCGATACCACCATGATACCTTTGAAGCGCTTTGCCGCTTACCGTGGTATTCCCGCATCTACCCTTATGCCTGCAGAGCAGCTCGACAAGGTTGCTGCCGACACTATGGTAGGTGGTGCCACCCTAACCAAGCTGCTCGGCACCTCTGCATGGTACGCTCCCGGCGCAGCAGCAGCACAGGTTGTGGCTGCCGTTCTCGGTGACCAGAAGCGTCTTATCTCCTGCTCGGCTCTTCTCGACGGCGAATACGGCGAAAAAGACCTCTGCATCGGCGTTCCCTGTATACTCGGTCGCAACGGTATCGAAAAAATCGTTGAATTTGACCTCAACGAAGAAGAAAAAGCGCTCTTCGCTGCCAGCGCTGCCGCTGTGCACAAGACAAACGCTGCCCTCAACTAAACTTATAAGAGCGTAACAACGTTTAATATCTACGCGGGGCAGCTATGGCGCTCCGCGTAGATTCGTTATCAGTTAATTATGAAAAAAATAGCAATAGTGTTCGCTTCCGCAGCCATGATGCTTGCCGGAGCCTGCACCTCGAAAGAACCCGAAAAGACCGTTCCCCAGGAAGCCGAACAGGCTCAGCCGGCAACAGAAGTTGTGGCCACTCAGGGCGATGGCAAAGTCGTAGAACTTACCGACGCCAAACAATACGCTCCCGGCGTGAAGGTGTCGCAGCTCACAATCCTTGATTTCAACGCCGTGTGGTGCGGACCGTGCCGCCAGCTCGCTCCTGTATTCGACGAGCTTGCAGGCAAATATGCAGGTCGTGTTACATTCGTGTCGGTAGATGTGGACAAGTTCGGCGAACTTTTCGAGTCGTACAAACTCGGACAATCCATTCCTGCCGTACTCTTCATTTATCCTGACGGACATACAGCCAAATATGTCGGCACAGGCGACCTTCTCCCTGCCAGCAAATTCGAGGCTCTTATTGATGCCGCTTTGGCCGAATGAATATTGCGGAGATAAAACAACGGGTTTCAGCCCGGCTGAATATCTGTACGCTTAACGATATGCAGCAGGCGATGTCGGAAGTCCGGCTTCCGACGCGCCTGTTGCTGCTTGCTCCCACAGGCAGCGGCAAGACTTTGGCTTTTGCCATACCTGTGCTTCGCTCGCTTGGCAAAAAGGGCGGGGGAGTGTCTGCTTTGGTCATAGCGCCTACCCGCGAGCTTGTTCTTCAAATTTTTGAGGTGTTGCGCACGCTTGCTGCTCCCGAATACAAAGCTACGGCGTGCTACGGCGGCCATAGCGTGGAGGCGGAGGTCAACAGCCTCGAAGCCTCGCCCGACATTATTGTGGCGACTCCCGGACGCCTGCTCGACCACATCAGGCGAGGACATCTCAGCCTGCATTCGGTGCATACGCTTGTATTGGACGAATATGACAAATCGCTCGAGCTTGGTTTCCAAGAGGAGATGCGGGCTATCGTAGGACGTCTGAAGAATGTCAGGTCGTTGCTATTGACTTCGGCTACGGAAAGTCCCGAGATACCGTCTTTTATAGGAAGCGATAAATTCGAGGTGTTCGATTATATCGGCACGGGAGCTTCGGCTCTTGATATATGGCGGGTTCCAAGCCCTACCGCGGACAAGCTCGATACTCTTGACCGGCTGCTGCGCGGCCTCGGCGGGCGCAAGGCTATAGTGTTTGTGAATCATCGCGATGCAGCCGAGCGCATATTCGGACATTTGAAGAATATGGGTTATCCCGTGGGTATCTATCACGGCGGCATGGAGCAGAATATGCGCGAACAGGCACTGATATTGTTTGAAAACGGCTCTACGCGTGTGCTTGTGGCTACCGACCTTGCTTCGCGAGGACTTGACATAGCCTCTGTGGAGGCGATAGTGCATTATCATCTGCCGCCTACAGCCGAGAACTGGACTCACCGAAACGGGCGCACGGCGCGCATGGGCGCCGGAGGCGAGGCATATGTTATAATTTCGGACGCCGACAAGGTGCCCGACTATGTGGATTGGTCGGCTGACTACGAGCCAGTATCATCTGAAAGTTCCGGTATAGAACCTGCGCAGTGGCGCACGCTTTATTTCAATGCAGGCAAAAAGGAGAAGATTTCAAAAGGCGACATTGCCGGTTTCCTTATGCAGAAAGGCGGTCTGTCTAAGAATGAAGTAGGCAGAATCGATGTACGCGACCACGGCGCATATGTGGCTGTCCCGCTGTCAAAGGCCAGAGATGTCATAACGGCTTTGGCGCCGCATAAAATCAAAAACAAACGAGTGCGTGTGACTCAGGTCAAATGACCCCATCCGATATCTTTTATATCCCGCGAGCAAACCAAAGGCGGTGTTCGCGGGTTGTATTTTTGTATAATTATTGCCTTCATCACTATTCATCACACCAAAAACGCCTTTGAAAATTGTGAAAGTCAGCAGAATAATTGCCGGTACAATCAGAACGTTGCTTTATATCGTTCTGGCCATATTCCTGCTTGCGGCAGGCTTGGTCGGGGTTTTGTATTCGCCATGGTCGCAGGAACTTGTACGCAAGGCCATTGTGGCAAAGGCCTCCTCTTTGCCGGGCGGGGAGTTCAGTCTTGATGCATTCAGCCTGCGATTTCCGCTTAAGGTGCAGCTTCGCGGGCTTGCAGTGGTGGCGCACGGCGACACAGTGATAGGCGCCGAAAGCCTTGATGCCGATGTGGCGTTATTGCCCTTGCTTGTAGGGCGCGCCCGGCTCGACGGTGCGACAGCCCGCAGAGTCCGCTATCAGCAGGGGAGCCCCGACTCGGTAATGTATATGACCTTGCAGGCCGACAGCGTGGGGCTGGCGCCGGCAAGCGTGTCGCTCGGTGATATGGATATATCTCTTTCAGACGGCACCATAGCAGGTGCGAGGGTGGCCATATACCTGAAGCCGGACACGTCGGCTCCGACGCCTCCGGCTCCGCCCACGCGTATGAGCATATCGCTTGACAATCTCGCGCTTAAAGATTTTGAATATACCATGCGGCTTATGCCGTCGATAGATACGCTGACGGCATATATACCGTCGGGATTGCTCTCCGACGGCAAAATAGATTTGCTCAACCAGCAGATACAGCTCAGGAGCTTTGAAGGTTCCGGGCTTGCTGCCAAGTATATAGCGCCTGATTCGGCTGCGATAGCGCTTGCCGGCCCATATCCTGCAGAGATCCCGGCCGACAGTATGGCATCGGCTGCTCCATGGACCATACAGATTGACAGTATCGCTTTTGAGGATTCGAGAGCGCTATATACCACTGCGGGAGTCAAGCCACTGCCGGGTCTTGATTTCGGGTATATAGAGGTAGGCCAGCTTGACCTGACACTTAAAGACTTCTATAACCGTGCGACAACGCTCCGTTTGCCGCTTCAATTTTCGGGTCGGGAACGAAGCGGGGTGGATTTAAGTGCGGAAGGAGAACTTGACATTGATTCTGTGGGGCTTTCGTTCAAGGATTTTGTACTACGTACCCCGGAGGGAACCAAGGCTGATTTCCACGGGCATCTCGGTATGGGCGATATGGTGAATAATCCTGATATACCGCTTGGCATAACGCTCGACGGCGCTTTTTCTCCATCTGATCTTTCTAAAATGTTCCCGGCTTTTTCGCCATATCTGGCTGGCATACCGACAGCCTCCGATATATTGCTCGGACTGAAGGCGGAAGGTACGAGTGGCAAAATTGACATTGACAGGTTTGAATTGAAATTAAATAAATGCCTGACTCTGAAAGCCGACGGTTCGGTAGACAATATTATGAATCCCGCCGCGATGGGCGGCGATATAAGCCTGTCGGGCAACATTATAAATGTAAACACACTAAAGAACAAACTGCTTGACCCGGCTACGGCCAAGTCATTGGCAATACCTCCGATGACGCTTGCCGGACGTGTCCAGATGAAGGCCGGAGCAGCCCAAGGACGTCTGTCGGCGCGTACAAAGGGCGGCCAGATAAAACTTGACGGCCGGTGGAACAGCCGCAGGGAATCATATGCGGCAACAGTGAATACCGATCGTTTCCCTGTCAATGCGTTTATGCCGCTGCTCGAGGTGGGGGCTGTAACGGCATCAATAAAAGCGGACGGCCACGGCTACAACCCGTTTGTGCCCACTACGGAGATTAACGCTCTTCTTGATGTTAAGTCAGCTACCTTCAGGGGTGTGGATTATACCGATATAAACGGGAAAGCGCATTTGGCCGACGGACAGGCAGAGATAGAGTTGAACTCGGCGAACCCTGCTGCCGACCTCAGCCTCGTGGCAAAAGGCAATCTGGCAGGCGATGTCTACAACTGGAATGCGAAACTTGACGGGCGGAATGTGGACCTGGGAGCGTTGAAGTTCTCTGCCGAGCCTGCAACTTTGGAAGTGTACGCGTCGGCCGATGCCACGATAGGGCCATCGAGCAGTGACATAAAGGCGGATGTCGATTTGCAGGATTTGTTTTTCAGGCGCCACAGCGGCACTATAGCCTTGTCGGACGTGGCTCTTAAACTTGATGCCGCCGACAGCCTCACAACATTGCGAATCCTCAACCGCGACCTTGTGGCTGATTTCGACTCGCCTTGTTCGATTGACACTCTTGCAACGCGTTTTTCCAGAGCGTCGGAAATTCTTGCGGGCCAGATGGAGTCGTACATGATTGATGTCGACACTCTTGGCCAAGCTCTTCCTCCATTTAATTTCGGACTTGTGGCCGGACGCTCCAACTTGATTAACGATATACTTGCGCCGTCTAAAATGTCGGTGCAGAATGTGCGTATGCGTGCGGCCCACGACAGCATAATATATTTAGACGGCTACGCCCGGCGTTTCGACACAGGCTCTATGCGTATAGACTCAGTATTCATAGGCGCTCGCCAGCATGGCAAGCACATACATCTTGATGCGGGCATAGAGAACAGGCGTGGGAATCTCGACCAGTTCCACAAGGTATCGCTCAAGGGGCTTGCAGAGGGCAATACTGTTTCTCTCGGCATAAATCAGCAGAATGTCAGTGGAAAAACGGGTTATGATATAGGCATCGTGGCCTCGGCCCATGCAGCAGATTCCACGCTCACGCTCAATATAAGGCCGTATACTCCTACGATTGCCTACCAGCCGTGGCTGGTGAACGAAGATAATTATCTATCATACCATATACCCGACAAACATATTGATGCCAATCTGAGAATGAACGGCGGAAACAGTTCGCTGGCTATTTATACAGAGCACCAACCCGGAAACCACGAGCAGGAAGACCTCGTGGTGAAGCTTTCGGACATACACATTGCCGACTGGATAGCGCTAAATCCCTTTGCGCCTCCGATGAAGGGCGATGTGAGTGCCGACATGCGTCTTAACATGGAGGGCGACCAAATATTGGGCAAAGGTTCTGCCGGCATCACCAATTTTGTGTATGGCCGCGACAGAGTGGCTGATTTCAATGCCAACTTCGACATTGCAGCCACACCTTCCGGCACAATACGTGCAAAAGCCGACCTTTTGGTAGATGGCGTGAAAACCATTACAGTGAGCGGGGCGCTGAATGATTCCACGCTCACATCGCCGATGGCTCTTGATTTTTCAATGATTCATTTTCCGCTGGCTACCGTCAACCCGTTCCTGCCTCCGGGAGTAGCCAAGCTTTCAGGCATGCTCAACGGCAGAATGGATATAGAGGGAACGAGCGACAAACCCATTGTCAACGGCTATCTTGATTTCGACTCAACTGCCGTACGGCTCGCGCTGACGGGTACGCAGTACCATTTCAGCGAGGACAGCATAGCAGTGCGTGACAATGTGGTGGATTTCCGCAATTTCACCATATCGGGGTGTAACGAGAATCCGCTTAAGGTCAACGGAACGGTCGACTTCAAGTCGCTTTCCAATATGAAATTCAATCTGGGGCTTAAGGCTAATAATATGCAGATTGTAAACACGAACAAGGCGTCGAAGGGCGCCGATGTGTTCGGCAAGGCATTTGTGGATATCGACGCACACGCTACCGGCTCGTCATCTCTTATGAGTGTCGGGGCAAAGATGGCCATACTCGCCGGCACCAATGTTACATATGTGATACCGGATGCCACATCGGCGATAGCCAACCGCTCCACCACTGACATGGTGAAGTTTGTTGATTTTTCCGACAGTACGGCGGTAGCTATGGCCGACACGCTTTCTAATTCGGGAATGGCTATGTTCCTTGATGCCGAATTAAGGATTGAGGACGGCTCGATAGTGAATGTCGATCTATCGACCGACGGTAAGAACCGTGTGCAGGTGCTGAGCAACGGCACACTTTCGTACACGATGACACCTCTCAGCCAAGGTCGCCTTGTGGGACGCCTGAACATCGACGGCGGTTTCGTGCGCTATTCGCAGCCTCCCGTAATATCTGAAAAGGTGTTCAACTTCCAAAATAACAGTTATGTGGCATTCAACGGCGACATTATGAACCCGACGCTGAATGTGCATGCCGTTGACGTAATCAAGGCCAATGTTACCCAGACAGGGCAGAACTCGAGGCTTGTCAACTTCGATGTGTCCTTAGGTGTGACAGGAACACTCAATCAGATGAATGTGGCTTTCGACATGTCAACCAATGATGATCTGACGGTTGCCAACGAATTGCAGTCAATGACTCCCGAACAGCGTGCCAATCAGGCGATGAACCTGCTGCTGTACAATGTGTACACAGGACCCGGCACAAAAGGAAATGCGTCGCTTGCGGGCAATCCCTTGTTCTCGTTCCTTGAATCGCAGGTAAATTCGTGGGCTGCCAACAATATAAAGGGAGTCGACATTTCTTTCGGAATCGACCAATACGACCGCACCGTGAACGGCTCGACGTCTTCGACAATGAGCTATTCGTACCAAGTGTCAAAATCCTTGTTCAACGACAGGTTCAAGATTGTTGTGGGCGGCAATTACAGTACTGACGCGAATGCCGACGAAAATTTTTCGCAGAACCTTATCAACGACATATCCTTTGAATATTTCCTCAACAAGACACGTACCATGTATGTGCGCCTGTTCCGACATACCGGTTATGAGAGCATACTCGAGGGAGAAGTCACACAGACGGGTGTCGGCTTTGTGTACAGGCGCAAGCTGCGTCGTCTTGGCGACATGTTCCTTCCGCCGTCGCTTGTGAAACGTAGGGAAGAATCAGAGGCCGCGCGTGATATGGAAAAAGGCAAGGAGAATAAGGCGAAAGCTACAACCGAAAACGAAGAATAAACATATGCGTCGTATATTTTACTATATATCAGCCGTAGTGGCAGGCTCCCTGCTGCTCGGGGCGTGTTCGACAACCGCACGCATACCATCCGACGAGGTTCTGTATACCGGCGTCAAGAAAGTGGATATTGTTGCCGACTCGGGATATAGGGTTCACCCGGGCGTTACCGAGGCTATAAAAGAGGCTGTAGATGTTGCGCCGAATAACTACTGGCCATTGCTTAAATGGCATTATCCCTTTCCGTTGGGATTGTGGGTGTACAACAACTGGCCGAATCCGCCGTCAGGTCTGAAACACTGGCTGTATGAAAAGCTTGTTGAAGAACCTGTGCTCGTGTCGGACGTGCGCCCCGAGGTGCGCTCGCATATGATAGAGCAGATTCTCGACAATAACGGATATTTCCGTGGCACGGCGTCGTACGAACTTGTGAAAGGCCGCAATCCCAAAAAGGCCAAGATACAGTATAATGTCAATGCCGGGCCTGCGTTCCCTATCGACACACTAATACTTATGCCGGACACATGCCGGCTGAACGCACTGGTCGATTCGCTTGCAGCCACAGACCCATACCTGTCGTCTGATTCGCCGCGTTTTTCTACCGACTCGCTCAGTGTGGCACGCACACGCATCACCAATTCGCTGCGCAACCGAGGATATTATTATTTCCGGCCTGAGTTTATAGAGTATCTTGCTGACAGTTTGCAGAATCCGGGTAAGATTGCGATGAAGCTCGATTTGGCATCTAATGCTCCGAAATTCACGCTTAAACCTTACTCTACGGGAGATATAACCATACGGGTGCTGCGTAATCAGGGCGGAGGCACGCCCGATACAGTGAAGCTGAACCGGGCCACGCTCATACAGATGATGCCGTCGCGTCTGCGTCGCAAGATATTCGATGAGAATGTCACATTCCGTCCGGGCCGTACTTTCTCGGTGCGTAATATGGACCGCACTCAGGCAAACCTTGCCCGCCTTGGCATTTTCAACGCCATCAATATCGAGGCTGTGCCCGACACTATGGCTCCCAAGGACAAGCCGCGCCTTAATGTGAATGTGACATGCACGTTCGACACCCCGCTTGAAACCTCTCTCGAAGTTAATGCTTCGTCGAAGTCGAACAGCTACATAGGCCCGGGACTTACTTTCGGCGTTACCAACAAGAACATATTCGGTGGCGGCGAGCAGCTGTCGGTAAAACTTACCGGCACATACGAATGGCAGACGGGCCGTGGCCGCAGTGGTTCGATTTTTAATTCGTACGAAGTGGGCATAACAGGAGCCTTGGCTTTTCCGCGATTGCTCGCTCCGAAATTCATACCGCGCAGCAGATTCCAGCTCAACTGGACGCGGTTCCAGCTCAATGCAGACCTGCTCAACAGGCCACATTATTTCAAAATGGCACAGTTCAATGCCTCGGTCAACTACGACTGGCGTGTGCGCCGACACATACAGAACACGCTAACGCTGTTTAAGCTCACGTACACGAACCTGATGCACACCACTCAGGAGTTTGACTCCATAATGGACGCCAATCCGGCTGTAGCTCAGAGCTTCCGCAGCCAGTTCATTCCTCAGATGTCGTATAACTTCGTGTACGACCGCCAACTGAACCCGGACAACACGCTGAACTGGCAGTTCACCGTACAGGAGGCAGGCAATGTGTTCTGGGCCATATATCGCGCGTGCGGAAAGAAAGGGGAAAAAGAGCTTTTTGGAACTCCTTTCTCGCAGTTTATCAAAGGGCAGACACAGCTCGTGTGGGGGCGCCGACTTTTCTGGGGCGACCACTGGCTTGTGTCGCGAGTGGCGGTGGGCGCGGCTCACGCTTATGGCAACTCCACGCAGGTGCCTTATTCCGAGCAGTTCTATGTGGGCGGTGCAAACTCTATACGAGCGTTCACAGTACGCAGCATAGGCCCCGGCAGCTATAAGTCAGCGCCGGGACAGCCTGAAGACTACTTTGACCGAACCGGCACATTCAAGCTGGAGGCCAACGTGGAGTATCGCTTCCCGCTTATGGGTCCGCTGCACGGTGCGGTGTTCGTAGATGCCGGCAATGTGTGGCTGCTTAAAGACGACCCTATGCGTCCCGGCGGCAAACTGCAGGCAAAGACATTCCTCAAGGATATAGCGCTCGGCACAGGTTTAGGACTGCGCTTCGACATAAGCATGCTTGTGGTACGCGCCGATCTCGGCATAGGCATACACGCCCCATACGATACGGGACGAAGCGGATACTACAATATGCAGTCATTCGGAAAGTCGCTTGCCTTCCACCTTGCTATAGGCTATCCTTTCTGACAGAAGTAAGGTAGTCTGCTACTATAAAGGTGCTTCCGCCGATGAAGATAGTGTCGCCCGCCAAGGCTTCGGCCTTGGCGGCGGCGTATGCTTCTGCCACGTTGCCGAACGCGCGTCCGCTGATACCGGCAGAGGCGGCGTATTCGAGGGTGGATTCGGCCGTGCGCCCGCGGCGTACAGACGGTGATGCTAAGTAGTATCGGGCGTTATGCGGCATTTGTTCCATAATTGCCGAAATATCCTTGTCGTTGACAAATCCCAGTACCATGCGGAGAGTGCCGTCGCTCTCCGATATTTTTTTGAGGCGCGGGCCGAGATACTGCCAGCCTCCGATATTATGGCCGGTGTCGCAGATTATGCGGATTCCTCTGTCCTCTGTCTGCATCCATCGCCCCATAAGGCCGGTAATGGAGCAGACTTCTGCAAAGCCACGTTTTATGGCAGAGGCATCTATGAGTGGGAATTTCCGGCACAGTATGCCTAAAGCTGTCATTATGGTGGCGGCATTCTCCGACTGGCAGTCGCCGCACAGCTCGCCTTCTATTTCGCCCCACTGAGTGCCGATGTATCTTATGGCATCTTCCGAAGCTATGGCTTCTTTAAAAGCAGGGGCGTCCTCCGCAAAATATATGGGGGCGTTTTCCTGTTGTGCTTTCGCCGAGAAAACAGCGCGGACATCGCGGGCGGCTTTGCCTATTACTACGGGAATGTCTTTTTTGATAATTCCTGCTTTCTCGGTGGCGATTTCGGCTTCGGTGTTTCCCAAGAGCGCGGTGTGGTCGAGCGAAATGTTTGTTATTACGCACAATTCAGGATTTATGATGTTTGTGCTGTCAAGACGCCCGCCAAGGCCTGTTTCGATCACGGCCACATCTACGCCCATATGCTCGAAGTAGCAGAATGCGAGTATGGTGGTCAGTTCAAAAAACGTGGGCTGCATCTGTTTCAAGTCGCCGTTGCGGAAGCGCTCTATAAAAGTTTCTACAAAGGCTTTGTCGGCCATACGGCCGTCAACCCTTATCCTTTCGCGGAAATCGGCAAGGTGAGGTGAGGTGTACAGTCCCACACGGTAACCTGCGGATTGCAGTATGGCTGCTATTGTGTGGGCGGTGCTTCCTTTTCCGTTTGTGCCGGCGATATGTATACATTTAAGGTTTTTATGGGGATTGCCCATAGCTTCCGACAGCCGAAGCGTGGTTTCAAGTCCGGGCTTGTATGCTCCTGCTCCGAGATTCTGAAACATAGGAACTTGCTCGAAGAGCCATTCTACCGATTCCTGATATGCCATGTCAATATAGGTCAAATTCAACCATACGCTAAAATATGAGCCAGCCTATAGCGCCGGCGGCAATTATTATTAGTATGGGGTGTATTTTAGTGAACAGCACGATGAACAGCGCGGCGGCTGCCATAGCAATGCTTTTTGCCACATCGGGGCTTGTGGTGCCGAAGTTGTCACCGTTCATAAGAAGGAGCGCGGCAGATGCTATGAGGCCCACAACCACAGGGCGCAGACCGGCAAATATGCCTTTGATGGCGGCGCTGTCGCGGTGGCGGCTGATATAGTGTCCGGCATAGCGGACAAGCACGAAGGACGGCAATATTACCACGAGAGTGCATAGCAAAGAGCCGAGAATGCCCCATAGTGGCGAGGACAATGCCGGCGAGGAAGCACCCGGAGCCACATAGCCTATGTAAGTGGCCGAGTTGATACCTATGGGGCCGGGGGTCATCTGCGATATTGCCACAATATCGGTAAACATCTGCTCGGTAATCCAGCCCGGTGTGACTATTTCGTTCTGTATGAGGGCGAGCATGGCGTATCCTCCGCCAAACCCGAAGAATCCTATCTTGAGATAGCTCCAGATTAATCTGAGAAATATCATTGTTGCTTGTTGTCTTTGCGGCGGTTTAGCAATTTATGGCTTCTGGCTGTAAGATACCACCCGACAAGTGCGCCGAGCACGATGTATAGAATGGGATTCGACACCACCGGCCATTTGCTCCATATGAACAATGCCACGACGGCCGGTATCCACGCTGTTTTCAAGCCGATGCCGGCAGAGCGGGCAGTGGTGAACACCGGCGCTATTATCAATGCCACGACCACCGGCCTTATGCCCTTGAAGATGGCGGAGAGGGTGGGGTTGTTTGTAATTAGCTCAGGCGTGAGGAACATAGCTATGAGCAGAATTATGAGGAAACTCGGCATGATGGTGCCAAGTGACGACATGATGCTTCCTTTAAGCCCTCGCAGTTTGTCGCCTACAACCACCGATATGTTCACGGCCAAAATACCTGGCATTGACTGGGCTATGGCGAGAAGGTCGAGAAACTCATCGCGTTCCAGCCAGTGGTATTTGTCGACTATCTCACGTTCGATGATAGAAATCATAGCCCAGCCGCCACCAAAGGTGAAGGCTCCGATTTTGGCAAATGTCCAGAATAGTTTTCCTAACATCTGAGGTCTGCTTAAAATTCTACTACTGTTATGCCGGGGCCTCCGAAGCGGACGTCTTCGTCGTGGTATGTGCTTACTGCGCTCACTGTGCCGAGATACTGGCGAATGCACTGGCGCAAGGCACCTGTGCCTGTGCCGTGGAGTATGCGCACGCGGGAGCTGTTGAACTGTATGGCGTCGTCGATATAGTACATCACGGCCTGTACGGCTTCGTCGGCCCGCATTCCTCTCACGTCTATTTCGTGGCTGAAAGCAAGCTGCCTTTCGCGACTGGCGTCGTTGGTCTGTGACGATATGTAGGACGACGACAGAAGTCCGCTCTTCCCGGCTCCCGACTGAGCCTGCCGCAGCGTGCGCTTGAGGCGTGCCAGCTTCACGGTTGTCTTTATATTGCCGAATACTACTGTGGCCTCTTTGCCGGATATGGCAGAAATCGTTCCGACAGTTCCGCCGCCGTCGGCAAGCAGCACGTTGTCGCCGACTTCGAGAGGACGTTCGTCGGTTTGGCGCGGTTTGGGCGCTTTTTGCTGATTCTTTTTCTTCGGTATTTTTTTATCAAGAAGCGGGTGAGCGGAGTTGTCGGCACCATTATTCATGGCGCGCTTCTCTTGGTCGAGTCGTTCGCGAGCCTGCTTGGTCTGTTCTTTTTCAGCTTGGGCCGAACGGATTTCACGTATGGTGCGCTCGATGGCCGCATTGCTGTTCTCGAGTATGCGGGCTGCTTCGCCCTTGGCTTCTGATATAATCTGGCGGCGCTGGGAGCGGAGTGTTTCCATTTCCTGCTCGTAGCGTGCGAGGGTTTCTTCGAGGTGCTTCTCTTTGAGTCGTATTGAGTCGCGCTTGCGTTCCCAGTAGCGTCTGTCGCGTCCGATGTCGAGCAGGTATTTATCCATATTCACGTAGTCGCTGCCCACTATTTCGCTTGCGTCGGCTATTATTTCTTCGGGTAGTCCTGTTTTGCGTGCTATCTCGATGGCAAACGAGCTGCCCGGTTGTCCGATGGCAAGTTTGAACATAGGCAGCATGCGGTTGCGGTCGTAGAGCATCGAGCCGTTTACGAGTCCGGGCGTTTCTTCTGCGAATTGCTTGAGGTTGTGGTAGTGCGTGGTTATGACGCCCCACATTTTCTTGGCGTTGAACTGCTTAAGTACAGCCTGTGCGATAGCGCCGCCTATTTGTGGCTCCGTGCCTCCGCCAAATTCGTCGATAAGCACGAGTGTGCGCCCGTTTCCGCGCGATAGGAAGTACTTCATATTGCGCAGATGCGAGGAGTATGTGCTGAGGTCGTCTTCGATAGACTGGTCGTCGCCGATGTCGAGAAATATCTGGTCGAATATGCCGATGCGGGAGTTGCCGTATACGGGGGGCAGCAGTCCGCATTGAATCATATATTGAATGAGGGCTACTGTTTTGAGTGTCACGGACTTTCCTCCGGCGTTGGGCCCGGATATTATCAAGAGCCGGTTCTGAGAAGTAAGGGTGATGTCGAGCGGCACTATTTCTTTGCCTTGCCTCATAAGCGATTGGCGCAAGAGGGGGTGGCAGGCGTGGTACCACTCGAGTTCGGGACCATCGGCAAGCAAGGGCAGGGTAGCTTCGGTGTCGCGGGCATATTTGGCGCGGGCGTATATGAAATCGAAGGTGCCAAGGAGGTCGAAGGCGGCAAGCATCTCGTCTATCTCAGGGCGCATGGTGTCGGCCAAAGCTGTCAATATGCGCACTATTTCGCGGCGCTCCTCTATGGTGAGTTCGCGCAGTCGGTTGTTTGCTTCCACCACTTCGGCCGGCTCTATGAAGAATGTCTTGCCTGAGCCTGATTCGCCCTGCACTATTCCCGAAATCTTGCGCTTGTACATCGGAGCCACAGGTATGACGAGGCGTCCGTCGCGGACCGACGGCGTGGTGTCTGCTTCAAGATAGCCCTCGCGCACGGCCGAAGAAATGACTCTGCGCATAGCGGAGTTAATGGCTGCGGCTGCAGCGCTGATAGAACGGCGAATATCAGCCAGCGCGGGCGAAGCGTTGTCTTTTATTTCGCCGTGGCGGTCAATCACGCGGTCGATTGCGGCAACCATGTGCGGGAAGGTGAAGAGGTCGCGGGCAAGGCTGTCGAGAGCCGGATAGGGTGAGCGGCCGTCGTCATTGCGCAGTTTTGAGAAAAAGTTGGCAATGTCGGCGATAGTGGCAAGCGACTGCCTGAGGCCCGGCAGGTCTGACTCGGCCGGGAAAGTGCCGGGCACGCGTATGGAGGCGAGCAGTTGCCGCCGGTCGTGTACGCCGCCTATAGGGAATCCGCTGTCGGCCTGTAGCAACGCGAGCATTTCGGCAGTTTCGTCGAGGCGCATGCGCACTTCCGACGGATTTGACGAAAAAGTCATTTCCTCACACCTGCTGCGTCCGAGGGACGACACGCAGAGCGTTCCCACATGTTCGCGGATTATGTCGAAACCTATTTTTTTCTCAAGCTCCATCAGGTTATCGTTTTTGCATGATGCGGGCGAGGGCGCGTTTGTCTTCGCGCTCTTTTATAGACTGGCGTTTGTCGTATTCTTTCTTGCCTCGTGCTATTCCTATCACGAGTTTGGCCAGACCGCGGTCGTTTATAAACAGCCTTAAAGGCACGATGGTGTATCCGGCATCACGCCCGCTTTTTGACAGTCGCGCTATTTCCTTGCGGTTGAGGAGCAATTTGCGGTCACGCCGCGCCTCGTGGTTGTTGTAAGTGCCGTAGAAGTACTGGGCGATGTTCATATTTTTCACCCATACTTCGCCGGCGGCGCTTATGTAGCAGAATGTGTCGACAAGCGAGGCGTGTCCCGAGCGTATCGATTTTATTTCGGTACCCGTAAGCACAAGCCCGGCCGTGAATGTTTCCACAATCTCATAGTCGAAAGTGGCGCGACGGTTCTTTATGTTTATTTCTTTTTGCTTCACGGAATAATAAAGTATAATAGGTAATATATGAGGAGAGGCACTCCCACGAGCGCTCCGGCTGTAATGCCGAGGAAGCGCATTTCGTCGTTGCGCCGTATGTTCATATAGTGTGCGGCTTTGTACAGCACGAGCACCACATATATGGGGAGGAATTTAAGGAATATGAGATTCCAGGGGAGGCAGTTGCTGAAAACCTGAAATAGCACCATCATGCCGAGGCCCGTAACGGTAAGCGTCGAAGCCTTGCGAATGTCGTGGCGTCCGTTCTCGGTGAGCCGCCCCAGATAGTAGTCGAAAATGAGCTTTGCGATGAATACCGATACAAAGTACGAGCCGAAATCGGCCACGGCACGAATCAGCACGGTGCCGAGCGCTATCCCCCGTTCATAAAAGAAGGCAAGGAACTCTGTGGCGGCAGCCAGCCCCATAAGCGGATAGAGCCCTTTGCGGGTCAGTTCCTCAGGGTCGGGGTCGGTATGTTCGATGTCTTCCCAGCCAAGACCGGGAGAAAGTAGCAGTTGAAAAAGGTATTTCAGATACTGGAGCATAATAGCATATTTTTCAGAAATGCAAAATTAGCAAAAAATTGCCATATATAGGCTTGTGGGTGCTTCAAGGTCAAAATATAATGTTTAATTTTGCGGCATGAGAATGCTGCTCTACATATTTCTGCTGTTGGTTGTTGCCGGTTGTTCTTATTCGAGCACTGCTGTGACGAAAGAGCTTGACTGTGTGCAGGAAATTATGTGTTCCGACCCTCGCACGGCTTTTGAGCGCCTTAATGCTTTGGAAGTTGCCGAATTTGAGGATTCGGCAACGATGGCGCGCTGGGCTTTGATGTACAGCGAGGCAATGGTGGCTAATAATCTTGCCGCTCCGGCCGACACGATAGTGGATATAGCGGTGGATTATTATGGCAGCCATTCTGATTATGAGAGATTAAGGCGAGCCAAGCAGGTTAAATCTATGTTGCAGCTTTGCGGAGATGCCGATGCTTTGGTGTGCGCGTTGTATGCGCAGAAAGAAAAGGAGTATATGCTGTATCGGGAGAGGACGGAGCGCCTGCGATATATTTTTGCAGGGGCGATGTTGCTGTTCTGTGCTATATGCATAATTGTTTGGCAAAGGAATAGGTTGCGTATAAGAAACATTCAGAACGAGGCTCTTGTTGCCGAGGCGTCGAGTTTGCGCGAAGGTTTGTCGAGGCATATGTCGGAATGTTCGGTCATGGAGTCAAAGCTGTTGTCGATGCTGTCGCGTCGATTTAATGTTATCGATGATTTGTGCGAAACGTATTATGCCACACAAGGTACCAAGGCTGAGCGTAAGTCGATAGTTGACAGAGTGAGGTCGCAGATAGATGCGCTGAAAGCAGACGAAGGCTTGTTTTCAGAGATGGAAAGCGCCGTCAACGAATGCCTCGGTGATATGCTTGCCTTGTTTGCCGAAGAGTTGCCGAATTTGAAGAGGGACGATTACCGAATGATGGTGTACCTTGCGTGCAATCTCTCAAACCGTACCATCGCACTTTTGATAGGGGAAAGTGTGGACGTGGTATATAAACGCAAGTCACGGCTGAAAGCGCGCATTTCGGCATCGGGTTGTCCGCATTCGGCCTTGTTCCTGTCGGTTTTCTGAGATTTTTGCGGCATCGTCCGATTTTTTAAGCGCAATGCTCTGCAATGCGCTTAAAATTAGATATATACAAATAGGGCGGTCAGGCCGGATTTTTGGTATAGCTGTTGCTGCATTAGTAATTTTGCGTCATAATTCTAAGCCAATTTATTGTTATGATTCAAAAACTAATTATTGCTGCGATGCTGTCTATTTCGATGCAGGCCGTGTATGCCTCGGAGCCTGAAATCGGCGATAGCCTTTCTAACCGGTTGCAGGAAATAGTTGTTGTTGCAAAGCAGCCTGCGACAAAACTTGTGGGCAGTACCCTTGTGTCAACAATAGCAGGAAGCAGTTTGCAAAATCTTGGAACAGCCATTGATGTTTTGGCGCAGCTGCCTATGCTAAAGGTCGCGGACGGAGAGGTGTCGGTGGTAGGGCGGGGCACTCCCGAAATATTTATTAACGGCAGGCCGATGCAGAGCGGCGACGAGTTGTTGCAGCTGGCGTCGGACAATATGAAGAAGGTGGAACTTGAGATGGCTCCCGGCGCGGCGTATGCGAGTGATACACGGGCAGTGCTTAAAATAACCACTCGTCGCAACTTTATCAAGGGTCTCTCGGTTCTCGAGCGGGCGGAGGTGCAGATGCGTCGCAAATGGTCGGTAAACGATTTGCTTGATGTCAATTATCGTGCTGGGGATTGGGATATGTTCGCTTCGGCTACTGCGGCTTTGAATAACAGCCTTATAGAGGGAGCGACGGTGAATACTCTTGTATATCAAGGAAAGGAAACAGAGATAGGAAGCACTCAGAAGAACAGTTATCCGTCGGCAGTGGGAACGGTCAAGGCAGGATTTAATTATTTGCGTGGCAAACAGTCGTTCGGTGCCTATTATCGATTTAATCCTGAAAGGGCAGAGTATTCAAACGAGGGGTCGGAATGGTTTGATGATAATCCTGCGATAGTGCGTGAGATAGAGCGTTCGGTGCGTTCGAGAGGGCATTTGACGTCGGTATATTATGATAATACGTTTGCCGAAAAATATTTGTTGCACTTAGATGGCAACTACAGGAAGTCGGATAGCGGTAACGATGTGTCAACAATTTATCCTGAAGGAGAAGCGGAAGATGTACGGTCATCAGACAAGCGCAAATCGGAGCTTTGGGCTGCAAAGCTGTATTTGAATTTTCCTCTGAGGAGTGGAAGTGTCACTATAGGCACGCAGAATACATTTACACATACGACGCTTGACTATAAAATGCTTAATGCCTCTGTAGGCGAGTATATTCCGTCGTCTTTGACTGACGCCCGGCAGATTTCTGCCGCTGCTTTTGCCTCGTGGGACAAATCGTTCGGCAAGCTTAATCTTTCAGCCGGGTTAAGGTATGAGTATGTCGACTACCTCTTCAAGGTCAACGGAGTGGCAGACCAAGATGTGAGTCGCAATCATAATATGCTTACACCTGATATATCGGTCGGCTATATGTTTAGTGAGCGCTCGCAGCTAAATCTCAGCTACAAGATGGCGACGGTAAAACCGCCTTATTCGCAGCTTAGCGGAAGCCTTAATTATGTGGGTATGCACGAAATAGAGGGTGGAAACACTGCTCTGCGCGACGAGCATATGCACAATCTCAGTTTCTTTGGTATGTGGAATGACTTTATAATACAGGCTGATTATGCGAGAAGTCTTGATTCGTACGCTTTTGTGAAGCGTGTGGTCCCGGCATCGTCATTGCAGTTGCTCCTCCAGCCTGTAAATATAGATGTTACGTCGTTAAATCTCTATGCAGTATGGAGTCGTAAAATTAGGGCGTGGTTGCCAAGCCTCACGATAGGAATGTACAGGCAGTGGCTTGAACTTTCCGGCAGGAAGTATGAACGGCCGATATTCTCATATTATTTTGAAAATATGATCTCCTTGCCGGGAGAAATGGCGCTGACTCTGAATGCAAGTGGAAGCACCAAGGGCGATATGCATACAAACAGGTTTGGCGCCACATGGTTCACGCTCGACGCCTCTGTGGGTAAGTCTTTCTTTGACAAGGCTCTTCAGGTAAAGTTGTCGGCAACCGACATATTCAATACAGCCAATAACGACTGGACTATTGACGCTTTCGGAGTCCGGGTAGAGAAGCAACAACGGTATGACAATCGCGGGCTGTCACTTACGCTCACATACAGGTTCCAACCCCGTCAAAGCAAATACAAAGGGAAGATGGCCTCCGAAGCCGAAATGAAAAGGCTATGAGAGAATATTTTGTCGGTTTGACATTATTTGGTCGAAGTTCTCGCGGCCCCAGTTTATGAGCGCTTCCACATGTGGCAGAAGTGTCTTGCCTAAGTCTGTCACTGAGTATTCTGTCCGTGGAGGGACGTCTGGAAACAGCTCGCGGCGGATTATGCCGTCGGTGGCAAGTTGTCGTAGTACCTGCGACAGCACTTTCTCGGACACCGACGGAATGTTACGATACAGCTCGTTGAAGCGTACCGGCTCGTTTTCGGAAATTTTCACGAGAACGACCAGTGCCCACTTGTTGCCGAGCCATTCGAGCATCGGGGCTGCCTTGCAATATTCGTAGTCTAATTTTTTTGCCATTGCCATTAACGCAAAACAGGTTGATAGCGAGTAAAACGGACTTTTCGGTAAGGGGCAAACCATTCGGTAAGTTATTGCTTCCGCTTTGTCAATCACCTAATTTTGCGTCACGAAATTAACAAAAAATATTGAGATATGATGTATCCTGAATTGCATTTCACCGGGCAAGTATGGCGTCCGCCATATGAGGCGCATTCGCAGCTTCTGCAAGTGACCTCGGGTTGCACTTGGCACAGATGCAAGTTTTGCAGCCTCTACCATGGCACTCCGTTCAGAATGTCGCCACTCACGGAAATAGAGGCAGACCTTAAGGTAATCCGGCAGTGGCAGCCGCGCGCACGCAGGGTTTATCTTACCGGGGCAAATCCTTTCGCGCTGAGTTATGGCAAGCTTATGGACGTTGCAATCCTTTTGCGAAAGTATCTTCCGCAGATGGTGTCATTCGGCATGTTCGCGCGTGTTACAGACATTGCGTCCAAATCTGTGGAAGAACTGAAGAATCTTCGCCATATGAAACTCGACAGCATAAACATCGGTATCGAAACTGCTCATGATCCCACTTTGGATAGAATGAACAAAGGCTACCACGCCTCCGACATTCTTGAGCAGCTGTCAAAACTTGACGAGGTAGGAATACGCTACAATGTGTTCTATCTCAACGGACTCGGAGGCAAGGGCTGCGGTGAGGCAAGTGCGATAGCCACAGCAGATGTGCTCAATAGGCTACATCCATACATTATCAACATCGTGTCGCTGACCATCTTCCCGGAATCACAACTTTACCAGGACGTTTTGGACGGCACATATGCCGAAGAGCCTGAGATAGAGCGCCTGATTGAGATGCGGACATTCATAGACCGGTTGAACATAAAGGTCAACCTGCTCGGTCACCATATATCGAACACCGTGCCTATTACCGGTGCATTGCCCGACGATAAGGCTGCTATCTTGCGGGAACTTGACACAGCGATAGCCAAATTTCCCGAAGATGAATTGAAAGCCTATCGCAGCAGAATATGGCATCTGTGAAAACACACCTCCTGTTCTCAGCCTGCTCATTTCGGGCAGGCTTTTTACTGCCCAACTATAATCGAACATAAAAACGCAGCTGCCGCAGGACTCTATATGCGGTTATTTTTTGAGGGGGAGGAGTACAAAAATGGCGAAAACGAACTGTAATTCGCTCCGATTTGTTAATTTTGCAATCGCAATTTACCCCGACCGGGGCAACCTACTACATATAACATCTTAAAATGCTAAAAGGTATTATCTCTATCACCGGTAAAGCCGGCCTCTATAAGCTGCTTAGCCGAGGTAAGAACAATCTCATTGTCGAGAACATCACTACCGGCAAGCGTATGCCGACATATCCCCATGAGAAAGTGATTTCTCTTCCCGACATCTCTATCTATACAGAAGGCGGCGATGTGCCCCTGCCCGACGTTCTCGAGAAACTGTATGCCAAGGCCGACGGCAAAGCCGTTGATATGAAGGGGTTCGCAACACCCGAGGCTCTTCGTGAATATTTCGCAGAAGTTCTTCCGGAATTTGATCGTGACCGTGTGTATACAACAGATATCCGCAAGCTTTTCAGCTGGTACAACATACTCGTAGCCGCCGATATAACAAAGTTCAAGGACGATGAAATAGCTCAGGACGAGGCCGCGGAAGCTGCCGAAAAAGCCGACGAAGAGTCCAAGGCTTAAATAGGAAAGGCTACCCCCTAACGATAAAGAGCCCGGTGTCACTGCCGGGCTCATTTTATTTACAGCCATCATTGAATTGTATGGCTGCTATTTCAGATTGTCGGTTTTTATATTGGGATTGGTTGAAATGAGTTCTTGTATGAATTGTGGTTGTCGCACAGGAGAAATTATGAGAGGAGCAGAACTCTTGAGTATTTTCTTGTCTGTGAATGTGATTGCTATTCTATAAGAGATAGATGCTGCAGGAGCTGAAAGCACGCTTTTGGTCGGTTTAATCTCCCTGATTTTGTCAATTGGATATGCTTGCGAAATGAAAAACTGGTACACTATGAGTTTGTTGCCGTCGATTCTGTAATATGTGCCGAGGAAAGCAGCTATAACGAAAACAAGCATTGCAAGGCTTATAATGGTTGGCCATATGCCATCGTCGAGAAAACAAGGGATTGCGCAGCCAGCCGCAACAATGGCTATAATGAGCCATGTCGAAATATCCCATTTAGAGTTGTATCTTGTACCTTCAAACTTCTTCATAATTTTCCTTCAAATTTTTTAGGATTGCAATGAATGCTTCGTCTGTTGAAATGCCGATTGCACTTTGCTTTGTATTGTCTTCGTTATCAGATACGATGCTAAGATTGTATTCCTTGTCAAGGACGAATTCGATGCCGCAATAAAAGAAGAATATTTCTTTACCCGTCCAATAAGAGATTCCATTTGTCGCATTGCAGAAAAGCAGATTGTTCTTTTCTTCATTAATGCTGATGAGTCGCTTGCCAATGAGTGAATTGAGAATGGTGATGCCTTTTCTGTCCAACTCGTTATTCTCTGTGGGATACCAGTCCATCATTATGTAATTACATTCCCGGCGGCTACCGGAAGGATAGAGGTAAAGGCAGCTGTAATACCATCTTAGGCGAGGTTCGTTATCATTCCATCGAGATAATATCGCTTCGATAAATCCCGGTATTAATAACTGTTTTCTAACGTTTAATTCAGCCTGCTGTGCTTCATCACGGTGAAGTAATTCTGATTTTCCCAAGGGAGTCTTAAATAGATAGGGCCAGACAGAACCATAAGCACGGTGATTAAACTTCTTCTTGATAGCAGTGCGAGTGACTCTGAAAATTGACCATTCAGAATCATCTCCATATGACATGGCTTGTTGGGAATCCGCACATCGAATATAATCTTCGATAAAATTAACCTTATCCACCGGCTCTCCCTCGCTGTTGAATGTGGCTCTAAAGTTTCTCCATTTGTCAACGAAGCCCACGTGGCTCAGCTCAAGGTTTTCGTCAGTTATAAGATGTCTGATACTGCCTTTATTCAGGATATGGGATTCTGCATCTAACACGGCGAGTGTCAATTCCGTATTATCCCCCGTCGTTATAGGTCCGAGCAATTTACTCTTAAAAATTTCTTCTTTCAGCTGCTGGGAGTCTTGATTATGAGAGCTCATGTCATTGCTTAGCCATGTAAGTATATAGGTCGAGCCTTTTGAATACTTACCTTTGCAGTTGCGACAAAACCGGGTAAGGCTTTCATCATCATACACAGTATTCTCAACCATATTCCAGCAGAATCTCAACCACATGGAGAAATCCTTGCCAAGTAGATTCTTCCCTTTGAAATAGATGATTGAGGCAAGAATGCCCAATGTTTTATTAGTATAATTTAATTCGGGGTTTGCAAAATCGATACATTCGCCCCAAGCGGCTTTAAAATTATGGTTGTTGGCAGATGTGATATCGGTAATGAGTTTTGCTAACCCTTCGAGATATTCTTTCCGTAATTGCGGGTCTTCGGTAAGTGATTCCTCGTCATTGTTAAAAAGAGAAAAAGCACTCGTAATATGGTAGAACTGAGGGGCGATAGCTAAATCAGAGCTGAGTATTTCCCGGGACTTCTTTTTAATGAGATCTATAATCTCTGTTTTCGCTTTAGCTATTGGAGTTCCGTCAATATTATCCCTGTGAGAGGATATGAATATGTGTGTATAGGCCAGAATCAGTTTGAGGAGAGTTCCGTCGAAAGACGCAGTATTTTCGTCCCAAAACCAATATATCCAATCTCTTTCCATGCAGTATGTCCAGCAATCTTTGAACGTCATTTCTTTATGGTCTATCTTCCCCCAGTTGTAGTTGTCGAAGCCTGATGTGCTATAAGACTCTGATGATGTACAAACGAGTTGGTCTAAAGCGCTTTTTATTTTTTCAAAAGCGTTTAGATGTTTTCCTCGAGAATTCATTTTCAGATATAGCGTTTCGTTCAGCCCGGATTGGGACATATCGTGACAATCGAACTCTATAGCGTCGATATTCGGGTATGACGAGGGTTGTTTGGACGCGGATTTATGGATATCATCAAGGACAACGAGCATTGACTCCACAGTAGGATCCATATCCCAATACCATTGATACCCATTATGATTTCTGCACCAAGAGGATAGAGATATGCTTTTATCAAGTTCCCAATTTGCGTCTGTGATAAATCTCCAAAATTCCGATGTCGATTCGCGAGTAGAGTAGTTTAGTTTTTTAACACCGAAATCATCGACATATCCAGTTTTGGAACCGTAAAGAAGAAGTAGAAAGAGCAGGGTAAGACGTTGTTGGCCGTCGATAGGTATAAAATTCCCGGCGGAGTCACTTTCTCCGAAAATCATATTGAATGAGATAGATTTTGAAGAAAAGATGTCCTTTAAAAGATTTCCTCGAATTTCGTTCGTCACATTGTCCCTGCGCCCTTGAGCATAATCACGCTGAATACGAGGTATTAAAATGGAGTTATACTTTTCAAGTAGAGATCGTAGATTCATTTTTAAGGTAGTTTCTTTATAAGATCATACAATGACGCAACAAGCTTGTCTAAGGCTTTCAGATACTCCAAACGATTTTTTTTGCGCCAGAACAAGGGCTGGTCGTAATCTTGGGTATACCATTTTGTAAAAACGTTTAATGTGAGAGGGGGTATAAAGCAGCCCTTGGATTGATATTCTGCCAACATTCTTCTTTTATTTAAGAAGAAGTTGTTTCCTATGCCTTTGTTTGGACGTTCGGTAAGCAAGGTGAGGTTTCCCAAGGTCATAACTTCAGTATCGGATAGAGGCAGGTAGTCTTCCATAAATTTATCGAAAATGGCTTTCTGCTTTATCTCTTGCTCGGTTGGATTTTCAGGAAATTCGAGAGCCTCATTATCTTCGGGATTAATTGAAGACAGTATGCCTATGATTTCGTCAAATTGTTTTTTTACGGAGGAAGGCATAGAGTCCCATTCTTTTTCTTCTGATTTTTTCATTTCCTCCAAAGCAGATAGTATATAACGATTGGTTTTGGGTGTCTTTGGTGAAATGTGCTCTATATTCCAGATATTATCGCTGCTGTTAAATTCTTCAAATGGAAACTTGCGATTAGTGTGGCCCGGATTCAGTATTGCTATATTCATTAGCAATAAGAAGTCGAATACTTTTCCTTTCGTAGTGTCGTATCTATATCCATGATATGACGGGAGAAGAGAGATGTCTGCATTTTCATATTCTTGGGATGTGAGGCGTTTTGCCTTTGATATGTCGTTTTCAGACAAAATCCCGTCAGCAGCCTCTTTCCAAAGCCAAGTTATAAAACCTTGTTTAGTAGAGCCTTCGGCATCTCACTCTTTTAACGCGCGAACAATTCTTTGTGATGCAATTTCTCGAGAGGAAACTCTTGTGGTGAGAACTCCGATTAGGTTATAAATAGTTGCGTCATTGTACCAGCCTTCAAGTCGGTGAAAGGTTGTCCAAAGTTCCTCCCAAAGTGTGTCAATATCTCTTATTGATTCATAGTAAGACTCAATCCAAGAGAATATGGGATTTTGCTGATTTGATATGCGTTCTAAGGGTTGATCATGCTTGAAATATATTATTTCCAAGAGGTAATCAAGAGCTGATGCTCCAAGCGTCTTTCTTCCTGCGATGAAAGTCCAAAACTTCTTTTCCCGCAGGGTTCTCTCCATCAAATCCCACTGTGACGCACGGCGCTGCTGCTTTCTGTTAAAGTTCTCAGTGTCTAATCCTGATCTATTGATATTATGCAACAGGGTAGCCTTGACAAGCTCGGCGTCGGTAAGGGCAATTTTTCCTGAGTTTAAGTGAAGAAAATACTCGTGTTCTTTAGCGAGCGCTTCTTCATACGAATAGGAATCCGCTAAACGATACCATATAACTCGACAGTTAGCTTTCAACCTTTTACATATTTCAGCAACACACTCAGGGTGTTCCTCTTTGAACTTCCTAAGAATATTTCGAGCTTCAGAGATATAATGTTTCTCAACGGGAGATTTGCGTTCGTCCCGTTGGTAGTCTATGGTAAATGGCTGAACGTCCCATTCTGTCAGAATCAAGAAAACGGTTGTCAAGCGTTGCTGTCCGTCAACAACCCTCCAGTAACCATTGACTTTATCATAACGAACGACTATTGGCTGCAAACAATAGAAACTCCCATCTATAGAGGGGTCGTATTGCTCAATATCTTTGATCAATCGTATAATTTCGTTCGCTCCCCATCTGTAACCTCTTTGATATGATGGTATATAGAAACGTATGTCGGATGCCACAAATTCGCCTATCGATATTGTCTGTGGTTTTGATTCCAATAATTTTTGATGAAATGTATTATTTGGCATACTGTCGTTCTGTTTCACAAATTTACTAATCGTTTTTGGCCGGTTCGGCAAAAGCATTGCGTATTTAGTCGTTTTTATAGAGTTCGTTCATATCAGAAATCCACTGTTGCATTGTTTTGCGAAGCGACTCAGGGCTTATAACCTCTATCATTGGGCCGCTTTGTAGCAGTTTCATAACGAAATCATATGTCGGCGAAAGATAAAGCTCGAAGTCTGCATATTCTCCGAGGTCCTCAATCAGATGCTGGCTGTGATGCAGTGGCAGCGACTTCAGATAATGCTTGTGGTTTTCATAGGCACGTATTACGATGCGCTCAGGTTTTAGCTCGTGGCCGATAACGATTCCGTATGCTGTGGAGAAGAAATCAACGGCATCAAAATTGATAGGCAACTTATATGTGTAATCCGTAATCTCAATCCATTCAAGGCGATCAAGCCCATAAATCTTGATTTCATCACGGTTGTTCCGAGCCAGTACATACCAACGATTCTCAAACAGCTTTACGCAATACGGTTCGATTGAGAATGTATAGCTATACGGATTAGTGAAAGGGCGATATGCGATATTCACTGCGCGATTCTCTTTCATTGCCTCCAGTATGGTTGTGAGGTGAGTGCGGCCAGATGGTATCTCCTCAAGCACTATGCGACCTTTCAGAGAGAGGTTATCGCCGATGGTATTGCTTACTGAAAATGAATCAAGCAGCCACTTTTTGAGCTTGTCGTCGTCAACGTCCTCCGGGTTGGCAATATAATATAGATAACCGCCAACCTTTTGGCAATCAATAGTGATGCCGAATTGACTGTCGATGGCATCACGCCATCGGTTGAACGTGGCACGGTGGAGCGGCTTGCAGTCGCTCAGCTCCTTGTTGCGCTCCCATTTGTCGGACAAATCCTTGTGAGAGATTTTGCCGGCACGGCGGATTGTGTCAATAAGCCAGATGTATTTTCGCAGTTGGTTCATGTCTTTAGGCAAAGATGTCAGCAAGGTGTTGATGCAGTGCAAAGTTAATCAAATCTTGTTAAATACGGCTTGTATCGATAAATGATACAGCGTTGTCCTAACTTTGCAAGTATAAATCTGAGATTATGACATTGGCAGAATTGAATTCCAAATTTATTAAAGCACACTTGCTTATGGCGGCAGGTGTGATGGCCGGCTCGTTTATCGCACGCAGATATGGCATAGGCCATCCGATCATATTCTGTGGGCTTACAGGATTACTGTTTTCACTCTATGTTTACCGTCAGTGCGTATGTGTGCTGATTGATGAATATCGCCGTTTAAAATCAAAACAATGATAGTGAGAACATTTTCCGTACCTTTGTAACACATATGAAAATATTGCATCTTTCCGACACTCACGGTTGCCATCATCGGTTGCGCGGCCTGCCTGAGGCAGACATTGTTGTTCATTCAGGCGATTTCTGCATGGTAGGTAGCGAACAGGAAGCGCTCGATTTCCTCAACTGGTTTTGCGATTTGCCATATCGCCACAAAATTTTTATATGCGGCAATCACGACGACTGCCTGTACGGAGCGAATGTCGACGGGCTCGATGATAATGTGCATTATCTGTGCAATTCCGGGCTTGAGTTAGACGGGCTTAAATTCTATGGCGTGCCGATGTTTATGGGCGATTGCGTCACCGATCGTCAAAGTCGCAACTATGCCAAAATACCGAGTGACACCGATGTATTGATAACTCATTCGCCGGCCTACGGCATATTGGACTTTGACGATAATGTCAACTACGGTTCCGGAGAAATACTCGAACGGCTCGCCCACCTTAAACTCAAGGCACATTTGTTCGGCCATATCCACGCCCGACACGGAGTTGTGGCGCAACACGGCACGATTTACTCCAACGGCGCGATAATGGCCGCCGATTACACACGCCTCAATCCTCCTAACTTGCTTTCAATTTAACCCGCACCAATTTCCCAGCCAAAACTGCCCTAATATACCACTGAGGGTATGGTAATTTTGCTATTTTTCGCTCTTCATATTGCAAATATAATGTTCGATATGGATAATACTCGAATGCACCAATGTTAATTAATGCCAATAAGGGCAGTTTGTTCATATCCTTGATTTAATTAGTAATATGGGATTTGCGTTATATCTTGGTATTTGTCAATGTAATTAGTTATCTTTGTTGCCGGTAATATGCGGATACAAGAAGCTATCAGGATAGAACACAAAAAATAGAAATAGCGATGGTGCCTTTTTTCAAAAAAGATTTGGTGGTAAACCGCAGTTGCGATGCACTGCTGTCGGAGCTGTCGGCTTCGACAATAATATCGTGCGATAGAATGAACTATGGGAAAGAAGGCGAATTTCGCGGTTCTGTTTGGCATAATGGTTTTAGAATAGCTCTTAACACATATTATTGGAATTCGTTTGAATCACAGGCGTCAGGCAGCGTCGAATCTTGTGGTGACAGCCAATGCGTGGTTCATTTGAGCATTGGCATACATCCGTTAGTCCTTATTATTATGTGTTTATGGAATCTTGGTCTTATAGTTGCATTGATTGCAGCTGCAGTGTCGGCATTTTCAGATGGCACCTCCAAGGGCTTTGCTGTAATACTCTTATTTATACCATTCATCGCTGCAGATGTGCTGTTTTTGCGCTTTGCCCTTTACTCAAATTATAAAAAATTGAAAATCAAAATGCTTGAATATCTTGTATGATTGTAGGTATCCTTACCAACAATGCTCGCAATGCAGTTATAGGCATAGTGGGAATAGTGGCAATCCTGAAAATAGTATCGCGCACCAAAAAGCTACTAATGTAGCAGGAGAAGGAGGATAAGTGATGAAGAGGACAGTGCTGAAATTATTATTTTGTGTTTCCTTGTTGATGTCTTGTGCCGGAGCGATAGGCGCAGGCATAATGCTCGGAACACCATTGTTCGTTGTATTTGCAGTAACTGCGATTATCGGTTCGGTTTGGGTTTCAAAATTATTAAAGTCGGTGCCGAATGTCGGTCTTATTGTAAAGTTTCGTGGCGAATCAGGTTATTATCAAAAAGGAGAACGAAAGACTACGCCTGTAAGTAATAACGATATTCTATACCATATCAGGATGTTTTTGCCATTCATTCAGATAGGACTTTTCGTATTTTCAGTCGCATTGTTCGGTTCATCTCACCGGTCGGAATATGTTTCGCGGCAAATTTGCTCTACCACTTTTAATGGCGGTTATGCAGAGGTCTTATTTGTTGAACAGGGGAAACAGGGTAGGGCATACTCCGAATTAACGATCTACGATATCAATATGGAACAAGTCGAAAGTATCTTTATGCGAGCCGAAAGTGCCATACCTTCACTTGACAGTATTGTTGGTACGGATGTATATGTCAGTTATCGAAGATTTCCTTGTAGCGATTCCACGCTATCATATGATAAGGTTATGTTGGACGAGTCGTTCCTTGACTATGGCAAATTAAAGTTTAACTATCATTTCAAAAATAATAAATGAAGAAGTGGCAGAGAATAATCGGAGAGATGGCTTTTGGAGCAGTCGGTATATGCGAATAGCTCTCATTAGTCAATGCCTGTCTGGACTTGAAATAATTATATTATTCGTCAACGACTTCACTTTCAGATATGTCAAAAAATGTAAGCTCCGCAGGCTTTTCTTCGCGACCGCTGACGGGCTTGCCGGTAGCGTCCTCTATTAGGTTAAGCAGTGCATTGAAGCGATTCTCGAAGTATGTGTCGAAATTATCTGCTCGGATAGCATCAACATCTATCTGATGTGAGAGAAGTGTTTCATTGAGCTTATCCGGGTCTGTGTTGTGATTGCGTTCCAGACTCGAAAGATACTGTGAAGGCGCATTACCGCCGATTATCCTGTTTGTCCGGGCGTATATAGGCGTCTTGTTTATGACAGAGTTCCAACGCTCACGGTCAATGCCAGTCTTTTCGCAGTAGTTTGCCGGGAAAATATGATGTATGTCTGTAGCCTCGCCGACAAATGATGCGAAGTCCATATCTGTGCCTCGCAGGAAGTCTTTGGCACCGGCTTTCAGTATAAGGGCCATCACGCCCTTATATGCAGCAGAGTTGCGGGTGTATAATTGGCGTAATCGTGATGCGTGAAAATTAGAGCGAATAACTGTGTCGGGTTCCTCATTGCCGTTTTTCACCCAGTTGATCATTCCTGTCACATCGTTTACATACCGGCCTTCGTTGGCACTTCCGTAGAGTTCGCCAAATACGCCACACCAGTACCATTCTTCAAGCTTTTGGCGGTTGCTTTGGGAGAACCAAAGGTTTTTGTCAACAGCAAAGAGAACTGATAGCGGAATGAGCTGTGAGGTATATGGTAAATCAATTGCAGTGTAAACACATTGCTCGGCAAGGAATTTCACGGCCTCATTCAAGCCATCAAGCAAACGGTCTTTATATAGGGAGTAGTCTTGAAATTTGAGCTTGAGGACGTCTTTTTTCTTGCAACTGACACCTTTTTGGTCGGGTGTATCAGCTTTATTAAGATAGTTGGCGAGCAGGGTGATTGCTGTGAGGAAATCTGTGCCTTCAAAAGACCTGATATTTTTGAAATTCAGAGTTTTGTGTTTTTTAAGCGTATTCCAGATCTCATCCCAGTCCTTGCGTAGCTCAAAGTTGTCTGCGGCAAAAGTAGCAGTTACAAGTTCAAAGACAGTGAGAGATACCCCGCCTTGATTTACGTTCTCAAACACTTGGCATACGGCTTCTTTGGGTACATCATTACCAATCTCAATTACAGGAATTTGATATTGGGACATAGGTTGAAGCACAGTGCCAAAAAAGTTTTTCCAATATTCATTAGCTTCCTGAGAATATTGATGGAATGCCATATAATTCATACCCCACTGCATCATCTCCATAGTGTTGAAAACCAAATTAAGCGGGAAAAGATGCTGCGCGTATTCTTGCTCCGGAGATGACAAGTCGAGTTTTATATCTCGGCCGATGTTTTCGGTAATAATCCGTGTTTCGGGCACCGATATTATGGCATCCACTCTGTCGGTGAGCGTGTCAAGACAGGTTGGTATGTGCATATAATAGTATCTCCTTATCGGCTTTTTCTTGGAATCGGTTGTGGCGACAGCATTTTTAGAATACATTGAGCGATAAATAGATGTATTCCTTTGCTGGCCGTCAAGAACCAAGGTTTCGGGCTTCACATTTTCCTTGGACTTGTCAACACCTTCAAATAGACGAGCCTTGAAGTGGAGGTTGTCGCCACCTGTTTTCAGAAACATTGCCGCCCCGATGGGGTAGCCATTGCTAATACTTGCTATGAGGGCACGAATCCTGTTATCTTCCCATACCCAACCGCGTTGGAAATCTGGGAGTTGGATTTTGCCTTCATCAATCGAACGAAGAATATCGGCTATAGCCTGATTGTTAGATTTAATCATAAGTATTAACGAATTATGAGGAAACAGATTGGTCGGAAATCATATTGGGCTGTGGACTTTTCGTATGCAGAATGGCCATTTTCCATATTCCTATCGATTTGTAGCTCGTTTTCTTTCGAGCAACAAAATAACAACAAAAAATTCGTAAATCAAAGTGAAAAGAACAGAAAAACGCTCAATCGCAGGTTCAACTGGCAAGTGCAAAATTAGCGATTGGGTAAATTTTGAAATGGCCAGACAATCTTCATAATTTTTCATTAAAAAAAGAGGTTGAATTAATTTTATTCGGAAAGGATATTTCCGTCTTATATCCTACTTTTGCCGGTGGAAAGCGTTGGCATGTTGTTTGTCTTAGATAAAATCGTTAACTTTCCTCTAAAACGTATTCTGTGATTTCTCCAACAAGCTGACCGAAAATAGGCGATATTGACCATATATTATAACCTATTGACGTGACAATGCAGCCTATGGTGGTATCACCGCAGGTTTAGATATAAGATTGTTACTTTCCTCTACAAGCTTGGTAAGCTTATGCCGGTGTCCA